>JAAVVV010000001.1:397500-1069831 GCA_023910605.1 Bosea sp. (in: a-proteobacteria) | reverse complement strand
CGCAGCCGCCTGCAGCGCCTCTCGCGCTCGGGATCGGGCGCGGCCATGGAGCGCGGCACGTGGCACGCTTCAGGCGCCGGCAGCCAGAGCCGCTCTGACCTCCACGTCCTGCTCAATCAGGCCGCGCAGCTCGAACTGCGCACCCGCGATGCGGAAGCCAAGACGACCACGGCGCTGGAATCCATCGTCGATTGGATCGAGAAGGCCGAAAGCCGGATGGCCGCGGCCGAGCGCGCCTCCGCCGAGCGGCAGGAGCGCGCCACCAGCGTGATCGCCGATGCGATCAAGACCGTATCGTCCCGCGTCTCCGATGTGGAGCGCAAGGCGCAAGGCGGCTCGGGCGAAGCCTCCCGGGCGGAGACCCTGGTGGCCCAGCCCCCTTCGGGCCGGCGCCCCACGCTCTCCCGCGAAGGGCTCAGCCACGCGATTTCCGACATCCAGAACCGACAGCGCGAGCTGGAGGCCGGACCTGACCGCCGACGGCCCGCCGCAGTGATGCAGAACCTGCGCGAGGATCTGGACCGCGTCGTGAGCCTGCCCCATGGCGAGCGCCGTATGTCCGAACGCCGCGCCGACGTGACCCCGCTGATGAACGACCTGCGCGCGGATCTCGCACAGCTGCGCAGCGAGATCGCCGGCCTCGCCTCGGCTCCCGCGTCCTCGCGCCTCGAAGACAGCATCCGCGAGCTCGCCCAGCGCCTCGACATGCGCGAGCCGGCGCCGCTCGACGAACTGGCCCGGCCGCTGGCGCGGATCGAGGCTGAACTGTCGCGGCTGCAGCAGCAGGATCCGAGCACTCGCTTTGGCCGCGTCGAGACCGAGATCCAGCGCCTTGGGGCCCGCATCGAGGACCTCGCCGCGCATGCGCATGAACCCCGTCTCATCGCCGCCGCCGTGCAGGAGCTCGCAAGCCTCAAGGACGCGCTGACCCGGACTTCCCAGGCACCGCGCCTCGATAACCTGTCGAGCCAGATCGCCAAGCTTGCCAATGACATCAGTCGGGTCCGCGAGGAGATCGGGCGCGCCAATCCGGCTGGCGAGGTCGAGCGCGCCATCGAGGACATGCGCGAAGCGCTGTTGCGCGAGACGCGCGACGCCAGCGGCATCGGCCACGGGTTGCTGCAGCGGATCGAGCGCCAGATGCAGACGGTCTCGGCGGCGATCAACCAGGTTCCTGCCGGCCGGAACGGCGAGCGCGAGGAGTTTTTCGCTGCTGTCGCACAAGCTGGACCAGCTTGCCCAGCGCACTCAGCCGGAATCCGATGCTCTGGCGCGGCGCATCGAGGATCTTGCGCTCAAGCTCGACGACATGTCCGGACGGGGCGGTGCCCAGCTCATGGAGCGCGTGGACCGGCTGTCCGACCAGATCGAGGCTCTCGCCCAGCGCAGCCCGGCCGGGATCGAAAAGCAGATCGACAAGCTCGCCGCCCGGATCGAAGCGCTGGCCAGCTCGCAGGCTCCGGCTGAGCAGGACCTCCAGAAGCTGGACCTTGCGCCGATCGAGGACATGATCGCCGATCTGGCCCGCAAGTTCGAGGAATCGTCCCGGCCCGAAACCGTAGCCCACGACCGGCAGGACCTCCAGAAGCTGGACCTTGCGCCGATCGAGGACATGATCGCCAATCTGGCCCGCAAGTTCGAGGAATCGTCCCGGCCCGAAACCGTAGCCCACGACCGGCAGGACCTCCAGAAGCTGGACCTCACGCCGATCGAGGACATGATCGCCAATCTGGCCCGCAAGCTCGAGGAATCGTCCCGGCCCGAAACCGTAGCCCACGACCGGCAGGACCTCCAGAAGCTGGACCTCACGCCGATCGAGGACATGATCGCCGATCTGGCCCGCAAGTTCGAGGAATCGTCCCGGCCCGAAACCGTAGCCCACGACCGGCAGGACCTCCAGAAGCTGGACCTCACGCCGATCGAGGACATGATCGCCGATCTGGCCCGCAAGCTCGAGGAAACGTCCCGACCCGAAACCGAAGCCAAGGGCCTGAAGGGCCTTGAACGTCAGATCGCAGCGCTCGCGGACCGGCTCGACATCCAGCCGGCGGCGACCGTCGCCAACGATGGCCTCGAGCGGACCTTGCAGGACCTGATGCGCTCGCTCGGCGGGCTGCGCGACGAAACGGCCAGCGCCGTCGACCGCGCGGCGCGCGCCGCCGTGGCCGAAGCAATGGCCCGCTCCCCGGCTCCGGACGCAACCATGCCGGATCTGAGCGGGCTGCGCGATGACCTCGCGGGACTCAAGGATGTGCATCTCTCGATCGACAGGCGCACCCTCGGCGCGATCGGCGCGGTGAATGACACGCTTGAAAAGATGGTGCAGCGCCTTGCGCAGCTCGAGGACGAAATGGCGCGCGAGCGCGAACCGGTTTCGCCCGCCCCGTCTGCAGGCGGCTCGCGCTTCCTCTCCCCGAGCCAGCTCGAAGCCTATCCACCCCCACCCCCACCCCCACCCCCACCCCCACCCCTCACCGCTCCTGCGCGCTACGCCGAGCCGAGCGCGGGCAGAGGCGACAGCCTCACCGCTGAAAGCGCCCAGCGCATCGAAGCGCGAGTCGCAGAGGATTTGCCGCGCGCCGCCGCGCAGCGCACGCTGCGTCCAGGATCCGCTCCAGCAGAGGCTGCGCGGGCAGGCTGCGCGGGCAGAGGCGACAGCCGCCAGGACCGAGCCGGCCCGCGCTGCGGACCCGCGCATCGGGCCTGCCTTCGCCCGGAAGCCAGTGTTCGATCCGGCTGACAGCCTCCCTGACATGCCGCTGGAGCCCGGCTCCGGCCGCCCGCGTGGCCGCAGCGACGCGGGCCCGGCCGCGCCGCCATCGGCTAATGGCATCAATCCCAGCCTGATCGCCGCCGCACGGCGGGCCGCCATGGCCGCCAGCGCCGAGGCTGAAGCGATAAAGGGCAGCGAGAAGGCCGAAGCCAAGGCCAAGGGCCGCTTCGGCCTGCCGATGGGCCTGAAAGAGGCGCTCGAGAAGCGGCGCAAGCCCATCCTGCTCGGTCTCGCCGCCATCATTCTCGCCATCGGCGCAAGCCAGGTCGCGACCACGCTGCTGCCGGATGCGCCGCCGACCCGCGAGGCGCGGCAGCAGGGCGCCGCCGAAGCGCCGGCATCCGAGCGCCGCGCCGAGCCGCGCGCCGCGGAGCCAACCAGCCCGCCGCCCGCGTCCGCCATCGCTCCGGCTCCCCCCAAGGACCAGACCTCGATGTTGTCGCCGCCTCCCGAGCTGGCTGTCAGCGCCGCGCCGGCGAGCGGGCCGGATGTCACCGGCAGCGCGCGCCCGGTCGAGATGGCCGCGCTGCCGCCGGCCGATCTCGGCCCCGACGCATCGCGCTTTGCCGCGCCGTCCAGCTCGCTGGCGCACGGACGGGTCACCAATCTGGGAGAACTCGCGCCGACGATCGGCACGCCCGGACTGCGCCGCGCGGCGCTTGAGGGCGATGCAAACGCGGTCCATGAGCTGGCGGTGCGGGCCAGCGACGGCGTCGGCATGGCGCGGGACCAGAAGCTGGCGCTGCGCCTGTTCGAACGCGCCGCCGCCGCGGGCCACGCTCCGTCGCAGTTCCGCGTCGCCAACATGCACGAAAAGGGCATCGGCACGGCGCGCGACGCCAAGCTCGCGATAAGCTGGTATCGTCGCGCCGCAGAGCGCGGCAACGCCAAGGCCATGCACAACCTCGCCGTCCTGATCGCGGAAGGGGCCGACGGCCGGCCTGACTATGCGGCGGCGGCGGAGTTCTTCCGCAAGGGCGCGGAGCACGGGGTGCGCGACAGCCAGTTCAATCTCGCCATCCTTCTCGGGCGCGGACTCGGTGTCGAACAGGATCTCTCCCAGTCCTACACCTGGTTTGCCGTCGCGGCCCGGCAGGGCGATGAGGACGCCGCCAAAAAGCGCGATGAAGTCGGCGCGCGGCTGACGCCGGTCGACCTCGCTGCGGGGCGCACGGCCTCGCTCGAATGGAAGCCCAAGCCGCTCGATCCGGTTGCGAACGACGTGGCGGCGCCCGCGCAGGGCTGGGACCCCCAACCCAAGCCTGGCCAGAAGCCCCCCGCGCGGCCGCGCACCACCTGAGCCCATCTGCCGCAGGGGGCGGCCTGACAACCCGAAGCGGCTTGCGCCGCCCGGCGCCACGCAGCAGGGATTGGTTCATCCACCATGCGTCAGGATGGCGCTGACCATTCCTCTCGCAGGACCGCGTGCCGATGCAGATCTACCTGCCCATCGCAGAAATGCCGATCAACGTGCTGTTGATCCTGAGCATGAGCGCTGCGGTGGGGTTCATCTCTGGCATGTTTGGGATCGGCGGGGGCTTCCTCATGACGCCGCTGCTGATCTTCCTCGGCATTCCGCCGGCCGTGGCGGTCGCCACGGAAACCGCGCAGATCGCCGCGTCCTCGATGACGGGCGCGCTCTCCTACTGGCGGCGACGGCAGCTTGATTTCAAGCTGGGCGGGTTCCTGGTGGCGGGGGGCTTGTTCGGCACGGCGCTCGGGGTCCTGGCCTTCAACGCCATCAGGCGGGCGGGCCAGCTCGATGCGGTGATCACGATCTCGTACCTCACCCTGTTCACGGCGATCGGCGGGCTGATGCTGTTCGAGAGCCTGAAGGTCATGCTGCGGGCCCGGGCAGGCGCGCCGGCCAAGCTGCTGCGGGCCGGGCAGCACCCCGCCTGGCTGAAATGGCCATGGCGCGTGCGCTTTCACCGCTCGCGCCTCTACGCCAGCGCCATCCCGATCCTCGGATTCGCGGCTCTTGTCGGCTTCATCGGGGCGATACTGGGCATTGGCGGCGGCTTCATCATGGTTCCGGCGCTGCTTTACCTGTTCCGCGTCCCGACCGCCGTAGTTGTGGGCACCTCGCTGTTCCAGATCCTCATCACCATGACGGCAGCGACGCTGTTTCATGCCGCCACAAACCAGTCGGTCGACATCATTCTCGCTATCCTTCTGATCGTGGGCGGCGTGATCGGGGCGCAGTTCGGGGCGCGTGCGGGGCGCAACCTCAAGGGCGAGATCTTCAGGCTGCTGCTCGCGCTGCTGCTGCTGGCGGTGGGTATCCGCTTTGGCTCGGAAGCTCTGGTTCAGCCGGAGGAGCTTTACTCGATTTCCGTGCAGGGGCAGCGCTGATGGGCAGCGCGCGCGCCCTCGGCTGGTGCTTGCGGCGGGCGCTGGCCGCGCTCGCGCTCAGCCTAGGGCCAGGCCTCGTCCCGGCGCGGGCAGAGACGCTGATCGCGTCGCTCTCGACCCACCGGGTGCTGATCAGCTCGAACTACACCGGCGCGCAGATCGCCGTATTCGGCTCGGTGGAACGCGATGGCCGCACCGTGGCGCGGGCCGATCCTTATGATGTGGTGGTCACCGTGCTCGGGCCACGCAGGCACCTGCTGGTGCGCGAAAAGGCACGGCGAGGGCCGCTCTGGCTCAATAACCAGCAAAGGCGCTTCGTGGAGGCGCCGGCCTTCCTGGCGACTTACACCACGCGCACCATCGCCGAGATGGGCAGCGAGGAGGATGCGCGGCGGCTCCGGTTCGGGCTCCGCAACCGGCTCGTCACCCCTGCCAGCGCGCTTTCGCATGATGATGACGAAGCGCGCTTCGTGAATGCGCTGATCCGCCTCAAGGCCGAGGATCGGCTCTATCAGGAAGTCGAGCGCGGCGTGACCTTCCTGACGCCGAGCCTGTTCCGGGCCGCGGTGGAACTGCCGGCCAGCGCGCCGACCGGGGAATACGAGGTCGTGATCGAGCTGTTCTCGGGGCAGGTTCCGCTGGCGCGGCAGCAGACCAGCTTCGAGGTGGTGCAGATCGGCTTCGAACAGCGCGTGGCCTGGCTCGCCCGCAACTGGGCGCTCGTCTACGGCCTGATGACGGCGCTGACCGCGATCTTCTTCGGCTGGCTCGCCACGATCATCTTCCGGCGCGACTGATGCGAGGACAGGGCGCGCCGCTGGCGGTTGTGCTGGCGGCAGGTTGCGCTATGTGAGGTTCATGCCAGCCGGGAGGCTGGCCTTCGGGCTGGACCCGTCGCCCTCACCTTGTCTCATTTGCCTCTTTCCTGCCTCTCCTGCCAGACCGGGTCATCATGTCAGCCTCCGCCTCCCCGCCAAAGGTTCCGCTGCTTCTGGGCGCGCTCGGCCTCCTGCCCTTTCTGGGCCTGAGCTTCGGCCTCGCCATCGGCGTGACCTTGCCGCTGTTCGAGGATGCCGACAGCATGCGGGTCGGGCTCGTGGGCTACGGCGTCGCGATCCTGTCCTTCCTGGGCGGGGTTCGCTGGGGCCTCGCCATCAAGGAAAGCGAGGAAGGCGGCTCCAAGGCGGACCGGGACTTCATCATTTCCGTGATCCCGGCGCTGATCGGCTGGTTCGCCTGGTTCCAGTCCTCACCGGCAGACCTGTGGTGGCTGGTTGCGGCGCATGTCGCGCTGGGCCTGCTCGACTACGGTCTCGCCTGCCGGATCATCGTGCCTGAATGGTATGGCCGGCTCAGGCTGGCGCTGTCGGGGATTGCGGCTGCCTGCCTGATGCTGGCGGCCATAGCCGGCGGCTGAGTGCGCTCAGTCGGCCAGCAGCAGCGAGCGGCTGATGCCGTAGACGCGGCCTTCACCCAGCATCCAGACATCGGCCCCACAGCCATAGAGCGGACGGAAAGCGGCGTCGCGCACGTTGAGCCCGCCGGTGAAGGCGCCCATGGCCGGCATGACCACCCGCTCGCCATCGGAGATGAAGCAGCGACGCCGAAGCGTGCGGCCCCTGAGCCTGATGCGCGCGGCCGGGTGAAGATGCCCCGCGATCTGCGCGCCGGCGGTGATGGCGCACGGCTCGTGCCGAAGGCAGACGCCGCCAAGGCTATGCATGGCGGCGACATCGCCATCGAGCCCGGGCGCTGCATCGGGGTCATGGTTGCCCAGCAGCCAGAGCCAGTCGCGGCCGCGCTGGAGCGCCCGCAACGCCATGGCGTCGTCCGGGTCGAGCCGCGCCGCGCCTGCCCTGTCATGGAAGCTGTCGCCCATGCACACCACAAGGCCGGGCTCGAAGGCCGCGATGGCGAGGGCGCAGGCTGCAAGCGTGGCGCGCGTGTCGTAAGGCGGCAGGAAGATGCCGCGCGCCGCATAGCACGAGCCCTTCTCAAGGTGCAGGTCGGACATCAGGAGGGCGCGCTCGGATGGCAGCCAGAGCGCGCCGGTGCAGTGGGGCACAGCCTCGAGCGCGCCGACCGGGATGGCGCGGCATGCGCCGTCTACCTTCGCGCTGATCGCCGTCACGCCGCCGCCTCCTGCATCATCAGGGCTTCCGCCTCCGCGAGGATCGCGTCAGCGCTGTCGCCATAGACTGCTTCGCGTCCGATCTCCAACATCACCGAGACCCCGAGCGGGGACACATGATCGAGAGGCTTGTGCACGATCTGGCCCCTGATGCGGTTCAGGCATTGGCCGAGCCGCTGGATGTCGAGCAGGCCGGTCGCTGCGTCGGCGCGGGCCGCGCGCAGCAGCAGATGGCCCGGCTCGTGCCGACGCAGCACGTCATAGACCAGATCGGTGGACATGGTGACCTGCCGTCCGGTCTTCTCCTGTCCGGGGAAGCGCCGCTCGATGAGGCCGGCGATCACGGCGCAGTAGCGGAAGGTGCGCTTCATCATCGCGGATTCATCGAGCCAGGCCTCGAGGTCGTCCCCCAGCATGTCGGGATCGAACAGGCCGCCCAGATCGAGCAGGCCGGCGCGAATGGCGGCCGAGAGATCGCACAGGCCCCAGACGCACAGGCCATAATCATTGCACACGAAGCCAAGCGGACCGAGCTTGAGGCGCTCCAGCCGGCGGGTCAGCAGCATGGCGAGCGTCTGATGGGCAAGCCGGCCCTCGAAAGGGTAGGCGATGAGATAGTGCCGGCCTCCGCGCGGGAAGGTTTCGACCAGCATCTCGGATGGCTGCGGCAGCAGGGACTTGCGGGCCTGAAGGCCGAGCCAGTCGCCCACCTGCGCGGGCAGAAGCGGCCACGCGGCCGGAGTGGCGAGCATGCGCCTGACGCGGGCCGCAAGGAAGGTCGAGAGCGGAAACCTGCCGCCCGCGTAGGACGGGAACTTCGGGTCCGTGCCGGAGGGCGTGCGCGAGGCCACGACCTCATTGCCGGAAATGCCCTCGAAGCGCAGAACCTCGCCGCCGAAGACAAAGGTGTCGCCTGGCAGCATGCTTTCGGCGAAGTATTCCTCGATCTCGCCCAGCACCTTGCCGCCAAAGGCGTTGAGCGCCTTGCCGCCGGCCTTGCGGGACCGCGAGAGCCTGACCCTCAGCGACGGGGATTCGATGATGGTGCCGATGTTCATCCGGTATTGCTGCGCCACGCGGGCATGGGCCACGCGCCACAGCCCGTCCTTGCCGCGCACGATCCTGGCGAAGCGCTCATAGGATTTCAGCGCATAGCCGCCCGTCGCGACGAAGTTGAGCGCAGCGTCGAAGGCCTCGCGCGGGAGCGCGGCATAGGGCGAGGCGGAGACGATCTCGGCATAGGCCTCGTCAGCCGCGAAAGGCTCGGCGCAGGCGAGGCCCAGCAGATGCTGCGCCAGCACGTCGAGCGCGCCTTCCCTCGCATCGGGCGTGTCCTGCGCCGCTTCGGCCACGGCCTCCAGAGCGGCGTGGCATTCGAGGATCTCGAAACGGTTGGCGGGAACCAGATAGGCCTTGGAGGGCTCGTCCATGCGGTGATTGGCGCGGCCCACGCGCTGGATCAGCCGGCTGGCGCCCTTGGGCGCGCCGACATTGATGACGAGATCGACATCCCCCCAATCGATGCCCAGATCGAGCGTAGCGGTGCAGACGATGGCCTTGAGCTTGCCCGCGATCATGGCCGCCTCGACCTTGCGGCGCTGCTGCGCGTCCAGCGAGCCATGATGCAGGCCGATCGGCAGATTGTCGTCGTTCACGCCCCAGAGAGACTGGAACATGTACTCCGCCTGCATGCGCGTGTTGACGAAGACCAGCGTGGTGCGGTGCGCCTTGATGGCGGCATAGATCTCGCCCAGCGCGTGGCGCGCGGTGTGCCCCGCCAGCGGCAGGCGGGTGGCCGGCTGCAGTATGCTGAGCCTGGCCCCGGCCCCGCCCTTGACCGTGACAAGATCGGCCAACGGCCGGGCCACGTCGCCGCTTGCGATGTAGCGCTGCAGGGCCTCCGGCTCGCGCACCGTGGCGGAGAGGCCGACGACGCTGGCCTGCGGCGCCAGCTTGCGCAGGCGGGCCAGCCCGAGCGACAGCAGGTCGCCGCGCTTGGAGGTGACGAGCGAATGGATCTCGTCCAGCACGATGCGGCGCAGCCCTGCGAACAGCGCGCGGGCGTCGCGATGGGCGATCATCAGCGCGACCTGCTCGGGCGTGGTCAGCAGGATGTGGGGCGGCCTCTCTATCTGGCGGGCGCGCCTGGCGGCGGAAGTGTCGCCGGTGCGTGTCTCCATCCGGATGTCGAGGCCCATCTCGTCGACGGGCTTCTCCAGATTGCGCGCGATGTCCACCGCCAGCGCCTTGAGCGGCGAGATGTAGAGGGTGTGAAGCGCGCCCTCCTCGCCTGCGCCATCCGCCCTGGCGGCGGACAATTCGATCAGGCTCGGCAGGAAGCCGGCAAGGGTCTTGCCCGCGCCGGTCGGCGCGACGAGCAGGGTCGACCGCCCCGCACGGGCCTGCGCGATCAGCGCCAGCTGATGGGGGCGCGCCTGCCAGCCACGTGCGGCGAACCAGCGCGCGAAGGCGTCCGGCAAAGCGGGCGCGGGTTCTCCGGCGCCGTCGCCCGTCATGCGGGCTTCGCCAGCACCATGACATAGCCCGGCACGTCGAGGCCGCGATCCTGCCGCGTCGAGACCGAGGCGAAATGGGCGATCGACAGGCCCGAATCCTCGGCTACGGCGCGCAGATAGTCATCGCTGTGCGCGTAGCGGGCATCGACGCCAAGCTCGAAGCCGGCCGCGTCGTGGCCATGGCCCTGATGGGCCTGCGTGGTGAAGACGAAGAGCCCGCCGCCCTCCAGCACGCGTGCGGCTTCCCGGAACAACGGAAACAGATCGCCCATGTAGACCAGCACGTCGGCGGCCACGATCAGGTCCGCGGACGCGGGCTGGCGACGGTCGAGGTCATCGACCAGTTCGCCCACGTCGAGGCTGGCGTAAAGGCCGCTGCGCGCCGCGACGGCAATCATCTTCGGCGAAATGTCGACGCCTTCGATGCGCCGCGCGGCCGCACCCAGTGCCCGCGCCATGAGGCCGGTGCCGCAGCCCAGATCGATGGCGAGGCGGAAGGCGGCGGGCCGGCCGAGGCCCTCGCAGGCCTTGCGCAGCGCCTCCATGACGATGGCAGGGCCGCGATAAGCGAGCGCACCGGTGAGATGCGCGTCGAAGCCTTCGGCGTAGCTGTCGAACAGGGCGCGGACATAGCCCTCGCTGATGGCTTCGTCCGGCGCGAGCGCGCCCAGGCGCGACAGGTCGATGCGCGCGCCAAGTTCGTCCTCCGGGTCGAGGCGCAAGGCTTCCGTGAGCGCGGCGATCGCCTCGGCGTTGCGGCCCATGGCGGCCTGCGCCCGCCCGAGCATGACATGGGCGGGGGCGAAGCCAGCCGCCAATTCGATGGTCTGGCCAGCCAGATCGGCGGCTGCCTGCCAGTCAGCGTCAACGAAGGCGGCCGAGGCATAGGCGAAGCGGCGGTCGGCGATGGCGTCGCCGGTGCTGCGGAGAACAGCTTTCAGCGCCATGTGCGCACCTTCCGTGGAGGCCGGGAGTTCCTATCTGCACGATGAGGATACACGATTCATGCGCCCGCACGAGCTTTTGACCCCAACGCCGGCAGGGCTCTATTGCCCCCTTGCGGATGTGCACATCGATCCCGTCAGGCCCGTGGCCCGGGCGCTGATCACCCATGGCCATGCCGATCATGCCCGCGCCGGCCATGATGCGGTGCTGGCCACCGATGAGACGCTCGGCATCATGGCGGTGCGCTATGGCGAGGGCTTCACCGCCACGCGGCAGGTGGCGCGGCTCGGCGAGCCGGTGCGCATCGGGCCGGTGAGCTTCACCTTCCATCCGGCCGGGCATGTGCTGGGCTCGGCGCAGATCGCCGTTGAGGCGCAGGGGCTGCGAATCGTGGCCTCCGGCGACTACAAGCGCGCCCCTGACAGGACCTGCCAGGCCTTCGAGCCGGTACGCTGCGATGTCTTCATCACCGAAGCCACCTTCGGCCTGCCGGTGTTCCGCCATCCGGACACGGCCGGGGAGGTCGACAAGCTTCTCGCCTCGCTCGCCCTGTTTCCGGAGCGCGCCCATCTCATCGGGGCCTATGCGCTGGGCAAGGCGCAGCGGCTCGTGGCCCTCATCCGCGACGCGGGCTACCGGCGGCCGATCTACGTGCACGGGGCCATGGAGAAGCTGATGGGCTTTTACGAGGCTTCCGGCGTCGCCATGGGCGAGATCCGCAAGGTCGTCGCCGCGGAGCGCAAGACGCTGAAGGGCGAGATCGTCATATGCCCGCCGAGCGCCATCCAGGATCTCTGGGCGCGGCACCTGCCCGATCCGGTCACGGCCTTCGCGTCAGGCTGGATGCGGATTCGTGCGCGCGCCCGGCAGAAGGGCGTGGAGCTGCCGCTCATCGTGTCGGACCATGCCGATTGGGACGATCTGTGCGCCACCATCCGCGATGTCGGCGCGCCGGAGGTGTGGGTCACGCATGGGCAGGAGGATGCGCTGGTGCGATGGTGCGAGCTTGCCGGCATCCGCGCCAGGCCCCTGCGCCTCGCCGGCTATGGCGACGAGGGCGAGGTGGAGCCCGATGCGGCGCCCGGCCCTGCCCCCGTGAAGGTGCCATGAGCGCCGATCTCAACAGCTTCGCTTGGCTGCTGGACCGGCTGGCCCATGAGCCGCGCCGCAACGCCAGGCTTGCGCTCATCACCGCCTATTTCCGGCAGACGGCCGACCCGGAGCGGGGCTTCGCGCTTGCCGCCATGACGGGGCAGCTCGCCTTCGCCAACGCCAGGGCCGGGCTGATCCGCTCCCTGATCATGGAGCGCAGCGATCCGGTGCTGTTCGCCCTGTCCTATGACTATGTGGGCGATCTGTCGGAGACGGTGGCCCTGATGTGGCCGGCGCCTGCGCTGTCCTGCCCCGGGCATGACAAGACCGAACGCAGGGAGGGAGCGCCGCCTCTGGACCCCAACAGGCAGGCGCCTGCGCTGTCGGAGATCGTCGCGACGCTGGCCAGCGCCGACAAGCGCGCGCTGCCTGCGCTGGTCGCCGACTGGCTCGATGCGCTCGACGAGACAGGGCGATGGGCGCTGCTCAAGCTCATCACGGGCAGCCTGCGCATCGGGGTCTCGGCAAGGCTCGCCAAGACCGCCGTAGCGGCGCTGGGCGCGCTCGAGCCCGATGATGTCGAGCAGGTCTGGCACGGGCTTGAGGCGCCCTATCTCAGCCTCTTCGCCTGGGCGGAAGGCCATGGGCCACGGCCCGAGGCCACCGATCCCGCGCCCTTCAGGCCCGCCATGCTGGCTCATCCGCTGGAGGACGACGATTTCGACCGGCTGGAGCCGTCCGCCTTCACCGCAGAATGGAAATGGGACGGCGTACGCATACAGGCCGCGTCGGGGCTCGACGGGGCAGGAAGGCGCGTGACGCGGCTCTACTCGCGCACGGGGGAGGAGATGTCCGGCTCCTTTCCGGATCTGGCCGAGGCGGTGACCTTTGACGGCGCGATCGACGGCGAATTGCTGATCTTGCGCGAGGGCCGGGTGCAGAGCTTCAACGTGCTTCAGCAGAGGCTGAACCGCAAGGCGGTGAGCGCAAGGCTTCTGGCCGAGTTTCCGGCCCATATCCGCGCCTATGACCTGCTTTTCGATGGGGACGAGGATGTCCGCCCGCTGCCTCTGGCGGAGCGCAGGCGGCGGCTCGAGGCCTTCATCGCCCGCCACGGCAATGGCCGGATGGATCTCTCGGTGCAGATGAGCTTCGAAAGCTGGGAAGATCTGGCGGCTGGCCGCGCCGACCCCGCGCGCCTCGGCGCAGGCGCAGACGCCGATGCGATCGAGGGGCTGATGCTCAAGCGGCGCGACTCGAGCTACCTGCCGGGCCGGCCCAAGGGGCTGTGGTACAAGTGGAAGCGCGACCCGGCCTTGCTCGATTGCGTGCTGATGTATGCCCAGCGCGGGCACGGCAAACGTTCGTCCTTCTACTCGGATTTCACCTTCGGCTGCTGGCGCGCCGGCCCGAACGGCGATGAGCTCACCCCGGTCGGCAAGGCCTATTTCGGCTTCACCGATGAGGAGTTGGCGCAGCTCGACCGCTTCGTGCGGAAGAACACCATCAACCGCTTCGGTCCGGTGCGGGAGGTGACGCATGAGCCCGGCGCGGGGCTGGTGCTGGAGATCGCGTTCGAGGGCATCCAGCGCTCGACCCGCCACAAATCCGGCGTGGCGATGCGCTTTCCGCGCATCAACCGCATCCGCTGGGACAAGCCGCCGCGCGAGGCGGACAGGATGGACACGATCGAGGCCATGCTCCAGCGCATCGAGGCGCGGGCCGGGCAGGCAGCGCAGTGAGGGCGGCATGGTGAACCTGAAGGGCGGCTCTTGCGTATGAAGCACATGCTGAAACTTCTTTGCGCCATGGGCCTTGCCCTCCTCACCGGCTCCATCATCTGGGCCTTCTCGCTGGCGCCGTTCTGGCCGAGCGTCGCGGCCATCACCGCCAATCCGTGGGGCGTGGTGACGCTGGTCGACCTCTACCTCGGCTTCTTCATCTTCGCGGTGGTGATCGCGCGCTTCGAGCCGTCGCGCGCCGTGGCGGTGAGCCTCATCGCGCTGATGCCGGTCCTGGGCAATGTCGTGCCGCTCGGCTGGCTCATCTGGCGGGGGCTCGATCTGGTCAGGCCCGCACGCTGATGGTGCGGGCGCTCTCGATCGCGGGCATCGCGCTGCTGGCTTTCGCCAAGCTCTGGGCCTTCATGACGGGCGATCTTGCCGCCACCATGGCGAATGCGGGCCGGGACCCGTGGGGCATCGTGGCGCTGATCGCGCTTTATCTCGGCATGTTCGGCTTCATCATCGCCATGGCGCGCTTCGAGCCCAACCGCTGGATCACGCTGGGCGTGATCGCGGCGACGCCGCTGGTGGGCAACATGGCGCTGGCAGGCTGGCTTGCCTTTCGCGGCCATGCGCTGTTCAGGACACGTCGAGCTGGATGAGGAGTTGCAGCAGCACGGAGACCGCGAAGCAGCCGAAACCCGCGAGCGCAAAATAGCGCGTGAAACGCAGATAGACCTCGCGCATGGCGTCGCCGATCAGTTGCTGCGCGAAGCGGGTGTCGGGGCGCTCGCTGGGATCCAGCAGAAGCCACAGCTCGGTGCGCTTGTAGGGCTTGCGCTCCGAAAGCTCCGCCTTGATGAGCAGCACCGCGGCGCAGAGCATCATGCCGACCGCGCCGGTCTTCAGCGAGATCACAGGATAGCCCGCCGTTCCGATCATGAAGCAGAAGATGGCGAGGCTGGCGAAGCCGCAGGCGCGCGCAACGGCCAGGTTGGCCATGTGGTAAAGACGTGTCCGGTCCATGCCCTCTCCTGCAATCGCTGACGCAAGCGAAGGCTAGCATCGCTCATCCAACACATACAGATCACGTGTTTTACGATTGCGTGAACCGCAGGCACAGGCCGCAGGTTCCCTTCAGACGGAGCGGGCCGTCATGTTCAGCAGCGTCGGAACGGTGAGGAGGAGGATGCCGCCAAGCCAGATCCAGAGCGAGAACGGCGTGCTCTCTTTCAGGCCCTTGCCGCGCTCGTAAATGGCGGCGGGGATGCCGCCGATGGCGAGCGTGAGCGCCGACAGGAAGAGCGAGGTGAAGTAAAATTGCAGGATCGGCGAGGTGATGAAGAAGCCCGCTGCGAAGGGCTTGAGCAGGATGAAGACCGGATCGAAATAGGCGGAGAAATGCATGCCGTTGAGCAGCGACATGCCCGCGATGCCCACAAAGATGCCGTCCTTGCGCAGCATGTTCTCACGTTCGTCGCTCATGGCGTCGGCGCTCCCACGATGTTCGGCATCCAGCCCATGAAGGCGAAGCTCACGAAGACGATGAGCCTCACGAACAGGACCCAGACCACGGTGAGAAGCACCACCACGCGCTCATGGACGGCATAGGGGGTGACAATCTGCACCGCATCGATGGCGGGTTGCGTGATCTGGCGGAAGACGGTCCAGATCACCTTGTCGCTGTCAGGCGGGAAGAACAGGGACAGGATGAAGCGCCCCATCAGCGTGTACATCAGCGCAGCCAGCGCCAGGTTGGGGATCTGGTAGAGCCAGAACAATCCCTGGCTGTCGACGTCGGTCATACGGCTTGGGTCCTTGTGGCGCGTGGGCGAAGCGCAGCCCCCGCTTAAAATGAAAGAAGGGGCGGAACAAGCCGCCCCTTCCTGTTTCGCAGGGAGGCCGGGGCGGACGCGCCGCCCCGTCAAACCTCAGCCGGTCTTCTCGACCATGACGGCCGCGCCGCGCGGGCGACGGATGTCGTCGATGAAGTCCTGCATCTCCTTGTTCGGCGCCGTGGTGAACTTCGAGACGATGATCATCGTCAGGAAGCCGATCGGCATGCCGAACAGACCGGCGGAGATGTTGGCCACGTTGAAGTAGCCGACGCGGCTGGCCAGGGGATGGTTGATCAGAACCATGCCTTGCTGGAACAGCTGGGGCTGCTCGGCCTTGAGCTTGGCGAGGTCTACCAACGGCACGCGGGTGACCGGGTGCACGTTGGAATACATGCCCATTACATCCACGCCGAAGCCCGGGAAGTAGCGGGTCACGACGAGGTAGACGAGCGTGGTGATGAACCCGGCCCAGATACCGGCCACGGCGGCTGCCGAGGTGGTGTTCTTGGACCAGATGCCCATGACGAGCGCCGGGAACAGACCCGCTGCGGCGAGGCTGAAGGCCCAGGCGACCATGGCCACGATGTCCGCCGGACGACCCGACGCCACCCAGGCGGCGAGGATCGCGACGATGACCAGGATGACGCGGGCGATGACGAGTTTCTTCGCCACCGGCGCGTTCTTGTTGATCATGCGGCTGTAGACGTCATGGGACAGGGCGTTGGCGATGGCGAGCAGGAGCCCGTCAGCGGTGGAAAGCGCGGCAGCCAGGCCGCCGGCAGCGACGAGGCCGGAGACGACGTAAGGCAGGCCGGCGATTTCAGGCGTGGCGATCACGATCGCGTCGGCCTGGATCGAGAAGTTGGCGAGACCGAGGATCCCGGTGTGGCCAGCGATCTTGCCGCAGGCGGCGGTGATCGTGGCGACGTCGACGGCGTTGACGCCGCAGATCTGGACCAGTTGGATCTTGCCATAGGTGAACACCCAGCTCGGGAGCTGGCCCAGCGGCTTGCCGATGACGTTCTCGAACACCTCGAGCTTCGCGAAGGCGGCATAGGCCGGCGCCGTGAAGTAGAGGATGAAGATGAACAGCAGCGTCCAGGCCACCGAGGAGCGGGCTTCACGCACGGAAGGCGTGGTGAAGTAGCGCATCAGGACGTGGGGCAGCGAGGCCGTGCCGACCATGAGGCAGAGCACGAGAGCGAAGAAGTTCAGGGGGTCGTAGCGGGCGAAGGGCACGATGTGCGAGGCCGTCGCCGCCACGCCGAGCGCCGCTTCCTTGGCCTGGATCTCGGAGAGAACGTTGCCGTAGGTGAGCTGCGGGATCGGAATGCCGAACTTCTGGGTCGAGAGGATCACGACCGGGACAAGGTAGGCGATGATCAGCACGATGTACTGGGCAACCTGGGTCCAGGTCACCGCGCGCATCCCGCCGAGCATCGAGCAGACGAGAATGCCGACGAGGCCGACGAACACCGCAACTTCGAACGACATGCCCAGCAGACGCGCGCCGATGAGGCCCGTCCCAACGATCTGCGCGACCACATAGGTGAACGAGCAGCTCATCAGCACGACGATGCCGGCGATGCGCGCCGCATTGCCGCCGAAGCGGAAGGCCAGGAAGTCCGGCACCGTGTAGCAGCCGAACTTGCGCAGGTAGGGAGCGATCAGCGTGGCCACCAGCACATAGCCGCCGGTCCAGCCCAGGATGAAGGCGAGGCCGTCATAACCAAGCAGGTAGAGCGTGCCGGCCATGCCGATGAACGAGGCGGCGCTCATCCAGTCGGCGGCGGTCGCCATGCCGTTGTAGAAGGAGGGAACCTTGCGGCCGGCGACGTAATACTCGTCGACCTGCATGGTGCGCGAAAGGATGCCGATGGCGGCGTAGACGCCAATCGTGAAGGCCACGAACAGGTAGGCCAGGATGTGATTGGGAACGCCGACGCGCTCCAGGATCGCTATGAAGATGACGAAAGCCAGGAACCCACCCGTGTATATGGTGTAGACCCGGCCAAGATTGGAGGTGAAATCAGTTTTTGCTTCGGTTGCCATGTCCGGTTCCTCGCTCAATCGTCTTCGGCCATGCCGTACTGGCGGTCAACCTTGTCCTGGGCTCCCGCAAACCAGAACAGCTGCGCCACGAATACGATCAGCGAGCCCTGGGCAGCCATGTAGAAACCCAGCGGGAAGCCGAGGATCTTGATGCCGTTCAGAGCAGGCGAGAACATGTGAATGAAGAAGGAAAAGAAGGCCCAAATGCCTATCATGATGTAGGTCAGGCGTTGGGTCGCTGCCCAATGCGCCTGAACCTTGCTTGGTTCGCTCATCTTGCGTTTCTCCCGATGCAGCCATGCCCAGGATCGAAATGCCCTGAAATCAGACGCTGCGGCCGCCAGCCACCGGGTTTGGCCCGATTGAAACCGGCATGGCGAAACTAAGGCGTCAGGCAAATCACGGATAGTCAGACTAAAGACTCATAAATCGTTAATTATACAATTGTTTTAAGTGTTTATGTGCGTCGCAACAACATCTGCGGAACGTGGAATTTTGGCGGCGCACCGGATTTCCGGTCGTTCAGCACGGTGCGGTCGGTGCGGACTTGTCATCGCGGCCTTGCCATGGCCTAACTTGCGGATGCAGGTGGAAAAGCCGCATCAAGCAAGAATAAAAACGGGAGGAGCACATGCCCAACGAGGTTGGACCCACGATCCTGATCGCTGACGATCATCCGCTTTTCCGGGGCGCGCTGCGACAGGCGCTGACCTCCGCGCTGCCCGGCACGACCCTGCTGGAGGCAGGCTCGTTCGAGGCGGTGATCAAGACGCTGGCGGAGGGCAAGGATGTCGAGCTCATCCTCCTCGATCTGACAATGCCGGGCATGCAGGGTTTCTCGGGGCTGCTGGTGCTGCGGGCCGATCATCCCCAATTGCCGGTGATGGTCGTCTCGGCGAATGACGAGCCGAGCGTGGTGAGGCGCTGCATCGGTTTCGGCGCCTCCGGCTTCATGCCCAAGACGCTGGAGGCCGAGGCCATGGCCGACGCCGTGCAGTCCGTGCTGGACGGCAATGTCTGGGTGCCGGCCGGCATCGACCTCAGCAGTCCGCAGGACAGCGAAACCACCGGAACCATCAAGCGCCTGATGACGCTGACGCCGCAGCAGGTGCGCGTGCTGATGATGCTGTCCGAAGGGCTGCTCAACAAGCAGATCGCCTACGAACTCAGCGTCTCCGAAGCCACCGTCAAGGCGCATGTCTCGGCCATTCTGCAGAAGCTGGGTGTTGACAGCAGGACGCAGGCCGTGATCCTCGCCTCCAAGATCGCCGCGACGGGGTGGCCCCCCCAGGACGCGGCAGCTGCAAGCCACACCACGGCGGCTTGACCCCAGCGCCCTGACCACGGCGCGGTCGGCGCCGGACATCGCGCGAAGGTGACCATGCCGAACCCCAAACTCCAACGCGCGCTGGGCGGCTCGCCACTCGGCGTCATCGTCAAGCTGATCTTCCTGTCGCTGATCGTGGGCGCGATCATGGCCTTCCTCGGCCTGACGCCGCGCAGCCTGTTCCAGGCCATCGGCGCCTTCTTCAGCTACATCCTCAACCTTGGCACGGATTCGATCCGGGAGGTTGCGCAGTGGGTGGCGGCGGGCGCGCTGATCGTGATCCCGGTCTGGCTTCTGCTGCGCCTGTTCGGCCGCCGGTGAGGGTCTAGGCCGGATCGATCGCCGCCTCGCCGGCGGCGATCTCCTGCATGCGCCGGCCTGTCAGGGCCTGAAGCGTGGCGCCCGAGCCTGCCAGATGGGCGAGCAGGCCCGCCTTGATGTCGGCGATCAGGCCCGGTCCCTTGTAGATCATCGCCGTGTAGAGCTGCACGAGGCTGGCGCCGGCCTCGATCTTGGCGAGGGCGCCGCGCCAGTCCTCGACGCCGCCCACCCCGATCAGCGGCATGGCCCCCCCGAGCCGCAGCGCCGCCTGCGCCAGCACCTGCGTGGAACGGGCGAAAAGGGGCCGCCCCGAAAGCCCGCCTGTCTCGCCGCGATGGACGCTGCCGAGGCTCTGCGGGCGCGCGATGGTGGTGTTCGCCACGATGAGCCCGTCGATGCCGCGCCGCAGCGCGACCGCCACGACGCCGTCGAGATCGGCCTCGGAGAGGTCAGGCGCGATCTTGAGCAGGACCGCCGCGGAGCCGGACCCGCGGCAGGCCTGGTTGCGGGCCTCCACCGTGCGGGCGATGAGGTCGTCGAGCTGCGCCTCCGCCTGAAGGTCGCGCAGGCCCGGCGTGTTGGGCGATGAGACGTTGACCGTCAGGAAATCGCAGTGGCGCGCCAGCTTTGCGGCAAGGGTGGCGTAATCGCCCGCGCGGTCGGTCGAATCCTTGTTGGCGCCGAGGTTGACGCCCACGATTCCCCCCCGCGCCCGACGTGCCGCCAGACGCGAAGCGACGACATCGGCGCCGACGCTGTTGAGGCCATAGCGGTTGATGACCGCGCCATCCTCCACGAGCCTGAAGACGCGCGGTCGAGGATTGCCAGGCTGCGGCAGGAGCGTGACGCCGCCAACCTCGGCGAAGCCGACGCCCAGGCCCATAACCCCGTCCACCGCCTCGGCATGCTTGTCGAAGCCGGCGGCGATGCCGACAGGGTTGGGGAAGCGCAGCCCGAAGGCCTCGACCGCGAGGCGCGGATCGTCGGCGGGCGGCGCGCGTCGCGGGGCGGCCGCGAGGGCCGCCACGGTGAGCTTGTGCGCGGTTTCCGGATCAAGCGCGTGAAGCAGCGGCCGGGCCAGATCGAACAGGACGGCCATCAGCGCACATCCCGGGCAAAGACATGGGCGCCGTCAGGGCCGAGAGCGATGGGCGCGACCCAGCGCACGGCAGCGAGCTGGAGCGGCCCGTAAAGATGGGGGAAGAGAGCGCCCCCCCGTGAGGGCTCCCAGCGCAGGGCCGGGCCCAGCGCCTCGGCCTCGACCGCGACCAGCACGAGGCAGGCGTGTCCGGCGAAATGCCGGGCCGCCGTCTCGCGCACCTGCGCCCCGGTGGAGAAATGGATGAAGCCGTCGGCGAGGTCCACCGCCGCGCCCTCGAACAGGCCCGACTTCTCCGCCAGGGTCCAGTCGGCGCCCGGATGAATCTTGTAGATCAGCGCCATGCCGTCTTGCCCCGCTTTGGCGTGGCTTAACGCCGGAGGGGATGCGGTTCAACATCTCCTTCATCGTGCCGGCATAGAATAGGCATGCTGTCTGTTCCAAGGGCTAAATTCCTATGCTAGGATAGGCAAGGATGACCTTTGTCCCCGGAGCATGAGGCATGTTGTCACACGACCAGATCTGGGGCGCGATCGACGCGCTCGCGGAACGTTACCAGATGACGCCCTCCGGCCTCGCCAAGCGCGCAGGCCTCGACGCCACGACCTTCAACCGATCCAAGCGGATTGGCTCGGATGGCCGTGAGCGCTGGCCGTCCACCGAGTCGCTGGCCAAGATCCTCGTCGCCACAGGCGCCAATCTCGACGAGTTCATTTCGCTGGTGGCCAATCTCGGCCGGCAGCACGTCAGGCAGCGCACCATTCCGCTGATCGGCTTCGCGCAGGCCGGCGCCGGTGGTTTCTTCGACGATAGCGGGCTGCCATCGGGCAATGGCTGGGATGAAGTCGCCTTCCCGGACATTTCGGATGAGCGGGTCTATGCGCTGGAAATCAACGGCGAATCGATGATGCCGCTTTACAGGGATGGCGACACCATCATCGTCTCGCCCGCCGCGCCGGTGCGCCGGGGCGACCGGGTGGTGGTGCGCACGGTCGATGGCGAGGTGATGGCCAAGGAGCTCAAGCGCAAGACGCTGAAGACCGTGGAGCTGGCCTCGCTCAACCCCGATCATCCTGATCGGGTGTTGCAGCTCTCGGACGTGTCCTTCATCGCGCGGGTGATCTGGGCCAGCCAGTGATCAGGGCTCGAGCAGCTGCGAGATGCCGCCACCACCATCTTGCTGTCCAGGCCGCCGCGCTGGACGAAGACGTCGAGCGCACCGCCACGCCCGAGAGCAGTTGGACGAACATCACGGCGGACCCGCACAGCACAGGCGCGCCTGCGTCCCCGACTGCGTGCCTGGCTACCGCCCGCTGTCGATCGCCCGACCTTTCATGAACCGCTCGTGCTCGGCGATGAGCGCGCCGCTGAGCGCCTTGCCGATCAGGGCGCGGGTGTTGGCGATGCCGTAGATGGCGGTGAAGGAGCCGAAGCGTGGACCCTGGTCCTCGCCGAAGATGACCTGATAGACCGCCTTCCACCATTCGCCCGTGACGGCGGGCCGTTCCGGCGTCGCGCCCTTCGCCTCCAGGTTCTGGTAGCGCGGCACGGTGCGCGCGATGTCGAGCGCCGCATCCTGGATGGCTTCCGGCGTGGCATCGGCCGGCAGGGCGGCGAGCGCCGCGTCCAGCCGCGCGAAGGCCTCGGACTCCACTGCGTCGGCAGCGCGATGACGCTTCGCCGGCTTCACGAAATCCCGGAAATAGGTGATTGCGTGGCCCACCAGCGCATCCAGCCCGGGATGGGTCTGCGGCGACACGCCGGGCGCATAACGCTGCAGGAAGGCCCAGAGCACGGCCTTGTCCTCGCTGTTGGCGACGCCGACCAGATTGAGCAACAGCCCGAAGGTGACGGTCGTGCGCGGGGCGTTGGCGGCGGCCTTGCCCTGCCCGCCCTGCGCGACCAGCTCCGGCGCGGGCGGCTTGCCGCCATGGATGTGCCAGACCGGGTTGCCCAGACGGTTCTTCCAGTCCTGCTTCTCGTAGCCCCCGAGGAACTGCTGGTAATCATCGACCGCGCGGGGGATGACATCGAAATACAGCCGCTTCGCCTCGCGCGGCTTGGCATACATGAACAGAGACAGGCTCTCGCGCGGGCCGTAGGTCAGCCACTCGTCGATGGTCAGGCCGTTGCCCCTGGACTTGGAGATCTTCTGGCCGTTCTCGTCGAGGAAGAGCTCATAGACGTAATGCTCGGGCGGGACGCCGCCCAGTATGGCGCAGATGCGGTCGTAGATGCCGGCATTGGTCTGGTGATCCTTGCCGAACATCTCGAAATCCACGTCGAGCGCAGCCCAGCGCATGCCGAAATCGGGCTTCCACTGCAGCTTCACCTGCCCACCGGTGACGGGGAGCGTCACGTCGCGGCCATCCTCATCGGCGAAGGTGATGACGCCGTTGCGGGCGTCGACCTCTTTCATGGGCACGTAGAGCACGCGGCCCGTGCCCGGCGAGATCGGCAGGAAGGGGCTATAGGTCGCCTGCCGCTCCGGGCCGAGCGTGGGCAGCATCACGGCCATGATGTCGTCATAGCGTTCCGCCGCCCGCCGCAGCACGGCGTCGAACCGGCCCGAGCGGTAATAGTCGGTGGCGCTCGCGAACTCGTAGTCGAAGCCGAAATGGTCGAGAAAGCGGCGCAGCATGGCGTTGTTGTGCCGTCCGAAGGTGGGCTCCGGCCCCGCGAACGGGTTGGGCACGTCGGTCAGCGGCTTTTGCAGGTGCGCGGCCAGCGCTGCAGGGTCGGGCACATTGTCCGGAACCTTGCGCATCCCGTCCATGTCGTCGGAGAACACCAGAAGCCGTGTCGGGATGCGCCCTTCGGTCAGCACCTCGAAGGCCTTGCGCACCATGGTCGTGCGCATCACCTCGCCGAAGGTGCCGATGTGCGGCAGGCCGGAAGGGCCATAGCCCGTCTCGAACAAGGCCTCGCCCTTGCCGCTGCGCTCCAGCCGCTTCACCAGCTTGCGGGCTTCCTCGAAAGGCCAGGCGGATGAGGCGCGCGCAGCGTCGAGCAAGGCGGGGTCGGAGGGGTTCATCGCGGTTCCGCAGGAGTTGGGCCAGAAGGGTTCGACAGGCCGGCGGTTGTGGCGAAGCGGCGGGCCCGCGTCAACATCGCGGCGTTCAGAACGCGCTCACGGGAAAATAACGCAGGAAGAGCCGCGCGTAGGTGCCGTCATCCCACAGCGTCTGGAGCGCATGGTCCACGGAGCGCTTGAGCAAGGGCTCGTCTGGCCGCAGCACGAAGCCCACACCCTCGCCGAAATGCCGGACGCTGAAATAGGGCCCGCCCTGGAAGCGGAAGCCGCGCAGGCCGCGCGCGCCCAGCCAGATGGCGCCAGCCTGTCCGTCGCCGAAAGCGAGATCCGCCTCGCCGCGTTCGAGCAGCCGAAGCGCGGCCTCGAAATCCAGCGTCTCGATGCGCTCGGTGCGCGGGAAATGCTGGGCGAGATAGGCGGCATGGGCCGTCTCGCGCGGCACCGCCACCCTCACGGCCGGCAGGCCGGCCTTGATGCGGGCCGCATCAAAGCCGGCAGCCCCGACAAAGCGCGCGGGGAAACGGTGATAGACGCGGCTGACGTGGAAACGCGCCTTGAGCTGTGCCGTGACCGGAATCGCGGCGGCGACGATGTCGGCCTGACCCTCGGCGAGCGTCTGCAGCAACATGTCGAAGCGGCGCGTCTGGATGGTGCAGTTTACCGCAAGGCGCTCGCAGACCGCGCGCATGAGATCGACCGAAAAGCCGACCGGCTGGCCGTCCGGGTCGGCGAAATGCAGCGGCGGGAACTCGTCGTCGGTGATCACGCGCAGGTTGCGCGGAATGGGCCCATCAGGCCGCTCGACCCTGACGCGCGGATCGCCATGGAAGGGAATCACCACGGCCTCGCGGGCCGAGCCCGAGGGCGCGGCCTCAGGCGGGCGTTGCTGTGCTCCTTGCGCCCACGCAAGCCCGGCCCCGAAGTCCGCCAACGTCATGACGCAGGCCAGCGCCGCCGCGATGCGTGCGGCGCTCCCTGTGCGTGAGGCCCGTTGGCTGGTCATGGCTGAGGGGTGGCGCAGACGCGGCGTGCCGTCAAGGCAGGCGAAGCGGCGCATTCGGGCGGTTCGGCCTGCAAGGCAAGGTCAAGGAGCCGCAAGGGGCAGGCCAGCTTCGGGCGGTCTAGCCTCGTGCGGCGGCCTTGAGCCGGTAGAGCGCTTCGAGCGCCTGCTTCGGCGTAAACTCGTCCGGATCGATCTCGGCCAGCGTCTCGCGCAGCGCATCGGCCGGCGCGGCCGCGGCCGCGGCCGTGGCCGCGCGGGCCTGCCGGACTGACGCCACGAAGAGCGGCATCTCGTCAAGCGCCGCCGCCCTGGGCCGCTCGCGCTCCGACTTCTCGAGTTCGGCCAGCAGGAGCCGCGCGCGCTCCACCACGGCTGGGGGCAGGCCGGCGATCTTCGCCACCTGGATGCCATAGGAGCGATCGGCGGCGCCCGGCACGATCTCATGCAGAAAGACCACATCGCCGTTCCATTCGGTGACGCGGGCGGTGGCGTTGACGATGCGCGGCCAGGTGTCGGCCAGCTTCGTCAGCTCGTGGAAATGGGTGGCGAAGATCGCCCGGCAGCGATTGACCTCGTGCAGGTGCTCGAGCGCGGCCCAGGCAATCGATAGCCCGTCGAAGGTTGCCGTGCCGCGCCCGATCTCGTCGAGGATGACCAGCGCCCGCGGGCCGGCCTGATTGAGGATGGCTGCGGTCTCCACCATCTCGACCATGAAGGTGGAGCGGCCACGCGCCAGATCATCAGCAGCGCCGACACGGCTGAAGAGCCGGTCAACGATGCCGATCCGCGCGGCCGAGGCCGGCACGAAGGCGCCCATCTGCGCCAGCACGACGATCAGCGCCATCTGGCGCAGGAAGGTCGACTTGCCGGCCATGTTGGGGCCGGTCAGAAGCATGATGCGACCGCCAGCCTCGCCGGTGAGGTCGCCATCATTGGCGATGAAGGCCTTGCCCTCGCGCTTGAGGGCGGCCTCGACCACAGGGTGGCGCCCTGCGCTCACCGCAAGCGCGCCCGATGCCTCCATCGTCGGGCGGCTCCAGCCCTGTTCGGCCGCAAGCTCGGCAAGCGCCGCGGTGACGTCGATCAGCGCCAGCGCCGACGCCGCCGCCCTGATCGTCTCGCCCGCGGCGAGCACGGCCACGCGCATCTCGGCGAACAAGGCCAGTTCGAGCCGCAATGCGCGGTCCGCAGCCGAAGCGATCTTGTCCTGCAGTTCGCCAAGCTCGACCGAGCTGAACCGCATGCAGCCAGCCATGGTCTGGCGATGCACGAAGGTGGCGCGCCAGGGATCCTTCACGAAGGCGTCCCCGGCCGCCTGCGGAACCTCGATGAAATAGCCCAGCACGTTGTTGTGCTTGATGCGCAGCGCGCGCACGCCCGTTTCGGAGGCGTAGCGGGCCTGAAGGGCAGCGATGACGCGGCGGCTGTCAGTCTGCAAGGCGCGCAATTCGTCGAGATCGGCGCGGTGGCCCTCGCGGACGAAGCCGCCATCCCGCGCCATCAGCGGCATCGAATCGCCCAGCGCGGCCTTGAGGCTCGCAGGCAGGGCCGGATCGACGCCGGAAAGCTGCCCCGCGGCGGCCGCCAGCTCTCCGGGCAGGTCGAGAAGGTCGAGGAGCTGCGCGGCAGCCCCGGCGGAAGCCTCC
The DNA here is from genome assembly GCA_023910605.1 of Bosea sp. (in: a-proteobacteria). Taxonomy (NCBI): domain Bacteria; kingdom Pseudomonadati; phylum Pseudomonadota; class Alphaproteobacteria; order Hyphomicrobiales; family Alloboseaceae; genus Allobosea; species Allobosea sp. The sequence continues at coordinate 1,043,975 of JAAVVV010000001.1, read as the reverse complement.
AGACCTTCGGCGAGCGCGATGAGATCGCGCGGACCGCCGCGATCCAGCGACAGGCGGCCGAAGGCGCGCTCGATGTCCGGCACGCGCGCGAGCACGGCGCGCAGCCTGTCACGCAGCTGGCCTTCCGCCACCAGTGCCGCCACGCTGTCGTGCCGCGCCCGGATGGCGGCCAGATCGGTGAGCGGCGCGGCAAGGCGCTCCGCCAGCAGCCGCGCGCCTCCGGGCGTGAGCGTGCGGTCGATGGCGTGGATGACGCTGCCCTGGCGCTCGCCGCCAAGGGTGCGGCTGAGTTCGAGGTTGGCGCGGGTGGCCGCATCGATGCGCATGGCGCCGTCAGCGGCTTCCCGGCGCGGCGGCGAAAGCGGCGCGCGCGCGCCGCGCTGCGTGCGCTCGACATAGGCAAGCGCCATGGCGGCGGCCGCGATCTCGATCCGGCTGAAGGCGCCGAAGGCATCGAGGGTGGCGACGCCGAAGTAATCCTTGAGCCGCCGCTCCGCGGAGGCCGCGTCGAGGCCGCCCTGCGCGAAGGGCGTGAGCGCCGCGCGGGCGCCCTGCCACAGCGGCTCCAGCGCCGGCTCGTGATGCAGGGCCTCGGGCAGCACGATCTCGCGCGGCTCCAGGCGCGCAAGCTCTACCGCCAGCCCGGCCTCCGCGCACTCGGTCACGGTGAAGCGCCCGGTCGAGATGTCGACCGCAGCGAGCCCGTAGCTCCAGCTCTCGTCCGATTGCCGGCGCCGCGCCAGAGCCACGAGCAGGCTGGCGCGGGAGGGATCGAGGAGGTTTTCCTCGGTCACCGTGCCTGGGGTGACGAGCCGCACCACATCGCGGCGCACGACTGCCTTGGAACCGCGCTTGCGCGCCTCGGCCGGGTCCTCGAGCTGTTCGCACACCGCGACGCGGTGTCCCAGCCCGATCAGCCGCTGGAGATAGTCATCGGCGCGCAACACAGGCACGCCGCACATGGGAATGTCCTCGCCGCCATGGCGTCCGCGCTTCGTGAGCACGATGCCCAGGGCGCGGGAGGCAATTTCGGCATCGGTGAAGAACAGCTCGTAGAAATCACCCATGCGGTAGAACAGGAGGCTGTCGGGATTGACTGCCTTGATCTCCAGATACTGCGCCATGGACGGCGTCGCCTTGAGGCTGGCGTCGGGCGCGGCGCGGGCAGAGGGGTCGAACATCCGGCATGCTTAGCCCACTCGCCGCAGTTTTTCATCCCGCCCGGCCCCGGTGTGAACAGGAAAGGGTCCCGGCCGGCGCAGCAGGGCGGCTTCAGCGAGGCAGCTTTTCCATGGTGGAGAAAATCGGGGCTTTCGCAGAGCCGACGCTCTCTTTAGGTTGCGGCTCCTCACCGCACAGAACCCGCGCCGGGCGCCCCCGCGACAGCATCGCCCAAGGATCACCGACATGGCCAAACGCCCGCGCCCGACCTTCACCGATCAGGAAGCCCTTCAGTTCCACTCGATGGGCAAGCCGGGCAAGCTCGAGATCGTGCCGACCAAGCCGATGGCGACGCAGCGGGATCTTTCGCTGGCCTATTCGCCGGGCGTCGCGGTGCCGGTCCTGGCCATCGCGGAGGACCCGTCGAGGGCCTATGACTACACCACGCGCGGCAACCTGGTCGCGGTCATTTCCAACGGCACGGCGATCCTCGGCCTCGGCAATCTCGGCGCGCTGGCCTCCAAGCCGGTGATGGAAGGCAAGTCGGTGCTGTTCAAGCGCTTCGCGGACATCGACTCGATCGACCTTGAGATCGACACCGAGGACCCGGAGGCCTTCATCAACGCGGTGCGCTATCTCGGCCCCTCCTTCGGCGGCGTCAACCTCGAGGACATCAAGGCTCCCGAGTGCTTCATCATCGAGGAGCGCCTGCGCGAGCTCATGGACATCCCTGTGTTCCATGACGACCAGCACGGCACCGCGATCATCGCCGCGGCAGGCCTGCTCAACGCGCTCAAGCTCACCGGGCGGGACATCAAGTCCACCCGGCTTGTGGTCAACGGCGCGGGCGCGGCCGGCATCGCCTGCACGGAACTGCTCAAGGCCATGGGCTTCGCGCCCAACAACGTCATGCTGTGCGACACCAAGGGCGTGATCTGGCGCGGCCGCACCGAGGGCATGAACCAGCAGAAGAGCGCGCACACGGTGGTGACGGACGCGCGCACCCTTGCCGATGCGCTCAGGGGCGCCGACGCCTTCTTCGGCCTCAGCCAGAAGGGCGCCGTGACGCCCGAGATGGTGGCCTCGATGGCGCCGAACCCGATCATCTTCGCCATGGCCAACCCGGACCCGGAGATCACGCCCGAAGAGGTGGCGGCGATCCGTGACGACGCGATCATGGCCACGGGCCGCTCGGACTATCCGAACCAGGTCAACAATGTGCTGGGCTTCCCCTACATCTTCCGCGGCGCGCTCGACGTGCGCGCCCGCACGATCAACATGGAGATGAAGATTGCCGCAGCCGAGGCGCTGGCCGCCCTGGCGCAGGAGGATGTGCCCGACGAGGTGGCCGCAGCCTATCAGGGCTCGCGGCCGCGTTTCGGGCGCGAATACATCATCCCGGTGCCGTTCGATCCGCGCCTGATGACCACGATCCCCCTCGCGGTGGCGAAGGCTGCGATGGAAACGGGCGTCTCGGCCAAACCCATCGTGGACATGAACGCCTATCGCGCGCAGCTCTCGGCCCGCCGCGACCCCGTCGCCGGCACGCTGAACCGCATCTTCGAGCGGGTGCGGCGCTATCCCAAGCGCATCGTCTTCGCCGAGGGCGAGGAGGAGCAGGTGATCCGCGCCGCAGTCTCCTTCGTGGGCCAGGGGCTCGGACGGGCGATCCTCGTCGGCCGCGAGGACCGAATCTACGAGACCGCCACGTTCCTTGGCATCGAGCTGGAGGGCAAGGACATCGAGATCCAGAATGCACGCCTGTCGATGCGCAACTCGGCCTACGCCAACTTCCTCTATCAACGGCTGCAGCGGCAGGGCTACCTGTTCCGCGACTGCCAGCGCCTGATCAACAATGACCGCAACCACTTCGCCGCCGCCATGGTGGCGCTGGGCGATGCGGACGGCATGGTGACGGGCGTGACCCGCAACTACTCCATCGCGCTGGAGGATGTGCGCCACGTCATCGACGAGAAGCCGGGCCACCGCGTCATCGGCCTGTCGATCGCACTCTCGCGCGGGCGGAACGTGCTGGTGGCGGACACGGCGATCCATGAGATGCCGAGCGCGCAGGAGTTGGCCGAGATCGCCATCGAGGCGGCCGGGGTGGGCCGCCGTCTGGGCTACGAGCCGCGCGTGGCGCTGCTGGCCTTCTCGACATTCGGCCACCCGGCTGGCGAACGCTCCGACAAGGTGCGCGAGGCGGTGAAGATACTCGACGGCATGCGCGTCGACTTCGAGTATGATGGCGAGATGGCCGCGGACGTGGCGCTCAACCGGGACCTGATGGCGCAGTATCCGTTCTGCCGTCTGACCCAGCCCGCCAACATCCTCATCATGCCGGCCTTCCACTCGGCCTCGATCGCCACCAAGATGTTGCAGGAGCTGGGCGGCTCGACCGTGGTCGGCCCGCTGATCGTGGGCCTCGACAAGCCGGTGCAGATCGTGCCGCTGGGCGCCAAGGACAGCGATATCGTCAACATGGCGGCGCTGGCGGCCTTCAACATCGGGGGGTGAGGTTGCGGTCGGCTCCGCCGATCAGGAGCGCCACTGGCGCTCTTGAAACGTCCCGACGAACGAGCGGGATGCGCATCGGATCGCTGCACGGCGCGGATGACGAAAGCGCCGCCCGGTCGACACATCCATCAGCGGCGCAAGGGGCCGGCGCCCCGCAAGGAGCGGCGGATGGGTCTCACGCTGCCGGATTCTCGCCCTTCCCCTTCGGCTTTACCGCATCCACGGTCCACTTGTCGGTCAGCGCCATCAGCAGCCCCGACACCACGAACATCATGTGGATGCCGACGAGCCACATCAGTTCGCGGTCGGAGACCTTGCCGACATTCATGAAGGCCTTGAGCACCTGGATGGCCGAGATGGCGACGATGGAGGACACGAGCTTCAGCTTCAGGCCCGTGAAGTCGATCTTGCCCATCCATTCGGGCCAGTCCTTGTGATCATCGGCCTCGATGCGCGAGACGAAATTCTCATAGCCCGAGAAGATCACGATGATGATCAGCGAGCCGGTGAGGGTGAGGTCTACGAGGGCGAGCACGCCCAGGATGATCTCGCTCTCCGTCGCGGTCCAGGCCGTGAGCATGAAGTGAACGGTTTCCTGCCCTGCCTTGATCAGCAGCGCGAAGAGCGCGATGACCAGCATCACGTAAAAAGGCGCGAGCAGCCAGCGGCTGCCGAACAGGAACTTCTCGAGCAGTTTTTCGATCATGGACAAGGCCCCCATGCCCACGCTTTTGGCGCATGCGTGGGTGGCCTGCAAGCGGCCGGGCCCGAAATCCGAAGCGACTTCAGGGCGGGGGCTCTACCGCGCAGGTCCGGCGGGCCTCATCGACGAAGCTCGTGCCGGCAAAGCGGCGGTCCTCGATCACCCGCCAGCGGCCATTGGGCATCTGCGTGGCGCGGGCGACGTAGAGAGCCGTGACGCACTGCGCCTGCTTAGGGTTGAGCCCCCAGTTCCTGATGCGCAAGGCGGCAGCCTCCTCAACGGTGTTCGCGCGACCTGAGGGCTACTGCCGGGCAGCGGCGTCACTGGTGACAGCCAAGACGAGCGGCATAGCGCCAAGCAGAATTTTCCATATTCGACCCATCGTGATTACCCCCCGCCAATCACCTTACGGAAGGTTTCCGGTCAGGTCATCCAATTTCGACAACGATGCGGCCGCGCACCTCGCCCGCGAGGATGCGGGCCGCTGCATCGGGCAAGGCATCGAAGCCGATGGTGGTGGTCAGCCCGGCGAGCCTGGCGCGGTCGAGATCGCGCGCCAGCCGGCTCCAGGCCTCGATGCGGCGGGGCTTGGGGCACATCACCGAATCGATGCCGAGCAGCGACACCCCGCGAAGGATGAAGGGCGCCACCGAGGAGGGCAGGTCCATGCCCTGCGCCAGCCCGCAGGCGGCGATGGAGCCGCCATAGCGGGCCATGGCCAGGAGATTGGCCAATGTGTGCGAGCCGACAGAATCGACTCCGGCGATCCAGCGCTCCTTGGCCAGCGGCTTGCCGGGAACCGAGAGCTCGGCGCGGTCGATGACCTCGGCGGCGCCAAGGCCCTTGAGGTAGTCGGCCTCAGCCATGCGGCCGGTCGAGGCGATGACATTCCAGCCAGCGGAGGCAAGCAGCGAGATCGCGACCGAGCCGACGCCGCCTGCCGCGCCCGTGACCACGACCGGGCCGTCGGCAGGCTTGAGCCCCTGGCGCTCGAGCGCGAGCACGGCGAGCATGGCGGTGTAGCCCGCCGTGCCGATGGCCATGGCCTCGGCGGCGGTGAGCCCTGAGGGCAGCGGCACAAGCCAGTCGCCCTTGACGCGGGCCTTCTCGGCATAGGAGCCGAGATGGGTCTCGCCCGTGCCCCAGCCATTGAGGATGACAGAATCGCCCGGCTTGAAGCCGGGATGCGCCGAGCTTTCCACGATGCCGGCTGCGTCGATGCCGGGGATCATCGGCCAGCGCCGCACCACCGGCGCCTTGCCGGTGAGGGCGAGCCCATCCTTGTAGTTGACGGTCGAGTGCGAGACGCGGAGCGTGACGTCGCCCTCCATCAGCTCGGCTTCGGGGAAGGCCTCCACGGCGAGGCTTTGGCCCGCCTCGCCCTTGCGCAGAACCAGCGCCTTGAACGTGCTCATGCTTGCTGTCCCCTCGATGATGCAACGTGGCGTTTGTGGCGCAGCCCGCAGCGCGCCGCAAGCGAATCAGGCCGGTTGGGGAGCGGCCCCGCGGTCCACCGGCTTCTCGACGATGGGCAGGTTGATCACGGCCGAGGCGATGCCCAGCGCGATGGACAGCCACCAGACCAGGAGATAGCTGCCCGTCGCCTCATAGAGCAGGCCGCCGAGCAGCACCCCGAGGAAGCCGCCCACCTGATGGGAGAAGAAAGCGAAGCCATAGAGCATGGCCATGTATTTCGTGCCGAACATCAGCATCACCAGCGCCGAGGTCGGCGGCACGGTGGAGAGCCAGAGAAAGCCGATGGCGACGCCGAAGGCCAGCGCCGTCGCGGGCGATGCGGGCAACATGATGAAGGCGAAGATCGCCACCGCCCGGCCGAAATAGATCCAGGCGAGCAGATGGCGCTTGGGCATGCGCTGCATCAGCCAGCCCGAGCCGAGCGAGCCTGCGGCATTGGCGAGGCCGATCGCCGCCAGCGTCCAGGCGCCGACCCAGGCCGGCATCGAGATGTCCTTGAGGTAGGCCGGCATGTGCACGGTGATGAAGGCCAGCTGGAAGCCGCAGGTGAAAAAGCCGAGCACCAGCAGCACATAGGAGCGGTGGCGGAAAGCCTCGGCCAGCGCCTGTGAAATGCTCTGGCTGGCGGCGCTCGGCCCGGCTGTTGCGACATGCTTGCCATTGCCGCGCGTGGCCAGAGCGAGCGTGAGCGGCAGCGCCGCCAGCACCGTGAAGGCGAAGATGACCAGCGCCATCTGCCAGCCCATGTTCTCGATCAGGATGTTCCCGATCGGCGGAAAGAAGAACTGGCCGAATGAGCCCGCCGCTGTGCCGGCGCCGAGCGCGATGGGCTTCCACGAATCGGGCAGCAGCTTGGCGAAGGCGGCCAGCACGAGGTTGAAGGAGCAGGCCGACAGCCCGAAGCCGATCAGCACGCCTGCGCCCAGATGCAGCATCCCCGGCGTCGAGGCAGAGGCCATGACCACGAGGCCGAGCGCATATAGCACGAGTCCCACGACGAAGACGCGAACCGTGCCGTAGCGATCCGCGATCGCGCCCGAAAAGGGCTGGCCGAGACCCCACAGCAGGTTCTGGATGGCGAGCGAGAGCGAGAACACCTCGCGCGTCCAGCCATGCTCCGTCGTCATCGGAATCTGGAAAAGCCCGGCCGAAGCGCGCGGGCCGAAGGTGATCAGCGCGACGAGGCAGCCACAGACGATGATCGCCTCGGGCGTCCGCCAGAACGGAACCGGCGTGGCGGAGGGCGGTGTGGTTGCTGACATGAACGGCCTCTGAAGGGATCATCCAAGGCGGTCGAAACGCCTGATATTGAGCCGCGCACGATAGCAGCGCGGCCGTGACGGCCAAGTCATGTTTGGTGATCAAGGCCATTCGCGCGCGGCATGGCAGCGGCCAGCGCTCCGGCTCTTAACCGGGCATCAACCTTACCGGCGCAATAACCATGTTGCACGGCGCGGCAAAGCGCCTGGTGCGTTCGTGTTCGTGTTGCGTGGGTCGGTCGCATGCGTCAGCCTCGGCGTTCATCGGGAGCTTCCGGACAGATGGCCCGCTGGGCGCTGGCGACTGTGGCGCCATGGGCGCTGTCGGCCGGGCTGCTGGTGTCGTTCACCGCCTCCGCCGGAACCGAAACGGGCGGCTCCTCGCTGATCGACATCGAGCGCGCCCTTGTCCGGGCGGACAGGGGCCCCGGCCCTGAGGCGATGGCCGGTCCCTCCCTGATCACACTGGCGAGCGCTTTCCGTCTGCCAGGGCTTGATCTTGGCGCCGAGCTTCAGCATGCGGCGCTGAGCCCGGAGGAGCCCAGGCTGACGCCGCCGCGATCCGCCTTTCTCGAGCCCAAGCCCGATCTCAAGCAGGCGGCGCAGCAGGCTATGGTGTTCCCGCAAATCGACCGCAGCCTCAAGGGCGACCAGTTGCCGCCGCTCAGGCCGAGTGTGACCGACGGCTCGGAGGCCGTACCAGACCAGCCGGAAAAGGCCGATGTGGACCGGCTGATCTTCGGCCTGGAGGACGAGGGCGTGGTTTCGGCGGGCTTCAACCTCGCGTTCATCAATCTGGCCTTGCTGGGCCCGCAGCCGCTCGAGATTCAGCCCGGCGAGGCGCCGGCCACGGAGGCCGCACGCGATGGCGTCCCCGCTTCGCCCGCAGGCCCCCAGATCGCCAGCCTGCCGGCCGATCCTGGCGAAGCGACGAGCATCGCGCCCAAGTCGCCAGCCATGCCGCATTCGCACTTTGCCGAGCTGATCGACGCGCAGAACCAGATCAATGAAATGCGCTGCCTTGCCGAGGCGGTCTATTTCGAGGCCCGCAGCGAGCCCGAGGACGGGCAGGCCGCCGTGGCGCAGGTGGTGCTCAACCGGGTGCGCCACGAGAACTATCCGAACACGGTCTGCGGCGTGGTCTACCAGAACCGATACCGCTTCCTCGCCTGCCAGTTCACCTTCGCCTGCGAGGGCAAGTCGCTTCGCATCACCGAACCCGACGCCTGGCGGGCGGCCGTGCAGATCGCGGCCGATGTGGTGAGCGGCAAGATCTACCTCGACGAGGTGGGCGCCTCGACCCACTATCACGCCGATTATGTCCGCCCCCGCTGGGCGCGCAGCCTCAAGAAGATGGACACGATCGGCCGGCATACCTTCTACAAGCTCCGGCCCGGTCAGGCCTGAACTGTGAAACGAACGATCAAGCTGCATTAGGGGAGAAGCGGGAATAGCCGGGATTTGGCGGGATTGCGCGGTGTTGGCTGGCGTTTCACGCGGCGAAATCATAGCGTTAGGGGGCGAATGATGCGGATGGAGGCGATAACGCATTGTTGGCCTGCCGCGAACGATCAAACCGCAGTAAACACCACGGGCCCCTGCTCGATTGCGCCTAAGTCATTGTTTTTCTGTCCCGCCCAAGCGGAAAGTGGGATGATTTTGGAGGCGGTTCGCCCTGTGCATCCCAGAAGCTCTTTATCACCGAAAAACAGGGACTTAGCGGAAAACCACGGCTCAAGGCGCCCACGCTAACTGGGATGCTGAAAAGGGCCTTCAACCGGCATTGAAGCGGTCGTCAGGCAGCCCATCAGTGGCCCCGCCGAGAGCATCCTGCAGCGCCCTGGCATAGATGCGCGCCACTGCCAGCGCCGCCTCGCTGCTCAAGCGCTTGACCTGCGTCGCGCGGCCGCTCTCGTTCTCGAAATACACGTAGCCGAGGCTGACGCCGCGAGCGTCTTCGATCACATAGGCCTCCTGGAGCTGACGCCGCCGGATAGGCGGCGCGATGCCATCCGGAGCGGTCAAAGCGGCTTCTCCTCGGCGGCAAGACTAGCCCGCTTCCCCCGCGTCGAGCGACCGCGCCCTCCGGAGCGGCGGCTTCCCGATGCACCGCCTGCGCCGGCCGCATCGTCATCGTCCGGGCGAGCGCATGTTCGTTTCGAGCGGCTTGCGGAGCCGTCATTGCAGATGAACAGAGACCCTTCGCAGCGCCTGACGCCGCCCTTTCGCCCGGAGCATGGACGGTTGCCGCGCGCCTCGGCTGCGCCGCCTGAGGTGCCGAGCAGAACGGACACCGCAAGAAGCGAGACGAACCGTCGCCGTGATGGCGTAGGCCATGTATTTGCTGATCTGGCGTCATGCTCTTGCGTCGACATGGCACTTCCCCTCGCCGTGGCAGGACGCGTTTCGTCAACGCGTCAGGTAAACCCGAAAGCTGTCCGGCTGCGTTGCCGAAAGCACGATGACGCCGCGTTCAAGGCGCTGCTCGCCGCGGCGCGTTGGCCCTGTTGCCTGATCGAGAAGCGTCGCCACCATGGCGCTTCTCTGCGCCGCGGTGCGATCATCAAAAGCTCCGACCAACACCCCCAGAATGCGACCGGCCTCAAGAGCGGCACGCCGCCGCTGAGCCTGTTCGCTGCTCGCGGGAATATAGAACGCCACCTCGTCAAGCTCGTCGCCGCCGCGCGCTTCTGCCCTGACATTCTCCCCGAGGGCGAACCGGCAATCGCGGTCTGCATCGCAGCTGATCTTTCGCAGGCTCATCGACACGCCTGCCTTCTTTGCAGCTGCGTTGAAGGCCTGGTGAAACGTATCGCTGGACCATGAGCCGGCCTGAGCGAGACCAGGTGCGAAGAACATAAAAGCGACGAGCAGCAGTCTCACACCACACCTCCTGACCAGAACACCTGGCCCATGATCTTCACCTGGTCGAGGTCATAACCCGAGAGGGTCTCGGGCGGGTATTTGTCGGCGTTGTCGCTGATCAGCGTCAATCCCTTTACGCCGAGCTGCAGGCGCTTGATGACTAGATCGTCGCCGATCATGAGCGCATAGATCTTGCCGTCGCTGGCCCTCGTGCGGGAGGTGTCCACAAGGCTCACCCCGCCGTCCTGAAGGGTTGGGAACATGCTGTCCCCCGAATGCTGGATGAACTGGGCGGATTGAACGCGAACGCCCAGCCGCTGCAGCAGCTGACGTGAGAACGGCAGCCTCCTGAGCACCTCGACGTCATGGTTCTGAATACCGGTTCCGGCGCTGCCGACCGCGCTCATGAGAGGAATCAGAACGGTATCGCTGTCTGCATGGTCGCCGCCGGCCATATCTGGCTGAGCGGATCGGCTTGTTGTGGCGCGATCACCCTTGCCAACAAGCCAATCCAGGCTGACATCGACCGCGCGCGCGATCCGCCCGAGCGTCAACGCCGGCGGCTCGCTTCCACCTCCGAGATATCGCGTCAAAGTCCGCTCCGGCACGCCCGAGATGCGCGCGACAACCCGCACGCCACCGGCTTGGGCCACAGCTTCTTTGAGCCGCTCAGCGAGCGCAGCTTCATCGTCGTTAGTCACAACCGGCCGATCTTACAAAAACTGGCTTGTCGCCATTGACAGATTAAGCCACATATGGCGTATTCCCCACAAGTGACCCGCACATGTGTGGTTAACACGCCAGACCTGGCTTGACGAGATGGACACCCAATGGCCGTGAATTGGAGCCGCGAGAAGATCCTCGCATCCCTGCGTGAGAAGGGCACAACCGCAGCAGCCCTCGCTGATCAATCGGGGATGTCGCGCTTCACCTTCTACAAGGGACTGACGACGCCGTACCCCAAGGTCCAGAACCTCATTGCCAGATCGCTGGGGCAACCGCCGCAAGTCATTTGGCCCGTGTTTTATGACGATTGCGGCCAGCGCCGCCACGTCATCAGGCGGAAGGCCGCGTGATGTCGGACGCGTTCATTCCGCCACGCGCGGTCACGACCGCCGACCTCCGTGACAATCTCGGTGACCGCGAGGTCGAGATCGACGCTATTGTGGTGCCCGAGCGCTTACGGCTTGTGAGCCGCGACCATGTCGAAGCGCTCGCCGTCAGCTTCAATGAGGCAGGGCAAGGTCAGGCTATCGCCGTTGCCGTCATGCCGGGCTCTAACTCGCTCCTGCTGGTCGATGGCGAGCATCGCTACGAAGCGGCCAAGCTGCTCGGATGGACCCGCATCCGCGTGTACGTGCGCGAGATGACGGACAGGGAGCGTGAGAAACACGAGATCCATGCCAACCTGATCCGCAACGAACTCAACGCGCTCGACAGAACCATCTTCGTTGGCAGGCTCTCGGAGATATTCGAGCGAGAGAACGCGCCGGAAGTTCGCGGGGGCGATCGAAAGTCAAAGAAGTGGCTGGAGAAAAATCAAAGGGAAAACTTGTCCCTTTGGTCTTCATTCGACAGCGAAGCGGCCCGCCGCGTTGGTCTGGCGGCGAAGACGATCCAACGGACGAGGGTGCTTTACAACACGCTCACCCCCGAAATCATCGCACACCTGCGCGCCTCGCCGATCGCCGACAATGGCCAGCAGCTGAAGCGCCTCGCCGAGATCGAGGACACCGAGGAGCGGCTGACTGTCGCCAGGACGCTCGCTGAAGGCGCACCGAATGTCGACCGGGCGAAGAACATCGCCGGCATCGGCGCACCACGGATCGACGATCCGGACGAGAAGGTGTTTCAGGCCTTCCTCGGCATCTGGGGCCGCGCCAGCAACAAGGCCCGCTCCTCCATCCGGCAATACGTCGCGCAGTTCGACGGGCCATTGGGCATGCGCGCTCCCGCCGCCCGCAAGGCAAAGGCCGCGAAGGGAGACGCATCATGAGGCTGTCAGTCCTCGAGATGAACGTGGGTCACGGGCTCTATGGAGCCTCTGGCGCAGCGAAAGACCTTCTGGACCTCATCGCGCAAGGTGACGGCCGCCTGCTGATGGCAGAGTTCTATGCCCGTGCGCGACGCCGCACCGGCAGCGTCCTTGTCGACATGGCGATCACGCCCCAGCTGGCTGCGCTTGAGGCTGCAGCGCTCGCGTGCAGGCTCGATGAGCGCATCTCGCCTGATCAATCCGCCGGCCTGATCGGGTTTGTCCTGGAGCGCATCATGCACGCGTTGCCCGAGGGGGCACGCCCATGAAGCTCTGGTACACGCCGTCGGAGCTCGCCGAGCTCGCCTTGCCGGAAATGCCGGCCACCAAGCGCAACATCAACGCGCTGGCCGCCCGCGAGGGCTGGGACCGCTTCGCTTCGCTGTGCCGCCCGCGCGAGGGCAAGGGCGGCGGGCTCGAGTATCATGTCCAGCTGCTGCCTGCAGCGGCGCGCGTGGCGCTCATCGGGGCGGAGCGCGGCGAGGACGCGGCGCTCGCCATCTTCGCCGCGCCCGATGCGCGGCCCGGCCTGCCCTCGCCTGCCATGCTGCAACGGGACGCGCGCATCGCCATTCTGGGCGCCTGGCGCGCCTTCCGCCGCACGGCCGAGCTCAAGGCCACGACGGCGATCATCTACTTCGTCGACCTCTACAACATCGGCAAGATCGACGCGCCGAAATGGGTGCTCGACACCATTCCGCGCCTGTCCGTGCGCACGCTCTCCGCATGGCTGGCCAAGGCCAAGGGCGGGGACATCGACGCGCTCGCGGTGGACCGTGGCGCTGCCCGGCGCGGCAAGGGGCTGCTCGATGTCTACAAGGATGGCGAGATCAGGCTGACGGCGCTGGGGCTCACGGCCCACAACCCGCACCTCTCGGCGGACCACATCCGCACGGTGCTGATCGACCGCTTCGGCGACACGCTCCAGCATGGCGGCCGCGCCCATCCCTTCCCAACGCTCAGGGCCTTTCAAGGGGCCTTGAAGCGCTGGCGCTCCGAACACCAGGATGAGCTGCTCGCGATCACCAATCCCGACGCCTTCAAGAGCACGCGCCGCGTCTCCGGCAGCTACCAGCACAAGGCCACGGCGCTGAATGCCTTCTGGCAGATCGACGCCTCGCCGGTGGATGCGCTGTGCACCGACGGCCGCCACGCGGTCTATGTCTGCATCGACTACTGGTCCCGCCGCCTCATCGTGCTGGTCACCAAGACGGCCCGCTCCGAGGCCGTGGGCCTCTTGATGCGCAAGGCGCTTCTCGCTTGGGGCGTTCCCGACCTCGTCAAGACCGACAACGGCTCGGACTTCGTGGCGCGCTGGACCAAGCGCCTCTTCGCCGCGCTCGAAATCGAGACCGAGACATCGACGCCCTTCTCGCCCGAGCAGAAGGGCGCGGTCGAGCGCGCCATCGGCACCTTCCAGCGCGATTTCTGCGCCACGCTGCCCGGCTTCGTCGGCCATTCGGTCGCGGACCGCAAGGTGATCGAGAGCCGCAAGGCCTTCTCCGCCAGGCTCGGCCTCGACGACGCGCGCGCCTTCAACGTAGAACTGACGGCGGCGGAGCTGCAGGCCCGTGCCGATGCCTGGGCGAATGACCGCTACGCCCACCGCGCCCATGGCGGGCTGGACGGCGAGACGCCCTTCGCGCGCGCCGCCTCCTGGCCGCACCCTGTCCGCCGGATCGAGGACGAGGCTGCGCTCGGCGTGCTGCTGGCTCCGATCGCGGGCGGCGACGGCACCCGCATCGTCGCCAAGCAGGGCCTCAAGATCGAGGGCAGCTGGTATCTCTCGCCAGACCTGATGCCCGGGACACGCGTGCTGGTCCGGCTCGATCCGGCCGATCTCGGCGCGGTCTGGTGCTTTGATCCCGACGCCGAGACCTATCTGGGAACGGCCATCTGCCCGGAGCTGCGCGGCATCGACCGCGCCACGGCGCTGGCCCAGGTCCGCGCGGCGCAAAAGCGCATCATCGCCGAGGGCACCGCGCCGATCCGGAAGGCCGCGGCCGCCTTCAAGCCGCGCGACGCGGCGGACGCCATTGCCCGGCAGGCTGCGATCAACGCTGGCAAGCTCGTCGAGCTGCCGCGCCGCGCCAGCCCCGTCTCGACCCCGGCGCTCGATGAAGCCGCGCTGGTGATGCCGGCCAAGGCTGGCCCCACGGCGCGCGAGATGACGGCGAAGGAGCGGGATCTGGCAGCCGAGATCGAGGCCGATCTCGCCGGCGCGCCGCAGCCCCGTCCGGAACCGGTTCGCAAGCTGCGGTCCGGGCCGACGCCCCAGCAGCTGTACCGCCGCTACCGGGAGCTCACCGAGCTGCTCGAGCTCGGCCAGGCGATCGCGCCGGAAGACACGCTCTGGATGGTGAGCTTCGCCGACAGCGCGGCCTTCCGGGCCATGGATGCGGCCTATCGGGATTTCGGGGAGGCGGCGTTGCGTTGAGCAGCCCCCAAAAGGCGAAGCCGCCCCGGGCGCAATCCGGAACGGCTTCTGTGCAGATCAAACTGAACGGAAGAGAGCATGACACACCCACCGCCTCCCGCACAAGCCCCGCCGACCACCAGCTTCGCGGCGCTGAAGAACGTCGTCCTGATGATGCAGCTGCACCAGCGGCTGAAGGATCGCGGCCCGCATCTGCCCGGCATCGGCGTGATGCACGGCTTCTCGGGCTACGGGAAGACCTATGCCGCGATCTACCTGAGCAACAAGACCAACGCAGCCCGCGTCGAGATCGGCGACAGCTGGACCAAGAAGACGCTGCTGCAGGCGATCCTCCGCGAGCTGGGCGAACCCCGGCCCAAGGGCACCATTCCGGCGCTCGCCGAGATGGCGATCGAGAAGCTGGCGGCCCGCGACGCGCCGCCGCTGATCATCGACGAGGCCGACAAGCTGATCGACAAGGGCATGATCGAGCTGGTGCGCGAGATCCACGAGAGCGCGCAGGTGCCGGTCATCCTGATCGGCGAGGAGGCGCTGCCGCACAAGCTGGAGCGCTCCGAGCGCACCCACAACCGGGTGCTCGAATGGGTCGCCGCCCAGCCCTGCGACGCGGCGGACACGAGGAAGCTCGCCGCGATCTTCGCGCCGCGCCTCTCCTTCGCGGACGACATCATCACCGCCATCATGACGGCGAGCCAGGGCAAGGCCCGGCGCATCGTCACCAACCTCGACCGCATCAAGGA
Organism: Bosea sp. (in: a-proteobacteria); assembly: GCA_023910605.1. Taxonomy (NCBI): domain Bacteria; kingdom Pseudomonadati; phylum Pseudomonadota; class Alphaproteobacteria; order Hyphomicrobiales; family Alloboseaceae; genus Allobosea; species Allobosea sp. The sequence continues at coordinate 1,028,782 of JAAVVV010000001.1, read as the reverse complement.
ATGGGCCTTCGAGCAGGGCGCGACCGAACTCAGCGCCGCCTCCTATTCAGGCGGCTTCCAGCCCGTCAGCGCGCCGCCCCGCCAGTCGAGGAGGGCGGCATGAAGCGCCACTCCCCACCCTCCGGGCTGAGCAGCCCGCAGCACTATTGGGCCGTGATGGTCGAGCTCAGCGACGCCCGCTTCTCGGTCGCCGACATCCACGGCCGTCAGAACGGCGCGAGCTACGGCACGGTCAAGAAGTACGTGTCGGCCTGCGTTGAGCAGGGAGCCATCATCAAGGTCGCCGAACGCCTCGGCATCGCCGGACGGATGATCGCGCTGTATCGCGTCGTCGACCGTCGCATGCCGGCCCCGATCCAGCGCCGGCCCGACTTCGCCGACGATCGCGGCCGGCGCGCCCAGCAGCTCTGGACCGCGATGCGCGCCCTGCGCAGCTTCACGGTCATCGAGCTGGCGGTCGCGGCCTCCACCGACACGGTCCAGATCAGCGCCCGCCGCGCCCGTGAGTTCGTCAAGGCGCTGGAGAAGGCGGGCTATGTCGCCGAACTCGGCTCGCGCCGGCTTGTGGGCCAGACGGCGCACTGGCGGCTGCTGCCCAACCGCAACACGGGGCCGCTCGCGCCGGCGATCACCAAGGCGGGCCTGGTCGACCGCAACCTGAGCGGGGCCGTTAACCTTAACAGATCGCGGAGGGCGGCATGAAGCGCGGCCCCCAGCCCGGAACTACCACCACCGACTTCCTCGCCAAGGCGCGCGCCGCCTGGGGCGAAGCTCTGCCGCCGGAGGTCGTCGCCCTCGCGCAAGCCTGCAACGCAGCAACGCAGAGCGCAGTTGCCGCCCGCGTCGGCTACTCGGCCGGCGCCGTCTCGGCCGTGCTCGCCAACAAGTATCTCGGCGACATGATCTCGGTCCGCGCCCGCATCCGGGGCGCACTGATGGCTGAGACGGTGATGTGCCCGATCCTCGGCGAGATCGGCCGGGACCGCTGCCTCACCGAGCAGAAGCGGCCCTTCGCCGCCACCAACAGCACCCGGGCGCGGCTCTACCACGCCTGCAAGACCTGCCCCAACCGAAGAGATCAGATGGAGGCTCCCGATGCAGCACGATGACCCCTCAGGCCTTGCGCCGCTCTCCACGCGCCTCCGGCATCTGCGCGGCCTGATGCGCCGCTATGTCCACAGCCACCAGCGCCCGACGGTGGACGCCTGCCGCGAGCTGGTCGACCAGCTCACCGACATGGCAGAGGCGGCGCAAAGGCTCGAGATCCGGGCCGACGATGCCGACGCCCTTGAGGCGGTGGCGCGGGATCTCGACCTGATCACCCATGCCGGCCGCGGCGGCCCATCCTCCAGTTTCCGCCCGCCCGCCATCTCGGAGAAGCGTGGCGAGATCGTCGAACTCCGCAGCCTGCTGGCGCGCCAGCAGGCGGAGCTGCAGGCCGCGCTCGATGCCGGCGACGCGGATGCGGCCGCGGCCCTGATCGCCAACCACGCCTTTGCCGACGTGACGGAGATGGTGCTGGCCGGGCCGGATCCGCGCAGCAAGGGCGCGGCCGAAACGGACCATCGCCGCAGCGCCTCTGTGGTCGTCCTCCCGGTCGTCCAGCGCACCCGCCACGGGCATGACGGCGGAGACGCCGCATGAGCCGCGTTCCTGATCAGCAGACCATGCTCGCCATCGCCGGCGCGCTCGATGCGCGGGACCGGCGCAGCAACCGGCCGGCGCTGGAGCTTCGCCCCGTCCTACGCCGCCCGCTTCTGCCCTCGGAAATCGCCGCCAACCTGCGCGGCATCGACCGGGACATCGGTGCGATCCTCAGCAGGCCGGCTGACCTCGCGGCCCGCGAGCTGACGCTGGCGGCCCTGGGCGGCCAGCTGCAGGCGCTGGCATGCGCGATCGAGGGCGACCGATGAAGGGCGTCATCACTGTCGCTCACATCATGAGCGTGGCCGCCGAGGTCTGGGGCGTCAGCGTCAGCGACATCCAGTCGACGCGGCGCGCCCAGCCCATCGTCGAGGCGCGCTTCGCCACGGCGGGGCTGGCGCGGGAGCTGACCACGGCCAGCTACACGATCATCGGCCGGGCGCTGTGCGACCTCGACCACACGCGCGCCCTGCATGGGGCGAGCCGCGCGGCCGAGCTGGTCGCCTCCGATCCCGCCTTCGCCCTGCGCTACGAGACCGCGCGCATGACGCTTTCCATCATGGAGCGCGCGAGCCTCACGCACCTGATCGAGAGCGTCGACCCCGTCGCGGTCGCCCGGCGCATCGATGAGGCCCCGCGCCGCGCGGCCATGCTGGCCACGGACGCCGAGATCGCCGCCATGGCCGCCCTGATCGTCAAGACCTTCGGGCCGGACGATGGCGAGCCGCTCGCCCTTTCCCTCACCCAGGATCTGGAGACCGAACATGCAGCCTGAGACATCGTCCATCATCGCAAGCCCCGTCATCGACGTCGGCGGCGCGCCCTACATGCGGGACGCCAAGGGCGCGCTCATCCCGCTGGCGCTCGTCAAGCCGGCCGACAAGCTCCAGGACGAGACCGTGCGCAAGGTCATGCGCTTTGCCGCCGAGCTCTCGGAACAGATCGCGCGCTTCAAGGCCCACACCTTCGCGGATCTCTACGGCTTCCAGGAGCTGCTGCAGCAGGAGTATGGCGGCAAGGCCGGCGGCTCGAAGGGCAACGTCACCTTCATGACCATCGACGGGCTGATGAAGGTCCAGATCCAGATTGCCGACCAGATCAGCTTCGGCCCGCAGCTGCAGGAAGCCAAGAAGCTGATCGACGAGTGCCTGCTCGAATGGGGCGCATCGAGCCGCCCCGAAATCCAGGCGCTCGTGGCCAAGGCCTTCTCGGTCGAGAAGGAGGGCCAGATCAACAAAGCCGAGCTGTTCATGATGATGCGGCTCGACATCGAGGACAGCCGCTGGATGAAGGCGATGGACGCGATCCGCGACGCCATCCGCGTGGTCGGCACCAAGGAGTATGTCCGCTTCTACCGCCGCGCCAAGGCCACCGATCCCTTCCAGCCGGTCACGATCGACCTGGCTGCGGCGTGAGGGGGCGGACATGGCCAACGAATTCAGAGTGAGCTGCCCGGTCACCGACACGGACATCGCGGACGCCATGCTCAATGACGCCGAGCTGTTCGCCTGCGTCTTCCACGAGATATCCGAGCAGATCGGGAAGCGCCCCATCGCCGAGATGCTCGACGAAGCCGTCGATCAGATGAGCAAGGAAGCCCGCGCCTTCGTGCGGGAGCTGGCCGGCGAGATCGATCGTGTCGACGCCAAGCCTTGATCGGCCCCGCGCACATCAACCGACCTCCCACCCCAACAGGAGCCTTCAATGACCGTTCAAGACATCAAGAAGCCCGAGACCGAGACCATCACGGCCGCCCACGACATCATCCTCAACGAGGACGCGCCGGAGCTTTCGATCGGCGACGTGGTCGCCATCACGGTCCGCTCCTGGGAGGGCGGCGAGCGCGAGATCAAGGGCGAGATCGCGGACCTCTATCTTCATGGCCGCGTCAAGCTGCGCATCGGCAGGAGCGCGGTGAACGTCTCGGCCCATGCCTGCCGCGTCGTGCTCGCCGCCAGCCACAGGAGGGCGGCGTGAAAGCCCGGCTCGACACGCGCCTCTCGCTCTATGGCGAGAAGCGGCTGACGGACGCGCAGGTCAGGCTCCTGCGAGCGGTTGCGGCCGATGCAGTCGACTTCCTGAAGCACGATGCGCGGACGATATGGTCGTTGGAGCGCCGGCACCTGATCGCATGGGCCGATGGCCGCGTTCATCTTCGCATGATGGACAACGGCATCAAGGTGCTCGCCGCAATCAACACCGCCTCCGCTCCGAGCACTGCGAGGAGCGCCCCATGAGCGCCCTCGCCAGGATCCACATTGCGAAGAAGCAGCTCGCGCTCGAGGAGGAGGACTATCGCGCCATCCTCGAGCGCGCCACGGGCAAGAGCTCGGCGAGGGAAATGACCGAAGCCGAGCGGGGCCGCGTGCTGGCGGAATTCGAGCGGCTGGGCTTCCGCGCCCGGCCGGCCCGCGCCGGGCGGCCAGCCCATGTCAGGCACATCTACGCGCTCTGGGGCGAGCTGCAGGCCTGCGGCGCGGTGGTCCGCGGCCCCAGGGGCGCGCCCGCCCTGCGCGCCTTCGTCAGGCGCCAGACGGGCGTCGCCGCCCCCGAATTCCTCTCCCCTGCCCAGAGCACATCCGTCACCGAAGCGCTGAAAGGCTGGATCGCCCGCATCAAGCAAGACCGAGCCAAGCAGGAGCAGGCCTGATGCCCTCATCGAAGCCGACGCTCGGCTATTCCAGCCGCACCGAAGCCGCCGTCGCGCTGCGCGCCGAGGGGCTGAGCGAGCCCGCGATCGCCGAGAAGATCGGCGTGAGCCGCAATGCCATCGCCGGCCTGCTGGCGAAGGCGAAGGACAACCGGCAGGCGCCCCAGATCGGGCGCGGCACTTCGAGAGGCAACGCCGACAGGCTTGCGGCCAAGGCTGCCGGCATCATGCTGAGCCATGAGGCGGCGCGGCCCATCCATCGGCCGACCTCGGACGGCGCGATGCGCGTGATCGAGCTGAAGCTGCCCGAGGCGCAGTTCGGCAAGCTGGTCGAGATGGCCCGCAAGGCAGCGCGCACCCCGTCGGCTTACGCCACGGACCTCTTCCAGGCCGCCTATTCAGCTCGCTGCGCGCCCACAGGCGACGTTGCGCTGGATGCCCAGGTGGGCAGGCTGGGTACGCCCGAGGTGCCGGCCGGGCCGATGATCGACATGATGATGGCCGAGCTCGATCACGTGCGGGCCGACCTGTGCGCGGCGCTCAAGGAAGCCGCCGGCTGGAAGAATGAGGCGAACAACGCCACCCATGAAATGGACGAACAGATCCGCAAGGCAGCGGAATGGCAGGCCATGGCGGCAAGCCTTGGCAGCCAGCTGGAAACCGCGCTGGCCGGGCACAAAGATGCCGAGCGGCGTTGCCGCCTCATGGCTCAAGCAGCAGATGAGACGAACGGCAAGATCTACGCGCTGCAGGAAGCGCTGCAGGCGCTGGGCGAAGAGCTTGGAGTGGAGCCGGGAGCGGAGCGCGTCGCCGGCCTGCGCGCTGTGTTCGTGCAGCAGGCCGAGGCTATCCAGCAGCTTATGGCGCGCGTCGCCGAGCTGAAGAACGGGCATGATGCCCATCCTCTTGATGCGCCAAACCAGACTGAGAGCGAGCCCCCGACCCTGACCGCCCTGCAGTTTCGCCAGGCGAAGAGCCTGCGCGCGGCCGGCAACAGCCTCGCTGAAATTGCTGCCGCGCTGGGCGTGGACGCCAGCCTGGTGCGCCAGTCGATGGGAGGCAAGTGATGAAGGGTGATCGTCAAAGGAAAGCCGCCCACAAGGCACGCAAGGTCAAAGGCAGGGCACAGGCGGAGCGCGAATTCCAAGGTGGCTGCCGGAGAAAAGTGGAGGTGCGCCGCGCGCCGGCTCCAGTCCTCGGGTTCCATGTGGCTGCTGGAGCATTGGCTGCGGCTGCCGCGATCTCCATGGTCAAGGGGAGACGCTGATGGTCGCCTATTCCTTCACTCGTTTAATGTGCCAAAACAGGTCGGCCTGCAACTTGGGAGCGCGGTCATGACCGCGCCCCGCATCTCGCTCAACCAGCAGATCGAGGCCGTGCGCCTCGCGGAGACCCGTCAACGCTCCTTCGCGGGCGGCCTCTCCGTGAAGCCGATGCGCGGCAAGAGCGCCGAGGAGTATGACCTCCAGCGCCTCGGCGCGGCGGCGCGGACGCTCGAATGGCTGGCTGCCAACGAGCCGGCGATCCGCGCTTTCGCTGCCGTGCCGGCCGACTGCCGCGAGGCGGCGCTCGCCATGGCCCTCGAGCTGGCGCGCAAGAACGATCTTGCCAGAGCCGGAGGGCCAAAGCGATGATCCAGACCGTTGCTCAGGCTCTATGGGGTCAGCCATTCAAGGCTCGCGCCGTCCAAGCCAATCACCTCGCCGGTAATGCTTCTACGGACGCGTCCGGTTACCCTGGCAAAACAATCCCGCTTGACGCCAACTTCCGAGCATCGGTCCAAGGCACGCTTTCGTACCGATCGATCAGCATCGCCATATCGCACGTTGATCATCACGGGGGTGCCAACGAAGCATCCAGCAAATTCGAGCCGGGCACCGACGATAACGCAATCCCTGATGGTAACGCGCTTGCCGATGAACTTCTTGTAGTCGAGGACAAAGTCTTCCCCAGCGAGAACAGGGGCTGCGGGCGTGACACGTTGCGCTCGCGCGGACGGGGACGGGGTGGGTGGAGTAGCCGCCCTCTGAGGGGCGTACTCGACAACAAGGTTCTTCAATCGAACCCCATCCGGGCCGAACAGACTGCCCGCGATCGTCCTGCAGCGCGTGAAAACCTGAAACGTGGCGTACTCGGAATTCACCTGGGCAAGAAGCTTCTCAACCGCCGGACCAAACCGACCGGTCTCTGCCAGGTCCTCGGGCGAAAGGCCAACGCGCCGTGTTTCCCGCATCAAGGTTGCTGCGTTGATCTCGGCCGCATCGCAATTCTCCAAAAGCACTCGTGCTCGAACAGCGTTCTCGATCATGGCCAGCTGTTCGGCCGTCTGCGCACTGGCCAAATTCAAAGCGGCAGTCATGAAGGCCGCAACCAGAAGAACAATACGCATGCTCTCACCCCTTTAAGACCCTGCGCACATCAATCTTTGCCAATGCCGTTCCGTCAAGCGGCGGGTGGCTTGCAGGCCAGGGACCGCAAGAACATCGCCAGGGCCGGAGGGCCAGCCCGATGACCCGCCTCAGGATCTCCGATCACGCCCTGGTGCGCTTCCTCGAGCGGGCCGGCGGGCTCGACATCGATGCCGTCCGCGCGGCGATGGCGGAGGGGCTCGGCCGCGCCGCCGGCATGGCGGAGGAGATGAGGGCCGGGCGCTACACCATCGTCGTCGACGGGCTGCGCTACGTGGTGGAGCGCGGCACGCTGGTGACCGTGCTCGATGGCGACATGACGGCGATCCGCCTGCGCGAGCCCGCCTCGGGGGACCGGGCGTGAGAGATGCGCTGCCCGCCATCCTGCAGGAGATCGCCGACGCGGTCGAAGCCGCGACGGGCGATGCCCGCGCCGGGCTCTCGGCCGCGCTCGCGGTCGCCGGGGCGCGCGGCGGGCAGAGGGTCTGGATCCCGCGCATCCCGGGTCCGCAGCACTGGCTCACCCTCGCAGCCGGCGAGGCGGCCGCCAGGGCCATCGGCGCACATTTCGGAACGGTTCAGGGCGCCGAGATCGAACTGCCCGCCAGCCCGGCCGGATCCTACCTTGCGGAGCAGCGCCGAAGGGCCCGCTTGATCGGAGACGCCATTCAGGCCAATCTGCCGGCCAACGAGATCGCCGCCCGGGCTGGCATCACCCGCCGCGCCGTGCTGAAGGCCAAGGCGAAGGCGCGCACGCGCCGGGCCGGCGACCAGCGCTCCCTCTTCGACGATACAGGCTGAAAGATGGCCGGCGGTGAACCGGTTCACCGCGCCGAATTCCGGGATTGAGCGGCTTGATGGGTGGCAACGAAGCGCCAATGCAGGCGCCCTTGCCGAGGCCCGCCGCCATGTCCGCCAAGCTCACCGCCAGCTCGCTCAAGAAACTCGAGCTTCTGCACCCCGACCTGCGCAAGGTCGTGATCCGCGCGGCCGAGATCACGGCGCAGCCCTTTCAGGTGATTGAGACGGCGCGCACGCTCGCACGGCAGAAGCAGCTGCTGAGGCGCGGCGCGACGCGCACGCTGCGATCCCGCCACATCCTCGCGCCGAACGGCCTCGCCCATGCCGTCGACGTCGTCGCCATGGTTGGCGGCCGCATCTCCTGGGAAGTGCCGCTCTATCATGTCATTGCCGACGCCATGCGCCGCGCCGCCACCGAGATGGGGGTCAGCGTCGAGTGGGGCGGCGACTGGAAGAGCTTCTTCGACGGTCCTCACTTCCAGCTGCCCTGGGCGGCCTATCCGGGCATCAAGGCCGTGACAGATCCCGCGCCGCCCCAGCCGAGCCAGGCGGAAGAGGCCACGCTCATGCCGGGCTCGAAGGGGCGCGCTGTCGCCGCCCTGCAGCGCGATCTGGCGGCACTTGGCTTCCCGCTCACTGACGATGGCGACTTCGGCCCGCGCACCCGCGCCGCCGTGCTGGCATGGACCGGCCAGCAGTTCGGGCCGGGCAAGGCCACCGACATCGTGACCGCCAAGGTGCGCGCCGCGCTCGACAAGGCGCTGCGGCAGGCCCGCCGCGCCGCCTGAAATCAACCTGTTTTCAACGCTGCCTGAAGGACCGTTCCATGACCGATCTGACCGCAACCCGGACCAAGCCCTGGTACGCATCGAAAGGCGTGCTCGGCCCGATCGTCGCCGGCCTTGCCCTCATCGCCAGCCTGTTCGGCGTCACCATCGATCCGGCCACGCAGGCCGTCATCGTCGACCAGGGCGTGGCGCTGCTCACGGCTGCCGTCACCTTCGGCGGCCTCGTCGTCGGCATCTGGGGCCGCGTCTCCGCGGTCAGGAAGATTGGCTGATGAGCGCCTTCCTCGCCAGCCTCGCCCATCTGTTCGCGCTGGCGCGCGGGCTGATGGACTGGGCGCGCGAGAGGGCGAGGGAGCATGCCATCCGGACGGCGGAGGCCGACCGGATCACGGCGGAACAGGAGCGCGCTGCGCGGGAGGCCGAACATGCGGCGAATGACGAACTTGGCGCTCCTCGCGATCGCGGCAATGTGGTTGAGCGGCTGCGCCGGAATGGCTTTTGACGAGGCGTTTTCTGATCGGCCGGTCACGCTGGCCGCAGCTCCGCGCATCGAGCTGAAGGCCTATCCGCCGGCCGAGCAGGCCGGGCTCGCCTACGAGATCACACGCGCCACGGCCATGGACATCTGGCCCGACTATGTCGCCGATTACGGAATGCTGCGCCGCGCTGTCTGCGCGGCCGAGGGCTGGCGCCAGCCGGCCTGCCGGGCGATCCGGCGAAGCGAGGGGCAAAGCTGATGCGCTGGTTGACGGCCTTCTTCCTGTTCTGCGTGGCCCTTGCCGGCCCGCATCTCGAGCTTCGCCGGGACACCGGCGAAGGACTGCCCGCGGGGGTTCTTTCCCTGGGCGTTTCCTCCCTTGACTTCCCCGGCGCGGCGGCATCCCCGGCAGCGGGCGACAAGCGCGCCTCTGCCGCCGCGAGGCGCGCGCCGGGGCCTTTCAGGGTCGAGGTGCTGGCCGTGCTCGATGGCGACACGGTCGAGGTCAGGTTCATGGACGGGCCTTGCGGCCGTCTGCCCTGCATCGGGCAGGAAGCGTCGATCCGGATACTGAACATCGACGCGCCCGAGGCCCATGCCTGCCGATCGAGATCCCGCTCCCGTTCAGGGGGAGCAAGCTGCGCGGCCTGCCCGGCCGAGCACGCCCTGGGACAACAGGCGCTGGCGTTCACGCGGGACCTGGTTGTGGGCCAGGCAACCCGCACCCTGAACGTGCGGCCGGACAAGTTTCACGGGCGCGTCGTCGCCGAGCTGCAGGTGCTCAAGGGCGGCACCTGGCTCTCGGTCGGCGGCGCGCTGATCGAGGCCGGCCTCGCCGTGCCCTATGACGGCCGCGCCAAGCGCAAGCCCTGGTGCAGGCGGAAGACAGGCTGATGGACATCGCAGTGCTCGAATTCGTCCGGTCCTATGGCGGCGCGCTCGCGCTGATGGGCTCGCTCGCCACCATCCTCATCGCAACCAAGTTCGTGACCAAGGAAGCCTTCGCCAAGGAGGCGGGCATTCTGGACGGCCGCATCAGGACGCTCGAGGGCAAGATCGACACGGCCGAGGACCGCATCCTCAAGGTCGAGAACGCGATCGCACACCTGCCCGACAAGACCGGTTTCCACCGCATGGAGATCGCGATGACCGAGCTCAAGGGCCAGCTCGCGGCCATGGACGAGCGCCTCAAGCCTGTCGCGCGCATGGCGGAGCGAATGCACGAACACATGCTGGACACCACCAAATGAGCGACTTCGAGACACGGCTGAAACTGGAGGCGCGCCTCGTCATCCTGAAGGCGCTGGGCGAGCAGCCGAACGGCACCTTGTCGTCTTCTCTGCTCGAGCCTGAGCTTCAGCTGTTCGGGATCGACCGCACGCGGGCGTGGATCCACATGCAGATCCGGCATCTCGCCGACCTCGGCGCCGTCAAGGCCTCTGAACAGGGGACGGTGCTCGTCGCGACCCTGACCACGCTCGGCCGCGACCACCTGGCCCGCCGCATCCGTCTTGAAGGCGTCAAGCCGCCCTCCGATCCGGAGGCGTGAGCGATGAAGCCGGAGCGGGATCGCATGTCATGAAAAGAGGTCGCGGCCGGCTCTCTTCCATCGACCTCCTGCCGGAATGGGCCGAGCCCGCCGTGCAGGCGGCGCTTGGCAAGCTGCGCGACAATGATCTGCCGCAGATCGAGATCCTCGATCAGTTCAATGCGGAGCTGCGGGCGTTGGCCTTTGCAGCGGGCGTCATGGACCCGCCGCAGATCTCGTCCTCGGCCTTCAACCGCAAGACCATGCGCCTGGCAGCCCATGGTCGCCGGCTCGCCGAGACGCGCGAGATCGCCACGGCGCTGGCCAGCAAGCTCGAGCAGGGCGGCGACGAGGATCTGACCCTCATGCTGGCCGAGACCATCAAGACGCTGATCTTCGAGATGCTCGAACGCGCCGACGGCGTGCCGGCCGCCGACTGGTCGGCCGAGATGATGGCCAACTTCGCGCTGGCGCTGAAGAACGCCGAGCAGGCCAAGAAGGTCACGGCCGACATGAAGATCCTGATCGAGAAGAATTTCGCCAAGCAGGCCGAGGCGGCGATCGAGAAGGTTGGCGCGCTGCGCGGGCTGTCGCCAGAGGCCAAGCGCGAGTTCCGGCGCGAGCTCTTCGGGGTCCGCGATGGCGCCTGACGAGCCCGACGACGTCAGCGCGAGGCCGTCGCGCGATGAATGGGCGCTGCTGCGCGCAGCCCAGGGCCGCGCCACGCCGGAGAGCTGGGAAGAGACGCCGGCGCTGCTGAACTACCAGCGCGCGATCGGCCAGGCCTGCGAGGACCATGACGTCGTCTTCGTCGAGAAGAGCCGCCGCACCGGGGCGACCTGGGGAGCCGCGGCCGACGCCGTGCTGCGCTCCGCATCGAGCCGCGCCGATGGCGGCATGGACACGCTCTACATGGGCACCAGCCATGACATGGCGAAGGAGTTCATCGACGCGGCCGCGATGTGGGCGCGCCTGTTCGAACGCGCCGCCGGCACGATGTCCGAGGTCCTGTTCGACGACGGCTCCGACAAGGGCATCCAGGCGCTCAAGATCGACTTCGCCTCGGGCTTCTCGATCGTCGCGCTCTCGTCGAAGCCGCGCTCGCTGCGCGGCCGGCAGGGCTTCGCGATCCTCGACGAGGCGGCCTTCGTCGACAACCTCGCCGAGCTGCTCAAGGCCGCGCTCGCCTTCCTGGTCTGGGGCGGCAAGGTTCTGGTGATCTCGACACACAACGGCGCGGACAACCCGTTCAATCAGGTCATCACCGACATTCGAGCCGGCCGCGCCCGCTACGGCCTCGTCCGCTTCGACCTGGATGAGGCGCTGGCCGACGGACTGTTCGAGCGCATCTGTCTCGTCAATGGCGGCAAGCATGGCGCCTGGTCGCCAGCAGCCGAGGCCGACTGGCGCGAGAAGCTGGTCGACGACTACCGCGACGGCGCGGACGAGGAACTCTACTGCATCCCGTCACAGGGGTCCGGCGTGTTCCTGCCCGGCCCGCTGATCGAGGCGCGCATGCATGACGCGCCGGTGCTTCGGCTCTCCGTGCCCGTCTCGTTCACGCACCTGCCGGCCCATCGTCGCCGTGCCGAGATCGGCGCGTGGATCGACGACGAACTCAAGCCCGCCATGCTGGCGGGGCTCGACCCCATGCTGCAATCGGCGCTCGGCATGGACGTCGGCCGCTACCGCGACCTGAGCGTGCTGGCCCCGCTCCAGATCGGCCGCACCATGCGCCGGGTCTGCCCTTTCCTCATCGAGATGGACCGCCTGCCCTTCGAACAGCAGACGCAGGTGGCGGTTGCTCTCTGGCAGGGATTGCCGCGCCGCATCGCATTCAAGGTCGATGCCACCGGCATCGGGGCTGGCATGGCCGAGGAGCTCGCGCTGCAGCACGGGGCCGAGGCGGTGCGGATCACGCTGGAATTCTACCGGCTGGTCATGCCGCCCTTCAAGGCGGCCTTCGAGGACGACATGATCCTGATCCCGCGCGACGCGGACGTCGCGGCCGACCTGCGCGCTCTCAAGGTGCTGCGCGGCGTGGCGACCCTGCCGGCCCTGCGCAAGGCATCGGCCGGGGGCGGCACGCGCCATGGCGACGCGGCGATCGCATTGGCGCTGGCCTATGAGGCGACGCGCGCGGCCGGCGCGATGGACTATGGCTACCAATCGGCACGCGCGCGGCCGGATCGCGACGGCGCCGACGCCCGCACGGGCCTGCGCCTGCGGTCGACGATGGATGACATGCGCGACGTCATGGTCGGGCGCAGGCCCGACGGGCTCTGGTGAGGAGACACGGCGATGGCAACGTCAACATCGATCCTGGGCATTGACGGACGGCCGCTCGTCGGTGCCGACGGGCTGGCGCTCAAGCCCCGGGCGCTGACCCGCGAGGTCGAGCTGCCGACCATCTCCGGCGTGCGCCAGCTCTTCGGCGAGACGGTCGCCGCAGGCCTTCTGCCCGGACGGCTCGCCGCCACGCTGCGCCGGGCGCAGGAAGGCGACATGCGCGACTTCCTGACCCTCGCCGAGGAAATGGAGGAGCGCGAGCTCCAATACGCCTCGGTGCTGTCCACGAGGAAGCGCGCGATCGCCGGCATCGAGCCCGTGCTCAAGGGACGGCAGGCGAAGCAGAAGGCGGACGAGATCGCCGACGCCATCCGCGAGGACATTCTCGACCGGCCGGAATTCGGTGAGCTGATCGACGATCTGCTGGACGGTCTCGGCAAGGGCTATGCTGCCGTCGAGATCATCTGGGAGACGGGCGCCAGGCGCTGGCGGCCCGCCCGGTTCAAGCGGCATGATCCGCGCGTCTTCCAGTTTGACCGCGAGACACTGTCGGAGCTCAGGCTGCGCGCCGACGCCAACGCCGACGGCGTGCCGCTCGATCCCCTGAAATGGATCATCCACTGCCCAAGGCTCAAATCGGGACTGCCGGCGCGGTCCGGTCTCGCGCGCCTCGCTGCCTGGGCCTTCATGATGAAGAGCTTCACCATGAAGGACTGGATGACCTTTCTCGAGGTCTACGGCATGCCGCTGCGCCTCGGCAAATACGGCCCCGGAGCCTCGGCAGAGGACAAGGCCGTGCTGCTCCGGGCGGTGCGCGATCTCGGCTCGGATGCGGCCGCGATCATTCCCCTGTCGATGGAGATCGAGTTCGTCGAGAGCAAGGGCTTCTCCGAGAAGCCCTTTGAGGGCATGGCCGACTATCTCGACAAGCAGATCTCCAAGGCCATCATCGGCCAGACCATGACGGCCGATGCCGGCTCCTCCAAGGCGCAGGCCGAGGTGCACGACCTGGTGCGCACCGACATCAAGAAGGCCGATGCCGACCAGCTCGCCGCCACGCTCAACCGGATGCTGATCGAGCCCTATGTTGCCGTGAACTTCGGCCCCAACGCTCATGGCGCGTGGCGCGTGGCTCTGCCGGTCAGGGTGGCGCGGGACATCACGGCGCTGGCCGACGCGCTGCACAAGCTGGTGCCGCTCGGGCTCAAGGTCCGCCAGGACGAGGTACGCGAGCCGCTCGGCCTGACCGACCCCGAGGATGACGACGAGGTGCTGTCGCCGCCGGCCGCTGCCCCTGCAACGCCAGAAAGAGCCACGCCCGCGCCGCCGCCTGCCACAGCGCTCAACAGCCTCTTCGACAGGGCAGGCTGCCCCGGCTGCGGCGAGACAAGGCGGGCGCTGAACACCGCGGCCGAGACGGACGAGATCGACAAGCTGGTCGACGAGCTGATGGCCGACTGGCGGCCGGATCTCGCGCCCATCGTCGAAGCGGTCACTGAGGCAGCCGCTCAGGCGCAGAGCTACGCAGCCTTCGAGGAGGCGCTGAACGCCATGGCCGCGACCCTGCCGGTTGCCCGGCTGGCGCGCCGGATCGCGGTCGGCACGCTCATCGGACGCGCCGCCAAGCGGCCCGAGGCTTCGGAATGATCCGAGAAGCGGTTTTAAAGCGGGCAGGACGGCCAAGAGCAGGTTGCCACGCGCATGTGGCCACTGAGCAGGCCGCGGCCGCCCACGGGCGTTTTGTGCGGGCAAGCATCAGGTGAGCGAGCTCGGCGCCATCCGCGACGCGGTGACCGGCTATTTCGACCGGCGGCCGACCGTGGCGACGCGCGCCTGGGATGCCTTCACGCCGGCCGAGCACGCCTTCGGCTTCACGGTCGCCCGCAGCGCCGGCTTCGACATTCTCGACGACATCAAGACCGAGCTGCGCAAGGCCATCGGCGAGGGCATGCCCTTCCATGAATTCCGCCAGGCGCTGGAGCCGACGCTCAAGGCGAAGGGCTGGTGGGGCACCCGCGAAAGCGTCGACGCCACGGGCAGAACAGTGACAGAGCAACTGGGCAGCGCGCGGCGGCTGAACCTGATCTACGACGCCAACATCCGTTCGGCGCAGGCCGCCGGCGAATGGATCGACCTGCAGGCGAACAAGGACTTCCTGCCTTTCCTCGAATATGTCGTCTCGCTTTCGGAGCGAAAGCGCCCCGAGCACTGCGCCTGGGTGGGGACCACGCTGCCGGTCGACGATCCATGGTGGCGCACCCACTTCCCGCCCAATGGCTGGCGCTGCAAATGCCGCACGCGCCCCCGATCGGAGCCGCGCGATGACCTGCCGCCGGCTAAGCTGCGCAGGCCGCCGCTCGATCCACAGCCATGGACATCCAGAACAACCGGCCAGACGAGGGCAGTGCCGAAGGGCATCGACCCTGGCTGGGACAACAATGCCGGAATGAGCCGCCAGCGCATGGCCGGGCAGGAGCTTGTGTCCCGCATCGAGCGCATGAGCTCGGACGATGCCAGGCGCGCGGCGGTGGCGGGTCTCAGGCAGGACCCGGCCTTTGATTATGTCGTGCGGAACAAGGCCGGCTTCGACCATGCGCGGCGGCTCGAGCCCCAGCAGGCCGAAATCGGCCGGCTGCGCTGGCCTGTCGCTGTGCTGAGCGATGCCGTCGCGGCCCGGTTGCCGCGCGCCGGCGCATCACGCGTCATCACGGTCTCGGCCGCCGATGCTGCCAAGATCGTCGGCAAGCATGGCCTCGATCTCGCGGCATTGCCGCTCCAGGAGATGCTGGATGCCAACGAGCCGGTCGTGGAGGGATCAAAGCTGATGCTGCCGCGCCGGATCGATGGCCGGCCTCATGTGATCGTCATCAAGGCAAGCGCCGTGGGCGAGCTGTTCCTGAACAGCATCCACGTCGTCAGCGACCGGCAATGGCGGGAGATGATCGACGCGGCCGGAGGGTCGTAACCCCCTCATGCACAAGGCAGCGCTACTGGCTCGACCGCGACGCTGATCTAGCATAGGCTGCGCTGATCCGCAAAGCGGGCGGGCCATGACGGTGAACCGGTTCACCGCGCCGCAGCCCCGGCTACCCCGCCACTGTGGGGCATGCTTCGCAACACAGCCCTCCAGCGTGCCCTTTGCTCCGCCGCGGCCGACATGCCCCAGGCGGCCGGCCGCGCGGTCGCGCTCAATGCCGCCGGCGGAGCCCCCGACTGGATCATGCTCTATCCGGCCGGACGTCTGGTCGTCGGCCGCGACAAGCGCCGCTTCCACGTGTCCGACCCCGAAGCCATCGTCGCCATGACGCGGCCGATGCTGCCGCTCGTGATCGACTATGAGCACGATTTCGAGCTGCGCTCGCCGGGCGACGACACGCCGGCGGCCGGGTGGATCGAGGAGCTCGAGGTCCGCGATGGCGCCATCTGGGGCCGCGTCGACTGGTCGGCCCGCGCCGCCAATTCCATCGCTGCGCGCGAGTGGCGCTTCATATCTCCGGTCCTGCTCTACCGGCGCGAGACCGACCCGATGGAGGTCGCCGCCATCGCCTCTGCCGGGCTCACGCACCGCCCCAATCTCGACCTCAAGGCGCTGAACCGCGCCGCGCCATCGACCATGCCTTCCAAGGAGGATCCCGTGAAGGAACTGCTGATCAAGCTGCTCGGCCTGAAGCCCGATGCCAGCGACGCCGAGATCGTCTCCGCCTGCAATGCGCTGAAGGTGGAGCACGACAAGGCCCTCAATGCCCAGAGCGACGTCACGCGCTTCGTGCCCAAGGCCCAGCATGACGAAACGCTTGCGGCGCTCAACAAGGCCCGGGCCGAACTCGACGCCATCGCCGAAGCCGACCGCAAGGCCCGCGCCGGCAGCCTGGTGGACGACGCGGTCAAGGCCGGGAAAATCGCCCCCGCGGCGCGCGAGGCCTATGTCGCGCTGGCGCTGAACAGCTTTGACGCCACCAAGGCCGCGATCGAGGCCATGCCGGCTGTGCTCACGCCTGGCGCAGACCCGGAGCCGAAGACCGACCCCGCCAGCACGGCTGGCGCCCTCACCACCGAGGAAAAGGCGCTGTGCAGCACCCTCGGCATCGACGAGGCGGCCTACCGGAAGGCCGCCGCCTGACGCCGGCGCGGCCGGCATCTGAAACCAACCCGCCCCTCATCACAGGACGACGACCATGCCCCTCTCCACCGAGCGCGATACCCCCGCCAAGGGCACAGACATCCGCACCGCGCCGCTCGCGGCCACCACACGCATCTTCAAGGGTGCGCTCGGCGTGCTCAATGCGGCGGGCAAGGCCGTGCCCGGCGCGGTCGCGCTCAACCTGATCCCGCTCGGCCGGGCCCGCGAGACCTTCGACAACAGCGCTGGTGCGGCCGACGCCGTCACCGGCGAGTTTGATGTCGGCACCTTCCTGTTCCGGAACCTCGCCGGCGATCCGGTCCTCGCTGCCGACCTGGGCAAGGACTGCTTCATCGCCGACGACGACGCGGTTGCCCGCACCAACGGCACGGGCACCCGCTCCGTGGCCGGCAAGGTCCGCGGCGTCGAGCCGGCCGGCGTCTGGGTCGAGATCATCTGACCTCCCTTCAACAGCCCTTCAACGCTCGCCTCATGAGCATCCAGAGGACCCCTCCATGATCATCAACAGCGCCAACCTCCGGATGCTGATCACCGGCTACCGCGCCAACTTCCAGACAGGCCTCGCCGGCGTCGCGCCGATGTGGGACCGCATCGCCACGCTGGTCACCTCAACCACCTCCGAGGAGCTCTACCCCTGGCTCAGCCAGATCCCGGGCATGCGGAAGTGGATCGGCGAACGGCAGATCAACAACGTCAAGGCCGATGCCTACCGGCTCGTGAACGAGAAGTGGGAGGACACGGTCTCGGTCGAGGGGTCCAAGATCGCGGATGATCGCTACGGCATCTATGCGCCGCTGATGACCATGCTCGGCGACGCCGCCGCGCGCCAGCCGGACGAGCTCGTGTTCAAGACGATCGGCAACGGCTTCTCGACCAACTGCTTCGACGGGCAGTTCTTCTTCGACACCGACCATCCGGTGATCGACGCGAACGGCGTCACCCAGTCGGTCAGCAACATGCAGGCCGGCGGCGGCACGCCCTGGTATCTGCTCGACACGAGGAAGGCGATCAAGCCGCTCATCTTCCAGGAGCGGCAGAAGCCGCGCTTCAACGCGCTCGACAACCCCGACGACCAGAACGTGTTCATGCGGGACGAGTTCATCTACGGGGCCGACAGCCGCAACACGGCCGGCTTCGGCTTCTGGCAGACGGCGTTCGGCTCCAGGGCCACCCTCAACGCCGCCAACTTCGAGGCTGCCTACTTCGCCATGACGGGCTTCAAGAAGGATGGCGGCGAGCCGCTCGCGATCACGCCGAACGTGCTCCTCGTCGGCACCTCCAACCAGCTCGCGGCCGAGCGGGTGGTGAAGCTGCAGCGCCTCGCCAATGGCGAGGACAACGTCAACTGGCAGCGCGTCGAGATCATGGTCGCGCCCTGGCTGCCCTGAGCGGGCGTGCCTTCGCACACAGCCCTCCGGACCACCGGAGGGCTGCAGCGAGAGCAACCCCTACCCAGGAGGCCGCGATGGCCGACGCAAACAAGAAGAAGCCCGACGCCGCTGCCCCCGACGCCGCGGTTTCCCAGACCACGACTGCGCAGCCCGAGACAGTGCAGATGAAAGCCGTCGGGCCGATGGTCGAGATCAGCTGCCCGTCCGGTCCGCGCCGCCGCGCCGGCCTCTCCTTCGGCCCCGTGCCGGTGACGATCGCGGCCGGCGAGCTGACCCGAGAGCAGCAGGACGCCATCGAAAGCGACGCGATGCTGGTGCTGCGGCCCGGGAAGGCCGCGGAAGAAGAGCCGGCGCCGGCCGCCTGACGAAATACCCCAGAGGAGGGTCTGGTACGGCTTAGCTAAGGCCCCCAGCACCGTTTCGGAATGCCACGAGCATAGGGGCTCAGCCCGCCCTCCGCCCGATCCTGAAGTTGCCTTGAAGAGGGCCTGATGACCTACGCCACGCTCGCCGACATCGAAGCGATCTACGGGGCGGGGCACCTTGAAACCCTCGTGCCGGCCGACGTCGACCTGGACGTGGCCGTGGCGCGCGCGCTGGCCTCGGCCAAGGGCATGATCGACCCTTACCTGCGCAAGCGCTACCAGCTGCCGCTCGCGGTGGTGCCGGCCGCGATCCGCGATGCCTGCATCGATCTGGCCTGCTGGAAGCTGGCGCCGTCTTCCGACCGATTGAGCGAGGAGATCGCCAAGCGCGCGAGGGTGCAGCTCGATTTCCTCAAGGACCTCGCCGCCGGCAAGGCGGATCTCGACGAGCTCGAGGCCTCTCCCGGCTCGGGCACGGTCGCGGGCGCCGAGAACATGGCCGGCTCCGAAGGCGGCGCGCAGTTCTCCTCCGCTCCCCGGCGTGACCGGAGGAGCGGATTATGAGCTTCACCATCAACCTCACGAAGCTCGGCTTCACGGATGCCGACACCGCTCTCGGCAGGCTCAACCCGCTCCAGGGCGAAAAGCTGCTGACGGGCCTCGGCCGGCTTATCCGCGAGCAGACGGTCGAGCGCATCCTGGGCGGCGGTCCCAGCCCGGGCGGCGCAGGCTGGCGCGACACGATCGAGATGAGGAACCCGATCCTCAACCGGTCGGGCGCGCTCGCCCGGTCGATCGATTACCGCGCCTCGGCCGACAGCCTCATGGTCGGATCGAGCCTGACCTACGCCGCCATCCACCAGTTCGGCGGCGAGATCCGGCCCAAGACCGCATCGGCCCTCGTCTTCATGCTCGGTGGACGTCTGGTGGTCACGCAGAAGGTGACGATGCCGGCGCGCCCCTATCTTGGCCTTTCAGCCGAGAACCGGGCCGAGGCGTCGCGCAGCGTGGTGGCCTATCTCAGAAGGATGCTGGGATGAGCCGCGTCCTCGATCTGCTCAACGCCGTGGCCGACATGCTGGCCGGCCTGCCCGGGCCGGAGGGGATGCTGTTCGCCGACGTGCGCGTCGAACTCGACCGCTACGAGCTCAAGGATCTGCTCGAGGAGAGCACGAGGACGCCGGCGGCCCGGGTCTGCTACCTGCGCGGCGCGCCGAAGCGTCAGACCAGCGGCCGGCTCGACCGCGACGTCTCGGTCGCCGTCATCCTGATCGCGCGCCGGACAGGCCGCGCCACGCCCGCGCTGTCCTCGGCCGACGCCGCCGTGCTCGACCTGATGGAACAGGTGACCGGCGCGATCGCCGCAGACCCCTACATGGGGCTTGGCCGCATCTCGGCGGCCGAGATCGGCGACGAGCTGGTCG
The DNA here is from genome assembly GCA_023910605.1 of Bosea sp. (in: a-proteobacteria). Classification (NCBI taxonomy): domain Bacteria; kingdom Pseudomonadati; phylum Pseudomonadota; class Alphaproteobacteria; order Hyphomicrobiales; family Alloboseaceae; genus Allobosea; species Allobosea sp. The sequence continues at coordinate 1,008,875 of JAAVVV010000001.1, read as the reverse complement.
CGGTGTCCGACGCCACCTCGAAGAAGGCCATGGCGATCGGGCTGGTCGAAGCCAAGTGGTGCCTGCTCGACGTGCATGCTGGCCAGCCCGAAGCCGCCATGTCGGCCGGCGTGATCGTCGATCCGCGCCCGGTCAGCATCACGGTGGGCGGCGAGACGCTCCCCCCGGAGGACGCGCCATGAGCGAGGTCGCGCGCGAAATCCGCAAGCTGTGGAAGGCGATCGAGGGCGCGCGCCAGCGCCGCGACGAGACGCTGGTCGAGGCCGTGGTTCATGAGCGCCAGGGCGCGAAGCTCAAGGTCGAGATCGGCCAGGACGAAAAGGGCCAGCCGATCATCTCGCCCTGGCTGAAGGTTCCCGCCAACACGGGCAAGCGCAACGGCGGCGTCTCCCGGTTCTCCAAGTTCGGCATCGGGGAGGCTGTGCTTGTGGTCAGCCCGTCCGGCCGGCTGGGGCCGCGCTCGGCCGTCATGCCCTGGGTCGACACCGACGACGATCCATCGCCCGGCACGGCCGAGGCGGATGGAGAGGTGGTGGCGATCGGCAATGCGAGGCTCGAGATCCGCGACGGCTTCGCCCGGCTCGCGGTCGGCGAAGCGAGCATCACCATCACGCAAGGCGCGATCACCATCGCTGCCCCGCTCGTCCAGATCGACGGAGCCGAGCTCAAGCACAACGCCAAGAACGTCGGCGACAGCCACGGCCATGTCACCGCGCCGCCCGGGCCACCCGGCCCGCCCGTCTGAACAGGAGAGACAAGATGAGCCCCGACAAGAAGCGTGACTATGCCGTGCTGGATCCCGACGCCCTCTGGGTGGCTGGCCAGCGCGTGCCGGACAGCCGCACCGTCTCGCTGACGGAGGCGCAGGCGAAGTACGAGCTGCTCGCCGGCACCATCCGCCCGGCCGAGGCGGCCGAGGCCAGCGCGCCCGAGCCGAAGCAGCCCGCCCAGAAGGCGCGCAGCTGAGATGGCGCGCGCCGGCATGGATCGCGCGACAGGGCGGCTGCTGGCCGGCTGGGAGCATTGCGCCCAGTCGATCGCGGTCATCCTGACGACGCGCATCGGCTGGCGCGTCATGCGGCGGCGGTTCGGCGCCCAGGTGCGCGAGCTGCAGGACCTCAACCCGGATCCCGCGACCCTGCTCAGGCTCTATGCGGCCATCGCGGAGGCACTGAGGCTCTGGGAGCCGGGCTTCCGGCTGTCGAAGATCGCGGCCACGCGCATCGGCGCCGACGGCGTGGCCCTATTCGAGATCGAGGGGCAGTATTTCCCGCGCGGTCATCTGGGCGACTACAGCGCCGGGGAGACGCGCGCTGCGCGCCTCGCAGCCAATGATGCCGGCTTCAGGATCGAGGCCGCAGCATGAGCCGCTTCACGCCCATCGACCTTGCAGCCTACCCCGTCTCGGACGTGCTCGAGAGCCTCAGCTTCGAGACCTATCTTGCGCGCGACAGGGCCGAGCTGTCGGCACGCTGGGCCGCACGGAGGCTGGCGCGGCCGGAGCTGCCGGCCTTCGACACGCTGTTCCTTGAAAGCGATCCGTCATCGATCATCCTTGAGGTCGGCAGCTACCGCGAGATGATCCTGCGCGCCCGGGTCAACGACGCGCTGCGCTCTCTCACGCTGGCCGGCGCGGCCGGTCGGGCGCTCGACCATGTCGGCGCCACCTATTACCGCACGCCGCGCCTGGCTGGCGAGGATGACGAGACCTATCGCCAGCGGCTCGCCATCGCGCCCGAGAGCTGGTCGACGGCGGGGCCGGTCGGCGCCTACGTGTTCTGGGGTCTGTCGGCCTCCGCCGACCTGCTCGACATCGCTCCTTACTCGGAAGACGAGGCCGTGTGCCTCGCTCCGCAGGTGCGGGTCGTGACGCTGCCCAAGGCCGGGGTCGGACCCGGCGCGGCCGCCCAGATGCGGGCCGACGTGCTCGCCCGGCTTCGGCGCGCCGACCTTCGGCCGATGGGCGACCTCGTCACGGTGGAGGCGGCCGTGCCGCTGCCCTTCGACCTCACGGTCAACCTGCGTGTCCGCTCCGGGGTCTCGGCGGCCATCGTCAGAGCTCAGGCCGAACAGCGTTTGCGCGGCTTCTGCCTCGGCCGGCTGCGCTGGGCGGGGGAAGACGAGACCGGGCCGGTCTGGCTGATCGGCCGGACCTTCACGGTCGAGACGCTGGCCGGCGTCGCGATGGGCGGCGATCCCAACGTGCTCGACGCTGACGTGGTCGGCTCCGACATCAACCCGCCCCATGCGAGCTACACGGACGCGCTGCTGGCCGGCGTCGGCCTGCCTGGCTTCACCGTGCCGGCCGCAGGCGTCATCCAGCACCTTTTCAACGCGCCGACGCTTGGCGCGCTCACCGTCAACGTCACGGCAGCGCCTGTCGGGTGGGTCGGCTGATGATCGCGGATCTCGACCTCGCCCCGCCGAACGCGACCGACCTCGAGCGCGAGCTCACGCGGCTGTCGTCGCGGCTCGACGCGATCGACCCGGCTGTGATCGAGGCGATCTGGGACGCCTGGCGCTGCCCGGCCCCCTTGCTGCCATGGCTCGCCTGGGCGCTCTCGGTCGACTGGTGGGACGACGCCTGGTCCGAAATCCAGAAGCGGCAGGCGATCGCCGACAGCCCGGACTATCATCGCCGCAAGGGCACGCGCTCGGCTGTGGAAAGCATCATCGCGTTGTCGGGCCGCGCCTACGAGATCACGGAATGGTTCGAGCAATCGCCGCCCGGACGGCGCGGGACGGCGACGGTCCATGTCGAGGCCGAGCTTGGAGAGATCCTCGCTCTTTCGCACCGCATCCGGCCGCTGGTGATGACGTCCAAGCCCAAGAGCAGGGCGGTGTTTATCGGCATCGGCCCGCGGGCGCCGGGCAGCATCGTGTTTGGCGCCGGCATCCTTGACGAAACGATCACCGAGATCTCGCCCTACAGCTACCAGGGCGAAAACGCTGATGCCGGCCTGACGATTGGCATCGGGTTCCTAGACGAAACGCTCACCGAAATCGGGACGCACGCATGACAACCGGATTGCTCATCACCAGCGCAGGCCAGTCGGCCATTGCGGCTGACCTCGGCGGCGGGACAAACCTTGTTCTCAGCCATGTCGCTTTTGGCGACGCCAGCGGCGTGCCCTACACGCCGGTCGTGGGGCAGACCGCACTGGTCAACGAGCGCTACAGGGCCACCATCGCCTCAGTCGCGGTGATGGCCAACGAGATCATTGTCGACGCCATCCTGCCGGCGGACACGCCCGATGCCAGTTCCCGGCCGTCGCACGGCTTCAACGTCTGGGAATGCGGGCTGTTCTCGTCTGCTGGCACGATGATCGGCGTTGCGCGGATGAGCGGCGGATACAAGCCGCCGCCGTCTTCTGGTCAAGCCGCCGTCGCAACCTTCCGCCTCAAGCTGGCCGTCTCCAACCCCTCCGCGATCACCGTGGTCATCGACCCGCAGGCACAGATCATCCTCGGGCGGCATGTCCGCCCGTTCTGGATGGCGATCGACGGAGTGCTCAACGCGCCGCCGGCATCGCCCGCGATCGGAGCCACCTACGTGATCGGCGCCGCGCCGACCGGGGCGTGGACAGGCTTCGCGGGACGGCTGGCGCAGTGGGTGGGTGTTTGGAGCCTTGCCACCGCGCCTGAGGGGCATCTGGTCTGCGACAACTCCGCAACGGTGCTGAGCGCGAGCCGGTTTCTTCGGAGATCCGGCCTAAGCTGGGTTTCAGGCGTGATGTCAGCGGCGGCGGTAGGGTTCGCCGATCCAGTGTTCGTCCGCGACCAAAGCCTGAACTACCGCACGGCCAGCGGCACGGCCAATGCGATCGGCATCACTCTCGACCCCGCGCCCGCCAGTTGGGCGGCCTTGGAGGGCGTCCCTCTCAACATCAAGCTCACCGCCACCAACACCGGCGCGGCGACGCTGGCCATCGCGGGGCTCAGCGGCACGAGGTCAATCCTCCGCCCGGGCGGCGCACCACTCTCGCCCGGCGATCTTGGCGCGGGCCTCATCGCGCGGCTGATGTATGACGGCGCGGCCTGCCAGCTCGCCGGCCTCACGCAGCGTTTCGGCGGAGGTCGGCTCACCTACGACACACCGGGTACCTATTACTGGACGGTCCCGCCCGGAGTTTACAGCTTCCGCGGCCTGGCCAAGGGCGGCGGGGGCGGCGGCGGGGGCACGGCCACGGCCGCGCTGTCGTATTCAAGCTCCGGCGCCGGTGGCGGCCAAGGTGTAGGCGATTACACTTGCACACCTGGCGAGGTGATCACGATCATTGTCGGTTCTCCGGGCTCTGGCGGTGTCGGGGGTCCGAGCCCCACAGGCGGCACAGCCGGAGGCTCGTCGTCCATCTCCGGCCGCCTCTCCGCTACTGGAGGCGGACCGGGCTTCGCGGCCAACGGCGCCGTGATGACGTCCACCAGCGCCGGGGGGACAGCCTTGGGCTTCACCGCGCCGCAGCGCACCGGGTCAGGCGGCAACGTCGCTTACCAAGTGGGCGGCGGAAACTACCTGTTGGCGCGCGGCGGCGACAGCGCTGACGGTGCGCAGGGCCGCGATCAGGTCACCGCCATCTTAACCAACGGCGCTCCGGGCGCGAACCCGGGGGATGGAGGCAACGGCGCGGCTTTGGGCGGCTCCGGCGGCAATGGCGCTCCGGGGCGTGTCGTGATTGAGTTTTAAGGAAAGCGATATGCTGAAGATCATGCGTTTGGACGAGCGTGGCGCGGTGGCTGAAGTCGTCGATGTTCCGCCCTCTTATCGGGACCGACCATCGAGCCCCGATGACTTCTTTCCAGGGGCAGGCTTCGTGATCCACGAGCCGGGCGCCGAGGTCGGGATGGTGCGCAAGGGCAAGGGTTGGGCGCACCCCCCGCCTCCTGCGCCCGCTCCGGGAGCGCTGCTCGCGGCGATCAAGGCGGAGGCCGGCCGGCGCATCCTGGCGCGCTTCCCGGCCCACGCCCAGTCCAACGCGCTCGCGCTCGGGCTCAACGCCAGCATGGACCATGGTCCTGACCCCGCCGGCTGGCCCGCCGAGCTGCAGGCCGAGCTCGCGCGGCAGCGCGCGCTCTGGGACTGGACCAAGGCGGTCCGCGCCCGCTCGAACGAGCTCGAGGCCGAACTGCCTGCCGATCCGGCCGACGACAGGCACTGGCCGCCCGCGCCCTGATCACCCCAACGGAGACTGACCCATGTCTGCCACCAACGACTTCGAGAATGCGCTGCTTGCCCATGCGCTGGGCTCAGCCCCGCTGGCAATGCCGGCCGCCAACTGGCTCGCCCTGTTCACGGGAGATCCCGGTGAGGCGGGATCGACCGCCACCGAGATCGCCGGGGCGGGCTATCAGCGGCAGGCCGTGGCCTTCACCGCGCCCGTCTCCGGCTCGGCCTCGAATGCGGCCGACATCACCTTCCCGGCCGCCAACGGGGCCGCCTGGGGCACGATCAGCCATTGGGCCATCATGTCCGCGCAGGCGGGCGGGACGATGCGCATCAAGGGATCGTTCCAGACCCCGCGGCTGATCGCCGACACGGACACGCTGGTGGTGCGCGCCGGCGACATCACAGCCTCGCTGGACTGACCCCATGGCCATCCAGGTGTGCCGGGGCGATGAGCTGACGCTGCCCTTCCTGCTCACGGCAGGCGGCGCGATCGTCAACTTGTCGGCCGGCGAGCTGACGGCCCAGCTGCATGTCGGCCGCGAGCTGGCGCTGACACTGACGGCCGGAGCCGGCATCACCATCGAGAACCCCGCTCCGCCGCCGGCCGCTCCCGGCGCGGCCCAGTCCCGCCACGGCGTCGTCACGCTGACGGAGGCCGAGACCGAGCTGCTCGGCCGTGGCGCGCTGAACCGCCTGCGCCTGCGCTTCACCACCAGCATGGGGCGGCGCATCTCGTCACTTCCGGTCACGATCGAGGGGATCGACCCATGAGCGTCCTGTCATGAGCGCGCTTGGCCGCCCCCGCTCCATCGCCGGCGAGCACGCGCTCGTCATCTTCAGGCTGCGCGGCGTGACCGACGCGCCGGACGCGATCCGGATGGGCGGGGCGGCTCTCATCAGCCTGACGACGGCGGGCGAGGCCAGGCGCCGCCGCATTAGCGGCGCTGGAACCGCCGCGATGGCGATGACGACGACGGGGCAAGCGGTGCGCACGCGCCGGTCCGGGCCGGGTGACGCCGCCCTGGTGGTGACAACGGCCGCCTCGGCGCATCGCCTCCGGCGCGCTGGCTCCGGCACGGTCGCGATGATTGTCGCCACGACGGGCCGCAGCTTCATCAGGCCCTCATGGGCGCGGGCCGACAGCATCCTCGACTTCAACTTTCGGGACGGGCGCCACACTCTCGGCGGGGCGTGATCCCGGACCTTGCACCCTTCACCTTCGTCCGCGCGAGTTCGGGCCTGCTGCTGACGCCCGACAGGTCCGCGCTGCTCGCTCCCTTCGCAGACAACGCGCAGCGGCGGGATGCAGCACGCGGCCTGCGCATCGAGACCGGGGCGATGAACAGGGCGCTCAACAACCAGACATTGTCGGGCTCCAACACCTTCGTGGGCGGGGCAGCCACGCATGCCATCGCGCTGAACGCGGAGGCGGCTCCGGACGGAACCCTGCGCGCCGCCCGCGCAACCTATGGCGGGGCGTCCGGTTCAGGTCACTTCCGCGTGCCATGCAGCGGCCTCGTCAATGGCGCGGTCTATGCGGTTGGGGCCTTCATCCGGCCGGTCGCGATGACAGGTCTCACGCTCTTGTCCGTCGATGTCGGCGACGGCGCGACCACGAGCGGCAACAGCATCTCGCAGCTTGTACCCGGCGAGTGGCGCTGGGTGTCGTTCACGGGCGCGATCGCTGGCGCGCAGCAGTGGGTCGATTTCAATCTCGTCGGCAACCCCAGCGCAGTCTGGGTCTTTCACATCTGGATGCCGCAGGTGACTGACGTCCCCACCAGCCCGATCATCACAGGAGCCGGTCCGATCGCGCGGGCGATCGAGAGCCTGGCTGCGCCACTGCCATTGCCTGTCGCCCACACCATGATCGTGATGGGCCGTTCCGCCGCGTTCACCGGGTCGGTCGAGAACCAGGAGCTCGTCCGGCACAACAGCCCAAGCCTCGGGCCCCGCATCATCAGGTTCCCGGACAGGACGCTCGCGGCGGGTGGCCTTGGCGCGGCATCCCAGAACCTCGGCATCCTTTCAGACAACACGCTGTTCTGCGCCGCCTACACCACGGACGCGGCCGGCACGGCCGCATCTGCGAACGGAGGCACCGTCATCAACAGCTCGACGCCGGCCGACGGGAGCACCACCAGCACGCTCCAGATCGGAGCACAGAACCCGGGCGGCGGCAGCGCCTGGAACGGCGACATCGAGCGGGTGATCGTCCTGCCGCGGCGCGTGCCAAACGCCGAGCTCCAGGCGCTGGCGACGCGCGCCACGTACGGAGGTTGAGCATGATCGACCAGCTTCACCAGTTCGAGGATCTGGCGTCCGCCGTCGCCGCTTTTCCCTGGCCGGCTGGCGAGGACGGGCTGCCCGTTCCTGCCACTGTCTGGGGCTCGGGAGGGCTCGCCGTCATGATCTCCGACGTGCGGATGCTGGCTCCTGCACTGGACATGATCGACCCCGCGACGGGCGAGCCCGTCCGTGGCACCGCCCCCGCTTCCGGGACATGGCTTGGTCTCGCGATCGATGATGACGCCGTTGCCTCCGCGCTGCGCGCTCGGCCGAGCTTTCGGCTTCAGTACCTGCGCCCCGCCGGTCCGACGCCCTGGCGCGCAGCCGTGACCCACGCGGCCCCAGGCCTCGACATCGCCGCCATGCCTGTCGCCAGCGCCGGCAGCTTCGCGGGAAGCGGTTATCTGTTCGACTGAGGGGAAGGGCACGGCACGCGGCGGTGAACCGGTTCACCGCGCCGGCTGCATCGGGTTCTGAGGCACGGTGACGGCACACAAGCCATCCGTCAAGCCTTCACCGGAGCCTGCCCATGTCCCTCGCCGAACGCTTCCATGGCACGCGCGTCTTCCAGGGACCGCAGAAGGCCCGGCCCATCGCCACCGAGGATTACTCGACCATCGGCGCGCTCGTCGTGGCCCCGGTCGCCGATGCCTCCAGGTATCCGCTCAACACCGCTGTGACCGTGTTCACCGCCGACGCGGTGGCGCGCGCCGCGCTGGGGACGGGCGGCAATGTCGACGCTGTCTGGGACGCGATCGACGACCAGGCGGATGAGACCTTCGGCTCGGCCGAGCTGCAGATCGTGCGCGTCGAACCCGGCGCCGGCACGGGGCAGGCCGCGATCGAGGCGACCATTGCCAACATGGTCGGAAGCGGCGGAGTTCTCACCGGCGCTCACGCCTTCAAGGTGCCGACGAAGAAGGCCAAGCTCTACATTGCGCCGGGCTTCACCAGTCAGAGGCTGGGAAACGCGGCCAACCCGGTGGTTGCCGAGCTGCTAACGATCTCGGCACGCCACCGAGGCATTGTCATCAAGGATGGGCCAAACACGACCAAGGAGGCTGCCCAGACCTCCAGGGCCGATTTCGCCAACCAGAAGCGGCTCTATATGGTTGATCCGCATGTGCGCGTCTCGGGCACGGGCGGCAACCCGGTGACGCAGCCCGCGTCGGGCCGGGTGGCTGGCCTGTTCGTGCGGCGCGACAAGGCCGTCGGAGGCCCGCACGTCTCGCCCTCCAACCAGTCGATGGGCGGCATCGTCGGCGTGGCGCGGCCGGTTCCCTACTATGACGGCGACCCCGACAGCGAAGCGAACTGGCTCAACAACCAGAACATCGCCACCATCATCGAGAACGGGGTGCTGTGGGGCAACGACACCTGCTCGAACGATCCGCTCTACCGGTTCGTGAACGTCGTACGGACCGAGGACGCGATCGACAGTGCGGTGGTGAAGGCCTTCCGCTGGGCGCCGGCCAACAACCTCAACGTGCCGCTCGCGGTGGCGATCGTGAACAGCCTCGACCAGTTCCTGTCGGACGCGACCGAGCGCGGCTGGATCATCAGGGGCACGGTCTCTTACGAACCGGCCGCAAACTCCTCGGCCAACTTCGTCTCCGGCCAGCTCACGATCGACTATGACCGCGAGCCCTATGCGCCGCTGCATGACCTGCAGTTCCGCGCCAGCCGCAACCCCGATTATTACGACGAGGTCGGCCTCGCGATCAGCAAGGCGGTCCAGCAGCTGACCACGGGCCGCACCCGGCTGATCTACGGCGTCAACCTCAACGGCTGAAACCTCGGCGGCATAGGGGCGCGAGCCCGGCTTCAACCGCTCTTGAAAAGGACATGAACCATGGCTTCGCTCGCCTTCCTGCCGATCCGCGCGGCGAACATCTTCGCGGACGGACTCAATGTCGGCCTGCCGCTGACCGGCGCCAAGGTGCCGCTGCCGGCCGAGACGGGCGAGAGCGTCACCTTCGCCGGCGTGCGCGGCGCCATCGAGCTGATGAACACCACCGAGGCGATCGAGCTCGCCTTCACCACCAAGGGGCTGCAGCCGGACCTCATCAGGCAGTTCGCCATCGGTTATGGCGAGCGGCGCACCTACACGCTGCTGGGCGCGCTGGTGGACGAGATGGCGCTGACGTCGGCCAACCGCGTCATCCAGCTCGAGGCCACGGTGATCGGCCGCATGTCGACCGCCGACATCGAGAAGTTCGAGGGCGGCGGCATGCCGGGCACCGAATACGCCATCAAGTCCGTGAGCCGCTACGTGCTGCGCGCGGGCGGACAGGTGCTGGCGCGCTACGACCTGATGCTGGGCGGCTGGCTGGACGCCGGCGGCATCCAGGGCCAGATCGCCCAGACCATCGGCCTGAACGTCTGAGGGCGCGATGGCGATCGATGACCTCCAGCCTGTCGCCGCTGCCGCGGAGATGATGCGCGGCCCGGCGGCACGCCCGCCAAGGCAAGGGCCCGTCGTGGTCCCGGCCGATCCAGACGCATGGGGCTTCACCTATGTCCTGAAGCTGCCCGTCACAGTCGACGGAGCGGCGCTCGAGCGCGTGCAAGGCCGCGCCATCACGGTCGGCGAGATGGCGCGGCTGGTGATGGAAGACGACAGCGAGGACAGCCTTTCGCTCCGCGCCCGCGCCATGGCTTGCAGCCTTCACCCTGATGTCTTCGCCGGCCTCAGCGCGGTGGATGGAGCGGCGATCGCCGAGCTGCTGCGCCCTTTCTTGCCGGCCGGCCTCGTCGCGGCGGAGGACGAGGCGGCCGAGGACATGGCGGCCGAAGATTTGGCGGCCCCGCGCTAGCGCCCCACCGGAAGGGGCTGGCTCGGGTCCCGCTGATCGCGGCGGACCTCGCCAGGGCGGCTCACACGCCCCTGCCGGCGATCCTGGCGATGACGCTGCCCGAGCTGTGGTTCTGGCACGGCGAATTCTGCGACCTCACAGCCGGGGGCTGAGCCATGAGCAATCTGCGCGTCAAGCTGATCCTCGACCTGGTCAACCGGATGAAGGGACCCGCCGCCGATGCGCGCGACGGGCTGAAGAAGGTTGGCGCCGAAGCCGACAGGCTCAAGGCCAAGGGCGGAGCCGAGCGGCTCAAGCGCGACATGCTGCTGCTGGGCAGCGACGGCCGGAAAGCAGCCGGCGCGGTGCGCGACGTTGGCGCCGAAGCCGACAGGCTCAAGGCCAAGGGCGGAGCCGAGCGGCTCAAGCGCGACATGCTGCTGCTGGGCAGCGACGGCCGACGGGCGGCCGGCGCGGTGCGCGAGGTGGGCGTGGCGGCCGACAGGCTGGGCCGAACGCGCGGCGCCAAGCCCCTGCGAGATGATCTGAAGGCCACCGAGCAGCAGGCGAAGCGCACGGCGGCTGCGCTGGCCGCGAGCGGCATGGGCGGAGCATCGGCCGGCGCCGGCATGGGCGGGGCGCTTGCCATGGCCGGGCGCAGTGCGATGTTGCCTCTCGTGGGGGCTTTCGGAGCCTACACAGCGACGCGCGCGACGGTGGGTCAAAGCATCTCCTTCGAGAAGGCCATGGCGGAGGTGAAGAAGAAGGTCGATCTGCCGGAGGGCGAGACCTTCACAAAGCTTGAGCGTGACATCGTTTCCATGTCGATCGCGCTTGGGCAGAGCCGCGAGAACGTGGCGGCCGTGGTGGCCGAGGCAGGGGCTGCGGGCACCGCCTTCAAGGATCTGGCTGGCTTCACACGCCTCGCCACCAAGGCTGGCGTTGCCTGGGATATGCCGATCCGGGAAGCGGCGCAGAAGCTCTTCGAGGTCAGGTCATCGACGGGCAAGAACCTTGCCGAGCTTGGCGACTATGTCGACAAGGTCAACGCGCTGGGTGACAGCTCGGCCGCCAAGGAACGTGACATTCTGGAGATGTCGGGGCGCTCGATCGCGGCGGCAAGGGAAGCGGGCGTGTCCGAGGACACCTCATTGGCTTTCCTCACGGCGATGCGCTCGATCGGCATTCAGCCCGAAGTGGGCGCCCGCGGCTTCAACGCACTCGTGTCCAAGATGGCGACCGCCGACGAGACCAAGAAGGTCAGCGAAGGCCTCGAGATGCTGGGGCTCAACGCCAAGACCATGGCTCAGAGGATGAAGACCGATGCCACCGGCGCGTTGACGGAGCTGTTCACCGCGCTCGACAGGGCCAAGGACCCGGTCAAGGCCGCTGTGAAGATCTTCGGTCAGGAATGGTTCGACGAAATGCTGCGGACCAAGGGCTCCATCGCTGAGGTCCGCAAGAACCTCGAGATGCTGCGTGATCCATCGAAATGGACAGGATCGGCCGAGCGCAACCTCAACATCGAACTGGCCACGACCGCGAGCCATCTGGAGCGCCTCAAGGCGCTGTCCGGAGAGGTCGGCGACAGGCTCGGACGATGGGCCTTGCCTGGCATCAACGAGGCGATCGAACGGGTGATCGCCGGCATGAACGCGCTCGATGAGCGGGCTGCAGGCAAGAAGGCTGAGGAGACGGCCGTCAGCACGGCCGCTGACAAGATCGAGCAGGATCAGCCAATGACGGCGGAGGCTCGGGAACGCTACGTCCGCGACCGGCGCTTTCGGGCGCGCGTCGACCAGATGGTGGCGGGCCGAAAGGAAGACAGGCGCAATGTCGCCTCGGACAATCGGTTGCGAGCCAACGAAGCGTATTCGGAACGCGACAAGCTCGCGTCGTCGATCGCCGTTCGCCGCCAAGGAGGCGCGACAGAAGAGCAGCTCGCCTTCTCAGTCAGGCGGCTGGCGGAGCTGAATGCTGAAGTCGATCGTTTGGAAGGCCGCAAGATCGACCCTCGCAGGCCAGCCGACCAGGAAGAGCGCGGTCGACAGGACCGTGGCGAGCGCCTCGCGCTCGAGACACGCGCTGCCGACCTTGCCGAACAGGTGCGCGAACTGAGGGCGGCAGCGAAGGAGGCGGCCGGCAGGGTGGATCGCGGAAACTTCTCAGCCGACGCCAGCGCCGTGGAGCGCAGGCTCCGGGCCACAATGCAGGAGATTGTTCCGCTGGCGCAGGTGCCTGGCGCGAACTTTGGCGTGGGAGGTGCGAGGGACAACACTGGAACTGGTGGCAGGAGCACGGGGCGGGCGATCGGCTCTTTCGGCCTTGGCGGCGGGCAGGCCATCAAGGATGCCTTCACGATCGATCTCGGCGAAGCAGGGATGACGATGATGGAGCGCTTCAGCAGCGGCATGCGGCAGGGCCAGACCGAAGCAGAGGGTGCCGCTGCGGGTGTCGGCGACGCGGTCAAGGCGCGGCTTGACGCTGTAGATGGGACCGCCGCTGGCAGACAGGTGGGAACCGGATTTGCAAACGGCATCCGTGAGAGCGTGCCCGACGTCATGGCGGCGATCAACGAGCTTGCATCAGGCTCAATGGCGGGATTGGCACGGGCCAGAGGCACCTCCCTTAATACGGTTCGGCGCTCGCTGACGGATGGGGGCAACGCTGAATGAGCCTCGCCCTCCTCGCCCTTGGCCCTTACGTCTTTCGCATCGCGCCGCTGACGCTCCAGAAGATCGAGCGCGAGGTGACGGTGAGCCACCCGGAGATCCAGCGCTTCGGCGCGGCGCCGGCGCGGCAGTTCACCTCGCCCGGCTCGGGCAAGCTGAAGATCGAGGGGCTCTATTTCGACGGGGAGTTCGGCGGGCACGAGGACTGGCTTGCGCTGGCGGCCCTGGCGCGCAGCGGCGCCGTGGTCGACGTCATTGGGTGGGGCTCGGGCGCGGCCTTCGGCAGCGTGATCGGGGCGATGGTGATCCTGACCATCGGCGACACCCACGAAATGATCGGGCCCGACGGGATCGGCCGCAAGACGGCCTTCTCGATCGAGCTGGGTTCTGCCGGTGGCGGCGCGTCGGGAGGGCTGTTCTGATGACGCAGCGCGTGACGGTGACCCGCGAGGGGATGATGGTCGACCAGCTGGCGTTGGCGGCGACCGGCTCGGACGCAGGCGGCGCGGTCGAGGAGACGCTGCGCCTCAACCCCGGCCTCGCGGCCGTGCTGGCGCGGGCCGGGCACCGGCTGGAACTCGGCCGCGTGGTCACAGCGCCGGAAGCGAGCGCGGGCCCGGCCGTGATCCGCACCGTGAAGCTGTGGGACTGAGATGTTCTATCCGGTCACGCTCGCGAACGGGTTGCTGGGCGGCGCAGGCAGCGAGTTCCTCGCCGGCCGGAGGCCCATCATCATCGTCCTGGTCGACGGCAAGCCGGTCTCGGCCGGGTTCTACTCGCTGCTGATCAGCGCCACGCTGGTCGATAATGAAGGGGACGAGGTCGACCGGCTGACGATCGAGCTCGATGACGCGGACAACCAGATCGAGCGGCCGCGCAAGGGGGCGGTGATCACCTGCCAGATGGGTTATCTGGAGACGGGGCTCGTCGACAAGGGGCGGTTCAAGGTCGAGAACGTCACCGAGCAAGGCAGCGTCGACCGGGGCCAGACGCTGACAATCGAGGCCCATGCCGAGGACCTGCGCAAGGACGCCAAGGCGGCCGGCCAGAAGGCCTATGAGGACAAGACCTTCAGGGAGATCGTCGACGAGGAGGCCAAGGCCATGGGGCTCGAGGCCGTGGTGGCGCCCGAGCTGGCATCCCAACGCTTCGACTGGCGTGTGCGCTGGAACGCCTCGCGGCTCGATTTCCTGACGCGGCTGGCGGACGAGATTGGCGGCATCGTCAAGCCGGCGGGCGGCAAGCTGATCGTGCAGAAACGCGGCTCCGGCAAGAGTGCATCCGGGCAGGACCTGCCCGAGCTCGTCATCCGCCGCTCGGACTGTTCGGAGTGGAGCGGCAAGCCCGTTGGCCGCATGGAATACGGCCAGGTGGTGACCTACTGGACCGATCCCGCCACGGGCAAGCAACGGACGGTCAAGACGCCGACCGAGCGCAAGGGGCCGGACTTCACCATCCGCGAGCCCTATCCCGACGAGAAGGCCGCTAGGCGCGCCGGCGAGGCGCAGGTGGGCAAGCTCAACAGGGGCACCGGCGAAGCGAGCTTCACGCTCTACGGCAACCCTGCCGCGGGCGCCGGGCAGAAGGCGCTGGCGTTGGGCTTCTCCCCCAGCCTCGCCGGGGAATGGGTGACGGCGACCGTGACCCACAGCTTCAAGGCCGGCCCCAGCGGCGGCTACACCACCGAGATCGAGGTCAAGGCGCCGGAGAGCGGCCGGAAGGACGAGTAGCAAGGGAACGACGGGGCCGCCCGAAAGCGGCAGCGGGGCCAAAGCCGGCAAGCACAAACCCCGCCCGATGGCATCTCACGAAACATCGCCCGCCGGCTGCCCGAGGGCAGCGGCTGCAAGGGCCGTGATTCGTGGAGCGAGAGCAATGCTGGAACCTGTGAGACCCATCAGCCCGGTGGCTGGCTATGTCGGCGGCAAGCGCCAGCTGGCGAAACGCCTTGTGGCCGCGATCGGAACGACGCCGCATGACGGCTACTTCGAACCGTTCGTGGGCATGGGCGGCGTGTTCTTCCGCCGCGACCAGAGGCCAAGGGCCGAGGCGATCAACGACCTCAGCCGCGACGTGGCGACCTTTTTCCGGATCCTTCAGCGACACTACGAGCCGTTCCTCGACATGCTGAAATGGCGGCTGTCGAGCCGGGCGGACTTCGAACGGCTGATGGCGACCGACCCGGCGACGATGACGGATCTGGAGCGGGCCGCGCGCTTCCTGCAGATCCAGAGGCTGACCTTCGGCGGCAAGGTCGCCGGCCGAACGTTCGGCGTCGACACGCGCGGGCCTGGCCGCTTCGACGTGGCGCGCCTTGCTCCTCTGCTCGAGGCAGCCCATGAGCGGCTTTCGGGCGTCTGGATCGAATGTCTGCCCTATGCGGATTTCATCAAGCGGTACGATCGGCCCGGCGCGCTGTTCTTCCTCGATCCGCCCTACTGGGGCTCCGAGCACTATTACGGGAAGGAGCTGTTTGGCCGGCCGGACTTCGCGGCGCTCGAGGCGGCTTTAAGGCACCTGAAAGGGCGCTTCATCATGACCGTGAACGATGTCCCGGATCTGCGGGAGATGTTCGCCTGGGCCACGATCGAGACGGCGGAGCTGACCTACACCGTGGGGGCCGGCAACCGGACCACAGCCCGCGAGATCATCATCCGAAACTGATGTTTCGGAGCATGCGCGCGATTTTCGAGTTGCTGCAGTTTGATCGTGCGCGCGCTGCCATTTGATTTTGCGCGCTACATGAACGCACCGCCCCCCCTGTCAGACGCGCCCCCTATCAAAACAGCCAGGACTGGCGCATATCCGCGAGCCAGGGGGCGCGTGACGTCGTGGACCCTGAACGCAAGCTGGAGATCGGCTGCCCATGAATGAAGCGCCCTTCTGGACGACCAGGACACTTGACCAGATGAGCCGGGCCGAATGGGAAAGCCTGTGCGATGGCTGCGGCCGGTGCTGCCTGATCAAGCTCGAGGACGAGGACAGCGGCGAGATCCACGCCACCGATGTCGGCTGCAAGCTGTTCGACGCGGCCAGCTGCCGCTGCAAGGACTACCCCAACCGCGCCCGCAAGGTGCCCGACTGCGTGACGCTGACTCCTCAGGCGGCGCGCGACCTGCGCTGGCTGCCGCCCACCTGCGCCTACCGGCTGCTCGCGGCGGGCGAGGACCTGCCCTGGTGGCATCCGCTCGTTTCGGGCGATCCGCAGACGGTCATCGACGCCGGGGTGTCGGTGAAGGGACGGGTCTTCGCCAGCGAGGACGAGGTGCTGGTCGAGAATCTGATGGACCGGATCAGGCCGTGGCCGCTGCGCTGGCCGGAGGCGGCCCGGCGGCCCCCAGCGGCTGCCCCAGCGCCTTCCGATGAGCGCAA
The DNA here is from genome assembly GCA_023910605.1 of Bosea sp. (in: a-proteobacteria). NCBI lineage: Bacteria > Pseudomonadati > Pseudomonadota > Alphaproteobacteria > Hyphomicrobiales > Alloboseaceae > Allobosea > Allobosea sp. Next base: position 992,583 of record JAAVVV010000001.1, on the reverse strand, counting down.
CGGCGGACGCAACGGCGCCCATGGCCAAGCTGGCGATTGAGGGCGCGCGCGCAAAGCGTCGTCCCGAGGCATGAGCCCGCGATGGCAAAAGGACGGCATTGATATGTGTGCCGGATTTTGACACAAGAAGCGCGTCTTTTCGCAAGTGCGAGACAATCATACGACGCGAGGCCAAGCCGCAGACGCGGCCCCCATCGGCGAGGACTTTTGATGAGCGGCAAGAAGTGGGTCTACACCTTTGGCGACGGCAAGGCCGAGGGCCAGTCCAGCATGAAGAATCTTCTGGGTGGCAAGGGCGCCAACCTGGCCGAGATGTGCAATCTCGGCCTGCCCGTTCCTCCCGGCTTCACGGTCCCGACGGATGTGTGCGTCTATTACTATGACAATGGCCAGAGCTATCCGCCCGAGTTGAAGGGCCAGGTCGAGGCCGCGCTGGCAGAAGTGGGCCGCATCGCGGGCAAGGCCTTCGGCGACCCCGCCAATCCGCTTCTGGTGTCGGTGCGCTCGGGCGCGCGCGCCTCGATGCCGGGCATGATGGACACGGTGCTCAATCTTGGCCTCAACGATGTCACGGTGGAGGCGCTGGCCCGCGCTGCGGGCGACGAGCGCTTCGCCTATGACAGCTATCGCCGCTTCATCACCATGTATTCTGATGTGGTGCTGGGCTGCGACCATCATCATTTCGAGGAGACGCTCGAGGACTACAAGGACCGCAAGGGCGTGCAGCTCGACACCGACCTCAAGGCCGAGGACTGGAAGGTTCTGGTCGGCAGATACAAGCAGATCGTGAAGAAGGAGCTGGGCCGCGACTTCCCCCAGGATCCGCACGAGCAGCTCTGGGGCGCGATGGGCGCGGTGTTCGGCTCGTGGATGAATGCGCGCGCGATCAAGTATCGCGAGCTCAACAACATCCCCGCCGCATGGGGCACGGCCGTCAACGTGCAGTCGATGGTGTTCGGCAACATGGGCGACACGTCGGCCACGGGCGTCGCCTTCACGCGCAACCCCTCCACCGGGGAAAGCGAGCTTTACGGCGAGTTCCTGATCAACGCCCAGGGCGAGGACGTGGTGGCGGGCATCCGCACGCCGCAGGACATCACCGAGCGGGCCCGCAAGCTGGCAGGCTCCGACAAGCCCTCGATGGAATTGGCGATGCCGGAAGCCTATGCGGAGCTTGTCCGCATCTACGGCATTCTGGAGAAGCATTACCGCGACATGCAGGACATGGAGTTCACCGTCGAGAACGGGAAGCTCTGGATGCTGCAGACACGCTCGGGCAAGCGCACGGCCAAGGCGGCGCTGCGCATCGCGGTCGAGCTTGCCAATGAGGGCCTTGTCACGCGGGAAGAGGCTATCCTGCGCGTCGAGCCCGGCTCGCTCGACCAGCTCCTGCACCCCACCATCGACCCGCGCGCCGAGCGGCGCATCATCGCCACCGGCCTGCCAGCCTCCCCCGGCGCGGCCACGGGCGAGGTGGTTTTCACCTCCAACGAGGCCGAGACCCTCAAGAAGGCAGGCAGGAAGGTCATCCTCGTGCGCGTGGAAACCTCGCCTGAGGACATCCACGGCATGCACGCCGCCGAGGGCATCCTCACCACCCGTGGCGGCATGACCAGCCATGCGGCCGTGGTGGCGCGCGGCATGGGCAAGCCTTGCGTCTCCGGCGCGGGCACGATCCGCGTGGATTATGCCAGGAAAACCTTCACCGTCGGCAGCCACACCATCAAGGCCGGCGACTTCATCACCATCGACGGCGGCACAGGCCAGGTGATGCTCGGCGAAATCCGCATGCAGCAGCCGGAACTGGCCGGCGAGTTCGCGACTCTGATGGTGTGGGCCGACAAGGTGCGGCGCCTGAAGGTGCGCGCCAATGCCGAGACGCCGCTGGACGCCCGCACCGCACGCGAGTTCGGCGCCGAAGGCATCGGCCTGTGTCGCACCGAGCACATGTTCTTCGAGGGGGACCGCATCGTCGCAGTTCGCGAGATGATCCTCGCGGATGATGAGGCGGGGCGGCGCAAGGCGCTGGCCAAGCTGCTGCCCATGCAGCGCGCGGACTTCATCGAGCTGTTCAAGATCATGCAGGGCCTGCCTGTCACGATCCGCCTGCTCGATCCGCCGCTGCACGAGTTCCTGCCCCATACCGAGGCGGAAATGCAGGAGGTGGCCTCCTCCATGGGCGTTCCGCTCGAAAAGCTGAAGCGCCGGGCCGCAGACCTGCACGAGTTCAACCCGATGCTGGGCTTCCGCGGCGTGCGCCTCGCCATCGCCTATCCCGAGATCGCCGAGATGCAGGCTCGGGCCATCTTCGAGGCGGCGATCATCGCCGCGAAGGAGACCGGCCACCCGGTCGTTCCCGAGGTGATGGTGCCACTGGTCATGACCAAGCCCGAGCTGGACCTCGTGAGGGGCCGCATCGACGCCATGGAGAAGGCCGTCGAGGCCGAGACGGGCGCCAAGTTGACCTACCAGGTCGGCACGATGATCGAGCTGCCGCGCGCCGCGCTGCGCGCCAGGGACATCGCCGCATCCGCCGAATTCTTCTCCTTCGGCACCAACGACCTCACCCAGACCACGCTCGGCATCAGCCGCGACGATGCGGCCTCCTTCCTGGGCCCGTACACGGCCAAGGGCATCCTGCCCGCCGACCCGTTCGTCACGATCGATCGCGACGGCGTGGGCGAGCTGGTCAAGCTGGCCGTCGAGCGAGGACGCGAGACGCGGCCCGACATCAAGCTCGGCATCTGCGGGGAGCATGGCGGCGATCCGGCATCGATCGGATTTTGCGAGGAAGCCGGCCTCGATTACGTCTCGTGCTCGCCCTACCGCGTGCCGATCGCCAGGCTGGCCGCAGCGCAGGCCGCGCTCGGAAAGGTCACTGCCAGGGAAGGCTGAGGGTCCATGCCCGACAAGCTCGGACGAATCGATTACGCGTTCTTCGCGCTCATGCTCGCGACAGGCGTCGGCGTTGCGGCCTACGTGGCCCGCAACCCGGCGCTGGCCGATGCGAGCATTCCCCCCATCATCTGGCCGATCGCCGTCTCGTTCGCCTTCGACATGGCGACGCTGGCCATGCAGGGGGGCGGCAGGCCTCCGCTCGCCATGCCGATCCGTGCGGTCGGCGTCATCGGCGCCATGCTGCTCTACACCTTGCTGGTGGGCGTGATCTGACAGGGCGCAGCCCATCGCGGGCGGCGGCCCTCAGCCAGAGCGCGCCGCCTGCACCCAGGCCGCCAGTCCGCCAAGGTCCGTGATCGCCGCGACGGGCGGAAGGTCGGCATACTCATCGGGCATCCTTGCCCGGTTGCACCAGACCGGCCTGAACCCGAAGGCAGCCGCGCCTGCGATGTCCCACCGGTTCGACGAGACAAAGACGACCTCGCGGGCCACGACGTCGAGCCGGCGCAGCACCGGCTCGTATGCCGCCGCCGGAGGTTTGAAGGCGCCGATCTCATGCACCGAAATCACCGCATCGAGACGATCACCAAGCCCGGCGGCCGTCACGGCGGCGGCGAGCATGTCGGGCGAGCCGTTCGACAGGATGGCGGTGCTGAGGCCCAGCGCGCGCAGGCCCGAAAGCGCCACCGGCACGTCCGGATAGGCCGCCAACGTCATGTAGGCGGCCAAAAGGTCGGCCCGCAGCGCCCGATCAATGATTCCGAAGCGCGCCAGCGCATAGTCGAGCGCCTCCTCCGTCAGCGCGCGGAAATCGCGATAGCGGCCGATGAGGGAACGCGTCCAGGTGTATTCGAGCTGCTTGACGCGCCAGAGGTCCGACACGGGAGCCGCTTGCTGCCCCAGCCGCGCGGCATGGGCCGCCACCGCCGAATGGACATCGAACAGGGTGCCGTAGGCATCGAAGACGACGGCGCGGATGGCGGTGGTCGAGGAATTGTCCATGCACGCAGCATGGGCGGTCGTGCCGGGGCCTGCAATTGACAAATGCGCCATGTTCCCCAATCTGCATGCGCGCTGCATCCGCGCCTGCGACGACATCCCGCGCGGCTGGCGGCGCGACAACAACAACCGGAAGAGCGCGCTCGAACCGGGTTTCAGATTCCTGGGAGGATAACCGATGGACCGTCACTTCACCCGCCGCGCCATGCTGCGCGCATCCATGGCTGCTGGCGTCGGCGCCGCAGCGCTCGCCCAGGGGCTGTCACCGGCCATGGCGCAAGGGGTGACGCTCCGGCTGTCATCGCCCGCCTCGCCGACGGACCAGCGCGCGCTGGCCCTCACCGAGATTTTCGGCCCGGCCATCAAGGACATCGCGACCTTCCAGCCGCACTGGAACGCGACGCTGTTCCGTCAGGGCACCGAGCTTGAGGCCATCGCCCGCGGCAACCTCGAAATGTCGATCGCCTCGGCGCAGGAACTGGCTGCGCTGATCCCCGCCTGGTCGATCTTCACGGCCGGCTATCTGCTGCGCGACGCCGACCACCAGAAGAAGGTGTTCGCCTCGGATGTGATGGACGGGCTGAAGAAGACCACCGAGGACAGGCTCGGCGTCAAGCTTCTGTCCGTGATGTATCTGGGCCGCCGCCAGCTCAACCTCAGGATCGACAAGGAGATCAGGACGCCTGCGGATCTGGCCGGCGTGAAGCTGCGCATGCCAAATTCGGAGGCCTGGCTGTTCCTCGGCCAGGCGCTGGGCGCCAGCCCGCTGCCGCTCGCCTTCACCGAAATCTACACCGCCCTGCAGTCGGGCGCGGTCGATGGCCAGGACAACCCGCTGCCCAGCGTGCGGGACTCCAAGTTCCACGAAGTGACCAAGCAGATCGTGCTCACCAGCCATCTGGTCGACCAGAACTACCTCGCCATCTCCAAGCGCGTCTGGGACCGCTTCACGCCGGCGCAGCAGGCCGTGATCCAGAAGGCCGCCGACGACGCCTCGGAGCTGGGCCGCCAGCGTCAGCTCGCGCTTGAGACGGAGCTTGAAGGCTTCTTCAAGGCCCAGGGCCTCAAGGTCTACACGCCCGATGTCGAGGCCTTCCGCAAGAAGGTGCAGACCGATTATGCCGCGTCCAAGTTCGCGGCGGATTGGCCACCGGGGCTGGTTGACCGCATCAACTCAATCCGCTGAGCCTTCGGCGCAGGCGCGGAGAACCGGTTTGACCAGACTCCTCGACCGTCTGCGCCTGGCGGCCCTTGACGTTGCGGCGCTGATGCTCGCCGCGCTATTCGTCATTTTCCTGATCCAGATCGCGGCGCGCTACGTCTTCGGCGCGCCACTCGCCTGGACGCTGGAAGCCTGCCTGACCCTGTGGCTGTGGGTGGTGTTCTGGGGCGGCGCCTTCGTGCTGGGCGAAAAGGACCATGTCCGCTTCGACGTGCTCTACACCTCCGTCAGGCCCCGGATCAGGCGGGGGCTGGCGATCATCTCGGCGGTGGCCATATCGGGCGGCTTTCTCGCGGCGCTGCCGGCGACCTGGAGCTATATCGACTTTTACCAGATCAAGCGCTCGTCGGTGATCGGCATCCGGCTCGATATCGTGTTCAGCATCTACGGCATCTTCGCCGCGATGCTCGTGCTGCGCTATGCGCTGCGGAGCTGGGCCTTGCTGCGGGGCGCCGATCCTGACGTGCTGGACGGGCGGCAGGCCGGCGATGGATACAACGCCCAATGAGCTTCGCCCTCGCCTCGTGCCTGTTCACGCTGATTTCGCTCGCCACGATCGGCGCGCCGATTCCGCTGTCGATGATCGTCTCCGCGATCATCTATCTGGCCGTGAAGGGCCAGGATCTGGGCCTCGCGGCGGAGCAGATCATCCAGGGCCTTTATGATTCCTTCGTGATCCTCGCGATCCCCCTGTTCATCGTGGCCGCGAACTTCATGAACGCCGGCACGATCTCGGCGCGCCTCACCGATTTCTGCCTGGCCATCGTCGGCCGCCTCAAGGGCGGGATGGGGCATGTCAACGTCGTCACGAGCGTGATCTTCGCGGGGATGTCGGGCTCGGCCGTTGCTGACGTCGTGGGGATGGGCAAGTTGTCCATCGACATGATGATCAAGGACAATCGCTACCCGCTGGGCTATGCGGCGGCGATCACGGCCGCGACCGCCGTCATCGGCCCGATCATCCCGCCCTCGATCCCGATGGTGCTCTATGCGATCATCTCGGATGCTTCGATCGGCTATCTTTTCCTGGGCGGCGTGGTGCCCGGGCTGATCATGGCCGGGGCCATGATGCTGCTCAACACCTACACGGCGCACAAGCTCGACGTTCCGCTCGAGGAGCCTGTCCCGCTTCGGCAGATCCCGCTTGTCACATTCCGCGCGCTGCCGGCGCTGATGATGCCCATCATCCTCCTCGCCGGCATCTATGGCGGCGCGACCACCCCGACCGAGGCGGCCGCCATCGCGGCGGCCTATGCCTTCCTCGTGGCGGCGGTCGTCTACAGGGCGCTGAGCTTCAGCGACATCCGCACGGTGATGCATGACAGCGTGCGCTCCTCCGCCTCGGTGGGCCTCATCATCGGATCGGCGCTGGTCTTCAACTACATCGTCGCGAGCGAGAACATTCCCGCGCAGGTCAGCGCCATGCTCAAGGGCATCGACGTCTCGCCCCTGATGTTCATGGTGATGCTGAACGTCCTGTTCCTGGTGCTCGGCTGCTTCCTGGACGCCTCCACCATCATCCTCGTGATCATCCCGGTCTTCATCCCGACGGTGAAGGCGCTCGGGATCGATCTGGTGCATTTCGGGGTCGTCGCGATCGTCAACTGCATGATCGGGCTGATCACGCCGCCCTACGGCGTGCTGCTGTTCGTGCTCAACGCGGTCACGGGCATCCCGCTCAAGATCATCATCGACGCGATCTGGCCCTGGGTGATCACGCTGATCATCTGCCTGCTGGTCATGATCCTCGTGCCGGAGACGGTGCTGTGGCTGCCGCGCCAATTCGGTTATGCGGGCTGATCCGTCAGAAGCCGCTAACGCTAAGGCACGATAGTATTCGCCGGCGGAGGGGAGACGATGGTATGACGGCCTCATGCCCAACACCTCGCCCGCCATCGCCTTCCTGCCGCTGATCCTGTTCACGGTGCTGACCAACGCCGCCGCGCAGATCATGCTCAAGAAGGGCATGAACAGCGTGGGAACGCCCGACATCGGGGGCGACGGGCTGGTGATGACCGTCCTGCGGGTTGTGTTCAACCCCTTCGTTTTCCTTGGCCTTGCCACCTTCGTCGTGAGCATGGCCTCGCACCTCATCGTGCTGTCTAGGGTGCAGCTCTCCTACGCCTATCCCTTCCTGAGCCTCGCCTATGTGGTGGTCGCCGCCTACAGCTATTTCTTCTTCGCCGAGGATGTGGGCCTCGCGCGCCTTGCCGGGATTGGCCTGATTGTTACGGGCACAATCCTTATTGCACAGAGCTGACGGGCTTGGTGCACCAGACTGAAACAGGAGTGTCAGCAAATGAAGCACATCATCATCGGCGGTGACGGATTTGTGGGACAGCGGCTGGCGAATGACCTCGCCGCGCTCGGCGAAGATGTCATCATCGCCGACATCCACAACTCGGCCCATGCTGCCTACCGCAAGGCCCGCTTCATCCGCATCGACGTCACCGATCCGATGACGCTGGCCGCCATCCCGCTCGCGCCGGATGACGTGGTCTACAATCTTTCGGCCAAGATGCTTTCGCCGATCATGCCACGCGCCAAGCGCCATGAATTCTTCTGGCCCGTGAACTACAATGGCACGCGCAACATCCTCGAATGGATGGCCGGCAACGGGGCGACGCAGCTCGTGCAGTTCACCACCGACATGATCTATGGCCACTCGGTCACCGTGCCGCAGACCGAGGACCATCCGGCCCAGCCACTGGGCGAATACGGCATGAGCAAGCTGGCCACCGAGCAGTTGTGCGAGGAATACCGCAAGAAGGGCTTCCGAATCTCGATCTTTCGCCCGCGCCTCATCATCGGGCCAGGACGGCTCGGAATCCTGTCCAAGCTGTTCAAGCTGATCGACCTCCACCTTCCCGTCCCGATGATCGGCGCAGGCAAGAACCCCTATCAGTTCATCTCGGTGTTCGACTGCGCCTCCGCCTGCCAGGCGGCCTGGCGTGCGGGCGTGCCCAACACCGCCTACAATCTGGGCTCGGACGATCCGCCGCCCGTGCGCAAGCTGCTGGCCGACCTGATCCGCCATGCGGGCAGCCGCTCGATCCTGCTGCCGACCCCGGCCTGGGCCGTCAAGCGCACCCTCGACGTGCTGGACATGATCAACCGGCCGTTGATGGACCCCGAGCAGTACCTGATCGCAGACGAGATCTGCATCCTCGACACGACGAAGGCCAAGCGCGAGCTGGGCTGGGCCCCACGCTACAATGACAGCGACATGCTTGCCGCCGCCTACTCCGAATATCGCCGCAACCTTGGCCAGTGAGACGCACCCAAGGGGCATGGCAGCGCTTGACATTGGCGTTGCCGCGCCCTCCCGCCCGCGCCTTTTGAGCGTGGAGGACGCCAAGGCGCTCAACACCTCCACCATACGCGAGCTGTTTTCAGCGCACATCAACCCTGGCCAATTGCATTTCATGAGGCTGCTCGGCTTCGACAAGGTCAAGGTCGAGCGCGCCGAGGGCATGCACTACATCACCGATGACGGCCGGCGCATCCTCGATTTCTTCGGCGGTTTCGGCTCCGTCGCCTTTGGCCATAACCATCCGCGCATCCTGGCGGCACGCAGGCGCTTTGCCGACGAGAATCGCCACGAGATCTGCATGGCCTTCATGTCGCAGTATGCGGCGGCGCTGGCCCACAACCTCGCGCAGATCGCGCCCGGCGACCTCGACATGGTGTTCCTCGGCTCATCCGGTTCAGAGGCCATGGAGGCGGCGATCAAGGTGGCCGAACAGGCCCAGGGCCCGGCGCGGTCCAAGGTGATCTACGCGGCCAATGCCTTCCACGGCAAGACAAAGGGGGTGCTGTCGATCACTGACTCGAGCCTCTACCAGCAGCAGTTCGCGCTGGTGGACAACCAGGTGAAGGTGCCCTTCGGCGATATCGGCGCCATCCGCCGCGCCGTCGAGGCGGACCCCTCCATCGGCATCATCGTGCTGGAGACCATCCAGGGCGGCGGCGGCATCATCGAGGCGCCGACCAGCTTCTGGCAGGCGCTGCGCGCGCTGTGCGACAAGCATGGCCTGCTCTGGGTGGCCGACGAGGTGCAGTGCGGCCTCGGGCGCACGGGCCGCTTCTTCGCCTTCGAGCAGCATGGCGTGATCCCGGACGTTACCGCGCTCGCCAAGTCGCTTGGCGGCTCGAAGTCGGCCATGGCTGCGATGATCGCGCGGCGCGAGGTCTACATGAAGGCCTATGGCAAGCCGAAAACCGCGCTGATCCACGGCCCCGCCACCTTCGGCGGCATCGGCGAGGCCTGCATCTCGGCGATAGAGGGCCTCAACATCCTTTACGACGAGGATCTGATCGGCAATGCCGAGCGCGAGGGCGCCCATCTCATCGCCCGGCTCGACGCCATCAAGGCCAAGCACCCCTCGCTCCTCAAGGATGTGCGCGGCCGTGGCTTCATGGTCGGCGTCGAGTTCAACGACTTCTCGGAGACGCTGCCCTTCGGGCTCAAGCATATGGTCGCCCTGCTCGACGACAAGCTCAAGGGTTCACTCTGCGGCTTCGTGGGCGCGCTGATGCTCAAGGATCATGACACGCTGGTCGCCTTCACCGAATACAACCGCAATGTCATCCGCCTCGAGCCGCCGCTGATCGCGACCCGCGCCGATGTCGACCGATTCTGCGATGCCTTCGACGAGCTGCTCTCGCGCGGCGTCGCCCGCATCATCACCGACTATCTGCGCAAGGTTGCGGTGAAATGAGGCGCTGAAAGCCAGACCTGGCGCGCGCCGGCAGCCCGCAGGCTCAGCCTGTGACGCGGCGCCAGAAGCTGGAGCTGAATGCCGGATCGACATGGCGCGAGAAGGCGCGCCAGTGCGGGAAGGAAGCCTCGAAGGTGCCGGCGGACATGCGCGCATCCTTGTAGGGGTTGACCCGTCCCCCCGCCTCCAGCGTGATCCGGTCCAGCCGGGCCAGCAGCGCATCGGTGCGCGCGCCGCGATAGGGGAAATCCAGCGTCAGCGTCGCGCCCGGCATGGGGAAGGACATCAGCCCCGGCGAGGCCAGATCCCCGAAGAGCTTGAGCACCGTCAGGAAAGAGGCATCCCCGGCGCGGTGGGTGGCGCGAAGCATCTCGGCCACAGCCTCAGCCGCGGCCGCCATCGGCACGACACACTGGAACTGGCGCAGGCCGCGCGGGCCATAGGCCCTGTTCCAGCCCTTCACCGCATCAAGCGGATAGAAGAACGGCATCAGCGGCACGAGGCGGCCGCTCTGGGCCCGGCCATTGGCCGTGCGGTAGGCCGCGTTGAAGGCCGATAGCGTGAGCCGGTTGATCAGCGCGAAAGGCGGCGTGAACGGCAGGAAGGGCAGCATCCTCGTGGGCGGAACCGCCCCTGGCTCATCGGCATGGTTGGCCCGGAAAAAGACACCGCGCCCGAGCGCGGCGCCCGTGGCGAGCGAGTCGATCCAGGCCACGGTGTAATCATGGCTCGCGTCGGATCGCGCTGCGATGTCGAAGAAGCCGTCAAGGTTGGCGAAGGGCAGCACATCCTGCCGCATGAAGGGCCCGCGCACCTTCAGCAGTTGCAGCGCCACCCGCGTGATCAGCCCGGTGAGCCCCAGCCCGCCGACCGTGGCGGCGAACAGCTCCGCATTTTCGTGCGGAGAGCAGCGCAACATGGCGCCGTCGGAGCGCGCGAGGTCGAACCAGAGGACATGGCGGCCGAAGGCGCCGGCACTGTGATGGTTCTTGCCGTGCACGTCATTTGCGAGCGCGCCAGCGATCGTGACGAAGCGCGTTCCGGGCGTCACCGGCACGAACCAGCCCTGGGGAAGCGCCGCCGCGATGATGTCGCCCAGCAGGGCGCCAGGCCCGCATTCGATCACCCCGCTCGCGGCATCGATGCGGGCAATGTCCGACAGGCCGGAGGTGTCGATGAGGGCGCCGCCATCGAGCAGGCAGCTGTCGCCATAGCTGCGGCCATTGCCGTAGGCGAGGATGGGGCCGGCGCGGCCGGACCCTGCCGCCAGCCATTCGCCGGCCGGCACGGCGCGGCTGCCTTCAGCGCTGAGGCCGCCCCAGGAGGTGAAAATGCGCCGCGCCGGAGCGGTCACAGGTAGCTGGCGGCGAGGAAGACGCCCACGGTCAGCAAGCCCATGAGCTGACTTCGCCAATCGCTCATCATGAACATGAGCGGATCGTCCGCCATCTCGCCGCGCCGCGCCAGAACCCAGAGCCGGGCCATGACATACAGCACCACGGGGCAGATCAGCCAGATCAATTGCGGATAGGTGTAAAGCCCCGAGACCGCGCGGCTGTCGACATACAGCGCGAGGATGAGCGCGGAGACGAGCGCCGAGGAGATGCCCAGCTGCGACAGCGTCTCGAGATCGCCCGCCTGGTAGCCGCGGCCCATGGCGCGAAGTCCGACACCATCGCCGCGATCGCGCAGCTCTGCATAGCGCTTCAGGAGCGCGAGGCTGAAGAAAACGAACATGGCGAAGGCCAGAAGCCAGGACGAGATTGCGATGCCCGTGGCGGCATTGCCCGCGAGGATGCGCAGCACATGCAGCGCGGCAAGCGCGAGCACATCAACCAGCAGCTTGCGCTTGAGATAGAAGACATAGACCTGCCCGAGAATGATGTAGGCAGCAAGCGAGGCAAGATACCACAGCGGCTCGGGCATCTGCAGCGCCATCACCAGCGCGCCGCCCAGCAGCACCGGGATGAGGCCAATGGCGTGCCCTGGCTTCATCAGACCTGCAGCGAGGGGCCGGAAGCGCTTGGTCGGGTGCTTGCGGTCGGACTGGATGTCCACAAGGTCGTTGACGAGATAGGTCGCCGAGGCCGCCATGCAGAAGCCGGCGAAGGCCAGCACCGACCACCACATCAGATGCGGGTTATACAGTTGGTGGCCGAGGATGACCGGCACGAAGATCAGCAAGTTCTTGGCCCAGTGATGCGGGCGCAGCGCCCTGATCCAGGCAGCCAGCATCACGCCCAGCGCCACCGGCCCGGCCAGCGCTTCGCTTGGATAGACGGTCTGGTCCCGCAGATCGACCACTGGCAGCACACCCCTGTTGCTCTTGGCGGCAATCTGACGCGTCGTGCCTCCAGAACCAAGAAAAATGGCCCCGATTGGCTAACGAAAAGCTCCACAGCCGATGAGCGCGCCCGCTCAGCCGTTGAACCGGACCGTGCCGGCGGCGGTGACATCTAGCCCGCCGAGCCCCGAAGCGTGGCGCGCGAACTCGCCCATGCGCATCAGCGCCAGCAGCGCCTGCGGTCCGGGCTCGAAAAAGGTGCGCCGGCGCATGGCGAGGTCGAAATGCTCCCAGGCCAGAGGCACGAAGCCAAGGCCTGCCGTCAGTGCCACGGCCCGCGTCGCGAGGCCGCAATCCGCCTCGCCATCGCCGATGGCGAAGGCGATGTCGGCGCCCGTGGCGAAAGCCTGCGGCAGCATCGCCAGAGCCTCCATGCCGAGCCCGGCCTCAGCCATAAGCCGGTGCAGCAGCATCTGGGCGCCCGCGCCCCCCTGCCGGCCGGCAAAGCGGGCGCGGGCCCGTGCGGCATCGGCCAGCGCGCCAAGGCCGAGCGGATTGCCGGGGGCCACGACCAATCCCTGCTCGCGACGCGCGAAGGCGATGAGCACGCCATCATGCAGGGCGTGGCTGCGGGCCAGAACGGCCGGATTCGGATCATCCTCGTCGAGCGCATGGCAATGGATCGCAGCGATGCTCACCTCGTCGCGGCCAAGCTTGTCGAGCCCCGCCTTCGAGCCGATGCACAGCAGCGCAAGGCCTGATCCGGACCGGCGCGCCGCCCATTCCAGAAGCGGATCATGACTGCCGCCGATGATGGGGGGCGGGGGCCGCAGGTCAAAGCCATGGGGCCTCGCCAGCCCGCTTTCGATCCAGCGATCCAGCGCCGCGCGCGGAAACAGCCATTTGCCGGTCACTTTCGAGCACGGCACTTCGCCATGAGCCGCCAGCTCATATAGCTTGCGCTCCTTGATGCCGAGATAGGCCGCAGCCTCCTCCGTGCTCAGGAATGGGCGCATATTGACCTGCATCCAGATGCATGAATTCCGTGATTGCACTTGCATACAGGTTAATCGTATCAAACGTCAAGAATTCGCCAAGCCTTCAGGACCCATGGACGTTTCCTCTGCCTTCGCAGCCGCCCTGGCGCTGATCGTCGAGCTTGATCCGCAGTTCGTGCAGATCGTCAGGCTGTCGCTCAGCGTGACGCTCAGCGCCGTGTGCCTCGCCGCGGTCATCGGCCTGCCGCTTGGCGCGCTCCTGGCCGTGACGCGATTTCCGGGGCGCTCCGCCGTGATCGTGCTCATCAACGGGCTGATGGGGCTGCCCCCGGTCGTGGCGGGGCTGATGATCTTCCTGCTTCTGTCCCGGTCGGGGCCTCTTGGGGCGCTGGGCTGGCTGTTCACGCCCACGGCCATGGTGATGGCGCAGACGCTGCTCGTGCTGCCGATCATCGTCGCGCTGACCCGCGTGACCATCGAGGAGCTGTGGGGCGAGTATTGCGAGCATCTGACATCGCTGGGCCTGACGGGGCGGCGAGCCATCCCGACGCTGCTGTGGGACGGGCGCTTCGCGCTCGCCACCGGGATCCTGGCCGGCTTCGGCCGCGCCAGCGCGGAGGTTGGCGCTGTGCTGATCGTGGGCGGGAACATTGCCGGCTATACGCGGACGATGACCACCTCGATCGCGCTGGAAACATCGAAAGGCGATCTGCCGCTGGCGCTCGGCCTCGGCCTCGTCCTCATCGTGCTGACGCTGCTCGTCAATGCCGCCGCCTTCGGCGCGAGCCGCATCGGCGCGCGGTTCGCGGGGTGAGCGCGATGCGGGACGCCGCCTCCATCCTGCCGCTCACGATCGAGCGCCTGTGCTTCGAGGCTGGCGGGCGCGCCCTGCTGCGCGATGTCGGCTTCGTGCTGCCACGGGGCGGCATCACCGCCATCATCGGCCCCAACGGTGCAGGCAAATCGCTGATGCTGCGGCTGTGCCACGGGCTCCTCGCGCCCACGCGCGGCGCCCTGCGCTGGGCCTCGCCTCAGGCCGGGCCGCGCAGCCGCCATGCCATGGTGTTCCAGCGGCCTGTGATGCTGCGCCGTTCGGCGCGGGCCAACATCACCCATGCGCTGGCCGCCATTGGCCTGCCCGATGTGGGTGCGCGGGCGGACAGGGCGCTGGCCCGCTTCGGCCTGGCCGAATTGGCGGAGCGGCCGGCGCGGCTGCTTTCCGGCGGCGAGCAGCAGCGCCTCGCCATCGCGCGGGCCTGGGCGCAGGAGCCGGAGGTGCTGTTCCTGGACGAGCCGACCTCGCAGCTCGATCCGGGCGTCACCCGGCAGATCGAGCAGATCCTCACCGTGCTTGAGGCGGAAGGGATGACGATCATGATCGCCACCCATGATCTGGGACAGGCGCGGCGTCTGGCGCGGCGGGTGCTGTTCTTCGACCGCGGGCAACTGATTGAGGATGCCCCGTCACATAGTTTCTTCGCGGAGCCAACCAGCGCGACCGCGCGCGCCTTCATCGCAGGCGACCTGCCATGGTGAGCCGGCATGGACAAGGGAGAGAGAGCATGATCACCAGACGCGTCATTGGACTTGTTGGCGCAAGCGTCCTGCTTGCCAGCGCTGCGCTGGCGCAGGCAAGTCTGCCTGCGGCGGGTCCAGCGCCGTCAGGCGCGGCAGCGTCGGGACCGCGCTTCATCACCGTGTCATCGACCACTTCGACGACCGATTCCGGCCTCTTTGGCCATTTGCTGCCGATTTTCCAGCGCAGCACAGGCATCGAGGTGCGCGTGGTCAGCCAGGGCACGGGGCAGGCACTGGACACAGGGCGCCGCGGCGACGCGGACGTGGTGTTCGTGCACGCGCGGGCGCAAGAGCTTCGCTTCGTGGCGGATGGGTTCGGCGTCGAACGCAAGCCGGTGATGTACAATGACTTCGTCCTCATCGGCCCCAAGGCAGACCCCGCCGGCGTGGCTGGAACGAGGGACATTGGCGCGGCGCTGAAGGCCATTCGGGACAAGGCCGCGCCCTTCGTATCGCGCGGCGACAAATCCGGAACCCATGCGGCGGAGCTTGCCCTGTGGAAGGCGGCCGGGCTCGACATCGATCAGGCAAGGGGGCCATGGTATCGCGAGATCGGGCAAGGCATGGGCGCTGCCCTCAACACCGCTTCCGCCATGGGGGCCTATGTGCTGTCGGATAGGGCGACGTGGATCAACTTCCGCAACCGGGGTGAGTCGACCATCGCTGTCGAGGGTGACGGGCGGCTGTTCAACCAGTACGGCGTCATCCTGGTGAACCCGCAGCGGCATCCAACCGTGAACGCAACCGACGGCCAGCGTTTCATCGACTGGCTGGTGGGGCCGGATGGCCAGCGGGCCATCGCGGCCTATCAGGTCAACGGCCAGCAGCTCTTCTTCCCCAACGCGACACAGCCGGGCGTCTGAGGATGACAGGGGCCGCTGCCTCCCGGAGAGCGGTCCTGCGCCTGGCCGGCGCCTTTGGCGCGGGCCTCCTTGCGCCAGCGCCGGGCTGGCCGGACGAGCGCTTCATCACTGTCGTCTCCACGCACACCACGCAGGATTCCGGCCTGCTCCGTCATCTGGCGCCCCTGTTCAAGGCCCAGACCGGGATCACGATCCGCTTCGTCATCTTCGGCTCGGGCCAGGCGCTCGATACTGCCCGGCGCGGCGATGCCGATGTCGTGCTCTCCCATTCGCGGGTCGAGGAGGAGCGCCTTGTGGCCGATGGCCATGCGCGCGCGCGGCGGCCGGTCATGTACAACGACTTCATCATCGTCGGGCCGGCATCGGACCCGGCCGGCATCAGGGGGATGGGCAGCGCGGCGGAAGCGCTGGCAAGGCTGCGCAGCCGGGCGGCGACGTTCATTTCGCGCGGCGACCGCTCCGGCACGCACATGGCGGAACTGGCGCTCTGGGCCCTCGCCGGCGTGCAGCCCAACCAGCTGCGGGGCGCATGGTATCGCGAGATCGGCCAGGGCATGGGGGCGGCGCTGAACATGGCGGCAGCCCAGAATGGCTATGTCCTGACCGATCGCGGCACCTGGCTGAACTTCCGCAATCGGGGCGAGCTGGCGGTGCTTGTGGAGGGCGACACGCCGCTGCGCAACCAGTATGGCGTGATGCTCGTCAACCCGGCACGCCATCCGCATGTGAAGGCGGAACCTGGCCAGGCCTTCGTCGACTGGCTCACGGGCCCCCACGGTCAAGCCGCGATCAACGCCTACATGATCAACGGGCAGCGCCTGTTCTTCGCCAACGCCGCAATGCCGGACGCCTGAGACACGTGTGGCCCGCCCGGATCTGGCCGCCGACCATGTCGGAAAGCTGGCTCCACGGCCTTGATGCCTGACTCAGAGATCAGAAAAGCGACGAAGTTTGCATTAATTTACCGAGTATTTTTACAAAGGTTTAAGCCGCTCGCCTGCATATACACTCATAGATTGTATAAGCGTTAGGGTGCAACTTGAAGAACAGTCCCTCCCTTGATCAGATCTTCAGCGGCGAGCTCGTGCTGTCGACGGCCACGGATGTCCTCACAGAAGCCAGGCAGGTGACGTTCCCCCCTGGGGAGATTGTTCTGGACGGCTCGCGCCTCACACGCATCGATCTTGCCGGGCTTCAGATCCTGGTTGCGGCCGGCAAATCCGCCGCGCTCGCGGGCGCTGCGCTGCGCATCGAGAACAGCAGCGAACCGCTTCAGGATGCCGCGCGCCGCGCCGGCCTGAGCCTCTGAAGCGCCACGACACATCTCCTTATCCTTCTTCGGAGCAAGCCATGGCAGCAATCCTCACAGTCGACGATTCCCCCAGCATACGGCAGATGGTCAAGATGGTCCTGTCCTCGGCAGGCCATGACGTGGCCGAAGCCGGCGACGGCGCTGAGGGTCTCGAAAAGGCCAAGGCGCAGCGCTTCGACCTTGTCCTCACCGACCTGAACATGCCCGTGATGAACGGCATCGCCCTCATCAAGAACCTGCGCCAGCTTCCGGCGCTGACCGGCACCCCCATCGTCTTCCTCACCACTGAATCGGATGAGGCGGTGAAGATGGAAGCCAAGCAGGCCGGCGCCACGGGCTGGATCACCAAGCCGTTCAAGCCTGAGCAGCTTCACGCCGTCATCGCCAAGCTGGTGCGCACATGATGGACCTCGATCCCGCCGATGTCTTCCGCCAGGAGGCCGCCGAACTTCTCGAAAGCCTCGAGGCCTCCCTGCTCGATCTCGGCCAGAACCCCGGCGACGGCGAGCTGGTTGATGCGGCCTTCCGGGCGCTGCACACGATCAAGGGCTCGGGCGCCATGTTCGGCTTCGACCGCGTGGCCTCCTTCACCCATGATTTCGAGACCGCCTTCGACCTGATCCGCAAGGGCAAGATCGCAGCCGGCAAAGAGATCGTGACCTTGTCGCTGGAAGCGAAAGACCATATCCGCCAGCTTATCGAGGACCCGATCAGCACCAGCGAGGCCACTGGCCAGCGCATCGTCGCCAGCTTGCAGCAGCTGCTCGCAGGCAGCGGCGCGGCCGGCGCGCCGCACAACAGCCTCGCAGCCGCCGCACCGGCCGAGGCCGCCGCGGGGCCTGCAAAGCACGAGGGCTGGCGCATCCGCATCGCTTTTGCGCCCGAGGTCATGCGCAACGGGGCCAACCCCCTTGCCCTGCTCGACGATCTGCGCGGGCTCGGCCCGTGCACGATCACGGCCAATACAGACGCCGTGCCGGAGCTCTCCGCGCTTGAGCCGCTCGAGTGCCTGATCACCTGGACGGTCGAGCTTGCCGCGGGTTGCCCGCGCTCGGACATCGAGGATGTGTTCCTGTTCATCCGCGACGAGATGGAACTGGCGATCGAGCCGCTGGCCGCAGCCGAACCTGGCGAGGCGCAAGCGGCGCCAGCGCTGAAGACCGAAGCGACGAGCGCCAGCGCGCCAGTGGAACCCGAAGCCGCGGCTGCCGCCCCATCCGCCGAGCGCGAGCCAGCGGACAGGAACGAAGCGGTTCGCCGGACGGACGCAAAGGGCCAGACCGTGCGCGTGCAGGCCGAGAGGCTCGACGAGCTGATGGACCGGGTGGGCGAACTCGTCATCGTCCAGGCGCGCCTGAGCCAGATCGCCCATGCAGGCGGGGATCTTTCGATCAAGGCGATCGCCGAGGAGATCGAGAGGCTGGCCTCAGGGCTGCGCGATTCCACCATGGGCGTGCGGATGGTGCCGATGGGCTCGCTCTTCGGGCGCTTCCGCCGCCTGATCCACGACCTGTCGCGCGATCTTGGCAAGCCCGTCGAATTCGTCACCGTCGGCGAGGACACCGAGCTCGACAAGACCATGATCGAGCGGCTCGCCGATCCGCTGGTCCACCTCATCCGCAACTCCATCGACCATGGCATCGAACAGCCCGAGCGGCGTGCGGCGTCGGGCAAGGCGGCGACCGGGCGCATCGAGCTTTCGGCGCGCTATGTGGGCGCGCAGGTGCTGGTCACCGTGCAGGATGACGGCGCCGGCCTCGACACGGCGCGCATCCGCGCCAAGGCCGAGGAAACCGGACTTCTCGCTCCCGGCACGCCGATGAGCGACCACGACATCCACCAGTTCCTGTTCCACGCCGGCTTCTCCACCGCCAAGACCGTCTCGGCCCTTTCGGGCCGCGGCGTCGGCATGGATGTGGTCAAGCGCACCATCGAGGCGATGCGCGGCACGATCGATGTGTCCACCGTGGCTGGCAAGGGTTCGTCGATGACGCTGCGCCTGCCGCTGACGCTGGCCATCATCGATGGCCTGCTCGTGCGGGTCGGCCGCAGCCGCTACATCATCCCGCTCTCGGCCATCGAGGAGTGCATCGAGCTGACGCCGGCCGTCGAGGCCCGGGCGCGCGGGCGCAACATGCTCGACGTTCGCGGCGACCTCGTTCCCTTCCTCAAGCTGCGCGAGTTGTTCACCGAGCCCGGCGAGGCCGAGCCGTTGCAGAAGATCGTGATCGTCACCATCGGCGAAACCCGCGTCGGGCTGGTCCTCGACCAGATCATCGGCAGCCACCAGACGGTCATCAAGACCCTGAGCAAGCTGCATGCGGATGCCGTCATGTTCTCGGGCGCCACCATCATCGGCGATGGCTCGGTCGCGCTCATCCTCGACGTCGCGCAGCTTCTCACGATGTCCCACACCCAGCGCAGCGCCGAACGGCACACGGAGGCAGCATGATGGACGCCCAGGTCACCGCATCCCTGCCGGCCGGCGCACGTGCCGACTCCACCTTGCAGGTCCTTATGGTCGGGCTGGGGCGTGAGATCCTCGCGATCCGCACCGAAAGCGTGCGCGAGATCATCGACCCGGTTCCGCTCACTGTCGTGCCCGGCGCGCGCAGCTTCCTGCCGGCGCTCATCAACGTCAGGGGCAACGTCATCCCGCTTGCGGATGTCGCGCTGCGCCTTGGCCTGCCACGCGGCCCGGAGACGCCCGACACGCGCTTCGTGGTCGTGGCGGTCGAGGTCGATGGCGACCCGGTCACCGTGGGGCTCATCGCCGACAAGGTGTTCGAGGTCACCGAGGTGGAGTCCGCCCAATCCATGTCGACGCCACGCATCGGCGCGCGATGGAATCCCGAATTCGTCCAGTTCATGCTCCGCTGGGGCGAGGAATTCGTCCTCGTGCCGGATCTCGAGCTGTTGCTGAGCTGATCCCCCGCCCCCTTCACCACCATTCGTTCCGCAGGCGGGCCAAGAGCGCCGCCCCCCAGACAGGACAAATCGAATGCCTGACGCTGTCAAAAAACGCTCTGCGCTCAAGGGGATCGCCGCCAAGATCACCCTGGTCCAGCTCATCTCGAGCGTAACGATCGCGGGCTGCGTAGGCGGAGTTGCGATCTTCGGCATGTTCCGCCTCGAAGCGAATGTGGAGAGCCTGTACTCCAACCGCGTCGAAGCCATCCAGCAGCTCAAGCAAGTCTCCGACGCCTATGGCGTCGACATGGTCGATGCCGCCCACAAGGTCAGGGCCGGTGCGCTGAGCTGGAGCGCGGGACAGGAGACCCTCGCCAGTGCCGCGACGAAGATCGACCGCGAGTGGAAGAACTACAAGTCCGGCTCGCATTCGGCGGTTGAAGTCGCCCTCGCCGACAATGTGGCCGCAGCGCGGAGCAAGGCGGCCGCCAAGATTGGCGAGTTGCGTGAGATCATACGTTCACAGGACATGCCTAGGCTCGAGAGCTTCATAGCCAGCGAACTTTACGCCACGATCGACCCCATCTCCGAAGCCGTGGGCAAGCTGACCGAATACCAGCTGGGCGCTTCGCGCGAACTGCGCAACCAGAGCGTTACGCTGTTCGACCAGCTCAAACTTCTGATGATCGCCTTGAGCATCGGCATCACGCTGCTCGGCCTGGCCATAACCATCATGGTCGCGTTGGGCATCCGCCGCAACCTGGCGGCCGCGCTGAGCCTCGCCAACAAGGTCGCCGTCGGCAATCTTGACGAGACTGTCGAGGTCAGCAGCCAGGACGAGATCGGCGATCTGATGAAGGCGCTGGAAACCATGGCGACGAACCTCAGGGGCTCGGCGGATGTCGCTGACGCCATCTCCAATGGCGACCTGACCGTGAATGCAAGCCGGCTGTCCGATGAGGACCGCCTCGGGATCGCGCTGGAGGGCATGATCGCCAAGCTGCGCTCGATCGTGAGCCAGGCGGGTTCCGCCGCGTCCAATGTCGCCGCCGGGAGCCAGCAGCTTTCGGCGAGCGCGGAGCAGATGTCGCAAGGTTCGACCGAGCAGGCTGCGGCCACCGAGGAAGCCTCGTCCGCGATGGAGGAGATGGCGGCCAACGTGAAGCAGACGGCCGAGAACGCGCTGGTGACCGAGAAGATCGCCGCGCAGTCGGCCAAGGATGCGGAGGCCAGCGGCATCGCCGTGGGCCGCGCGGTGGATGCGATGCAGACCATCGCGGCCAAGATCAACATCGTGCAGGAGATCGCACGCCAGACCGACCTTCTGGCGCTCAACGCCGCGGTCGAGGCAGCCCGCGCCGGGGAGCACGGCAAGGGCTTCGCGGTGGTGGCCTCCGAGGTGCGCAAGCTCGCCGAGCGCAGCCAGGCAGCCGCCGCCGAGATCGGCACGCTCTCGGGCGACACGGTGAAGGTGGCGCAGGAAGCCGGCGCCATGCTGTCCCGGCTGGTGCCCGACATCCGCAAGACCGCCGAGCTGGTCGAGGAGATCACCGCCGCCTGCCGCGAGCAGGATGTCGGTGCCAGCCAGATCAACCAGTCGATCCAGCAGCTCGACAAGGTGACCCAGCAGAACGCGGCAGCCTCCGAGCAGGTCTCCGGCACATCCGAGGAGCTGGCCTCCCAGGCCGAGCAGCTTCAGTCCACCATCTCCTTCTTCCGCATCGATGCGGCCAGCGGGTCCCGGGCTGAACGCGCGCGCCCGGCCAGCCACGAGCCGCTCGACGGCGCGGTGACGCAGCTGCGCGCCAAGGCCGCCGTGATGAAGGCCGCAAACCGGCCCAAGGCCAAGGCCGAAGCCAGGAAGCCGCAGGCGGAAGCCCGCAAGGTCGCCAATGGCGGCTTCGCCTTCGACCTCGATGGCGGCGGCGACGCCACCGACAACGACTTCAAGCGGTCCTGACCACAAGGCGGGGGGAACACCCCCGCCCGGCGCCAGGCCGACATGTTTCCTCCCAAACTGAAAAGGTCACCCTCATGAAACTGAGCATCAAGTCCAAACTTGCCGGTGCCTTCGGCATCGTGCTGACGCTCGGCGCCATCGCCGGCGGCGTCTCCTACCAGCAACTGGCGAACCTCGACGCGGTTCGGCTGGGGCAGGAGCAGCTGGCCATTCGCGTCGACAAGGTAAGCCAACTGATCGCAGACGTGCAGACCTCGATCAGCTACGAAAAGAGCGCGATCCTGGCAACCGAGGATGACGACGCGGCCAAGCATGCGGCCACGGCGATTGAGATGAGAAACAAGGCCCTCAAGCTCAAGACCGATCTGAACACCAACATCACAGCGGCGGAAAAGCGCCTGCTGGACGCAGTCGTGCCGAAGCTGGACAAGATGGTGGAGCTGCAGGATCAGGTGCTGCGCAACGCCAAGCTCAACTCGAACAGCCACGCCGCGCAGTACTGGCACAAGCAGGGGGCTGAGGCGATCGCCGGGTTCATGCGGGCCTGGGATGATGTCTTCACCCAGGTCGATGCGATCCGCTCGGAGCCCGCAACGCGCGCCGCCGTTTCGATCCAGACCACGCGGCTCTATACACGCCGCCTGCTGATGGAGGTGAGCGAGAGCTTCTCCGCCAGTTCGCTTGCCGAACTCGATGGTTTCCGCACCCGGGCTGCCCGCACTGCGGAACTCGTGCGTCAGGAGACAACCAAGACGGTCGCGCTCGTGTCGGGCGTTGACGTGTCCGCCAGCACGCTTGCGCCCGCGACCGACAAGCTGCTCGAAATGGTCCAGAAGGTTCAGGAGATCGTTCTGGAGGCCGGCGGGATCAAGGCGATCCAGATCTCGACCGGGGAAGGCCGCCGCAATTTCGTGGAGCTTGAAGCCGCGCTTGACGCCTACAGCGGCCATCTTACCGCCGTGAACGCGACCACCTCCAAAAGCGCCTCGGATGCGGCGGCGATGGCGAAGACTCTGCTGTTCTCGATCATCGGGGCCAGCATCGTGATCGGCGCAGTGGCGGCCTTCTTCCTCGCCCGCTCGATCTCGCAGGGCCTCGGCGAAGCTGTGCGGATCGCCCGCGCCGTCGCCGTCGGCAATCTTGACGAGACTGTCGAGGTCAGCAGCCAGGACGAGATCGGCGATCTGATGAAGGCGCTGGAAACCATGGTGACGAACCTCAGGGGCTCGGCGGATGTCGCTGACGCCATCTCCAATGGCGACCTGACCGTGAATGCAAGCCGGCTGTCCGATGAGGACCGCCTCGGGATCGCGCTGGAGGGCATGATCGCCAAGCTGCGCTCGATCGTGAGCCAGGCGGGTTCCGCCGCGTCCAATGTCGCCGCCGGGAGCCAGCAGCTTTCGGCGAGCGCGGAGCAGATGTCGCAAGGTTCGACCGAGCAGGCTGCGGCCACCGAGGAAGCCTCGTCCGCGATGGAGGAGATGGCGGCCAACGTGAAGCAGACGGCCGAGAACGCGCTGGTGACCGAGAAGATCGCCGCGCAGTCGGCCAAGGATGCGGAGGCCAGCGGCATCGCCGTGGGCCGCGCGGTGGATGCGATGCAGACCATCGCGGCCAAGATCAACATCGTGCAGGAGATCGCACGCCAGACCGACCTTCTGGCGCTCAACGCCGCGGTCGAGGCAGCCCGCGCCGGGGAGCACGGCAAGGGCTTCGCGGTGGTGGCCTCCGAGGTGCGCAAGCTCGCCGAGCGCAGCCAGGCAGCCGCCGCCGAGATCGGCACGCTCTCGGGCGACACGGTGAAGGTGGCGCAGGAAGCCGGCGCCATGCTGTCCCGGCTGGTGCCCGACATCCGCAAGACCGCCGAGCTGGTCGAGGAGATCACCGCCGCCTGCCGCGAGCAGGATGTCGGTGCCAGCCAGATCAACCAGTCGATCCAGCAGCTCGACAAGGTGACCCAGCAGAACGCGGCAGCCTCCGAGCAGGTCTCCGGCACATCCGAGGAGCTGGCCTCCCAGGCCGAGCAGCTTCAGTCCACCATCTCCTTCTTCCGCATCGATGCGGCCAGCGGGTCCCGGGCTGAACGCGCGCGCCCGGCCAGCCACGAGCCGCTCGACGGCGCGGTGACGCAGCTGCGCGCCAAGGCCGCCGTGATGAAGGCCGCAAACCGGCCCAAGGCCAAGGCCGAAGCCAGGAAGCCGCAGGCGGAAGCCCGCAAGGTCGCCAATGGCGGCTTCGCCTTCGACCTCGATGGCGGCGGCGACGCCACCGACAACGACTTCAAGCGGTCCTGACCACAAGGCGGGGGGAACACCCCCCCGCCACTGTGGCCCAACGCGCCCCCCATGCCGCCTTTCGCGGCGCAATGACCGAGGCCAACATGGCTGACTCCGCACAATATCTCACACTGGGTCTCGGACAGGAGACCTTCGGCATCGACATCCGCGGCGTGCGCGAGATACTCGACATGCAGCCCATCACCCGGCTCCCCCATGCGCCGCATTTCCTCATCGGAATCATCGATGTGCGCGGCGTGGGCTACCCCGTGGTGGACCTGCGGGCCAAGCTGGGCCTGCCGCGCGTCGAGCCCACGAGCGCGACGCGGATCATCATCATCGACGTGTCCCTGAGCGGGCGCACCATGGGCATCGGCTTCGTGGCCGACCGTGTGCTCGAGGTCACCCGGCTAGACGACACCCAGGCGGATGCACCGCCCGAGGTCGGAGGCCGCTGGGTGTCGCGCTATATCTCCTCCATCGGGCGGAAGGATTCAGGCTTCGTCATCATCTTCGACCTGGCGCGCCTTATGGAAGAGGATGACGTGAACGCAGTCGCCGAAAACGCAGAGGTCGCAGCGTGAACGCCCTGAAGCCCTTGCTCGATCCAGAGATGGACCACCTCTCTGATCGCCATTTCGCTGCGATCGCCACCGCCATCGAAAGCCGCGCCGGCATCAAGCTGCCGCGCGGCAAGCGCACCATGGTGGAGGGACGCCTGCGCCGGCGCGTGCGGGCGCTGGGCCTCGACAGCCTGCGCGATTATGGCACCCATCTCTTTGATGCGGGTGGCCTTGCCGCCGAGATGCCCGAACTCATCGAATGCGTCACCACGAACAAGACCGATTTCTTCCGCGAACCGAGCCATTTCGACTTCCTGCGCGATGGCGCCGTCCGGGAGATCGGCAAGTGGCAGGGTTCGGCGCTGCCATCCTTCAAGGTCTGGAGCGCTGCCGCCTCCACGGGGGCGGAAGCCTACACCACCGCCATGGTGCTGCAGGATCTGGTCGATTCAGGCCGCATCCGCCGCTACTCCGTGCTCGGGACGGACATATCGGTGGAGGTGCTGAACGAGGCGCAGGCCGCCATCTATCCGCGCGAGTTCGTGGAGCCCGTGCCTGCCGACATGCGGCGGCGCTTCCTGATGGCCTCACGGGATCCGGCCTCGGCCACCGTGCGGATTGTGCCCGAACTGCGGGCCCGGGTGGCGTTCCAGCAGCTCAACCTCATAGATGCGGCCTATCCTTTCGACCGTGACATCGACATCATCTTCTGCCGCAACGTGCTGATCTATTTCGAAAAGGACGTCCAGCGCGCGGTCGTCACGCGTCTGTGCAGCCATCTGCGGCAAGGCGGCTTCCTGATCCTGGGCCATTCTGAATCGATGGCTGCCAGCGGCGTGGCTGGCTTGCGGCAGGCCAGACCCACCATCTTCCAGCATATCGACAAGGCATAGCGAGGCAGCGATGAATCCGATTCGTGTTCTAATTGTCGATGATTCCGCCTCGGTGCGGCAGGTCCTGTCGTCGATCCTCAACGACGAGCCCGGCATCAGCGTGATCGGGGCGGCGTCAGACGCCTTCGCGGCCGCTCGCCGGCTCCAGTCCGAGCTGCCCGACGTGATCATCCTCGACATCGAGATGCCGGGCATGAACGGCCTCACCTTCCTGCGCAAGATCATGGAGCAGCGGCCCATCCCGGTCATCATCTGCTCGACGCTGACGGAGGCCGGCTCGCCCATGCTGTTCGACGCGCTGGAAGCCGGCGCGGTGGACGTGCTGCCCAAGCCGCGCGTCGGCACCCGCAATGCGCTGCTGGAGACGGCGGACCGGCTGTGCCATGCGGTCCGCGCCGCAGCCCAGGCGAGGCTCAGGCCCAAGCGCGCGCGCATGGAGATCGAGAAGAAGCTGTCCGCCGATGCTATCCTGCCGCCTCCGGTTCTCCGCAGGGATCGCGTCGCCACGGATCGCATCGTCTGCATCGGATCGTCCACGGGCGGCACCGAGACCCTGCGCGAGGTGCTTGAGCAGCTGCCCGAGACAAGCCCCGGCATCGTCATCGTCCAGCACATGCCCGAAAGGTTCACCGGCGCCTTCGCACGCCGCCTCAACGGGCTTTGCAGGATGGACATCAAGGAAGCGGAGGATGGCGACGAGCTGACGACCGGGCGCGTGCTGTTCGCGCCGGGCAACCGGCACATCGTGCTGCAGCGCACCGGCCAGCGCTATCATGTCGCGATCAAGGATGGCCCGCCGGTCTCGCGGCACCGCCCGTCCGTGGACGTGCTGTTCCGCTCCGCCGCGCAAAGCGCCGGGGCCAACGCCATGGGCGTGATCATGACCGGCATGGGCGATGACGGCGCGCGCGGCCTGCTGGAAATGCGAAATGCAGGGGCGATGACGCTTGCGCAGGACGAGGAGAGCTGCGTGGTCTTCGGCATGCCGAAGGAGGCGATCGCGGCCGGAGCGGTGCAGCGCATCACGCCCCTTGCGCGCATTCCGCGCGAGATCATGGACTGGCCCTCGGCGCAGCGCAGCGCGCCGGGCCCGGCCGCGCGCAGCGCCTAGCCCGGTCTCGCCACATGCAACCTGCGATCCAGATACTGGCGAGGGACACGATGGCGCCGGGGCCTTTCGTGCCCGATGACGTGCTGTCCCTCCTGCGCGAGGGCGAGGCCGACATCGACCGGACCTTTGCGGAGGTGGGTCAGCGCTTCGGCGCGGGCCTCGCCATGTTCGACAGCCTCAAGGGCCGCCTGCGCGCGGTGGCTGAGGAGATCGGGCACCCGGAGATGGCCGAGGCGCGCGAGGCGCTGGCCGGGCTCTCGCGCGACATCCTCTCACTGCAAGACAGGCTGGTCGATGAAAAGGCCGCGCTGGAGGCCCTCAAGGACCATAGCGAGGCGGCCGGCCGGCTGCTTGGCGAGCTGTGGTCGAGCATGCGGCTCGTCGGCATCCTGACCCAGAACCTGCGTATCGAGCGCGCCAGCATCAGGGGGCCGGCGCGCGATCTGGAAGCCTTCGCGGAAGAGGTCGGGACCTGTTCGCAGCGCGCGCGCGATGTGATCGACAGCTGCGCGCGGAGCCATCGCGAGATCACGAGCCGGATCGCCGCCGCCCTCAAGGCGCAATCCGCCTTTGACGGGCAGATGGGCGCATCGCTGTCGCAGCTTGCGGAGCAGATCGACCAGAGGCTGCGTGAGCTTGGCCAGCGGCAGGCCGCCACCGCAGGCGTGGTCGACGAGATGGCCGCCCATTCCGGTCGGGTCATCATGGCCACCAGCGAGGCCGTGATAGCGCTCCAGTCCGGCGACAACATCCGCCAGCGCATCGCGCACATCATCACCGCGCTCGGGATCGACGATGGCAGTATCGAGGGTCTCAGCCCGGTGCTGACGACGTTGCAGGGCGCGCAGCTGAGGGCCACCGCCGCGCTGCTGGACGAGGATTGCGGCCGCGTCAGCGAAACCCTGGCGCTGCTGGGCGACGAGACCGGGCGGCTGACCCGCTCGGTGGAGGGCTTCGTCGGCGCGGGCGATGCGGGATCGTCGACCTCGCTGGTCGCCGATCTCGAGACCGGGCTCGGCGCCGCTTCCGAGATCCTCGGCCATTGCGACCGGGCGCGCAGCCGCGTCGATCATGTCATGGCCGAACTCATCACCTTCCTCGAAGGCTTCGAGACGGCGGTGACGGAGTTGCGTCGCACCGTGCTGGACATCGTGTTCCTGGGAACCAATGCAGGCTTGCGCGCCGCGCATCTGGGTGAAGGCGGCCGCGGGCTGGTTGTGATCGCCAAGGAGCTCAAGAGCGGCGCCGACCTGGTCGAGCGTCAGGCTCGCGAGCTTGGACCCACCTTCGGGCGCATGCTGGCCGCTTCGACCGAACTGCGCCAACGCGCGGTCGATGCGGGCCGGATCTCGACCTTCGATGCCACGGTGCAGGGCTCGCTCGGGCGCATCCGGCGCGTGGGCGAGCGTCTGGGGGACCTCCTGCAACGCCTGCATGATGACGCCGCCGCGTTTTCAAGCGACATCGTTGCGGCCCGCCGGGCCTTCATGGCGACGGCCGCGCGCACGGACGGAATCGAGGACATCGCAGCGCGGCTTGAAGCCATGGCCGATGACGCGCAGGGCCATGACGCAGCGGACCCGGCGGCCATCACCTCCGTGCTCGCGCAGAAGGTCTGGCCGCTCTACACGATGAAGGCCGAGAGAGAGGTCCACCGCGCCGTGCTGGCCGCCCATGGCCTCGACGATGGGCAGCCGGCGCCCGCCCCCGCGGCCGAAGCCGGATCGCAAAGCGGCGCGGACTTCGACTCCTTCGACGACTTCACCGACTTCGCCGCCTGAAGCTGACAGGCGGCAACGAGGCTCAGCCGCCGTTGCGGCGCAACCAGTCCAGCATCGAGGCGATCTCCTCGGACTGGGTGCGGATGACATCGCGCGCCAGCTTGCGCATGTCCGGGTCGGCGCCATGGCGAAGCTGGATCTTCGCCATCTCGACCGCGCCTTCATGATGGGGGATCATGCCGAGCATGAAATCGCGGTCTGCGCTGCCGCTGGGCGGCAGGTCCATGTCTGCATGCATGCGCGCATTGGCTTCCTCAAAGGCTTTTTTCACCAGCGCAGCGCTTGGCCCCGGCGCGGATGCTGCCTTGAGCGAAAGCCAGCCCTGCATCCGGGCGATCTCGGCCTTCTGGGCCGCGATCACGGCATTGGCCAGCGCCCTGACCTCGGCATCATTGCCGAACTTCAGCACGATCTCGGCCATGTCCACCGCGCCCTGGTGATGCGGGATCATGCCGCGCGCGAAGTCGACATCGGCATTGCCCGTGAGGGGAACGGCCATGTCCTTGTGCATCCTGGCATTGGCGGCGGCGAAGGCTTGGGCCGCCGGATAGGCCGGCTGTGCCTGGGCGGCGCCATGGCCGGCATGGCCGCCTGAAGCTGGCGGGTTAGCCTGCGTGCCCTGGGGCGCGGGGCTTGCTTGCGCGCCCTGGGGCGCGGGGCTTGCTTGCGCTCCGTGCGCTCCGTGGGCGCCTTTCCCTCCATGGGTGCCGTGGGCGCCTTGACCGGCGCGGGGCTGGGCCGGCGCGGAGCCATGCCCGCTGTGCTGGGCAGCCAGCGGCACGGCCGCGGCGGCGAGGAAGGCGGAGACGATGACGAGCGTTTTCATGATGGCTCCTGTTGTGTCGGGTTACCGTAAGGTCGGTTGATGCCTCAGTTCACGCGGCCCGTCGCAGTCTTGCCGGCGTGGTCGGTCAGTTGCACCGCGCCCTTCACCGCCTGGAGCGCGACAGGCGTGGTCCCGGTCAGGCGGCTGCCATCGGGGGTGGGCTCGAGCGTCACGCGGTGGGTCTTGCCGTCGACCACGAGGATGGCGAGGGCCTTGAAGCCGGTAGCCGGCAAGGGCTTGTCATTCAGGTCGGAGACCAGGACATCGAGCGTGGCGCCCTTGCCGATGACCTCGATGTGATAGCTGCCCGCATCGACCAGCGCGCCCCCATTTGGCCCCTTGCGTGGTTCGTGGGCCAGGGCCGCCAGCGGCGACAGGATCAGCAGGACGGCGGCGACAAGGGCGCGCAGGGTGGCGGACATGGGCCTGGCTCCTCAGAAGGCTTCGGCGGATTGCGGCTGGTCGCGGCGGGCAAGCGCCGCAGCGGTCTGGTCGGCGCGCACGCCATCGACCAGACGGCGCAGGGGCGCGGCCCCATAGCGCCGTCATCAGCACCGGCGTGAGGCGCTCCAGCGAGCCGCGCGTGACCAGAGCGCGCATGTCCGCCCCGCTTTCAAAGGGCATGCGCTCATGCACGGCGAGGTTGATCCAGTGGCTGACCTTCAGGATGCCGTTGCGCGCCGCGATGCCGGTGAGCGTGATGAAGCCGATCATGGAGGCGACCGAGAGCGGCTGGCCCGCCCACCATAACGCCGCGACCGAGCCGATCAGCGCCAGCGGCACCGAACCCATGATAACGAGAGCGAAAAGCACGGACCGGTAGCGGCTGTAGAGAATTGCGAAGACCATGGCCAGCGACACCAGCGAGAGCAGGCTGATGGTGCGGCTGGCCTCCTCCTGCGCCTGGAAGGCGCCTTCGAGGCTGAGGGTCGCCTTGCGCGTGCCGGAAGGGGTCTCGATCTCGATGGCGGCATCGGTTACGGCCTCGTTCGTCACGAAGCGGTCGCGGCACAGGTCCAGCCCGCCTGCGCCCGGAAGCATGAGGTCGAGCACCACCAGATCGATCGGCTGCCTGTCGAGCGCGGCGAGCATGTCAGTGCCGTCCCGCGCCAGCACGACCTCAAGGCCGTTCTGGCGGAAGAAGCTGGCGAGCAGGTCCCGGATCTGGCCGTCATCGTCGACGATCAGGATCCGCGCCATGGGCTCCGTGGAAGGCAGGGACGCATTCATCGCAGGTTCGGGCTCGGCAGGTCAGCGCGGGCGGCCTCCTGTTTCCGCCCTTTTCCGGCCTGATGTCAAACCATGGCTGCCGTTCTGCGTCTGCCAAACCGATTCAGGCCAGGGCGTAAAGCGCCGGCAGGAAGAGGATGGTCAGGATAGCGGCCACAAGCATGCCGCCCCGATGGTGATCGGCATCGACCCCCGGAAGGCGGAGGTCGAGATCGGGATCATCGCCAGCACGGCCGCCAGCGCCTTGGGCGCCAAAGGGCGCGCGCGGCGCTCGGTGGCTTCAACGATCGCGTCCTGCAAGGGCGCCCGCCACCACATCCTGCTCGATCTGATCCACCGGAAACATGGTGTTGCGCATGATCATCCGGCCAGCGCGATCAGGCGCGGGCTTGCCGCCCTTGGCTCAAGCTCGCGGACCGAGTGCGAGATGATCGTCCGCGATCGCGGCGAGCAGCGCCTTATCGTGGCTGATGAGGACAAGGCCGAGCCGCTGTTGATCGACGGTTGCACGCAGGAGCCGCATCGTCTCACGCTGCACCACCGGGTCGAGCCGCGAAGTCGGCTCATCGGCGATGATCGCCACCGGATCAAGCAACAGGATGCGTGCCAGTGCGAGCCGCTGGGCCTCGCCGCCGGAAACCTCGCTGGGGCGGCGGCTCATCAGCCGATCATTGACCTTCAGCCTTTCAAGCAGCGGCGGCAGATCGCGTGCGACCGAGAGGCCGGACTTGACGTCTTCGAGCGCAAGGAACTGGCGCGCAAAGGTCAGGTGCGGCACGAAGGCCCTGATTGGATCCTGATGCAGCTTTTGATAGCGCTGCCGACGGGTCCGGATGGCGGATGGAGCTGCGACGATGTCGACCCCGCCCCATTCGACGCTGCCGGCGATCGGAGGGCGCAGGCCAAGCAGAATGTCGCCCAGCGTGCTCTTGCCGCTGCCGCTCGGCCCCGAGATCGCCAGCACGCCGCCTTTCGGGAGATGCAGGTCAAGGTCCTCGAACAGCATCGCCCCCTTTGGCCAGCCGAAGGCGAGACCGTGCGCGGACAGCGCAAGGCTGGTCATGTCGCAGCAGCGGTGGCAGTGCGGCCAGTGCCGCGGATCGGCGGCCAGCCAGGTTCGCGCGTACTCGCTTTGGGGCGCAGACAGAAGTCCTGCGCTCGGTCCATGCTCTATCACCCGGCCATTCCGAATAATCGCCAGTTCTCCGCAAAGCTCCTCTGCGAGCCTGCGGTCATGGGTGATGACGAGCAAGCTGCGTCCGGCGGCTGACAGGCGCTTGAGTGCGGCGATCGCCTGAGTCACGCGGTCGGCGTCGAGGCCCTTGGTCGGTTCATCGGCGACGATGATCGGCGCGCCGACGCCCAGCGCCGAGGCGACCAGCACGCGCTGCGCCATGCCGCCTGACAGCGTGAAGGGATAGGCTTCTGCGGTCGAACCAGGCAAGTCGAAAGCTGTGAGGGCCGGCTTGATCGCCTCCTCGTCAAGGCCGGCCAGCGCCATCTGCCGCTTTACGCGCATGGTCGGATCGAGCGCCGCGGACGGCTCCTGCGGGATCAGCATGATCTGCTCGCGCCACAGTGCGGCAAGGAGTTTCGGTTCGTTCGCAGGGATTGGCTCGTGGCCGCCGACCCTGATGTCTCCCGTGACGGACAAGCCGGATGGCAGGAGGCCGAACACGGCCTGCGCGATCAGGCTCTTGCCGCTGCCGGTCTCGCCAATGAGCGTGAGAACGCCCCCGCGCGGCACGGACAGCGACACGTCGTCGACAAGCGCGACGCCGTTCCTGTCGCGGATGGAGAGATGCGAGATCGTGAGCGCAGCTTCAGTCATTGCCACCTCCCGCCGGGTCCGCAGCAAGCGCGCGGCCCGCCAGGGTCAGGGTCAGCACCGAAAAGAAGATCATCACACACGGCGCCGCCATCTGGACGAAGCCCTCAGTGAGGAAGGGCAGGAGTTCGTTGATCATCGCGCCCCATTCGGGTGTGGGCGGTTTCAGGCCAAGCCCGAGGAAGCCGAGCGCGGAGATCGACATGATGGCCTGCCCGACGCCGAGCGTGGCCAGCGGCATCACTGCGCGCAGCACGGGCGGCAGGACGTGGCGGGTGAGGATGGTGCGCTCGGAGAAGCCCGCGAGGCGCGCGGCCTCGACATGGCCTTCCCGGAGCACGCTCGTGGCCACTGCCTCGGTCATGCGGGCGTATTGCGGCCAGAGCGCCAGTTTCAACCCGATCAGCATCGGCCAGATGCCGCCGCCCAGGAAGCCCGCGAAGAGGAGCGCCAGCAGCAGGCCTGGGAAGGCCAGCATCAGATCGGCCAGACGCATGATCAACGCCCTGACAAACACGCCGCCATTGGCTGCGATGAGCCCGAGCGTGATGCCCACACTGGACGCGAGCGCCACGCACAGGACAGCAAGCCCAAGCGAATGAGGAGCGCCGGCCAAAACACGCGAGAGGATGTCGCGGCCGACATGGTCGGTGCCAAGCAGGTGATTGATGCCTGGCGCCTCCATGACCCGCATCAGATCCTGCGCATTGGGGTCCTGCGGCGCAAGGAACGGACCTGTCAGGGCAAGGCCAGCCAGCGCCGCCAGCGGCCAGACGGAAGGCGGCAGGCTCCGCGCGCGGACAGGCTCTAGAACGAGGCTCATGCGCGCGCCTCCGCGAGGCCGCGCGGGTCGAGCCAGAGGCGCATGAGGTCGGCCAGCAGGC
The DNA here is from genome assembly GCA_023910605.1 of Bosea sp. (in: a-proteobacteria). NCBI lineage: Bacteria > Pseudomonadati > Pseudomonadota > Alphaproteobacteria > Hyphomicrobiales > Alloboseaceae > Allobosea > Allobosea sp. The sequence goes on along the minus strand of JAAVVV010000001.1, from coordinate 959,446 downwards.
TCACGACAGCGAAGGCGAAGCCGATGATGAGGCCCGCCCCCATGATGACCGGCACGTCGCGCGCGATCAGCGCCTTGACGAGCAGTTCGCCGAGGCCCGGATAGTTGAACAGCGTCTCGATGACCACGAAGCCGTCGATCACGAAAGCGAATTGCAGCGCGGCATAGGTCACGACCGGAATCGCGGCGTTGCGCACCCCATGGTGCCGGAAAGCGGCGGCCGGGGTCAGGCCCTTCACCCGCGCATAGGTCATGAAGAAAGCCGAACGCACCTCCGCCACCGCGTTGCGGATCACGGGGATTGAGAACGCGACGAGCGAGAGTGCCAGCGTGAAGGCCGGCAGCACCATATGCGCCCCCGTCCGGAAGCCGGCCGGCGGCAGCCAGCGCAGCGTAAGCGCAAAAAGCGTGATGAGCCCAATGCCGACGAGGAAGGTGGGCAGCGAGGCGAGCGTCACAGCAAGCGCATTAGTCATCCGGTCGACAGTGCCGCCGGGCCTGAACCCGGCCATGACGCCGAGCGGCAATGCGATCAGATAGGACAGCAGCCAGCCGATCAGGCCGAGTTGCAGGGTGAAGGAGGCGTGATAGGCGAGTTCCTGCGTGACCGGCTTGCCCGACAGCAGCGAGCGGCCGAGATCGCCCTGAGCGAGGTTCCCCATCCACTGGCCGTATTGCACGATCAGTGGCCGATCGAGACCTTCCTCGCGGCGGATGCGGTCGGCGGTCTCTGGCGTGACGCGCTCGTCGCCGACGCGGGCGGCCGCGATGCGCAAGGCAAGATCGCCTGGCAGCGCGTGCACGAAGACAAAGCACAGTGAGGCGAGGACCGCGGCTGTCGCCAGCGCCTGCCCGATGCGAAGCATGATGACGCGCAGGACCCCGTTCATGCCGGCACGCCCTTCAGCCGCGCGCCGATCCGGTCGGCGACGGCGACGCAGGCCGCAGCGATCACGATGAGCAGCGCGCCGAGCAGGCTGATAGGCTCCGGCCAGAGCGCGAAAACGGCGAGGTCGAACAGGATGGCCCAGATCATCGCCGTGTACTCGAACGGCGCCAGCGTCGACACCGGCGCGCGTGCCACAGCCTCCGTCATGGCGATATGCGCAAAGCCGCCGAACAGGCCCGAAGCGATCAGCGCGAGGAGCGCTGTGTGCCCGACATCGGCCCAACCAAATGGCCAGGTGGCCAGCCCGCAGGCCGCGCAGACCACCGCGAAATAGAACGCAATTGCCGCCGGCGCTTCGGTCGCCGTCAGGCGCTTGATCTCGGTCTTGGCGAGCGCGGTGGTTGCAGCGCAGGCAAGCCCAGCGCCCACGCCGATCAGCGTGCCGACCGCGAGTTCCGGTCCCACCATTGCTGGCCAGAGCATCAGCCCGACGCCGAGGAAGCCGAGAAGCGTCGCAGCCACCACAACGATCCCCGGACGCTCGCCCAGCGTCGCGATGGCGAGCGGTACGACGATGAGCGGAGCAAGGAAGGACAGCGCGGTCGCAAGCGCCAACGGCAGATGCGCAATCGAGAGGAAGGAGAAGAACATCGCCGCACAGCCGTAGAGGCTGCGCTTCACATGGCCGAGCGGCCGCTCGGTCCTGAGCCCATGGCGAAGCTGACCGCGCCAGGCGAGATAGACGAGGATCGGCACGAGCGCGACCGCGCTGCGCCAGAAGACGATCTGGCCGACCGGCGCCTCGACGGAGGCCAAACGCACCGACAGGCTCATCAGCGAGAAGAACAGCGTGGCGAGCAGGCGCAAGGCAATCCCTGCGCCTGCTCCACCAACAATCCCGGCCATCGCGGTCGAGACGCTGCTCACCGGCTTCCAACCATCAACCGAGGCTCACCTTCTGCAGCATGTAGCGCGTTTCGAACGGATCGATGACAAGGCCCTTCACCCGCTTGTTGACAGCAACCGTGTGCTCGAACCAGGCAATAGCCGCGACCGGCACCTCGTCCCGGATAATTTTCAGGATATCCTTTCGCAACGTTGCCTTGCGGCTCTCGTCGAAGCTCTGGACATACTCGTCGGTGAGCGCCTTGACGCGGTCACGGCCGGGCCAGTTCAGCGTGCCCCAGGTCGAGCGCTCGCGGGTGAAATCCGGGATGATCGTGGCGATGACTTCGGGCACGTTGACATAGGTGCGCGCAACCATGGTCATCTGCATGGTTCCAGCCTGAATCGCGGCGGGAATGGCCGCCGAGGGGCTCGGCTCAATCGACAGTTCCATGCCGATGGTCTTGAGTTGCGCCTGGATCGCGGTCGCCATCACGGCAAGTTCAGGACGATTGGCGAGGGTGAGCACCTTCGCGGAAAGGCGCGCACCCTCCTTCGCGCGCACACCGTCGGCACCGCGTGTCCAGCCAGCCTGATCGAGCAGTGCATTCGCTCCAGCCACGTCGAAAGGATAGGCCGGCAGGCTTTCGTCATGCCAGGCGGGCACGGCCGCAGGCAGCAGCTGTGTCGCTGCCGATCCGGGATGGCGCAGGACAGCCGAGGCGATACCCCTGCGGTCAATGGCCATGTTGATGGCGCGGCGTACGCGCACATCCGCAAATTGCGGCAGCCCCGAATTGAACGCCATGACCCGTACGCGCGGAATGGTGAGGCTCTCGACCTTCATCTGTCCCGCCGCATCGATGCGCGGAGTCGCAGCTGGCACCGTCGTGAAGATAATGTCCTGATCACCGGCGATCGCGACATTGGTGCGCGTGTCGCCATTGGGAATCGCGGTGTAGCGGGCGCGCGCGACCTTTGGCTTCTCGCCCCAGTAGCGGTCGAAGCGTTCAAGCTCGATCACGGTCTTCCCGTCGATCGATGTGATGCGGAACGGGCCGGTAGCTATGACGCGGCTCACCTTGCCATCTGCCCCCCACGAGGCTGGCGCAAGAATGACCGAGGCATAATCCACCAGCACAGCAGGGAGATGGCTGAAGGGCGTCCTGGTCTTGAGGACCAACGTATCACCCTCGACGGTCAGCTGATCGACCGGGATCTGCTGCATGCTCTCTCCGGCGAGCGAACGCCTGAGGCTTGCTGCCGCAGCTTCCGCCGTCACCGGCGTGCCGTCGTGAAAGACGGCGCCCGACCGGATCTTGAAGCGCCAGGTCAGTCCGTCATCGGCCACCGTCCAGCTCTCCGCAATGCCGCCGACCAGCTTGCCATCCGGCTCGACCATCACCAGCGTCTCGGCGATCTGCATCCGGGTCATGATGTAGCCGGTCTCGGTGGGTTCGTTCGATGTCCATTCCCAGGGAGCAGCGACGCGCAGGACGCCCACCTCCTGAGCGGAGGCGAGCGAGGGGAAGGCGAGTGCTGTTGCCGAAGCGGCAAGCGCCAGCGCCGAGCGGCGGGTGATCGGAGTGCTGGTCATGGAGACATCCGTGTTGCGAAAGTGAATGAGTCAGGCTGCGGCGCTGGTTGGCTTTGCGGCGCTGACGATGAAGGTGCTGCCTTCATAGGTCGCGAGCAGGCGAAGCCGCTCGGACCAGGAAGCGGCGCGCCATTGATGACGACGAACGGAGGTCAGATCGTCCGAAAGAATGGAGACAAAGCCCGCGTCGCGCAGCAGGGCGATCAGCGTTTCTCGCGTCAGGCCGTCCCGAAACGGCAATTGGTTCATGATGCGCTCGTGGGCCGCCTGATCCCAAAGAGGTTTTTTGCCACCGAGGCGATCGAGCAGCGCCGACAGGCGCTTCAGGAACCTGGCGCGGGGGCCTGCCCGCACCCAATCGCCATCCACGATCACCACGCGCTGTCCGGGCTTAAGCACGCGGAACCAGTCGGCGAGCGCGGCGGCGGGGGCGGTCAAGGTCCAGACCAGATGCCGCGTGACCACGAGGTCGTAAGCCGAGTCCGGCATCATGGTGTTCTCGGCGTCGGCGAGATGGAACTGAACGGGAGAAGCTGGATGCTTGGCTTTCGCGCGCTCGATCATCGTTTCGCAGAGATCGATCGCGTCGATCCTGCAGCCCAGCTGGACAAGCGCGCGCGTCACCTCGCCTGTGCCGGAGGCAAGCTCAAGCACCTTGAACCCGGCTCTGATCGCACCATGATCCCGAAAGAGCGCGCACCAGGCTTCGAGCTCGCCGGCTGTACGGATCTTGTGGCCCCAGGAGTGGTCGAAGGTTTCGGCGCGCTTGGTCCAGTAGGCCCGAATTTCGTCCTTGAGGCCGAAATTGCTGCGAGGAGCGGGTTCGGTGATCGGTGTCGAAGCGGTCATGGATAAACCGCCGGTCGCACTTCGACTTGCATCGCGCCCGGCATCAGCGGGGGCACTCGATCAAGCAGGCCAGCCTGCAACGATTGCGGACGCTCGAACCGTTCCATGAACCCGTCCGTGCCTTCGCCGCAGAGAATGAACGCATCAAGCTCGGCGTCGATGTTCACCTCGCTCATGTCATTGACGATGACCGCGACCTTCATGCCCTCACGGTTGTTCAGGATATGGTTGAGCAGCGTGGTCTTGCCCGCGCCGAGGAAGCCAGAAAGCACTGTCACTGGCAGACGATTGTCGGATTGGGACTTGGCCATGATCTCTTGAGGGTGTAACGTTATGACACTCAGATGAGTGTAGTAGTATTATACCCTTGCGATGGTCAAGGAGGTCTCGGCCATGGCCGGCGAAAAAGCATATCATGAGCGATGCGGGGGGCATGGCCATGTGCACGCGCCCCACTCTGACGTGGCAGCAATGATTGACCGCGCCCGCGCGTTTGCAGTTGCGCGGAAAATCCCGTTCACCGAGATGCGAGCGCGCGTTCTGACCGTGCTGGCCCGCGAGGAAAAGCCACTCACCGCTTATGAGATCACGGATCGCCTCAGCGTCCCGAAGAAAGTCCAGGCGGTTCAGGTCTACCGCGCGCTCGACTTCCTTCAGGAGGCCGGCTGCGTCCACCGGCTCGCATCAAAGGCGTCGTATTTTGCATGCGATCATGAGCATCACCCTGGTGAAGCCGTGGTGTTCATGGTGTGCAGCCAATGCGGCACGGTGCAGGAAGCGCCATCGGATCTGGTGGCCCGAGGTCTCCTGGGCGCAGCTGAACATGCTGGCTTCAAGCCTGTTCATCCAATCGTGGAGCTGGAAGGCGAATGCGCGCGGTGCCTGGACGCAAAAGCGGCATGAACGGTACGGCCTCGGTCACTTATGGCCGATTTCGCACAATCCAGAGCAGATCTCCCCGCATCCGGATTCCGATCTTCCCTGATTGCTCCCGTTCATAGCCAGACGCTGCGCTGGTTGTGGTCTGTCCGGAACGGGTTGCGAACTCGTCGGCGGTCCGCCCACCGAGGCTCGTGTGGGATCGGTGTGGCTCGGCATGGCATGTCCTGACCGACTGTCCTCCCGAAGCTCCCCTGCCGAGAGACCCTCGGAGGGGAGGGGAGCGGCTGAACCAAGGAGTCGGACGCTATTGTCATATCGGCGGAAAGGGGCGCGGACGTTGGCGTGCTCCCGCCGCCAATGGCTCAATCTCGCCTCTCGATGTCGACTGGAGCGGAGATGGGCCTCGGCGACGCGCAACCGTCCCCTTGCGAACCGGCTACCCTTCCTTGAAGGCGGTCTCCCGCCCTCGCCGGACCTGAGGCAGAAGCGCCGTCAACATAGCAAAAGCTGCGATGGCGAGCAGGCTCGCCGAGACTGGGCTGCCGACAAATGTCGTCGGATCGCCGTCCGATATGATCAGAGCCTGTCTCAGCTTTTCTTCGAGAAGCTTGCCGAGCACGAACCCCAGCGCCAACGGCGCCGGCTCGAAGTCGAGCCTGTGCAGCGCATAGCCAAGCAGCCCGAACAGACCCGTCATGACAACAGCCGTCGCATCGTTTGAGAGCGAGTAGACTCCGATGCAGCAGAACAGCACGATCGCCGGGAACAGCAGGCGATAAGGAACGGCCAGCAGTTTCACCCAAATGCCGATCAGCGGCAGGTTGATGACAAGCAGCATGACGTTGCCGACCCACATCGAGGCGATCAGCCCCCAGAAGAGCTGGGGATTCCGGTCGATCACCTGAGGTCCGGGAACGATGCCCTGAATGAGCATCGCGCCAACCATCAAGGCCATCACCGCGTTTGGCGGCAGGCCAAGAGTAAGCAACGGTATGAAGGACGTTTGCGCGCCCGCATTATTGGCCGACTCCGGACCCGACACACCGGCCTGGGCGCCCTTGCCGAACGTCTCTGGTTCAGGAGAAAGGCGCTTCTCGATCGCATAGCTTGCAAATGGCGCAAGGATAGCCCCGTTGCCGGGCAGAATGCCAAGAACGGACCCCAGCGTGGTGCCGCGCAGGATCGCCGGCAGGTTACCCTTGATCTCGGCTGCTGTTGGGAGCAGGCGACCGATCCTCGTTCGCGCGACATCCCGCTTTTCGGGATCCGCAAGGTTCTTGAGGATCTCGGCGAAGCCGAACAGGCCCATCGCAATAACCACGAACTCTATTCCATCGTAGAGATGGTGGACGCCGAATGTAAGGCGTTCCCGACCGGTCTCCAGATCGGTGCCGACACATGAAAGCAGCACCCCGAAGACGATCATGGCGACCGCCTTCAGCACCGAGCCGCGCGCAAGAACCACCGCGAACACGAGGCCCATGATCATCAATGCGAAATACTCGGAAGGTCCGAACAGGAGGCCCAGCCGGGTCATCGGCGCAGCAAGGGCCGCGATCAGAAGCGTCGCGATGGTCCCGGCGATGAACGAGCCGATAGCCGCAAGTCCAAGCGCAAGCCCAGCTTCGCCCCTCCTTGCCATCTGGTGCCCGTCCAGCGCGGTGACGACGGCCGTCGCCTCGCCCGGTATGTTGACGAGGATGGCCGTCGTCGAGCCGCCATACTGCGCGCCGTAGTAGATCCCGGCAAGCATGATGAGGGCGCCAGTGGGGTCCAACGACATGGTGATCGGCAGCAGGATCGCGATCGTCGCGACTGGGCCCACACCTGGCAGGACGCCGACAAGTGTGCCGATCAGACATCCGAGGAAACAGAGGCCGATATTCTTGAATGTCAGCGCGACCGAGAAGCCAAGGCCGAGATTGCCGATGACGTCGCCCATGTCAGTATCCTATCAGCCAGGGAGCAACGGGGATCGGCTGTCCCAGCCCGTATCGGAAGAGCAGGAGGCAGAAGGCGGACAGGCCGGCCGACAACAGGCCGAGTTGTCCGAGACGAGTGTCCGACGTCGCCATGCCGGCGATGAATACCGTCAGCGGCCCCGCGATAACCAGACCAAGCGCCGGCAATTGCAGGGGACCGAGGCTAACGCCGCGGATGGTGATCGCGAAGACCACGATGGCCCCGAGAAGCGTAATCGTCCCGCGCCACGGCCAGCCCGAAAAGACCGGGCTGCCGGTCCGCCACGAAAGTGCGATCTGCGCCACGCCAAGAGCCATCATGATCAGGGACAGCGAAACGGGCAGCAGGCCCGATCCTACCCCTGAACTCGTCTTGATCGGCAGTTCCATCGAACCCAGCAACGCTCCGCCACCGACGAGCAGCAGAGCCAAACCGGCAATGAAATCCCTCGAACGCAATCCCCGCGCCGCAGCGGGCGGCGGTCCGTCGCTCACCTCCGCCATGGCTGTCACTCAAGCGTGATGTTGGCGCTGCTGACGATCTGTCCCCAGCGCTCGCGCTCGCGGGACATGAACTCGCCGAACTCACGCGCGCCCTTTCTGGATGGGATGGCGCCATCATCGGACAAACGCGCCAAGACCGTGGGGTCACGAAGTGTCTCTTGCGTCGCCGCCTCCAACCGCTCGCGGATGGCCCCAGGCAATCCGCGCGGGCCCAGAAGCCCATACCATGCTGAGGCCGTGTAGTTTGCCACGCCGGCTTCTTGCGCTGTCGGCAAGTTCGGAAGGCTTGGGAAACGCGCCTCGGTCGTCACTGCAAGCGCCGTGAGCTGGCGGCCCTCGATAAGGCCTACAGCGGACGGGATAGTCGTCACCATGAAGTCGATGTGGCCGCCGACGAGGTCGTTGAGTGCAGGTCCGGCGCCCCGATAGGGCACATGGCGCGCGTTGAACTGGGCGACCTGTCCGAGCAGGAGCGCTGCCAGATGACTTGCAGACGCATTGCCCGCGGAGCCGTAAACCAATTGGCGGGTCTTGGCCAGGCGGACCAGGTCGCCAAGCGTTGTAGCCTGCAGCCGCGGGCCGACGACGACGACGAGGCCTGCATCAGCGATCAAAGCGATGGGGTCGAGCGTTGTTGCCGGATCTGAGCGCAAGCGGCGGAACAGATGCGGGTTCACCACCATCGGGCCCTGGTTGCCGATCAGGAGCGTGTATCCGTCCGGGGCAGCTGCAGCCACAGCCTCCGTGCCAAGATTGGCCGCCGCGCCTGGACGGTTCTCGACAATCACCCGACCATTCAGGACCGTCTCCAGCCGCTGCGCGAACACCCGCGCGATGGCATCCGTCCCACCACCGGCCGCGTAGGATACGATCAGCGTAATCGGCTTGGTTGGGTAGGCGCCCTGGCCGAACACCGGGCTGGCCAGAATGGAGGCGGCTGAGCCCCCGAGCAGCACATGACGTCGCGTAAGCATCTTTGTCTTTCCTCCTGATTGAACGGCTTCTGTGGGGCCGCCTTCGACTTCTGCATAAACTAAATTGCCGTGGTTGGCCGATCTCCGATCCCGCGAACAAGCACGGACCCCTCGAAGAGCCGCCGCGCGGTGCGGACGATGTAGGCCGTTGGCTTCTCCGCGCCCGCCTGCTGCTCCAGCGTCACCTCAATGCGACCGCTCGGATGTTCGATAACGATCACCACCGGGGGGGCTATGTCTCCGGTGATCTCATTCACGATCGTGCCTCGTACAGAGGCGGCGAGCGCGAGTCCGACGGCGCCAGTGGTCGCAATGGCGGTATGGCAAACATGCGGCATGAAGTATCTCGCAGCAAGGTGCCCACCGGCACCTGGCCGAGCCACAAGCACCGGCTTCGGGACGACGAGATCATCGACCCGGCCAAAGCCCAGGGCAACCCCGGCTGCGCGACGTACAAGCTCCAGCTTGCGCTTGAAGTCGGTCTCCCGATCGAGTTGCTCCGGCGTCTCTGTGCCCACGAACCCGAAGTCCTCCGCACGTGCGACGACCAAGGGCATCGCGGAGTCGATCAGCGTCACATCGACGCCGTGCAGCGAGACGATCGGCGTCTCGGTTGGGATGAGGCGGCCGGTGCGCAGACCCACCACATCCTCAAAGCCCAGCAACACCGGCGCGGCCGTTCCCGGAACACCGTCTATGCTTGCATCGCCACCGTATGCGACGCGGCCGCCTGGTGTCGAAACTTGCGCTGCAACAAGCGCGCCGGTGTTCACATTGTGGATGCGGACCGTGGTCCGTTCAGCCTGGGGGCGAACGAGGCCCGCTTCGATGGCGAAAGGGCCTACCCCTGCGAGCATGTTGCCGCAGTTTGGCGAAGTGTCGACGGAGCGACCCATCACGTCGACCTGGGCGAACAGATAATCAACGTCGGCCTCCGGGCGGCTCGCCGGACCAACGATGGCGACCTTGCTTGTCAGCGGGTTGCCGCCACCGATCCCGTCTATCTGGAGGAAATGCCCGGAACCCATCGCTTCGATCAGCACCGCATCTCTCGCCGCGCGATCTTGAGGAAGATGCGATGCGAGGAAGAACGGCCCTCTGGAGGTGCCGCCCCGCATGAGCACGCATGGTATGCGAACGAGGTCGTCCATCGCTTCATCATTCCGGAATAGTCTTGGCTCTTGATTTGCGTGTCGGAATAAATGGCGGTTGTAAATTGCAAAGATTTTTATCATTAATGCAAAATGAGCATTAATTTCGAGATTCTCGACCTTCGGGCCTTTCTGGCGGTTTTGGAGCACCGCTCGTTCCGCCGCGCTGCATTTGAGTTGCACTTGTCCCAGCCCGCCTTGTCCCGCCGGATCAAGAATCTGGAGGACACCATCGGCACGGTTCTGATCGAGCGCTCGACACGGCATGTCGCGCCGACCCGGATCGGCCAAGCACTGCAACCATTGGTGAAGCGACTTCTGGATGAGTTCGAGGACTCGATTCTGTCGATCAGCGATCTGAGGCGCAACCAGACTGGCCGCGTCACGATTGCATCCATACCCACTGCGGCCTTCTACTTCCTGCCAAGGGTTCTTCAGGATTTCCGCGCCGCACATCCTGGCATCAAGTTCCGCATTTTCGATCTGGGCGCAATCGAGGGCCTGGAAGCTGTTTTACGTGGTGAGGTGGAATTCGGCATCAACATCACCGGAGCAGGCAGGGCGGACCTCTGCTTCACACCGCTTCTGGAAGATGTGTTCGTGTTGGCATGCCGCCGGGATCACACGCTCGCGGCAGCAACGCGATTGAGCTGGAAGGACCTGATTGGTTATCCGCTCATCGGTGTAAGCCAGTCGAGCGGCAACCGTGCGATCCTGGATCGAGCGCTGGCCTCCGCCGAGGTTCGGCTGGACTGGATGTATGAAGTCAATCATTTGTCGACCTCGTTGGGCTTTGTGGAGGCCGGGCTCGGCATCGCAGTCCTGCCTAAGCTTGCCACTCCGCAGTCGGGGCATCCGCTTATCGCAACTGTCCCGATAGTCGATCCGGTCGTGAGCCGAACGATTGGAATCGTGGAACGTCAGGGTGCACGGCTATCGCCGGCTGCGGCACGCTTCAAGGAGACATTGGTGCAGCAGTGGGGCCGCAGCGGGGCCGGGTGAGCAGGCTGGCGTGACCAGGAGACAGTTTCAACTCGGCATCCGGCGCAGCCGATACGGCATTGAGCCGTAACCCGTGGAGGCTTCTGAAGACGGGAAAGATCGTGCCGATTGCATCAAGGCGGCGATCGGAAGCCACACCACGCCCGGGAACTTCACCCTCGCCCAGCCTGAAGGTGCTTTCGGGCGGGGCATCAACGCATCGGAGCCGACAGGAGTTGTGCATGCAGCGCGAGGTCATCGAGGTCCCCGTCATTTCGGAGGCGATCCGCCGGCTCGGGGCTCCAACCTCCGCGCTGGTCCGCGCCGGCGGACTGCTCTTCACCTGCGGAATGCCGCCCGTCGATTGCAGGACGGGCGACATCGTCAAGGGCGACATCGCGGTCCAGACGCGGGCCGCGCTCGACGCGCTGGAGGCGACCCTCACTTTTGCCGGCTCATCACTGGCCCATGCGGTGAAGACCACGGTGTTCATTACCGATCCTGCGCTCATGGGCACGGTCAACGCGATCTATCGCGAGCGATTTCCTGCCGGGTTTCCGGCGCGCACCAGCGCCGGCGTCAATCCGTGGCCGGCGCCCTTCGACATCGAGATCGAATGCATTGCGGTCATTCCCTAACGCCATCTTGCGCCTGTGGATAATGTATGCACCGATGATCGCCCCCAGACCGCCAGCGCCGTCGCACTGGCTCAAATCAGGATCGGTCGGTTTTTCCGGCGGCAGGCGCGCGGTGCGCCACGCGTGCGGATCGGAACAGCGAACGGTCAGCATTGCCGCCCGAGGACCGCCCCATGAGCCTGACCCTGTTCCGCAACTTTCATCTGCTCGATCCCGCCATCTCCGACGATCTTGCGGGCGGCTACGAGATGCTCGTGGAGGGCGACACGGTCAGGGAGCTGTCTGACAAGCCCATCAAGGCCTTGAACGCCGCCGTGGTGGATTGCGGCAAGCGCACGCTGATGCCGGGCCTGGTCGACTGCCATGTCCACGTCATCGCCACCATGGTCAACATCGGCCAGAACGCGCTCGTGCCGGACGCGCTCATCGCCTACCGCGCCGCGCGGATCATGAAGGGCATGCTGGATCGCGGCTTCACCACCGTGCGCGATCTCGGCGGCGCGACCTACCCGCTGGTCGAGGCGCAGGAGCAGGGCCTGATCGAGGCCCCGCGCCTGATCATCCCCGGCAAGGCGCTGTCGCAGACCGGCGGCCATGGCGACAGCCGGTCGCGCTACGACCGCCGCGACCCCGAGACCTGGACGCGCTCGCTCGGCTCGCTCGGGCGGCTCGCGGACGGCGTTGACGCCGTCAGGATGGCCTGCCGCGAGGAGATCAAGCAGGGCGCCCATTTCATCAAGATCATGGCCAATGGCGGCGTCGCCTCGCCGAATGATCCGATCCACTTCCTGGGCTATTCGCGCGAGGAGATCCTTGCGGCCGTCGAGGAAGCGTCCAATGCCGGCACCTATGTCGCCGCGCACCTTTACACCGACGAAGCCATCCGTCGCGCGGTCGAGTGCGGGGTCCACAGCCTCGAGCATTGCAACCTGATCCAGTCCAAGACAGCGGCATTCGCCGCCGAGAAGGGCGCCATCGCCTGCCCCACCCTCGTGACCTACGAGTATCTCGGCGTCGAGGGGCCGGCGCTCGGCCTCGACCCGATCTCGGTGGGCAAGGTCGACACGGTGCGCCTGGCAGGGATGAAGTCGCTCGAGATCATGCAGGACGCCAGGCTCACCATGGCCTTCGGCTCCGACCTTCTTGGCGAGATGCATCGCCACCAGTCCGAGGAATTCGTCATCCGGGGCCGCGTCCTGCCGGCGATCGAGGTGATCCGCTCGACGACGGTCCATGCCGCCCGACTTTGCCGCAAGGAAGGCAAGATCGGCACGCTCCGGGCCGGCGCCTATGCCGACGCGGTCCTGGTCGACGGGAACCCGCTGAAGGACCTGTCCCTGCTGACCAGGCAGGGCGCGCATCTGCCCCTGATCATGCAAGGCGGGCGCATGCACAAGAACCAGCTCTCCTAGGGCACGGTTCGCTTGAGGGGATCGACAACATGATCGCGGATGGACGGCTTGCGGGAAGGGTGGCGCTGCATGGCGTCGCCTGTCTGACCCTCAGCTTCATCCTCATGCCGCTGGTCTTCGTGACCTGGCTGGCCTTCTTCGCGCAGGAGATTCCCTCCTTCCCGCCAGAGGGCTATTCGCTCAAATGGTTCGGCGCGATCGGCAACAACCGGAACTTCGTCACCGGGCTCTGGACAAGCGTGCAGGTCGCGGTGGCGGCCACCGTGATCGGCCTTGCCCTCGCGGTGCCGGCCAGCCTGATCCTGGCGCGCAGGCAGTTCACCGGCAACGCCGCGATGAGCCAGTTCCTGCTGCTGCCGCTGGTGGTGCCCGGCGTGGTCATGGGCACGGCCATCTATGTCTTCCAGATCGAGACGGAGATCGCCACGGGCCTGCCGATCCTGGGCTCGATCGGCGGCCTCATCGCGGGCCACACGCTCATCGTGATCCCGTGGACAGTCCGGCTCGTCACAGCCAGCCTCGCGGGGCTTGACCGGGCGGCGGAGGAAGCGGCCCAGAGCCTCGGCGCCAACCAGTGGACCACCTTCTTCCGCGTCACCTTGCCGGCCATCCGGCCCGGCGTCGTGGCTGGCGCCCTGTTCGGCTTCGTGACCTCCTTCGGCAATCTAGAGATGAGCCTGTTCCTCGTGGGGCCAGGACGCATCACGCTGCCGATCGCCATCCTCCAGTATCTGGAATGGAAGATCGATCCGACCGTCGCCGCCGTCTCCGTCCTCCAGATCCTGCTCATCGCAACGGCGATGATCATCACCGACCGCTACGTCAAGCTTGCCCGAGTTGTCTGATCGATGGCCTCACTGACCCTTGACGGACTGACCAAGAGCTACGGCGATGTCGCCGTGGTCAAATCCGTTTCGCTCGAGGTCCGGGATGGCGAGTTTCTCGTGCTGCTCGGCCCGTCCGGCTGCGGCAAGACCACCACGCTGCGCATGATCGCGGGCTTCGTGCCGCCGAGCGGCGGTTCGATCCGCATCGGCGATCAGGACATCACCAGCCTTCCGCCCTGGAAGCGCAATGCCGGCCTCGTCTTCCAGAGCTATGCGCTGTTTCCCCACATGACGGTCGCACAGAACGTCGCCTTCGGGCTCGAGATGCGAAAGGCTTCACGCAGCGAGATCGGCCCGCGGGTCGCCGAAGCCCTGCGGCTCGTCCGGCTCGATGGCTATGGCGAGCGCTATCCGCGCCAGCTTTCCGGCGGGCAGCAGCAACGCGTGGCGCTTGCCCGCGCGCTCGTCATCCGGCCCGATGTGCTGCTGCTCGACGAGCCGCTCTCGAACCTCGACGCCAAGCTGCGCCTGCAGGTGCGCCTCGAGATCCGGGCGCTGCAGCAGCAGACCGGCCTGACCACGGTGATGGTGACCCACGACCAGGAGGAAGCCCTGACCATGGCGGACCGCCTCGTCGTCATGTCCGACGGCGCGGTCCGCCAGGTCGGCACGCAGTCGGACCTGTACGAGCGCCCCGCCGACCTGTTCGTCGCCGATTTCGTCGGCCGCTCCACGATGATCGCGGGCATGGTGACGGGCGATGGCGCCTTCCGCTCGGATGGCGGGCTTGCGCTCATCTGCCCGGCTGCGTCCCGGCAGGGGCCCGCCACCATCGCGCTGCGACCCGAGCGGCTCACGCTTGGCCCAGCCGCGCGCGGCCTCGACAATCATGCTGCGGGCACGGTGAGCTTCGTGTCCTATCTGGGCGCGATGCTCGACGTGCATGTGCGCCTGAACGACGCCGACCATGTCATGGTGCAGATTCCCAACAGATCCGACAGCCTCGCTCCGGCCGTCGGCGACGCGATCGAGGTCGGCTGGCCGGCCTCGGCCTGTCTCGTGTTTGCGCGCGAGGCTGCCTGAAACTGCGGCATCCGCCGCCATTCGAGTCACAAGAAGGGGAGAAGTCGAAATGTCGAAGGTCACCAAGGGAATTGACAGGCGCACCACGCTGAAGGGCCTCGGCCTCGCAGCCGCAGGAGCGCTGTTGCCGGCCGTCGGCTCCAGCGAGGCCACAGCGCAGGCCGCCGGGCGCGTCGTCGTCGGCACGTGGGGCGGCGACTATGCGCGCCTGCTGTCCAAGAACGTCGAGGAGCCCTTCCTCAAGCCCAAGGGCTTCGAGGTCGTGCAGGACCAGGCGTCGGATGCGCCGCGCCGGGCCAAGATGGTCGCCGAACGCCGGCTGCCGCGCGGAACGACCGATATCCAGGGACTGTCGGCCGCGCAGATGTTCGAGATGGATGCGGCGGGCGTCGCCGATCCGATCGACTATTCCAGGCTCAAGAATGCCGCCAACCTCATCCCGATCGCGCGCTATCCGTTCGGCGTCGGCCACATCATCTCCGGCAAGGTTGTGGTCTACAACCCGAAGCTCGTGACCCCCGCCCCCACGAGCTACAAGGATTGCTTCGATCCGAAATATGGCAACAAGCTCGGCTTCATCGACATCCAGTACCAATTCGTGATGCTGGCAGCGGGGCTTGCCGCCACAGGCGACATGACGAGCCTCGAGAAGGGCAAGGAACTGCTGCTCGCCGCAAAGCGCGCCGGCGCCCGCATCTATCCCACCAACGAGGCCTTCGCCCAGGCTCTGAAGACCGAGGAGATCAGCATCGGGATGATGTGGAAGGCCCGCGCCGTGCAGTGGCAGAATGCCGGCATCTCGGTCGATTCCGTTGCTCCGAGTGAGGGCACCATGGCCTATGTCTCGGGCTTCATGATCCCGAAGAACGCGCCCAACAAGGCCGCCGCCTATGCCTACATGGACGCCATGCTGGAGAAGGGCGCACAGGAGAACTTCGCCATCGACATGGGCTTCAATCCAACCGTGACGACAGCCGCCGTCGCGCCCGACCTCCAGAAGCGCATCGGCTTCACCGAGGAGGAGAACAAGAAGATGAAGGATCTCGACTACGCCTTCCTCGCGCAGAACGACGCGGCGATGAAGGAGTGGTGGGACAAGGTCTTCAAGGCCTGATCCGGGACAGCGGCTCGCCATGGCGCATGCTTCACAACGACCGGTCGGCGAGCCCGGCAACCTCACGGCGGCGGGCCTGCTCGTGCCCGCCACCATCTTCGTCGCGATCGGCCTGCTTGTGCCGATCGCGATCCTCTTCCGCTACAGCCTGAACGCCTTCGTTCCGGGCAAGCTGATGGTCGATGCGCTGACCATCGCCAATTATGTCAAGTTCTTCACCGACCCGTTCTATCTGCAGGTTCTGTGGCGCACCGTCCGCGTCGCGGTTCTTTGCACGATCTTCTGCCTGATTTTCGGCTTCCCGCTTGCCTACGTGCTGGCGCGCACCCAGTCGCGCTACAAGAACCTGCTCGTGATGGCAATCGTGCTGCCGCTGTTCGTCGGCAACGCGGTGCGTGCCGCCGGCTGGATGGTCGCCTTCGGATCGAAGGGCTTCGTCAACGCCAGCCTGATGGGCATGGGCGTGATCTCCGTGCCCATCGAGATCATGTACACCGAGATGGCGGTGGTCATCGGCATCATCGCGGTCAACATGCCCTTCATGGTGCTGACCCTGCAAAGCGTGATCGAGGGCATCGACCGCAATGTCGAGGAAGCGGCCTTCTCGCTCGGCGCGCCGCCCATGACCATGGCGTTGCGGGTGCTGTTTCCGCTCGCGCTGCCAGGCATCCTCGCGGGCGTGATCCTCACCTTCATCCTGGCGATGAACGCCTATGCGACGCCGGTTCTGCTGGGCGGGCCGAAGTTCCAGACCATGGGGCCGCTGGTCTTCTCCACCTTCGCGCAGCAGAACAACTGGCCTTTCGGCGGCGCCGTCTCCTTCATCCTCATGACGGTGACGCTGATCCTCACCATCGCCTCGAGCCTGCTGATCCGCCGCCGCTACGCCTGAGGCTCGCGCCAGATCCCGACGCCCCCCGCGCAAACCCACAATCCACCCCTCAGAGCCCGATTTAAAAGGAGTTGAGCGATATCAGTAGGTTGTGATTCCCTTTTGGTGCTGAATCAAATGGGGTTTCCGATGACCTGGACTGCTATCGCTCGTGCTGAGCATAACCGTGATCGTTTGCGGTTTCCAAGTGATTTGACCGACCGGGAATGGGCACTGATCGCGCCGATGGTTCCCGCCGCCAAGCGCGGCGGTCGGCCCAGAACCACGGACATGCGCGATGTGGTGGAAGCGATCCTGTTTATTGCTTCGAGCGGATGCCAATGGCGCATGCTGCCGGGTGATTTCCCACCTGTCTCGACCGTGCGCGGCTATTTCTATCGTTGGCGGGACAGTGGCCTTCTGGAAACCATGAACCAGCTTCTGGTGATGGCCGCACGCGAGATTGCGGATTGAACGAACCCGCTGTCGCGGGAGGGGTGCGCGGTTTGTGACGGGCAGCTCCTGATGGGAAGGTTTGGGTGTTGAAGCCACTCATCCCACCAGGAGTTCCCGATGACCGAAGCCAAGCCTGCGATGAGCGCCCTGCGCCGACGCATGATCGACGACATGACACTGCGCAATCTGTCTCCAGCCACACAGCGATCCTATCTGCATGCGGTGACGAAGTTCAGCCGCCATTTTGGGTGTTCGCCAGACTGGCTTGGTCTGGAGGACGTGCGTTCGTTCCAGGTGCATCTGGTCAGCCAGGGGATCTCCTGGCCCGCGTTGAACCAGACGGTCTGCGCCCTGCGTTTTTTCTACGGCGTCACACTGGACCGCGCCGAGATTCCCGAGCGCATCGTCTACGCCCGCACACCGCGCAAGCTGCCTGCGATCCTGGGGGCGGACGAGGTCGTGAGCTTCCTGGAGGCAGTACCCTCCCTGAAGACGCGCGTCGCGCTGACGACGGCTTATGCAGCGGGCCTTCGGGCCTCGGAGGCGGTGAGCCTGAAGGTTACCGACATCGACAGCGCCCGGATGGTGCTGCAGGTCCGGCACGGCAAGGGCGCGAAGGACCGCACTGTCATGCTCTCTGCCGCGCTTCTGGCGATCCTGCGCAGCTACTGGCGGCTGGCACGCCCAGGCGATTGGCTTTTCCCCGGTCGCGGCCCGGACAAGCCGATGGATGTGCAGGTTCTGCACGCGGCCTGCCGCTCGGCTGCAAAGGCGGCAGGCCTGACGAAGAAGGTCAGCGTGCATACGCTGCGCCATAGCTTCGCCACCCATCTTCTGGAGAGCGGGACCGATATCCGCATTATCCAGGTGCTGTTGGGCCACGCCAATCTGTCGACGACGGCGCGCTACACCCATGTGGCGACCACGACAATCGCCAGGACGCGAAGCCCGCTCGATCGGCTCGACCTCACCGTGACGCCTCCCGTCTGAGTAACGGAGATGCACAGCGCTCTGGAGGTGGCGGATGTCTTCCGCCGCCACGGTCCTGCTTATCGCCGGGAACGGCCCGTGCCGCTTGGCCGGGTCGAGACGCGCGTCATGAGCGCCATCGCGCTGTGCCGCACGGCAGCTCTGGGCGGGCATGTGGAAGCTTGCGACGGCTGCACGCACAGCCGCATCGCCTACAACTCTTGCCGCAACCGCCATTGCCCGAAGTGCCAGGGCGCGGCGCGGGAGGCATGGCTGGCGGAGCGGGAAAAGGATCTGCTGCCCACGTCCTACTTCCATGTCGTCTTCACAGTGCCTGCCCCGATCGGCGCGCTGGCCTTCCAGAACAAGGCCATTGTCTACGCCATCCTGTTCGAGGCGGCGGCCTACGCGCTGAGGACCGCCGGCCGTGATCCGCGCCATCTGGGTGGCGAGGTTGGTGCCGTCGCCATTCTCCACACCTGGGGGCAAGCGCTCACACATCATCCTCATGTGCATTGTCTGGTTCCGGGCGGTGCACTGGCCCACGATGGTCGGTGGGTCGCCTGCAGGCCGAACTTTCTCCTGCCCATCCATGTCCTCTCGCAATTGTTCCGCCGTCGCTTCGTCGAGAGGCTCCAGGAGGCCAGAACCACGGGTCAACTTGGCTTCTTTGGCGAGCTTGCCGTCCTCAACGATGTCGAAGTCTTCACTTCCTGGCTCGCCGCGCAGCGACGCACCGACTGGGTTGTCTATGCCAAACCGCCCTTTGGTTCGCCGCAGCATGTCTTGGCCTACCTCGGTCGCTACACCCACCGTGTCGCCATCGCCAACAGCCGCCTCGTCGCCATGGACGACAAGCAGTGTCTCTTTCCGCTGGCGGGACTATCGCCATGGCAGTGCTGTCCGCGTCATGAAGCTCGATGCAGGCGAGTTCATTCGCCGCTTCCTGCTGCACGCCCTGCCAGACGGCTTCCACCGTATCCGCCACTTCGGCTTCCTCGCCAACGGTTGCCGCCGCATCAAGCTGGCTGCCATCCGTCAGACTATTGCTGCCGCCGAAGCTTGCGGGATCGGTCATCCGCGCACCACTGAACATGACGCTGCGGTCAAGCACGCTCCAGAGCCAAAGCAGAAGGCCCTCGATCCAGTGATCTGTCCGTGCTGCGGGGGAACTATGCGCATCACCCGGCTCCTGCCACGCTGCCAGCCCTGCCCAGACACCTCATGACGACAGTTCGCAGCCTTCGACCATCCGGCATCATCAATCCGCTCGCTGATACGTTGCGGAGTACGACCCCTTGCGCCCTGCAGCATCGAACGACAACCAGATCAACCCTTGGCATCGCCAACATGGTACAGAAGCGCTCGCTCCGGCTCATTGCATGCTGCAGAATAGCTGGCGGCAATCAGCGAACAGGGCGGATCAGGGCCAGACCCCGTGCCAACAGCAAGATCTGTTGCCGCACTCGCCAGCAACTATCCCCATAGGCTCCCGCGCCAGCGGGTTCGTTCAATCCGGCTTCAATGAGGTCGCGCATCGCGGCCCGCACGACGATCTCAGCCGCGCGACCTCACAGAGATTGAGGGTAAGCAGGCTCAGCCCACCGCCGGCATCATCGACAGCCAGAGCGTCAAAACCACCGAAAGTGGCGGGATTTCGGGGTATGATGCAGGAAAGAAAATCAAAGGCCGCAAGCGCCATATCATCACCGACACGCTCGGCTTCCTGATCTTCGTGCTGGTCCACGGTGCCAACATTCAGGATCGTGATGGTGCTCCTGACCTGCTCAAGGCGATCCGCTTCCGCTGTCCCTGGCTGCGTCATATCTTTGCTGATGGCGGCTATGCTGGGGGCAAACTGAAGGATGCCATGCGAGGCCATGGCCGCTGGACAATCGAAATCGTCAAACGGTCCGATGCCGCAAAGGGCTTCGTCGTCCTGCCCCGCCGATGGGTGGTCGAGCGAACATTCGCATGGCTCAATCGATGCCGCCGTCTTGCCAAGGATTGGGAGAAATCCATCGCAAGCTCCACAGCCTTCGCCCATATCGCCAGCATCCGCATGCTCACCAGACGCATCGCAAGACACTCAATCTGCACGTGAACTTTTGAATCGGGCTCTGAGTAATGGCGGGGCGGAGGAAACCGGGTGCGAGTGATCTGCTCAGGATTGTGCGCAATACTTCCGGCTACGAAGAATAGTCGTTTCGGTGGCGTCGGCGCAGATTGACATTTGCAGGAAGCGATCCGTCAACGATCAGCTTCAAAAATGACCGTACAATCGTTCTTCGGAGTTCAACGTCTTCCCGCATGAGGGCGGCTGCGACCTGGGCACCGTGTTCGATATCAGGGTCTTCATCCGCAACGACCTGAAAGTTGTCCGGATAAGCGGAAAGCGACATTAGGTGAAACGCGCCCATTTCCGGCGTTAAGTCACGCTCAAGAGTGCGATAAATCACCAAAGCCATCCCCATCCGCCATTCATTTTCTTTTTCTGATGGCACGGAGAGCGGCACCTCGGGATCACGATCTGCGTGTTTTAGCTTGTTCCACAGTTCGACGAGGCGCGAGCTGCCAATTTCGCTCAGTAGATCCTTTAGACGGAGATGTTCGCCCTCGTTCTCATGCTGATGCAGGTCGCGAAGAACACCAAACGCCGCCATGGTCAGCGCGTGAACAGCCAATGGATCACGAGCATCTAGCCAAAGCCGAATGGCTTCATCGAGAAGTCGCCGCGCACCGTCGCGTCTCGTGAGGGTCAATCCCGTCTTCAACAATGGAACTATTCGAAGCTAAACGCACACGATCGCAAATGTGCGAAAACCTGAGTAATGGCGGACAGGGCGGGACTGTCCGTCCCGAGCCCTCGAACCCTTGATTTCCTTGTGCTTTTTCAGCCAAGGCCGGCTCTAGAGATGAGCCGAGGTGTACAAACAGGTGTACATTTCGGTGTATATTCGCACCCGGACCGGTGGCCCGGATGCAATGGCAGCATGATAGCGCGCCGCTTTCAGGGTCGCAATGGATCCCCTCGGGACAGCGCACAGTGTGTGGTCAGTGCTTGCGGATCAGGTGGTCGATGTCGGCGCCGAGCGCGGCGAGCAGGATCGACAGGCGCTTGGGGTCAAGCTCCTCCTCACTCAGTGCCATCGACACGGCGGAAAACTTGCGGCGCAGGCAGCGCAGGCAATCGACCGGCGCGACGGCGACATCGAGATGGGCCTGCTCCTCGGCAATGAGCATGCCGGAAAGCGCCGCGTCGGACGCGCCAGTTGTGGAATCCGCGAGATCGGCGCGCACCGCCATCAGACGGGCGAGCGCAGGCTCCAGGGCGCGGTGCGCTTCCCCCTCGGCAATGAGAGCGTAGGGCTTCAAGACTTGATCGCCGCGACGATGCGCGGCCATATGCGTGACAGCCATGGTGGCCTCCTAGTGGACAGAATCTAACGCTTGGTGCCCGCGTTTGACAGCTGCGATTATGGCGTCGGGGTCTGCGGTCCAGGAGAAGGGTTTTGGCTCCCCGTTGTGCTCTTTGAGGAAGCGGTTGATGGCGGCCTGAAGATCGACGACTGAGACAAAGACGCCGCGCTTGAGGATGCGTTTTGCGAGCTTGGCGAAGAAACCCTCGACCGCATTGAGCCATGAACAGGACGTTGGCGTGAAGTGGAAGGTGAAGCGCTGATTGCGCATGAGCCATTGCATGACCTTGGGATGCTTGTGGGCGGCATAATTGTCGAGAATGACATGGACCGCCTTGCCTGCCGGAACCTGCGCATTAATGGCGTTGAGGAAGCGGATGAACTCCTGATGGCGATGGCGCTGCATGTTCTGGCCGATGACGGTTCCGTCGAGCACGTTGAGGGCCGCAAAGAGCGTGGTCGTGCCGTTCCGCTTGTAGTCGTGGGTCATGGTGCCCAGCCGCCCCTTTTTCATGGGCAGTCCGGGCTGGGTGCGGTCGAGGGCCTGGATCTGGGATTTCTCATCCAGCGATAGAACGATGGCGTGCGCGGGCGGATTGACATAGAGGCCGACCACGTCGCGCAGTTTCTCGGTGAACTTCGGGTCGTTGGAGAGCTTGAACTGGCGCATCCGGTGCGGCTGGAGGCCGTGCGCCTTCCAGATGCGGCGCACCGCGCTGGCGCTGATGCCGGAGGCTTTGGCCATGGCCTGCGCCGTCCAGTGCGTGGTCTCGCTGGGGGGATCGGCCAGCGTCAGCGCCACCACACGCTCCGCCACTTGAGGGCCGAGCGGCTTGATGCGCGAGGGGCGCGTCTTGTCGCGCAGCAGGCCATCGATGCCTTCGCGCATGAAGCGCTCCTGCCAGCGCCAGACCGCTGTCTTGGAAACGCCCGCCTCACGCATGATCGACGCCGTGCCAGCGCCCTTCGCCGTCAACAAAACGATCCGACAGCGCCAGACATGCTTTTGGGGAGAATTACGATTAACGACAATGGCTTCGAGCCGCAGAAGTTCAGAGGCCGTGACTGTGATGGATATTCCTGTGCGCATGCGCCAGATTCGCACGAACAACCAAAATGGGGAATCCCAAATCGGACTCGCCCGTCAGGCGCGTTCCACTAGCTAGGTTGCTGTGGTCAGGCTGTCGGGGGTGCGGCAAACACTCCCGGCAGCCGCCGGATCGGTACGGTGAACGCATGTTCCGGATCCCCACACAAAGGGCAAGGAGCCGCCGCGGAGGTGGTTAGCAAAGAGCGATCGCGCGACCGCCCCATTGCCGCCCTGCGCTCTGCCGGCACACAGCTGAGGATCGTGCGTATATGCCGCGAGTTCGACAGACAGGGAGAACGAGCTGGCTGTCGCGAACTACCCTGCGATGCTGCGCAATTTTGAATAGAAATGGGCACCACTCCGCCCTCGGTTGTTTCGACTTTGTATCGAAGTCCGGCCTTCCTAACTCGAACAGCGGCAGTCTTGGTATTAACACTGATCCGCTCAACCACCGTTTCGAACCCGCCGGTGGCCTTCACCGCCACAACCGTAGGAGATCGTGGAGCTGGCGTCTTGGCCGGCGCAGCGATTCTGTCGCCGTCGCACTTCACACTGAACGCATCGCCGCTCGGCCGTACATGCACGTCCAGCCGATCCTTCAGTACGTCGATTTCAACAACCACGGTGGTGTCCATCCTATCCCATCTTTGCGTAAGCGTGCTTTCCTTCAAGCGGCCAGGCGACTGTCCAAGTTCCATGGATCGACAGCGAGGACCTTGGCTCACGCACGGTTTGGCGTCCCTCAGGCGCGTCGGTTCCTGA
Source organism: Bosea sp. (in: a-proteobacteria) (assembly GCA_023910605.1). Taxonomy (NCBI): domain Bacteria; kingdom Pseudomonadati; phylum Pseudomonadota; class Alphaproteobacteria; order Hyphomicrobiales; family Alloboseaceae; genus Allobosea; species Allobosea sp. The sequence goes on along the minus strand of JAAVVV010000001.1, from coordinate 936,133 downwards.
CTTCCACCGCGAACCCTAATGTAACAAAGAATACTACATGAGAGTTCCAAGAGGAAGGGCCTGAGCTACACGCCGCGCTGTCTTGGCCTCAATCGCCCGGATAGCAGCGGCCATGTTGGCCGGGCCCTTCACGCCGGCGGGGTTGCGTTGGGGCTGGCCAGCACAAAGTCGTCAATCCGCGCAGCCGATGGGCTTTGCGGCGGCGCTCGACCATCTGCGTCGAGTGGGGGCGGTCAGCTGGCGGAGGTCCAGGCGCGGACAGCTGCGCTGGACGCCCCGTTTCGGCGATTTGTCCATGTTCGTCCGGCGAGCGCTTGACTGGTGGCGCGAGCTGATGCACCGCAGCTCAGGCCTGCCACGCTTGCCTGCGCGGGGCGGCATGCCAAAGCCGGGTCGACGGCGGCGGTCTCCGCCGGGACAGGTGCCGGCTGCGCGATGGGAGAGAGGTTCATGCGGATTATCGTCACCGGCGGCGCGGGCTTCATCGGCTCGGCGGTGTGCCGCCATTGCGTGCTTCATCTGGGCTGGACGGTCCTCAACCTCGACAAGCTGACTTATGCTGGCAATCTCGCCTCTCTGCGCAGCCTCGACAGCCATCCCGGCCACCACTTCGCCAAGGTCGACATCTGCGATCGGGCGGCGGTGTCGGCGCAGTTCGCGGCGTTCGAGCCCGACGGGGTCATGCATCTGGCCGCCGAGAGCCATGTCGACCGGTCGATCAACGCCTCGGGCGACTTCATCGCCACCAACATCGTCGGCACGCATGTGATGCTGGAGGCGGCGCGCGCCTGGTGGAGCGCCCTACCGCCAGATCGCGGGGCCAGGTTCCGCTTCCTGCATGTCTCCACCGACGAAGTCTACGGCTCGCTGGGCGAGGAGGGGCTGTTCACCGAGGCTACGCCCTATGATCCCAGCTCGCCCTATTCCGCCTCGAAGGCCGCGGCCGACCATCTCGTCAGCGCCTGGACGCGGACCTACGGCCTACCTGCGATAATCTCGAACTGCTCCAACAACTACGGGCCGTTCCACTTTCCCGAGAAGCTGATCCCGCTCGTCGTCCTCAATGCGCTGCATGGCAAGCCGCTGCCGGTCTATGGCGAGGGCCTCAACGTGCGCGACTGGCTGCATGTCGAGGATCACGCGCGGGCGCTGGCGTTGATCCTGAGCAGTGGGCGCGTCGGCGAGACCTACAATGTCGGCGGGCGCAACGAGCGCCGCAACATCGACGTCGTCGCTCGGATCTGTGAGGTGCTGGACAGGCTGTCCCCGGGCGGCGCGCCGCACGCACGGCTGGTCACGCATGTGGCGGACCGCCCCGGCCATGACCGGCGCTACGCCATCGACGCCTCCAAGCTTGAGGGCGAACTGGGCTGGCGCGCGAGAGAGACCTTCGAGAGCGGCGTCGAAAAGACCGTGGCATGGTACATCGAGAACGAATGGTGGTGGCGTCCGCTGCGCGAGAAGGTCTATGCCGGAGAGCGCCTTGGGCTGACGGTCGGCAATGGCGACGCACGCTGAGCGGACACGGGACGGGGCCGCCGCGGGCGGGAGGGCGCGATGAAGGGCATTATTCTAGCGGGCGGCAGCGGCACGCGCCTGCACCCGATGACGTTGGTGACGTCCAAGCAGCTGATGCCGGTCTACGACAAGCCGATGATCTACTATCCGCTGTCGGTGCTGATGCTGGCCGGCATCCGCGAGATCCTCGTCATCTCCACCCCCCATGACCTGCCGCAATTCCAGCGCCTGCTCGGCGACGGCGCGAGCTGGGGCGTCTCGCTGAGCTACGCCGAGCAGCCCTCGCCGGACGGCCTCGCGCAGGCCTTCGTCATAGGGCGGAACTTCGTGCGGGGCGGGCCGTCGGCGCTGGTGCTGGGCGACAATATCCACTATGGCGCCGGCCTTTCCGGCGTTCTCAAGCAGGCGCGCAGCCACGGACGCGGCGCGACGGTGTTCGGCTACCATGTCACCGATCCCGAGCGATATGGGGTCGTGGAGTTCGACGCCGCGATGCGGGCGGTGAGCATCGAGGAGAAGCCCGCGAAGCCCAGATCGAATTGGGCCGTCACCGGACTGTACTTCTACGACGAGCAGGTGGCCGACATCGCCGCCTCGATCAGGCCCAGCGCGCGCGGCGAGTTGGAGATCACCGATGTGAACCTGCGCTATCTGGAGATGGGCCTTCTCAACGTGGTGAAGCTGGGGCGCGGCTTCGCCTGGCTCGACACCGGCACCTCCGACTCCCTGACCGATGCCGCAAGCTATGTGCGCGCGCTGGAAAAGCGCCAGGGCCTGCGCATCTGCTGCCCCGAAGAGGTGGCGTTCGAGCAGGGCTTCATCGACTCGCGGCAGCTGCACAGGCTCGGCGAGGCGCTCGGCAAGAGCGCCTATGGGCGATACCTTATAACCATCGCCCAAGCCGGCGCAGAACCTCCGCGCGTTGTTTGACGCTTGGGTGCAGACGCCATATGGAAGCCGCCTGTCGCAGGCGATGGCTGGCGATGCTTCTGGCATGCTATCCCCGCGATGCCATTGATCACTTGGCCGTGAGGCACGTGGGTTGAAGCTGTCTTTCGATGCCACGCTCTACCGGCCTGCGCCTTACGTCGCGGAGTTCCACGCCAGAGCGACGGCGGTGGCGCGCCAGTTCGCCCAAGAAGAAGTGGCTCGGTTTGTTTGAACAGTTTCCGTGCCGCCGATAAGTGGTTTCGCCCTTGGGTTACGCCACCGCCGGGTTTGGCTGCAGCGCAATAATGAAGGCCTGATCGGGCGTCTGCCCGGCCAGCCCCTGATGAGGGCGCCTCCGGTTATAGAAGTCCAGATAGCGCCCGATGGACGTCCGCGCCTCGGTGACGGACGCGTAGGCATGCAGATAGACCTCCTCGTGCTTCAATGATCGCCACCGACGCTCGATGAAGACGTTGTCCCGCCAAGCCCCCTTGCCGTCCATGCTGACGGCGACGCCGTTTCCGATCAGCATCGTGGTGAAGCGCGGGCTGGTGAACTGGCTTCCCTGGACGCCCTTCTGTTTGTCAAGCGGCGATGCGCGATGCGTTGATTTCGCGCTGGAAGTGCATGATGAGTGTGGACACCTCGCGGGCGAGATAGCGCTTGAGGGCACGGATGGCGTCGAGCTTGGAGTGACCTCCGGCGACACGCCGTGCAACGAACTCCCTGGTCCTCTGGTCGGTGCGCAGCCGCCCGATCGCGATGATGTGCAAGGCGCTGTTCGCTGCCCGGTCTCCACCCCGGTTCAGGCGATGGCGGATTGTCTTGCCTGATGATGCCGGCACGGGGCTAACGCCGCCCGCAAAGCTCGCCTCCGATCGCATGCGTTCAGGATTGCCACCGGCGGTGAGCAGGAGCTGCGCCGCGCCGACGTAGCTGATCGAGTTGCGCTCGATCAGGTTGGGCGCCAGCTCCTGGACGATCGCTGCGATCATAGCGTCGAGATCGGTGATCTCGTCATGTAGTTCGAGGTAGCGCCGCCCCAGAGACTTGAGGCTGATCCGGTAGGCAGCCTCGACATCACGGTAAGCGGTCAGGTCCGGACGCCAGGCTGCGAGCGTGCGCACGAGCTGCATCCGGGTCATGACGCGCAGCTGGTCTCGCAGGCCGTCGGGCGCGGCGACGATGGCATTGTAGATCATCTGCAGGGCAATGCGCCTGGCCGTCACCGCCGTCTTGCGGCAGGCCACGAGCACGCGCAGCGCCTCGATCATGCCGTCGCGGCTGCGGGGTGTGACGGTGCGCTGGCCCGAGAAGGCGGCATGGGCGGCGTTATGCGCGTCAAGATCGTCATTTCTGCCGCACTTGCGCCGGTCCTGCCTGTCAGGGGCCGTGACCTCCAGCACGGTGACGTCCGCCTGCTGCATGAAGCGCAGGAGGCCTGCGCCATAGCTGCCGGTCGATTTCACGTCGACACGCTGCAGTGTTCCGAAGGAACGCATCCAGGCGAGCATCTGGCGGTAGCCTTGCCGGGTGCTGGCGAACGAGCGGGTGCCCAGAACTCGGTCTTGATGGTCGACGACGGCTGCGACGTGCAGATCCTTATGGGTGTCCACGCCTCCGACGACGGTGCTCGCGGCTGATTCATTCTTGCTGTCTATGGTCGCTCTCCTCGCTTGAACGAACGGCTTCGCTAGGATCAGCTGCATGGACAGGAAAGTCACGTGACCGGATGCGGTCAAGCCCTTCTCGGGTCACAGGCAACGGCGAGGCGAGCCCTCACCGCAAGGCGTTCCCGGGCGGCCGACAGGTCCAGCGAAAAGACACATCGGTCGATCTGAGTGCGGGTCAGACCGCACCGGGCGCCTTGCGGTGCCAGCTTAACCGGGAGGTCGATCGGTGTTCGAGTCAGGCCGACCGGGAACTGGCGTTGATCCATTGACTGTCGGCGTTGAAGATCGCCGGCCGCCCGAACCACGCCATAGCCTCGTGCAGCGCCTCGATGCAGAAGTCGGCGTCCATGGTGTTCGACAGCCGCCAGGCCAGCACCCGGCGGCTGAACCAGTCGATCACAGCGACGAGGTAGAGGAAGCCGCTCCGCATCGGGATGTAGGTGATGTCCATCGCCCACACCCGGTTCGGCCGTGTCACCGGCAGCTTGTGTCCAGCGACAATCGGATCTGGCCCCTCTATGACAGCAGGAACTGACCCCCTTTCCGTTGGATGATTAGGTATTGGGTGGTGCTGGCGCCGAAGCGGGCTTCTGCAGAAGCCCGCTTCGGCGCTTTTCGCGGAGCCGGTAACTGTCGCCGTGGATCGTAATGACGTGGCCGTGGTGGAGCAGCCGGTCGAGGATGGCGTTGGCGACGACAGGGTCGCCGAACACCGAACCCCATTCACCTACGGCCCGGTTTGAGGTGACGAGCATCGCGCCCCGCTCGTAGCGCCTGCTGACCAGCTGGAAAAACAGATGTGGGGCGTCAGGCTCGAAGGGCAGATAGCCGAGTTCGTCGATGATCAGGAGCTTGGGCTTTGCGTAATGCGTGAGCCGCTCCTCGAGCCTGCCGTCGCTGTGAGCCTTGGCGAGCTGGGCGACCAGGGTGGTGGCTGGAGTGAACAGTACCGAGTAGCCCGCCACAATGGCTTCACGGCCCAGCGCCACGGCGAGATGCGTTTTCCCTATGCCAAGCGGCCCGAGCAGCAAGACGGTTTCACCATTGGCGATGAAGCGGCCCGTGGCGATCTCGCGGATCTGCGCCTTGTCGAGCGAGGGCTGCGCGCCGAAGTCGAAGCCCGTGAGGTCGCAGGCAAAGGGGAAGCGGGCGAGCCCATATCCCATGTCGATGCGCCGCTGGTCGCGGCGGGCGACCTCGCGCTCACAGAACATGGTCAGAACCTCGCGGATCGTGAGGTCGCGTCGGTCGGCCTCGTCGATCAAGCTGTCGAACTGATCGCGCATGGCGCCGAGCTTCAGCCGAGCCAGCAGCGCGATCAGGTGATCGTGCGCATCCATCAGAAGCTTCCTCCAGCCACCGCCTCGTACTCCGCCAGCGGCCGCAGCAGTGCCGCCTGCGTCGGATCGACGACAATCTCGGGAGGACGACGGATTGGGCCCGCCCGGCTGCCGACGAGGCTGGCGAGATGCGCGTCGTCGACGGCGCGGCCGTGGCGGCCCTTCAACTCGGAATGGAGAGCAACCTCGCGGCCGCCATGGTGGACGCGGATCGCGCCTGCGCTGACCGCTACGCGGACCGGCTCGCCGATCAGCCGCCAGGGCACGGAATAGGCGTTGCCGTCGATGGCGACCGCGCAGTCGGCGCCGACGCTGCGGATCAGGTTACGCATCGCGCTGAAGGCAGGTATGCCGGTAAGCGGCTTCAGCGCTTGCGCCTCGTCGTGCCGGAAGCGATCGATCGGCGACGCGCCCGTGGTGCCATGGATGCGCCGGTCCGCGACCTCGCGTGTCCAGGCTGCCAGGGGCGCCTCCATTTCCGCCCAGCTCGCGAACGAGCGCCCGGCGATGGCGTTGCGCTTGACGTAGCCGACGCCGCGCTCGTCCTTGCCCTTGGTGCGTGCCCGGTATGAAGCACAGGCCCGGACCCGGAAGCCCGGTGCCGGGCGAAGGCGTGCAGCCTGGGATGAAGCACGACCTCGCGGCTCGATGGTCATGGTCCAGGATCAGCGCGCGGGCATTGTCGAGCAGGACCTCGCGCGGCACGCCGCCGAAGGCCTGGAACGCGCCTTCCATGCCGGCGAACCAGCTCTCCTGCTTCTCGTGGCCAAAGGGCTGCACATGAAGCCGACGCGAGTAGCCCAGCGTCGCCACGAAGAAGAACACCTTCGTTGGCGCGCCGCCAAGCTCGACCCGCCGCTCGCCGGAGTCGATCTGCAGCTGCTGGCCCGGCTACGTCTCGAAGCACACCGTCGCTCTCGCTTCCGCCACCAGCTCGCGCCGCAGCGGCGCCACCGCACGTTCCACCGTGCGGAGACTTACCCTGACCCCCTTCTCGACGGCGAGCTCCTGGCGGAAGACATCGGCGTTGCCGCGATGGCGGCGGAAGCGTTTGGCCAGCCAGTCGGCCAGGCCGTCGAGCCGCTTCGTGCGCGACGGCGTCACGCAGGGACGCCAATCGCCATAGCGAAGCCAGCGCTTCACCGTATTCTTTGAACACCCAAGCTCGGCAGCAATCCGCTTCGCGCCCCAGCCCAGGGCCCTAGAGCGGAATCCGATCTGAATGAGTCGAGAGGGATTGAACGAACCCGCTGTCGCGGGAGGGGTGCGCGGTTTGTGACGGGCAGCTCCTGATGGGAAGGTTTGGGTGTTGAAGCCACTCATCCCACCAGGAGTTCCCGATGACCGAAGCCAAGCCTGCGATGAGCGCCCTGCGCCGACGCATGATCGACGACATGACACTGCGCAATCTGTCTCCAGCCACACAGCGATCCTATCTGCATGCGGTGACGAAGTTCAGCCGCCATTTTGGGTGTTCGCCAGACTGGCTTGGTCTGGAGGACGTGCGTTCGTTCCAGGTGCATCTGGTCAGCCAGGGGATCTCCTGGCCCGCGTTGAACCAGACGGTCTGCGCCCTGCGTTTTTTCTACGGCGTCACACTGGACCGCGCCGAGATTCCCGAGCGCATCGTCTACGCCCGCACACCGCGCAAGCTGCCTGCGATCCTGGGGGCGGACGAGGTCGTGAGCTTCCTGGAGGCAGTACCCTCCCTGAAGACGCGCGTCGCGCTGACGACGGCTTATGCAGCGGGCCTTCGGGCCTCGGAGGCGGTGAGCCTGAAGGTTACCGACATCGACAGCGCCCGGATGGTGCTGCAGGTCCGGCACGGCAAGGGCGCGAAGGACCGCACTGTCATGCTCTCTGCCGCGCTTCTGGCGATCCTGCGCAGCTACTGGCGGCTGGCACGCCCAGGCGATTGGCTTTTCCCCGGTCGCGGCCCGGACAAGCCGATGGATGTGCAGGTTCTGCACGCGGCCTGCCGCTCGGCTGCAAAGGCGGCAGGCCTGACGAAGAAGGTCAGCGTGCATACGCTGCGCCATAGCTTCGCCACCCATCTTCTGGAGAGCGGGACCGATATCCGCATTATCCAGGTGCTGTTGGGCCACGCCAATCTGTCGACGACGGCGCGCTACACCCATGTGGCGACCACGACAATCGCCAGGACGCGAAGCCCGCTCGATCGGCTCGACCTCACCGTGACGCCTCCCGTCTGAGTAACGGAGATGCACAGCGCTCTGGAGGTGGCGGATGTCTTCCGCCGCCACGGTCCTGCTTATCGCCGGGAACGGCCCGTGCCGCTTGGCCGGGTCGAGACGCGCGTCATGAGCGCCATCGCGCTGTGCCGCACGGCAGCTCTGGGCGGGCATGTGGAAGCTTGCGACGGCTGCACGCACAGCCGCATCGCCTACAACTCTTGCCGCAACCGCCATTGCCCGAAGTGCCAGGGCGCGGCGCGGGAGGCATGGCTGGCGGAGCGGGAAAAGGATCTGCTGCCCACGTCCTACTTCCATGTCGTCTTCACAGTGCCTGCCCCGATCGGCGCGCTGGCCTTCCAGAACAAGGCCATTGTCTACGCCATCCTGTTCGAGGCGGCGGCCTACGCGCTGAGGACCGCCGGCCGTGATCCGCGCCATCTGGGTGGCGAGGTTGGTGCCGTCGCCATTCTCCACACCTGGGGGCAAGCGCTCACACATCATCCTCATGTGCATTGTCTGGTTCCGGGCGGTGCACTGGCCCACGATGGTCGGTGGGTCGCCTGCAGGCCGAACTTTCTCCTGCCCATCCATGTCCTCTCGCAATTGTTCCGCCGTCGCTTCGTCGAGAGGCTCCAGGAGGCCAGAACCACGGGTCAACTTGGCTTCTTTGGCGAGCTTGCCGTCCTCAACGATGTCGAAGTCTTCACTTCCTGGCTCGCCGCGCAGCGACGCACCGACTGGGTTGTCTATGCCAAACCGCCCTTTGGTTCGCCGCAGCATGTCTTGGCCTACCTCGGTCGCTACACCCACCGTGTCGCCATCGCCAACAGCCGCCTCGTCGCCATGGACGACAAGCAGTGTCTCTTTCCGCTGGCGGGACTATCGCCATGGCAGTGCTGTCCGCGTCATGAAGCTCGATGCAGGCGAGTTCATTCGCCGCTTCCTGCTGCACGCCCTGCCAGACGGCTTCCACCGTATCCGCCACTTCGGCTTCCTCGCCAACGGTTGCCGCCGCATCAAGCTGGCTGCCATCCGTCAGACTATTGCTGCCGCCGAAGCTTGCGGGATCGGTCATCCGCGCACCACTGAACATGACGCTGCGGTCAAGCACGCTCCAGAGCCAAAGCAGAAGGCCCTCGATCCAGTGATCTGTCCGTGCTGCGGGGGAACTATGCGCATCACCCGGCTCCTGCCACGCTGCCAGCCCTGCCCAGACACCTCATGACGACAGTTCGCAGCCTTCGACCATCCGGCATCATCAATCCGCTCGCTGATACGTTGCGGAGTACGACCCCTTGCGCCCTGCAGCATCGAACGACAACCAGATCAACCCTTGGCATCGCCAACATGGTACAGAAGCGCTCGCTCCGGCTCATTGCATGCTGCAGAATAGCTGGCGGCAATCAGCGAACAGGGCGGATCAGGGCCAGACCCCGTGCCAACAGCAAGATCTGTTGCCGCACTCGCCAGCAACTATCCCCATAGGCTCCCGCGCCAGCGGGTTCGTTCAATCCGGCTTCAATGAGGTCGCGCATCGCGGCCCGCACGACGATCTCAGCCGCGCGACCTCACAGAACCCTCCAGATTCCCAAATCAGGCATGAGGTGATTCAGACTGTCTGCCGGATGGAGGCCGGCAGGCATGTCGAGAGCGCTGTCGATCGATCTTCGGGTTCGCGTTCTGGGGGCGGTCGCGGCCGGCGCGACGCATCGCGAGGCTGCGGAGCGTTTCGGAGTCAGCGCGGCCAGCGTCAGCCGCTGGCGCAGCCGCGAGCGAGATCAGGGCGATCCACGTCCCAAGGCGCTTGGCGGTGACCGGCGCTCGGCTCGGATCGAGGCCCATCATGACGCGGTGATGGCTGCGCTCGGTCCGGAGAAGGATGCCACGATCGAGGAGGTCCGCGCCAGCCTGGCGAAGCAGGGCCTCGCCTTCGGCTTCGGCACGATCCAGCGCTTCTTCGCCCGACATGCCGTCACGCGCAAAAAAAGACCGCGCACGCGACCGAGCAGGATCGTCCCAACGTCCTGACCCGGCGCGAACGATGGTTCGAGGATCAACTCGACCTCGATCCCGACCGGCTGGTCTTCATCGACGAGACATGGGCCTCGACCAACATGGCGCGCCGCCATGGTCGCTGCCGGCGCGGGACAAGGCTTCGGGTGGGCGTTCCGCATGGCCACTGGAAGACGACGACCTTCGTCGGCGCGCTGACCCTGCGTGGCTTCATCGCGCCGTTCGTACTCGACGGGCCGATCAACCGCGACGCCTTCGAGACCTATGTCGCCAAGGTGCTGGTTCCGGAGCTGCGTCCCGGCGACATCGTCATCATGGACAACCTGTCCAGCCACAAGGGGCCGCGCGTGCGCGAGATGATCGAGGCGGCAGGCGCTGAACTGCGCTACCTCCCGCCCTACAGCCCCGACTTCAACCCCATCGAGAACGCCTTCGCTAAGCTCAAGGCAATGCTCAGGAAGGCGGCCGAGCGAACCGTCAGCGGCCTCTGGGACGCCATCGGCCGCTTCATCGACATGGTCCCGCCCGCCGAATGCGCCAACTACTTCAGCGCCGCAGGATATGATGCAGCGTGATCGGATTCCGCTCTAATACTAACGGCCCTTACAACTGACCTGTTTGCGCCCAGTGGCGCATCCCGATTGATGTGATGACGTCGGGCCTTTCGGTGAGCCTGTTCCAGGCCTCGCAGGCTGCATTGATGATGTCGGCGTATGTCTCGAAGACGCGGTTCGAGAGGTAGTTGGCACGCAGATACTGCCAGATATTCTCCACGGGGTTCAGTTCCGGCGCGCGCGAGGGCAGCAGGATCGGCGTGATGTTCTTCGGCCAGTTCAGGTCGCCGGTGATGTGCCATCCGGCTCGATCCAGCAGCAGCACGGCATGAGCGCCTTTGGCGACGTGCAGGGATATCTCGTCGATATGCAGTTGCATCATGTCGGTGTCAGCATGGGGCAAAGCGAGGGCCGCGCCCACGCCTCTTTCGGGGCAGATGGCACCGAAGAGATAGGCGTTCTCATAGCGTTGGTCGGCAGGCTGGGTAGGTCTTGTGCCGCGCCTCGCCCATTGCCGGACGAGCCCGTTCTTCTGGCCGATGCGGGCCTCATCCTGAAACCAGATCTCGATCTTCGTCTTGCGCGTCACGCCCTTGATGTGCGCCGCGAGCGTGTTGGGCCAGTTTTTTTAAAAGCCGCGATGACCTCGCCATCTTGCCCGGGATGCCGTGGCCGGGCGCTGATGTGCGAGAAGCCCAGGTGCTTCAGCAGCTTGCCGATGCTGCGCTGGTGATACGCGATCTTGAACTTGTCCGCGATGACACGTTGCAGGTCGATCCGCCGCCAGCGCACCACGCCGTCTACAGCGCGGTTGGGGCCGGTCTCGACGATCTCGGACAGCTCCACCAGTTGCGCCTGCGACAGACGTCTTGGGTTCCCCCGGCGACGGTTGTCCTTCAACCCGGCAGGGCCTTGCTCATTAAACCGATGCGCCCAGTCCCGTAGCGTCTGGCGGTCCATGCCGCCGATCTTGGCGGCCTCCGCCCGGCTCATCCCGTCCAGCGCCGCAGCGATGGACAGCAATCGTCGACTTTGGTTCGCATCCTTGCCCGATGCCGCCAGGCGGCGCAGCTCGGCGGGAGTATGGCTCGGCTTGATCTCGACAACCTTCGGCATGGCGTGGGTCCTCCACGCACTTTGAATCACGCCGCAGTCAGTTTGGGAACCCTCGGTGAGTCAGGTCAAAGGGCCTTTGGTATAACATTCCAACCGGACCACTCAGCGGGGGCTGATCACGGCTCGCGCACGAGCATTGGTGGCCTTAGCCTGAAGCACGCCCGGCTGCGTCACAGCCAGCGAATCAATGAGTCCGAAGCATAGCCTGCTTCAAGCTTGGACGCTCAGCGCACGCGCCAGAGCAGGAAGTGCGCGCCTGTTCCAACAGCCTCCACACGTTCCGGCAGGTCAGGCAGGAGGGTGCGGTCAGCCATGATGAAGATGTTTCCGCCTGGAGGAAGGGACATGGCGAGCGCGAGCATGTGCGACATCGCGAGATCGCCCTTCCGGGCCGCTGCGTCCATGGCCGCATTCATCTCTGCAGAACGCTCCATAAGCACACGTGAGAGTCCGCTAGAGGCCCGGCCGGGCACAAACGTCAGGGCGTAGTTGCTCATGCCCTGGGCCGGCGCATATACGAGCGCCCAGAACGTGCGGCAGTAAAAGGTGCCCGTCGCGAGGCGTGGGACGAAGATAACGGTGGCGTCCTGGCTCATCTGCACAGGATGCATCAGCGCGGCGTCGGCCGGGTCCAGGCAGGATGCGACGGAGGTATGAAGGGCTTCGGTGCCCCCCGCGAGCGCGGCGGCTAAGCGGCGCGGGGCCTCCGACACCAGCCACTGCGCTCCGGGGCCGCGCAACTGCGCCAAATGTACCAGCAGAAGCCCCCCCACGAGCGCCAGTGGAATGGCCCGCCACCCGCCCGTCACCCGCGTGATCAGACGCTGGAAGCCCAACGCACCCAGCATGCACAGCGAAACATTGGCGAAGTTGAGAAAGGAAAAATGACTGTAGCCGGGCGCCTCGAATAGGAAGACGGCGAAAATGCCCGCGATCGCAGCACCCACCAGAAACAACGCTGGCTTGCTCCGCGTCAAGCTCTCCAGCCCGGCCCAGAGTGCGGGAAGCAAGAAGGAAGTCTGGAACAGCGCGATGGCCACGAACGCCACGGCGCCACTCGGCAAGGGCGGCAGGCCCGCCGCCATCAGCATGTGCGGAACGGTAAGCAGGTATTGCGTTGGGGCAGTGAGATACTTGAACGGGTGCCCGTTGAAATGGACGAAGCCAAGGCCGTTCAGCCCACCGCCAGGGTTGAAGAACAGCACCCAGCCAAGCGCTAAGCCGACGATGCAAGCCGCTAGGTCGACAAGCAGGTGCCATGGGATGCGGCGCGTGCCCCAGGCGGCGACCAGCAGATGCAAGCCCAGCGCGCAAAGAAGTACGGGCGGCGCCACAGCGCGGGCACCGGTGAGCAGGAGCATGAGCAGCACAAGCACGATCGCCCGGCCCAGCGGACTCGCCTCTTGTTCGTGGGTCAGCACCCACAACGTCACGAGGAAGAGCGCCACGGCGAGGAAAGGCGAAAGCAGGAGGACCCCGCTGAAGGGCATGAAGGTGGCAAAGACCTGCCCCGCGATCGGCGGAATGCCGACGATCCAGAAAACCCCAAGGAGCGACAGCGCCGCTGCCCACCAATACAGGCCAAGCAGTCTCTGCCCAACGGCCAGCATCGCCCCTGCGGCCGCGAAGGCGAAGACCAACGGTGCGTGGCGCGCCACCAACGCATCCAGCGGCAGGCCGGTGATGCGTGCCACTCCCAGCACCCAGAGATGCGCACCATAATTGTAGGACCAGTCCACGCCCGGCAGCAGGAGGTTGCGCGGCGGCCACCCGCCCTCAAGGCCGCGGACGATGTTGCCCTGGAAGGCGGAGTGGAACGAGAAGGCCCAGTCCGTATCGCCCGCCAGCACATTGGCCATGCCCATGAAGCTGGAGAGGCAAAGGAAAACCGTCGTCAGAGGCCACCAGGCGAAGTGGGGCGGGCCGGCAGGGCGCCAGCCGCGCCGGTAAGCCAACACCAACGAGGCCGTGGCAAGCACCGGCAGCGCCAAAAGGGGGGCCGCATTACCAAGGAGCCAGGCCGGCAGGACCGCCAACAGGTTCACAGCAAGCCCGACCGGCAACACCATCAGCGCAAGCCACCCGCTCCTGCGGGCACCGCGTGGATCCCACCAAGCCAGGGCGGCAGCACCGGGTAATGCGTTGAAGGCCAGCACGTAGGACAGCAGCAGCGCCCCCTGCCAGGCGACGGGATGCGCCAGCAGAAGGGTCACCCAGAGGAGGAGCAGCGACACCGTGATCGAGGCGCCCCCCCAAAGCCAATCGCGCGTCGTGGCGTCAGGGTTCATGTCTAAGTCCGAACCCGCCCAGTCCCTTCCGAAGCGGCAAGCTGTGCCAGTTTACCGGCAAGACGGCCGTGAGCACAGAGGGAAGCGGGCCCGTCAAGGGCAGAGCGGTGAGAGCGACCGCACATCGAGCGTGGGAGGCGGGAAGCTGCAGCCCCTCAAAATGCTGGGTGCCCCGGTAGAAAGCCGGAAACACCGCCGTGGCCCCGGGCGCCAAGCTGATCTGCGAATCAAGCTTCTGCCAGACCTCGGGCCGATGCGCGTAGACGAGGCCAACGGAGGCGGGGAGTTGCGGACAATCCGCCCCTTCAAGGACAAGCAACATCCGGTTGGCATGTGCGCGCACGTCATGCTGGATGCCGACCTCGGGCAGGCGCACGGTCATGGCGTCGGGTGGCGCATCGATGAGTGCCTGTCCCTCCGGCGGGACGGGCACTCGCCAAAGGATCGTGCCATCGGGGTTCTCCTGTCGGACGGCGGCGATCGGCTCGCGTGGATGCGCGAGCAATTCGGCAAAGGCCTTGGTGAGGAGGCGCTGCTGCACCTGCGCCAGACCCATGTAAAGTACCCCGACTGCGCCCAGGGCCAAGGCCGTGGTCGCGGCGAAGGATACGAACACCGGCGCCAGCATGCGCCAGCGCCACAGGGCAAGCGGAATGGAGAGCAAGCCTATTACCCAGATGAATTCCAGATGGAAAGCGTGGCGTGTGGAAAACTGTATGCCCGGGTATGCCAGGAGGGTAACCAGCAGCAAGGCGAGGCCCGCCGCCTCCCGGCCGCTGCGCGATGCGGCCAGGAGCAGCCAGGCGAACACGCCCGCGGCGCCCAGCGCAGGCATCCAAGGTTGAGCGAGGTGGCCGTAAAAGAGGGGATCTTGCCATTGCACGGCTGGGACCGCGAGCCTGACCGGCCCACCAGGGTCGGGAGGCAGGCGTCCTGCCGCAGTCATGGCCGGAAAACCGAGGATCCAGGCGGTAGACTTCAGCGCCTGAGCCATGAAGTCAGCCGCGAACAGAGGTGCCCAGCCGAGCAGGTGCTTGGTCGACAGGGTAATCGCCTGGCTGGGCTGATAGCCGGCTTGGCCCTCATTCGCATCCCAGCCTGGACGTGAGGGACGCTCGGCGGCGGCAACGCCGCTCAGGGTCAACTCATCCAGATAGGCATGGCCCAGTGCATAGGGCGCTGGCCGCAGCATGGCAAAGGCGCGGAATGGCTCCGTAGCCCCCTGGATCGCGAGGAAACCTGCGGCGGAGCCCAGCCCCTGCACCAGTATTGGCGAGGCGGCAACCAGGAAGGCGGCGGCAAAGCCCGCGACAGGATGAAACCGGGCAAGAACGCTGCCCTGCGCTGCGATGATCATCACCAGCGCGCCGAGCGGCAGCAGGAGGGCCAGGTCGGAGCGGAACCCGAAGCCGACCCCCACGACCAATCCTGCCCCCACGCCGCAGGCCAGCGCCGCCGGCCCCGGCCGCGCGCGAAGCGTGAGCACGAGCAGCACCAGCGCCCACAGGAAGAAGGGCCCCTTCGAGAAATCGCGCAGAAGGAATACCTGGGTGAGAGCCACAGGTGACAGCGCGATGATCGTTCCTGCCAGGGCAGCCAGCGGCCAGGGCAGGAACAGCCGCGCCAGCACAAATCCCCCCGCCCCGTATGCCGCACCGAAGACCGCCGCGAGCGGCAGCATGGACGATTGAGTGATCCCGAGCACCGACCAGAGGGCCGCTGCACTGATTCCCATATAGAGCTGCATGCCGTGAAAGAAACCCGGCGGCCCAAGCCGATCTACCGCGATGCTGGCACAGTCGAAGGCCGGCAAGGTACGGTGCAAAAGAAACTGCGCCATTTCCGGCGACAAGGCATCGGGGCGCCGGAAGCCCAGGCCGCAGGCCGCGACCAAGGCCTCAGGTGTGAACATCTGATAGAAGAACAACGCACCGGCTGTATTGGCCGCCGCAAAGGCGCCCCAACCGCCCAAGGCGGCGGTCGAAAGGCCTGCGAGGATGGGCCAAGGCGACATCAAAAGCCACGGCAGCCGGCGGCGCCCGCGCAGCGGATGCCTCACGGCCGATCCGCCACCACGAGGCAGCTGGTGCCGAAGGGGATTGTGCCGCCAGCCTCAATGCGACGCGCTTCAAACTTCAGCAGCTTTTCCATCGTCCAACCGAAAGCGCCGCCTGGCGTATGCTCTCCGTCCGTGCGCGCCGCGCTTGAGGGCCCCAGCAAGCCCAGGCGCGATGGCAGGGTGCGCAACAAGAATACGGGGAGCGGAAGGGGCGCAAAGAGATAAGTGGCAAATTGCGATCGGAAACCAGCCGCCTCAAGAACCCGTTCGAGGCCTGGCAGATTGTAACGCCGGAAGTGCCCGGCGTCCTGGTCCTCCCGGGAGAAGAGCGCCTGGTAGGCCGGCACGGTCAGGAAAAGGCGACCACCGGGTCGCAGCAGACGCTGCACTTCGGCCAGGGCGCCGGCTTCGTCCTCGATATGCTCAAGGACGTCGAACATGCCGACACCGCTGAAAGCTTGCGATGGGAGCGCGGCATCCTCGATGCGAGCGCAGATAACGGGTGAAATGCCGCGCGCATGAGCAGCAAGCGCGCCTTCCACGCCGGGTTCGAGCAGGGCGCAGTCCACACCCTCCGCGACGAGTGCCTTCGCGACGAACCCGTTTCCTCCCCCGATGTCCAAGAAGGGGCCGTCCGGCCGGAAGCGACGCGCAAGATGCGCGAGGCAACGATTACGGTGCAGGAACCAGAACGACCGGTCTTCAATTTCCCGAAAGAGCGCATTGGCGTCTTCCGGATAGGATACGGGAACGCTGCTATGCGCGAACCAGATGCCCTGCGGGCCGAGTTCGAGCGCCGATGTTGCGGCAACAACCGCATGGGCCGCTATCATCCAGGCATCCGCGAGCTGTAGAAATCACGAACCGCCTCGATAACAACCGTTTGGTCCTCATCAGACAGATCATAGTAAATCGGCAGCCGCACAAGTCGAGCGCTGTTTTCATCCGTCGCAGGCAACCGAACGTCGGGCAACCCAATCTGGCGGGCAAAGGGGGAGGAGTGCAGCGGCACATAATGGAACACGGCCAGGACGCCGCGTTCGCGCAGGTGGGCGATCAGCGCCGTGCGCTCCTCGACATCTGACGTAAGGAGGTAAAACATGTGATGATTGCCATCGCAATGCGCGGGCGAATGCGGCAGGCTGACGAGACCCGCCTGCTTGAGCGAGGCGAAGCCCGCGACATAGGCCGCATGGAGAGCTGCGCGTCGGGCCGTGATCGGCTTCATGTTTTCAAGCTGGCCCAGCAGAAATGCGGCGAGCATGTCTGACAAGACGTAGGAGGAGCCGAGGTCCACCCAGGTGTATTTATCCGACTGCCCGCGCAAGAACTGGCTACGATTGGTTCCCTTCTCTCGCAGGATTTCCGCACGCTTCAGAAGTATTGGATCGTTGACAACCAGGGCGCCGCCTTCTCCACAGGAAAAATTCTTTGTCTCGTGGAAAGAGTAGCAGCCAAGGTGGCCGATTGTGCCGAGCCAGCGGCCCTTGTAGCGCGCGAATACGCCTTGCGCTGCATCCTCGATGACGAACAGGTCATGGCGGGCGGCGATCTCCATGATCTCATCCATCTCGCAGGCAATACCGGCGTAGTGGACGGGCATGATTGCCTTGGTGCGCGGCGTGATCGCACGCTCGATTAGACGTTCATCAAGATTGAGCGTGTCGGAGCGAACATCTACGAACACAGGCGTCGCGCCGCGTAGCGCGACGGCATTTGCGGTGGAGACAAATGTGTAAGAGGGCATGATGACTTCGTCCCCAGGGCCCAGGTCGCACAGCAGCGCCGCCATCTCCAGCGCTGCCGTGCATGAGGTAGTCAGCAGCACTCGATGCGCGCCGAATTCTTGCTCTATGAAGCGCTCGGCTCGTTTGGTGAACGGTCCATCCCCGCTCGCATGCCCGCCTGCGATCGCCTCTTGCAAATGTACAATCTCGGCACCCACCACGCAGGGCTTATTGAACGGAATTCGAATGGTCATGGTCCTGCTTTTCCCGGCCCTTTGGGCGGGGCACCGGCGGCTCATCTGCCTGGAAACACCCAATATTTTTGCATCAAAAAAAGCATGATGGCAAGGATGAACGTTACCAGCGCTTGCACAATCTCGTGTGAGTAACCGAGCCGTTCCGCGAACAGCCATAGGATGGTGAGATTGGTGAAGAAGCCAAATCCGTACGCCGCGCAATACCGCAACAAGGCGCCATCATGGATATTCCTGTCGGAGAAGGTGATCCGCCGGTTCAACAGAAAGCCGGCTAGCACCGCTCCACAATAGGTGACGGTCATCGCGGCGAGCGGTGACCCTCCAGCGAGCGTGAATAGCAAGTACAATCCGTAGAAGACGATGTTTACCACGCTCCCCACGGCCAGGAAGCGAAGAACGCGCCAAGCATTCTTCATCAGTCCGGCCGGAGAGGCCCGCGGGGGCACCAGTGAAGGGTGATTGCCGGCGGAGGAAAGCGGAATCCGAGGGAGACGTATAGGTTGAGGGCTGCGCTGTTGTGCGATGAAATGCTGGTTTCGACCTCCGACATTCCCTCGGCCGCGTGCTGCGCAAGCATCGCCTGCCACACCCGCCGCCCAAGCCCCTGCCCCGCCAGACCCGGCGCCAACCCGACGAGTGACCAGAAGCAGCGCTGCGGCGTGGATTGCTCTACCACGAAGAAGGCAATGATCCGCCCGTCGAGGCAGCACTTCATGACCCGCTGTGCAGGGTTGTGGAACGCGCTCTCCGCCCATCCGGCATAGCGGCGGTTGCCGATTTCGGCCCCGACGAGTGGGTCGAGGTGCAGGCGGCCCGCCTCGAAAACTTGTTGAGCGATGCCGCGGATTTCATCCTGCTCCGCGAGGGTGGCGGGCTCGATGGCTAGATCGGCCTCGGAAGGGAAGCGGCTAAGGTCAGTAACTAGCGGCCGGTAGTTCAGTTCAATGAAGCGGAAGCCTCGCGCTTCGAGGAAGCCACTCTCGGCGATGCGCTCATGCGCCAGACGCGCCACAACCAAGCCAACCTCGTTGCGATCGCACCAGTCTCTGAAGGCGCTCCAGCCCTGCTCCAAGCCCTGCGGATCAAGCAGGCAAAGGTCAGTGATCGCCGCTGTCCCGACCCGCAATATGGGGCGGTCCCAGGGGGCCAAGTGGGCACGCAGCACGAGATCGGGACCCGCGAACTGCTCCTCCGTCACAGAGAACATGTGAAAGCTCAGCCCACGACCGCCATCGCAGCCAGAGGCTGCGGGGCGGCATTCTGATCGCCAAGGGTTTCGGCGACGAAGTAGGCGGGGCGATCCATGCTGCGGAAGTGCATCCGCGCAAGATATTCGCCAATGACGCCGAGTGCGAAAAGCTGAGCGCCGGAGAAGATGACGATCAGCGAGGCTACCGAGGCAAAGCCAGGAACCACGCCGCCCCGAATGAGATAGTTCAACAGGACGACGCCAAGGATGATGAGGCCAAACAGCACGAAGGCAAAGCCGACTAAGCTTGCCAGCTGCAGCGGAAGCGTCGTGAAACCGGTCATGAGGTTGACCGCGTGCTGGATCAGCTTGCGTAAGGTGTAGCCCGAAACCCCTTCGGTACGCGGGTTGTGTTTCACCCGAACTGCAGCGAAAGCGCTGGTCGTCCAAGTGAGCAGCACGTCGATGGAAACGAACGGGCTGCGGTAATTTGCGAAGCCATCGCGCAGCCGGGTGCGGAAGACTCGGAAGGCGCTAACGCTGCGCGCGGTCTCGGGCCCCATTGCCTCCGCCAAGGCGATCTTGGTGAGGCGGGTTGCAAGGTTCCGCAACAGCCCGTGCTGCTCCTTCAGCGGCGCCCCATAGACGACATCGTTGTCGCCAAGCTCCGCCAGCAGTGTGGAAATCTCCGTCACTGGGTGTTGGAGATCATCGTCCATGGTCAGGATCAGATCATGTCGAGCCGCCCGAATACCGACGAGGAGAGCATTGTGCTGGCCGTAGTTCCGGCTCATGCGCAGCCCGCGCACGTTCGGATTGGCCGAAGCCAGCCGCGAAATTACCGACCACGATCCATCCTTCCCGCCATCTTCAACAAATATGATCTCGTAGTCAGTGGCTAAAATGGGAAGTGTTTCGATCAATTGGAAGTATAGCGTTTCGAGGGTTGCTTCCGCGCGATAGACAGGAATGACAACGGATAGAGTGATAGCCTGAACTGTCATTCCAAACCTCTTTTGGTACCTAAAGACGGGTGTGGAAGCATAACAGGCTTGGGGGCCGCCTTCAAATAGGATTGGGATTGACTCCACGGGGGCAGGATCGGCCCCCACTGAGTGGTCCGATTGGAATGTTAGTGCATTGACGGCCTCGACGCCATCGCGGGCGGTGGTCGGCTTGCCGATGGATGGGTTTGCGCTGCAGCCTGTGCAGCCATGGCAGGCACAAAGCCCTCCGGGGCCGGTGGTTTGTATCCGAGCGATCCGTGCGGGCGCTCGGTGTTGTAGTGTCGCCGCCAGCTCTCGATGACGATCTTCGCCTCGGCGAGCGAGTAGAAGATCTCTCCATCGAGCAATTCATCCCTCAGGCGGGCGTTGAAGAACTCGATGAAGCCGTTCTCCCAGGGCGATCCCGGTGTGATTTAGATGATCTTGGCCCCGACCGCCGTGATCCACTTCTGAACGGCCATCGCGACGAACTCCGGGCCATAGCACGTCGGGAAGCGTTGGTTCGGAAGCCGCCAAAGCCCTGATGGAGACAAGGCCGCGAAGCGGCCGAAGGCTCCATCAGGGCAAGCCACGGCCGGCTGGCAGGTCTCTAAAGTGAGGTTGTCGAGACAACACCTTGGAGGCCAACCGACCATGACCAAACTCTCTTCTACACCCGCCAACGCCGTGCTGATAGCGATCGACATGGCGAAGAACCGTCAAGAGGTGCTAATCGAGCATCGCGAAGGCGGACGGCGCCGGCGCATGACGGTGCTGGCGACGAAGGCGGACTATGACGGGCTCGCCGAGCAGCTCGCGGCCATCGGCCGGCCTGTCGTGGTCGGGTTCGAGGCGACCGGCAATTACCACCGGACGCTCGCGCACTGGCTGCTCACTGCGGGGTTCGAGCTGCGTCTCATCTCCTCGGTCGCGCTCGCCCGCACGAGGGAGGCGCTGTACAATGGCTGGGATAAGAATGATCCCAAGGACGCGCAGGTCATCCTGCACATGCTGCGGATCGGCGCCACACAACGCTATGTCGACCCGCTCGCCGCCGGCATCAACGATCTCCAGGAGCTGTCGAAAACCCACGAGACGATCTCCAAAATGAAGACGCAGACCTGGCATCGCATCCTGACCCACTACCTGCCGCTGTACTTCCCCGAGATCGCCCGCTTCGCCGGCAATAGCCGGTCCGACTGGTTCCTCGCGATCCCCGAGCGATTCCCGACGCCCGCCAGCATCACCGCGCTCGACCGCGGGACGTTCTCCGCCGCGGCTTGGCCGCTCATCGGCCGCAAGGTCTCAAAGGCACGCCTTATCAATGATACTAACGGCCCTTACAACTGACCTGTTTGCGCCCAGTGGCGCATCCCGATTGATGTGATGACGTCGGGCCTTTCGGTGAGCCTGTTCCAGGCCTCGCAGGCTGCATTGATGATGTCGGCGTATGTCTCGAAGACGCGGTTCGAGAGGTAGTTGGCACGCAGATACTGCCAGATATTCTCCACGGGGTTCAGTTCCGGCGCGCGCGAGGGCAGCAGGATCGGCGTGATGTTCTTCGGCCAGTTCAGGTCGCCGGTGATGTGCCATCCGGCTCGATCCAGCAGCAGCACGGCATGAGCGCCTTTGGCGACGTGCAGGGATATCTCGTCGATATGCAGTTGCATCATGTCGGTGTCAGCATGGGGCAAAGCGAGGGCCGCGCCCACGCCTCTTTCGGGGCAGATGGCACCGAAGAGATAGGCGTTCTCATAGCGTTGGTCGGCAGGCTGGGTAGGTCTTGTGCCGCGCCTCGCCCATTGCCGGACGAGCCCGTTCTTCTGGCCGATGCGGGCCTCATCCTGAAACCAGATCTCGATCTTCGTCTTGCGCGTCACGCCCTTGATGTGCGCCGCGAGCGTGTTGGGCCAGTTTTTTTAAAAGCCGCGATGACCTCGCCATCTTGCCCGGGATGCCGTGGCCGGGCGCTGATGTGCGAGAAGCCCAGGTGCTTCAGCAGCTTGCCGATGCTGCGCTGGTGATACGCGATCTTGAACTTGTCCGCGATGACACGTTGCAGGTCGATCCGCCGCCAGCGCACCACGCCGTCTACAGCGCGGTTGGGGCCGGTCTCGACGATCTCGGACAGCTCCACCAGTTGCGCCTGCGACAGACGTCTTGGGTTCCCCCGGCGACGGTTGTCCTTCAACCCGGCAGGGCCTTGCTCATTAAACCGATGCGCCCAGTCCCGTAGCGTCTGGCGGTCCATGCCGCCGATCTTGGCGGCCTCCGCCCGGCTCATCCCGTCCAGCGCCGCAGCGATGGACAGCAATCGTCGACTTTGGTTCGCATCCTTGCCCGATGCCGCCAGGCGGCGCAGCTCGGCGGGAGTATGGCTCGGCTTGATCTCGACAACCTTCGGCATGGCGTGGGTCCTCCACGCACTTTGAATCACGCCGCAGTCAGTTTGGGAACCCTCGGTGAGTCAGGTCAAAGGGCCTTTGGTATGACATCTACGAGACGGCCTGCGCTTCGGTCGCGCTGCCGGTGCCGGAGACATCGGCGGCCATCACCATGTTCCGCGTGGTCATTGCGCAGGGCCGCAGCCTGATCCACCAACGTGCCGAGATCGAGCGGCTGGCTCATGCCAGGCTCGCCGACCACGTCGATTACCAGCTGCTGCGCAACATCCCAGGCATTGGTCCGATCAACGCGCTGACCATCCTCGCCGAGGCCGGCGATCTGCGCCGCTTCAGCCACCATCGCCAGTTCCTGAAGTTCTGTGGCCTCGATCTCGCCACCTGTCAGTCGGGCGTGTTCCGCGGTCGCACCAAGCTGTCCAAGTACGGCAACGCGCGCCTGCGCCGGACCTTCTGGATAGCCGCCCAGGTCGCCGCGCGTCAGCGCGACAACAGCTTCCGCGACAAGCTCGGACGATACGTCGCCGGGCACGCGGACGATGCCGACCGTCGCCGCAAGGCAATGACGGCACTCACCGCCAAGATGGCGCGCGTGGCTCACGCCGTTGTCAAGACGGGAACAGAGTACCGACCGTTCCTCGAGCGGTCGGACGCCAGGTGGAAGGACCCCTCTCTGCAAGTGCCGTAAGGGCGCGTGTCGAGCGACCCTGTAGATAATGTTCGGGCCTTCCACCTGGGTGCGTATCTCATCTTA
Organism: Bosea sp. (in: a-proteobacteria); assembly: GCA_023910605.1. Classification (NCBI taxonomy): domain Bacteria; kingdom Pseudomonadati; phylum Pseudomonadota; class Alphaproteobacteria; order Hyphomicrobiales; family Alloboseaceae; genus Allobosea; species Allobosea sp. Next base: position 913,132 of record JAAVVV010000001.1, on the reverse strand, counting down.
AGGATCGCGAGGACCACGGCTGCTCAGGCGCCGCTGGATCCTGTGTTTGCTATGGCAGGGAGCGATCCCGTTGACGGTGGAAGCCATCTGGCTCAGATTGCATGCAGCGCCGATCGTCGTCGGCGCATCGAGACCTGCTGGCCAAAAGCCGCCAACGCTTCCCGACGTGCTATGGCCCGGAGTTCGTCGCGATGGCCGTTCAGAAGTGGATCACGGCGGTCGGGGCCAAGATCATCTAAATCACATCGGGATCGCCCTGGGAGAACGGCTTCATCGAGTTCTTCAACGCCCGCCTGAGGGATGAATTGCTCGATGGAGAGATCTTCTACTCGCTCGCCGAGGCGAAGATCGTTATCGAGAGCTGGCGGCGACACTACAACACCGAGCGCCCGCACGGATCGCTCGGATACAAACCACCGGCCCCGGAGGGCTTTGTGCCTGCCATGGCTGCACAGGCTGCAGCGCAAACCCATCCATCGGCAAGCCGACCACCGCCCGCGATGGCGTCGAGGCCGTCAATGCACTAACATTCCAATCGGACCACTCAGTGGGGGCCGATCATGCCCTCCTCTCATCCCGACGCCGGATTGCAGAACTCCGGCTCGAAGAGATATTGGCTCGCCATTGCCGCGAACCGCGCGTTGACCTGCCGAGTCTTGCCGGCGCCGATCCGGTCGACTGCTGTGCGCATGTTGTCGAAGATGACGCGCTGCGGCACCCCGCCCAGCACGCGGAACGCCTCGTTCAGCGCATCGAACAGCATCTCGTATGTCTGCAGCAGATAGGCCCGCACGCTGAAGGCCCGGCTGTGCGAGAGCTTGGTGTGCGCCGCCTGAAGCTTCGTACGCTCGCCGCCCAGCACCGCCCAATCCTCGCTCCAGTCGAACTGGAACGCTTCGCCCGGCGCGAAGATCAGAGGCACGAATGTGCCGCGGCTGCTGGCCTGCGCCTCGCGCTGCCTTCCAAGCTCGCACGAAGGCTGCAACGCGGTTGTAGGAGCCGCCATAGCCCAGCACCACAGGATCGGCATGCATCCGCTTAGCCGTGCGCCGCTGCTTGCGGGACCGGCCAACCTCGACCCGCAGCCAGGCCGTCAGCTTGCCCGCGAACGCGTCCAACTGGCTGGGCCTGTCCGGAACCTTGAACCGCGGCTTCACATCGCCTGCTCGCAGATACTTCCGGATCGTGTTGCGCGACAGTGCCGTCCGCCGCTCGATCTCCCGGATCGGCATCCCATCGCGAAAATGATAGCGCCCGATCACGCTCAATAATGCCATTTCGATCACTGCATGTTCTCCCGACGCAAACGCCAGGGCAAAGCTCAGAACATGGGTCAAATCTCAGTGGAAACTTGTCGACCTCCCGGGTCAGTTCTCAATGCAAATCAACAGCCCGCTCATCCCACGTCAAAAAAGTGCCCTCGGAACAAGGCTTACCCTTCAGACGAACATGCAAACCGTCAATCGCGCCTCAAAGCGCCTGAAACGCATTCTTCACGGGCGACAAGATATTGTAAACTCAGAGAGTGTTTTTATTGTTGGTGACATGTTCACGCTGCAGCTGGTACACGCGCTTTGTTGGTCTGCCACAGCAGTGCTAGGGCTTCAGATGACAGGCGGTGCAGGATCGCGGTGGCGCGTCGCCTCGAAGGCCGGCACGGCAGCGGCGAACGACTCATGCCAGCCCACCAATACGGGGTGGTCCGCCCGCCATGAACCGGCAAACCGCAGATCGAGGTAACCAAGTGCGGCAGCCAGCGCGAAATCGCCGCGCTGCAGGCGATGGCTGGCACGGTTCACAATGACGGCGGCCTGCTTCAGCCCGCGCTCGATTTTTGCACCCTGATGCATTATCCAGCGCGGCTCGCGCCGATCTTCCGCACGCCAGCGCTGTTCGTAAACCTGCAGGACGATCGCCTCGATGATGCCGTCGCAAAGCGATTCATAGGCCATCTGCGCAAAGCGATCCTCCCCGGGTAGGGTCAGCGGGTCGCCGGCGAGGCTGTCGAGATATGCACCGATCACCGCAGAATCGAACAGGGGCCCGGTGGGGGTCACCAGCGTCGGGATCTTACCGAGGGGATTGGCGCAAAGAAATGCGGACGGCGGGGCTGCTGTGTCGATGATGCGCTCCTCGACTCGATCGGCGAGCCCGAGATGGCGCGTCAGCATGCGCACCTTGCGGGCAAAGGGAGAGGCTGGCGCACAGAACAGGATCATCGCATCTCCTTCAGAGGCAACAGGGCCAGCGCTCATGCCCGCCCCACATAAAATTTTGCCCGGCCCCGAGCCACGGCAAGGCCGCCTGCCGCCAGTCGGCCGATCGTATGGAGCGGACGATGCGAGAACGCCGTCATTGCCGGGCCGACCATGCGGGACCATTTGCCCTCAAAGGCGTAGGTTCCCGCCGCCTGAAGCCAGATATCGGCTAGCGCCTGCCGGCGGTCGGAGGGGGAAAGCGCGGCAAGCACATCCGCGTGTTTTACAAGCAACAGCATGGCTGAAAGCTCAACCACATCGCCCAGGCGGGCGCGTCTATTATAGACGCGCGCCAGTGGATCGCGCACCGCCACAATCCGACCCCTGCGGGTGTAGCGGATCAACCAGTCCCAATCCTCGAACCGCGGCAGCTTCTCGTCGAGAGGACCAATGACATCGAATATGCCGCGCCGCGTCAACTGCGTCGTGCCGGGGCTCAAATCGCAGTCCATGGCGAGTCGACGAGCCCAGTCGTCGGTGTCCTCCAGCGGCTGCTGGCGGGTAATGGCATGGTCGAGCAGGTGCATCTCGACGCCGGTGCAGGACACACCCGCATCCTCAGGGGCGGCGGCGAGTCGAGCTGCCTGCACCTCAAGCTTGCGCGGCAGCCACTCGTCATCGGAATCCAGGAACGCGATCAGGTTTCCCCGCGCGGCGGCGATGCCGCTGTTCCGGGCAGCCGAAGCTCCGCCGTTCTGCGTGCGCCGGATCAGGCTGATACGAGGATCATCGATGGCCATGACACGTTCGGGCGAGCCGTCGCTCGATCCGTCATCCACAACGACGATCTCGAAATCGTTCAGCGTCTGAGCTTGAACGCTGGCGATGGCGCGGCCAATCGAGCCGATGCGGTCGAACATCGGAATGATGACGCTCACATACGGGGTTGTGGACATCGGAAATGATCTCAGGGCTGGGGCCGGTTTGCGCCGAACGTTTGGTCCACGACGCTCTGCCAACGATAGGCGCGTGGCAGCACGGGGGAGACAAGCGCATGCAGCGAGCCCGATGCGGGCTGGGCCGCGGCATAGATGAGATGGCGCAGAGCCCGGCGCTGGCTATGGTCGATGCTGCCCTTCCAGCGCCACTTGATCGCGTAGGACCGCAGCGCATAACGGAAGGCCGGCACGTCGGGGGCGCGCAGCCCCACCAGGGCAGCGTGGTAATAGGCCGCGCTCCGCGCCTGGGCCGACAGCGCCCGCACCCCTGTCGGCACATCCGGGCGAGCCAGCAGCCGCTCGATAGTCTCGATCTTCTGACGTGCAAGGGTCGGGCCCTGGCTGCGCCGGGTCAGGCCGCCGGGGTGTAGGCGCCAGCTTGCAAGCACCTGCGGCAGGCGTCGGATTCTGGCCCCGTTCAGGCCGAAGCGCAGCCAGAAATCGTAATCGGAAATGAGGGCGGCTTTCGCATCGCGCACCGGCTCATTGAATGCGGGACCAAGGCGGAAAAATGCCCCCGGGCCGGGGATGCAGTAATGCTGGCCGAGCATCACATTGTAATCGTACTCGCGTGTGCGCACGGTGACGATCTCGCGCCCCGCCGAATCGATCTTGACCCAATCTGGGTAGACTGCATCTAGCGCCGGATCTGCTGCAAAGGCCGCCCGTGTCGCGTCGAGCAGCCCAGGCAGAATGGGATCGTCCGCGTTAACAATGCCGGTGATACGACCCGCGCGGTTGCCGGGCCCCGCCGCGAGGAGATGGGCTATGCCGGCATTGACCGCTGCCACCTCGCCGCCGTTGGGCTGCTGCAGGATAAAGGCGCGCGGGCAGGCGGCGGCAAGGCGGGAAATTGTATCGTCGGTCGAGCCGTCATCGACGACCAGATACCGGTCCTCAGTCTTCAACTGGGCGGCGATCGAGCAGGCGGTTTCGGCGATGTATGTGCCGCCATTGTAGACCGGAGTGATGATGTCGAGCCCGATCATTGGACGCCTACCCCGACCACGAGACGGCGATAGAGCCGCGCATGTGCCTGAAGCATCGCATCGATGCCATAGCGTCCCCGCGCCTGCGTGAAACATGCCTCCCAGATGGGATCGCGCATCACAGCAAAGGACAGCGCATCGGCCAGCGCGGCAGAATTGGCCGGCGGGGCCAGCGCCGCACGCGGGCATGGCAGCTGCGCCACATCGCCGACGTCGGTTGCCGCAACCGGCTTTTGCATCACCAGAGCTTCGAGTAGCACCAATGGCATGGCCTCGCCGTAACGGGATCCGAGCATCACCGCATCGGCCGCATCGATCAGCGCCGCCATGTCCCGGATTGGTCCCAGAGGCCGGACGGCGTCACCGAGTCCATGGTGGGCGACAAGACTTTCAAGCTCGGGATGGCCCGCCTCCATGCCCCGCCCAGCCAGCAGCAGCACCGCTTGCGGCCGGCGCTGACGAAACAGTGCAAAGGCCGCAAGGCAGTTGGCGATGTCCTTCTGCGGATCATTGCGGGCGCTGAGAAGGACGGCGCAGGCCAAATCGTCTAGCCCGAGCCCCGCGCGGGTACGCTGCCGGCGCTCTGGATTGGCCCGGAACAATCCGGTGTCGACGCCATTTTCTATCACCAGCCCGGGCTCGGGCGCATAGCCGTGCTGTTCGTGCAAAATTCGGGCGGCATGGGCGCAATAGACAATAGCTTGCGCCCGCCGGGAGGTACGAGCCAGCAGCCGGTCGACCAAATGAAGCAACGGATTGGCGCGCAGGTCTGGAAAGGTGGAGTTGTGGATAGACCAGATTCGGGGGATCTGGCGCGGCACCATCAGCGTTAGAAGCGCACCGTAATACAGCCAGCCCTGGATCAGATCCGGCTTGAGTTCGTCAACCAATGCGCGCAACCGTTGGCGGCTCGCCGGCAAACGCCGCAGCGCCTGCCAGCGACGACCAAGATTCAGCCCCAAGTCATGGATTTTGACCTCGGCGCGGGGAAAGAACACCTCATCCTGCATCAAGGCGATGTGATGTACAGTCTCGCCGCAGCGCTGCCGCGCCAGCTCGAACAGCAGCCGTTCCGCACCGCCCTGCCCCAGGTGAGGCGCGACATGCAGGACAGTGAGCCGGCTCATCCCGATCCCCACGCGCCAGGCGTCATGGCTTTCGCCAGACAGTCTTATTGATGTAGTCGATATAGCTCAGTACGATGGCCACGACCTTGCGCGAGACCGGCCCAGCAACATAATCTCCAACCGAACGTGCCTTAAGTTCCACCGTGGCGTGCATGACGAAGCGGACGCTGTCAAGCACGGCGGACCGTTCTAGCCCGCACATCACCAAAGTCCCCTCATCCATGCCCTCGGGCCGCTCATGAGCCTGACGGATGGTGACCGCGGGAAAACCGAGCAGCGAGCTTTCCTCGGTGAGGGTGCCGCTGTCAGAGATTACGCAGGCTGCCGTCAGCTGTAGCTTGATGTAATCGTGGAAGCCGAATGGCGGCAGGAACTGGACGCGCCGGTCGAGGAACATGTCGCCGAGACTCTCCAGGCGCTTGCGTGTACGGGGATGCGTCGAGACGATCACCGGCCAGTCATAGGTCTCGGCCAGACCGTTGAGGGAATCGATGAGGTCGCGCAGGTTGCGGTCGCTATCGACATTCTCCTCGCGGTGGCTGGAGACGACGAAGAAACGCTTCTCTGTCAGCCCGAGGCGCGGCAACACGTCGGACGCCTCATACTGCGGTCGGAAATGGCTGAGCACCTCATCCATGTGCGAGCCGACGTTAAAAGTAAGCTCCGGCGGCAGGCCCTCCGCCAGCAGATAGCGCCGGGCATGTTCGGTTAGCGTCATGTTGACGTCCGCGAGATGGTCGATGACCTTTCGGTTCAGTTCCTCCGGCACGCGCTGGTCGAAGCAGCGGTTGCCGGCCTCCATGTGAAAAACCGGAATCTTTCGCCGCTTGGCAGCGATCACAGCAAGGCCCGAGTTGGTATCGCCGTAGATCAGTACGGCTTCGGGCCTGACCGCCGCCATGACGCGGTCGGAACGTCGCAGCACCTCTGCGATCGTGTCCACCGCCGTCTCGCCTGCGGCTTCAAGGAAATGGTCCGGCCGGCGGATGCCCAGATCCTTGAAGAACACCTCGTTGAGACCGTAGTCGTAATTCTGGCCGGTATGGACAAGGACGTGATCGGTATGCGCGTCAAGCAGCGCGATGACGCGGCACATCTTGATCAGTTCGGGGCGCGTGCCAACAATCGACATGACCCGGCGCATGTCAGGAGCCTAGCTCGCTTTTGATGTAGTCGAGGCCCATCAGCAGTTTCTTGACGCCTTCGACATCGAGTCGCTCAGTGTTGTCGGAAGTGTAATCATCGGATCTTGAGATTTTACTTTCGCCCTCGACGAAATACTTGGCATAGTTCAGATCGCGCCCATCCTGCGGCACGCGAAAATAGCCGCCATTGTCGATCGCGCGTGCCATCTCTTCACGTGAGACGAGGGACTCGTAGCGCTTCTCGCCGTGGCGCGTGCCGATGATGTTGACTGGCACTCGCTTGTCGAAGATCTGCATCACGGCCTCAGCCAGATCGCCTATCGTGCTGGACGGCGCCTTCCTAATGAAGATGTCGCCCTGCTGGGCATTCTGGCAGGCATACATGACCAGATCGACTGATTCTTCCAGCGACATCAGGAACCGCGTCATGCCCGGGTCGGTGATGGTGATCGGCTGGCCGGCCTTCACCTGCGAGACGAACAGCGGAATCACCGAACCGCGCGAGGCCATGACGTTGCCATAGCGCGTCGCGCAGAGCGTCGTGTCGCTCTCATCTAGCAGGCGGGCGCGCGCGATGGTGATCTTCTCCATCATCGCCTTGCTCATTCCCATGGCGTTGATCGGATAGACGGCCTTGTCAGTCGACAGCATAATGACACGCTTGGCGTCCGCATCGACTGCCGCCTCCAGCACGTTGCTGGCACCGATCACGTTGGTACGCACCGCTTCCATCGGGTAGAACTCGCAGGACGGCACCTGCTTGAGGGCCGCGGCGTGGAAGATGAAATCCACTCCCCGCATCGGCGCCTTGAGGCTCTGGGGCTCGCGCACGTCGCCGATGTAGAAGTTCACGCGGTCGTTCCTGAGGGACAGGCGCATGTCCTCCTGCTTCTTCTCGTCCCGGCTGAACACTCGCACCTCGCCGATGCCTTCGTTTAGAAAGCGCCGCAATACCACATTGCCGAACGAGCCCGTGCCTCCAGTGATCAAAAGGGTCTTTCCCCGAATGTCCATTCTCATCATCTCTCAAACACGTACAGATTTCAGCGTGCGGCATGCATGCGGGCAACCAGTTCCGGCCAGGGCGGCGCCACATAGCCGGTCCTGGCACTGAACCGCGACCCATCCATCGACCGGTCAATGGCCACCACGTCATCCGGCACGATCTCGATCACCTTGCCATAGGTGGATGCCACCATGTTAAGCAGGTCGTATTTGCTGACCTTGTCGGACGCAACATGCCAGACACCGCACAGCGCAGCGTCTGGGAGGACAACATCGCGGATGATGCGGGCGATCTCCACCGTCGGCAGCCCGGTGTAGATGGCCTTGCGGTAGCCCTTGACGCTTGGTCCGGGCTGGCTGAGGAACCAGTCGATCAGCGAATGGGCTGAATTGAGCTCGTGGCCGATAATTGAGGTCCGCAGAGTGACCGCATGCGAATAATCGACCTCGCCGAGAAACTTGCTCTTTCCGTAGAGATCCTCAGCGTTCGAGGGATCGCTTTCGGTGTAGTCGCCCTTGCGCCCGTCAAAGACGCAATCGGTTGAAATGTGCACGAGGCGGGCGCCGGCCACCGCGCACAGCTCGGCGAGCCTGTGCGGAAACAGCGCGTTGAGTGCGATAGAGACCAGCGGATCCTTGGCCGCCGACAGCTGCTTGACGACACCGACGCAGTTTATCACCACATCGGGCCGAACATCCCCCATGAGGCGGACCAGCCGGTCCTGATCGGTGGCGTTGATATCAGTGACGAGGCGCGCATCCGTCGTCTCAACAAGTTCCGCGGGCTTGCTGCCTCGCACTGTGCCGGTGACCTGAAAACCATCCGAGGCACTGAACAGCCTGAAGGCGGCATTTCCGAGCATCCCGGCTGCCCCAACAACTAAAACATGTGTCAAAGTACAATCTCCAGCCGGAGAGGCGGCGCAAGCGCTACCTGCCCGATCAGCAATCCGCAAGTCCTGTCCGTTCGTTGCGCAAACTATCCAAGCGCCCTCTCATTGTCGAGCAAAATCCCGAGAGACCACGGCAACTTTGTCAGGTTAACGGCGGAGCGCACGGGATAGCTTTGGAGTATGGCTTCTGATTCAACGGGCTCGGATCAGGAGCCCGAACGATGGATCAGATTTTCGTCAAGGACCGGTTGCGCCTTCTGCTGGATCACTTCGGACGCGTCGGGGACCCGCGCGAGAGCTGCAAGGTCAAGTATCCGCTTGCGGAAGTGCTTTTTCTGGTGACCTGCGCGTCTGTCGCGGGTTGCGACGACTATGACGAGATCGCCGATTGGGGCGATGCGCATCTGCCTTTCCTGCGCGAGCATGCCGAGTATTTCTTCGGCACTCCCAAGGAGGATTGGCTGCGGGTGGTGCTGAACCGGATCGATCCGGCGCTGTTTGCGGCCTGCTTCACGGCCTGGGCGACGCAGCTGCGACCGGACGCGGCGGACCTGATCGCGCTGGACGGCAAGACAGCGCGCCGCAGCGGCGAGGCTGGCCGCAGTCTGCCCCCCATCCATCTGGTCAGCGCCTGGGCCTCGACCCAGCGCCTCGTGCTGGCGCAGGAGGCCGTGGACGCCAAGGACAACGAATGCGCCGCCATGCTGGCAATCCTGGAGCGGCTGACGCTCAAGGGCGCGCTCGTCACCATCGACGCCATCGCCACCAACCCGTCCATGGCCAAGGCGATCACGGACAAGGAAGGCGACTATCTTCTGGCCCTCAAGCGCAACCAGCCGACCCTGCACGACGAGGTCGCGGCCTATTTCGACGATCCGGCCACGACAGGGCTCGCCACCAGCATCAGCGTCGACAAGGATCATGGACGCATCGAGACCCGTACCACCACGGTCAGCCATGAGATCGGCTGGCTGGAAGGCGGGCGACGCCATCCCGGCGAGCATCGCTTCCACCGTCTCAGAAGCATCGTGCGAGCCACCACACAAGTCGAACGGCAGGGCAAGACCTCCCGGGAGACGCGGTTCTTCATCTCCTCCGCCCTTCTCACACCCGAACGCGCTGCAACCGCCATTCGCAGCCATTGGGGCATCGAAAGCCTCCACTGGGTGCTCGATGTCGTCTTCAAGGAGGATCAATCACGCCTCAGGCGCGGTCATGGAGCGCAGAACATGGCCCTCGTGCGAAGGCTCGCCTTCAACCTCGTCCGCGCAGGAAAGGGAAACCGCTCCATCAAAACAGCCCGAAAAGCCGCTGGATGGAACACAAACACCCTCGCCCAGATCATCCATGCCTCACCGCGTTAACCTGGACTCGTTGCCCTGCCCGAGAGACAACGGCATTTACATCGCGCAATACAAGGTTATAAGCCGTTCGGCCGATGCGCTGAGGTGCGTTGGGCAGGGATCGGAGACTGGACTTTGCTCAATACGATGTTGGCTGGCATGCAGATGCGACAGACAGCTGAGCTAGCGTGGCGGCTCACCATGCGCGATTTTGCCGCCCGCTATCGCGGTGCGACATTGGGCATTGCCTGGGCGTTCTTGACCCCGCTCCTGACTGCGCTGATCTTCACCTTCGTGTTCTCCGCCGTGTTCCGGTTGCGTTGGGGTGCGGGCACCGATGGGGATCCGCCGAACACCAGCTTCACGCTCATCCTTCTGGTGGGCATTCTGCTGCATGCGATGTTGGCAGAGACGATGAACCGTGCGGCCAGTGCGATCGTCGCCAACGCCAGCTACGTTAAGAAGGTGGTCTTTCCCCTCGGCGTGCTACCGGTCGTGATCGTGGTCGGCGCGCTGATCAATACGCTGATCGGCTTTCTGATCGTTATCGCCGGCCATCTCATCCTCGATGGCAGGATCGCGCCGACGGCCCCGCTTGTCGTGCTTATCCTCACCCCTTACATTTGCCTGACGCTCGGCATCGCCTTTCTGCTGGCGGCCTTCGGGGTCTATCTGCGCGACATCGGCCAGATGACGAGCTTTCTGTCGACGGCGCTGATGTTTTTGAGTCCGATCATCTATCCGATATCGGCCGTGCCGGAACCGTTCCGGCCGATCATGTGGCTCAATCCGCTGACGATCGTCGTCGAGGAGTCACGCAACGTGCTGTTATTCGACCGAACGCCGGACTGGGGCACGCTTGGCCTGCTCTGGGTCGGTTCTATTGCCATGCTGGCGGTCGGCTGGTGGGTATTCAAGCGCCTGCGCGTCGGGTTTGCCGATGTCCTCTGATATCGCTATCGAAGCCTCGGACCTGTCGAAGGCATACAAGATCTATCGCCGCCCCTCTGACCGGCTGGCACAGGCCGTCATGCCGCGCCTGCGCCGTCTGGCCGCGCCGCTGGTGCGGCTGGGCGGGGGCACGCTGGCCGAGCGCAACCACTACACCAACCACTGGGCATTGCATGGGTTGAGCTTCCAGGTGCCGCGCGGCGACAGTATGGCGATCATCGGCCGCAACGGCTCGGGCAAATCGACGCTGCTGCAATTGATCTGCGGCACGCTGATGCCTACCAGCGGCACAGCGTGCGTCAATGGGAAAGTGGCGGCGCTGCTCGAACTCGGCTCGGGCTTCAACCCCGAATTCACCGGCCGCGAGAACGTCTTTCTCAACGCCTCGATTCTGGGTATGACCCGCGAGGAGACCGAGGCGCGCCTGCCGGATATCCTGACCTTCGCCGATATCGGCGACTTCGTTGAACAGCCGGTCAAGACCTACTCGACCGGCATGGCGATGCGTCTCGCCTTTGCGGTGATTGCGCATGTCGATGCCGAGATCCTGATCATCGACGAAGCGCTGGCGGTGGGCGATGCCTATTTCCAACAGAAATGCATGCGCTGGCTGCGCCAGTTCCGTGAGCGCGGCACTGTGCTGTTCTGCGGCCACGATATCGGCGCAGTGATGAGCCTGTGTGATACCGCCCTTTGGCTCGACAAGGGCCATATGGTCATGCAGGGCCCCGCCAAGGATGTGTGCGAAGCTTATTCCGCGTCCATCATGGCGCAGACACAGGGGCTAGTCGATGGCAGCATGCCAGCGCCGGCCCCCAAGGGCAGGGGTGACGGAGGAAAGGGCACTGCGGACAAGACCTCGGAAAACAAAATCGCGGAAGACAAGACTTCCGAAGACAAGACCGCCGCGGCCAGGCCGGCGGCGGTCCGGCTGGAAGATGTGCCCCCGCCCGAGCCCGGCCGCCCCGTCATCTTCGACGTCATGGCCGACAGCAAAGCCTTCGGTAGCGGCAAGGCGATTATCCGCAACGTGGCGCTGACGGCCGCGGACGGATCACCCTTCAGCTGGATCCGGGGCGGTGAGGAGGTCAGGGTTAGCATTGAGGTCGATGTCTTGCATGACATCGAGGCGCCGATCGTGGGCTTTCACTGCAAGGACCGTCTCGGCCAACCTATCCTGGGCGACAACACATTCCTGACGACTCTGCATGACCCGCTTTCGGTTGAAGCTGGGAAAAAGCTGCGTGCCACCTTCGTCTTCCAGCTGCCAGCGCTCGCTTCTGGCCGCTATTCCATCACGGCAGCGTGCGCATCGGGCACGCTGGATACCCATGTCCAGCATCACTGGCTGCACGATGCGCTGATATTCGACGTGCATTCCCAGTTCAAGAACGGCGTAATGATCGCGGTCGAGATGCAGCACATCCAACTGCAGACGCGAAGCTGATCCGGCTGGAAAGGGGATGGCAGATGACTGGCGCCCGTCAAGTCCAAGTGTTGGCATCGCAGTTACAGCCTGGGTGCGAGCGTCTGGCTGATGGTTTCGGCCGACTGGTGGCTGCATCGCACGACGTTACCGATACGCTTGCGCTGTTTTTAAGGTTGGATAGATAGACCCATGCCTTCCTCCCCCCGCATTTCGATCATCATTCCGGTCTACAATGGAACGAACTACATGCGGGATGCCATCGACTCGGCATTGGCGCAAACTTGGTCCAACAGCGAGGTCGTTGTTGTCAACGACGGCTCGCGCGACGACGGTGCCACGCTGGCGCTGGCCCAGTCCTACGGCGACCGCATTGTGCTGATCGACAAGCCCAACGGGGGCGTTGCGAGTGCGCTGAACGCAGGCATCGCGGCGATGACGGGTGATGTGTTTTGCTGGCTGAGCCATGATGACCGCCACCATCCGGATAAGGCGGCCGTGCAGGTGGAGGACTGGCTGGCCCACGGGCACCATAACGAGGTGCTCTACAGCAACTACCGGCTCATCGATGCCGGAGGCGAGACCTTGGCCGATGTCGAACTCGACCATGCCATGCTGACGGCCAAGCCGTTATATGCGCTGCTCCGCGGCTCGATCCACGGCTGCTCGGTCTTCGTGCCGAGAGCCATTCTCGATGATATCGGCGGGTTCGACGAGACATTGCCGACGACTCAGGATTACGATCTGTGGCGGCGCGTCATCGCCCGCTATCGCTTCCGCCACATGCCTCGCGTGCTGATCGACAGCCGCTGGCACGACGAGCAGGGCTCCAAGAAGATCGACCACGTCGTGGAGGCCACCCACTTCTGGACGACGACGATCGAGGCAGTGTCGGCGGCCGACAAGATCGCCTGCGAGGGAAGCCAGTTGCGTTTCGACCAGGAGATGGCCAGATTCCTGCGCAAGAACAACCTCGCCGATGCGGCGGCTCAGATCGAGGACCGGGCGCGGGAGGGCCTAAACCGCACGTTAATCTCGGTGATCATGCCGGTCTTCAACCGGGTCGACCTCGCCCTCGGGGCGCTCGACAGCCTGAAGCGCCAGACGCACCTGGAATGGGAACTGATCGTCGTCGATGACGGATCGACCCAGGACATGGGGCTGCTGATCAGGGCCGTCGATGCGCTGGGGCCGCGAGCCCGCTACATCCGGCAGGAGAACGGCGGGCCCGGCGCGGCGCGCAACCACGGCTGGCAGCTGGCCCGCGGCGCCTATGTCGCGTTTCTCGACAGCGACGATCTGTTTCTGCCGACCAAGCTTGCGGACCAACTGCGGGTCATGGAGGAGACGGGCACCGCATTCTCGCATACCAGCTATTACCGCCACTGGCAGGGCAGCCGGGACCTTACGCTGTTTTCCTCGGGCGCCGGCAACAAGTTCCCCGACATCATTCGGTCGTGCGGCATCGCTACGCCGACCGTCATGCTTCGGCGCACCCTGATCGACGAAGGCCTAAGCTTTCCGACTCATTTTCATCTTGGCGAGGATGTCAGCCTTTGGCTGTCGATCGCAGCCCGTCACGGCATCATCGGTTTGCCGTCTGCGCTCAGCATTGTACGCACCGGTGAGAATGCTGCAGCCTATGACCCTGTCAAGGCACGACAAGGTATCGACAACATCCTGTGTTTCATTGCATCCCACGCTGACCTTTCTGCGCATGAACTGGAGATCCATCGCTTGCAGAACATGCGCAACAGCATCTGAAGACAGAAGGATCATTTAGTGACGAGAATCGGCCTGAAAACTAGACTTCTGCAGCGCATCCCGGGAATCCGCAACTATTATGCCACGATCGCCCGGCTGGATGGCGACCGCATTACGTTTGCCCGTCAATTGGAGGCCGATGGCAACGCCCTCCGCGCAGAGGTGGCGGAGACGCAAGGCCGCCTCAGCGCCGCGCTGGAAATGGCGCAGGCACATGAAACTGAATGCAACGCCCTCCGCGCGGAGATGGCGGAGACGCAAGGCCGCCTCAGCGCCGCGCTGGAAATGGCGCAGGCACATGAAACTGAACGCAACGCCCTCCGCGCGGAGATGGCGGAGACGCAAGGCCGCCTCAGCGCCGCGCTGGAAATGGCGCAGGCACATGAAACTGAACGCAACGCCCTCCGCGCGGAGATGGCGGAGACGCAGGGCCGCCTCAGCGCCGCGCTGGCGCTGGCGCAGGCACATGAAACTGAACGCAACGCTCTCCGCGCGGAGATGGCGGAGACGCAGGGCCGCCTCAGCGCCGCGCTGGCGCTGGCGCAGGCACATGAAACTGAACGCAACGCTCTCCGCGCGGAGATGGCGGAGACGCAGGGCCGCCTCAGCGCCGCGCTGGCGCTGGCGCAGGCACATGAAACTGAACGCAACGCTCTCCGCGCGGAGATGGCGGAGACGCAGGGCCGCCTCAGCGCCGCGCTGGCGCTGGCGCAGGCACATGAAACTGAACGCAACGCTCTCCGCGCGGAGATGGCGGAGACGCAGGGCCGCCTCAGCGCCGCGCTGGCGCAGGCGCAGGCACATGAAACTGAACGCAACGCCCTCCGTGCCGAAGTGATGACTGGGCTCAACGTGCTTCGGTCGGATTTCACGGCGCATGCCGATTTGATTCTAAAGCGCCTGGCTGAAACTCAATCGGCCGCTGGCGTTTCCGCCTCGCACATCATGGCTAATGCTATCGGCGTTGGAGCCCGGCAGGAGGAGTTGATTGCTCGGCTGGTTCGTAGCCAGCGCGGCGAATCCTCGGCGAATGAGGCAGGCATTGAGCTTTACCTCGATCTTCTGGAAGCCTCATTAACCGGTGTGCTGATCGAGGATGATGCGCACTCGCCTTGGACGACAGGGGCCTATGATCCGACGCTGCGGGCGATCGGACGGGACTGGCCCCGCCAGGCCCTGACAATGATCGGGACATCGCGCATGCGCAACCTGCGCATGCTGACAATGCGCGTGGTGGCCGAGGGGATTGCGGGCGATTTCATCGAGACTGGGGTGTGGCGCGGCGGTGCATGCATCTACGCCAAGGGCATCTTCCAGGCGACGGGCGCCAGCGAACGCCGCGTGTTTGTGGCAGACAGCTTCTGCGGCCTGCCCAAGCCTGATGTCGCGGCAAACCCGGCCGATGCCGGAGATATGCACCACACCTATGGCGAGCTTGCCATTCCGCTGAGCGAGGTTGAGGCCGGCTTCCGCCGCTATGGCCTGCTGGACGACAACGTCATTTTCCTCGAAGGTTGGTTCAAGGATACGCTGCCGCGGGCGCCGATCGACCGTCTGGCCGTTCTCCGACTCGACGGCGACATGTATGAAAGCACGATGGACGCCTTGCAGGCGCTCTATCACAAGGTATCGCCCGGCGGCTTTGTCATCGTCGACGATTACATCCTCAAGCCCTGTGCTGCAGCGATCGAGGATTTCCGCCGTCAGAACCGCATCTCCGCCCCCATGATCCCGGTCGATGGCGCGGCTGTGTGGTGGCAGGTTCCGGTCTGAGCTCTCACGTTGAAGGCGGCAGAGTGCGGGCGAGATCGGCGAGCGCGGTAAGCGGATCGGCGGGCTCTTCGACCAATGCCGCCCGAAGAAGTCGACCGGCCGCGGCATCTCCACGGAGCATGGCGACCTCGGCATAGATCGTCAACAGCTCCGTCCTCAGCTCGGTCCAGAATGCAGGCGGCAGCCCGGGATCGCGGGCACGGGCTCGCGTCAGCAAGTCGTGTCGGCCCATCAGCCCTGAGGCATAAGCGAACTTCGCCTCTCGCCGGACATGGACTCCAACGAGCGGCACATTCACCGATCCGGCTGGCCCCTGCATCGCCAGCCGCGTCCATAGATCGATGTCCTCACAAAGGTGCATTGAAGGATTGAAGCCGCCTAACGCCTCCACCCGGTGCCGGGCCGCGACCACCGAGGGGCATGTGATGACGTTGGAGCGAACACGTAGCAGTTCGGGATAAATCTTGCTTTCGACAAGCTGATGCGATACATGGCGATCGCTAAGGTAGCCGGCATCTGAGAACTCGAAGAAATCAGTGAAGCAGAAGACATCTTCAGGATGGGCCGCAAGCCTGTTCATCTGCAGCCCCAGCTTTTCGGGCATCCAAACATCATCGCTGTCTTGAAAGGCGATCCACTTCCCGCGCGCCATCTCAATGCCGCGGTTGCGAGCCTGCGACACGCCAGCCTTCTCAAGCCGGGCGGAGTGAAAGCGCCCCGTGAGCTGCTGGGCAAAGTTCTCGACCAGCGCGGGCGTCTCATCGGTCGAACCGTCATCAATCAGGATCAGCTCCCAATCGGTGAATGTCTGGGCCAAAATCGAGCCCACGGCCCGCTTTAGGCAATAGGCGCGGTTGTGCGTTGGCAGCACGATTGAGACTGCGATTGACATCACATCGCCCCGCCGATGGCAAGATCCGCCCCGACGAAGGACAGGATGGCCATCGTCTCATTCAGATGGACGGCGGCCGGATCGAGCTGCCGGCCCTCATCGATCAGCAGCCGATGAATTGCCAAATCCTCAATCTGAACTTGCGCCGCGGGCTGGCCTATCAAGGCGTCCCGCATCCGAACACTCCCGCGCCTAGGCCCGGCAGCCATGGCGAGGGCGCCTTCATCCTGCAGCCAGCGCACCCGTGCGGGCCAATCCGCCGCAGCTGTCCGCTCTGCTGTCGCCCACCCGGCCCGCAGCGGAATGACATAAGGCCTTGTGGTGCGCATCAGCGCGGAGTTCAGCAACCCAATCGCATCGCAATCATCTGTTGCGCAAGAAACTGTAACCTTCCCGGAGACACGCAGCTGCGCCGCCTCAGTCGCGCTCCCGCAGGCAGCGCAGATCTCGACGTCCCCACCAAACCGCTCGCTGATGGTTGCGATCAACGATCCCGCAGCCGCACTGGCGCCCGGAGGAACCGCCAGCGCCACGCTGAACTTGCAGCCCGCGCGCGCCGCATCACGCTGCGCCTCTGCGAAGGCCTGCGCCTGCCGGTAGGGCGATGTCGCCAGATGGTCAGCCATCCACGCAAAGAACCGAAGCGTGCTGCCGGCCATGCCGACACGCTCAGCCTCTGACCGGTCGGACAACATGCGGGTCCATAGCGCATCGCCCTCGCGCGCGGCCTCGGGGTGGTTCGAGCCCTGCTCCGGATGCACGCGGTATTGGACAAGGATTTCCGGCTGGTGAAAAAAATCGTATCTTCCGATCATGCGGTTCCAGTAGTGATAATCCTGCGTGTAGCGGAATTCCGGCTGGAACGTCCCAACCTCAGCCATGACATGGGCAGGCGCAAATATGGTGCAGCCATTGACCGCCCCACGCAGCAGCGTGGAAAGCGGACTATGCACCAGCGCTTCATGATCGGCGCGCACGTGATCGACCACTGCGCCCGCCGGATCGATCAACGCATAATCACTGATCAAGACAGCGTCCTTGTGGCCTAGCCGCCGGAAGAAATCCGCCTGTCGCGCCGTCTTGAAGGGCAGAAACAAATCATCGTGGCTGAGCCAGCAGAAGACATCGCCACGCATCAGCCGAAGCCCAGCGTTCAGCGCCGCGGCGACGCCCTGATTTTCCTGCCAGTGAAAGCGCACCGAAGCCCCAGCAGCGGCCGCAACCCGTTCAGCATGCCCGCGATCGGCCGAGCCGTCGTCCACCACCACGATCTCGAACCGGTCGTAGACTTGCGCTCGAGCGCTCTCTAGCGCGCGCACGAAGTATTCGCCGCCGTTATAGACCGGCATGATAATGCTGACGAACGGATCACGCGAGTGGACGGGCGGTGCAGCCAGCGCCGGGGCTGTCATCAATCACCCGTTCCGTTTGCGACATCCCGCGCCGCCGCTGCCCGGGCTTGCAAGCGGTGTAACGTCGCTTTGAGACGATAGTTCTCCAGTTCGAGCTGTTCGATCCGCTCACGCTCGATACTCGTCATCCGCCGCTCGCCTGCAAGGCGTGCAGCCACCAGAGCAGCCATGTTGCGGAAGCGGCTGATCGCTCGACGCGTACTCCGAAACGACAGCAAGAATTTCTTGACTCTCGACATCATGGCATCCTTTGGCCGAAGGCTGAACCTCGGTATCGTCCGAGTATTCTGTGGCGACGCATCTGACAAGGGCCTAAGGCTGGGCAATCACTTCAGGTTGACTGTGCTGCGCAGTTAAGAGCCCGATTTAAAAGGAGTTGAGCGATATCAGTAGGTTGTGATTCCCTTTTGGTGCTGAACCAAATGGGGTTTCCGATGACCTGGACCGCTATCGCTCGTGCTGAGCATAACCGTGATCGTTTGCGGTTTCCAAGTGATTTGACCGACCGGGAATGGGCACTGATCGCGCCGATGGTTCCCGCCGCCAAGCGCGGCGGTCGGCCCAGAACCACGGACATGCGCGATGTGGTGGAAGCGATCCTGTTTATTGCTTCGAGCGGATGCCAATGGCGCATGCTGCCGGGTGATTTCCCACCTGTCTCGACCGTGCGCGGCTATTTCTATCGTTGGCGGGACAGTGGCCTTCTGGAAACCATGAACCAGCTTCTGGTGATGGCCGCACGCGAGATCGAGGGTAAGCAGGCTCAGCCCACCGCCGGCATCATCGACAGCCAGAGCGTCAAAACCACCGAAAGTGGCGGGATTTCGGGGTATGATGCAGGAAAGAAAATCAAAGGCCGCAAGCGCCACATCATCACCGACACGCTCGGCTTCCTGATCTTCGTGCTGGTCCACGGTGCCAACATTCAGGATCGTGATGGTGCTCCTGACCTGCTCAAGGCGATCCGCTTCCGCTGTCCCTGGCTGCGTCATATCTTCGCTGACGCGGCTATGCTGGGGGCAAACTGAAGGATGCCATGCGAGGCCATGGCCGCTGGACAATCGAAATCGTCAAGCGATCCGATGCCGCAAGGGGCTTCGTGGTCCTGCCCCGCCGATGGGTGGTCGAGCGAACATTCGCATGGCTCAATCGATGCCGCCGTCTTGCCAAGGATTGGGAGAAATCCATCGCAAGCTCCACAGCCTTCGCCCATATCGCCAGCATCCGCATGCTCACCAGACGCATCGCAAGACACTCAATCTGCACGTGAAATTTTGAATCGGGCTCTAAGAGACTGTTTGGAAAGTCGGCGATTGGTGTTTCGGTGGGCTGGCGAATGTGATTCACATTACGGATGTGGACACATGAGAACCGGGGCCGGATGGCCAAGATCGCCAAGAAGACGAAGCGCTATCCCTGCGACCTGACGGACGAGGAGTGGGCCCGGATCGCGCCCTTGATGCCCAAACCCGGACGGACGGGACGGCCTCGGGAGACGGACTTCCGCGAGGTGATCAACGCCGTGCGCTATCTGGTGCGCTCGGGCTGCGGCTGGCGGATGCTGCCTCATCATTTCGGCCATTGGCGAACGGTTTACGGCTGGTTCCGCGAACTGGCGCGGCGCTTCCTGTTCCAGACCATCCACGATGTCGAGCTGATGCTCGACCGGGAGCGGGTTGGTCGCGAGGCAAGCCCCACGGCGGCGGTGATCGACAGCCAGTCGGTCAAGGCTCCGCAAGCCAAAACAAGGGGTTACGACGCCAACAAGAAGATACGCGGCCGCAAGCGACATATCGCGGTCGATACCGACGGACGGCTCTTGATGGTCAATCTGACGACCGCCGACATCTCCGACAGCGCCGGTGCGCAAGCCATCCTCGATGCCATCCGCAAGCGCTGGCCCTGGGTGAAGCATCTCTTCGCCGACGCCGCCTACGACCGCCTGACCTTGATGGACAAGGCCGCCTATCTCAACTTCGTCATCGAGATCATCCGGCGCTCCGAGCAGCAGAAGGGCTTCCATGTTCTGCCCCGGCGCTGGGTCGTCGAGCGGACCTTCGGATGGATGATGCGCTGGCGCCGCCTCGTCCGCGACTATGAAAAACGCATCGACGTCTCAACCGCCATGATCCACGTCGCCATGGGCGGCCTTCTTATCCGAAGAAACGCTCATCCCTGACTTTCCAAACGGACTCTAACTACTTCAACGCTTCGGCAAAAACTTGAGATGCGCGTGCAGTAAGAATGTACAAATAGACAAACGCCTCCCTACAAATTTCGTCGCATTTGGTAGTATCACTGAGGGACTTCGATGCTGAATAGCCCCTGCGTCCTGCAGTAGTGTTGCCCATGTGCCTCTTGGACCCACTCGGATCAGCGTGTATCAATGCGTTGTAGTAGCGAGTAGCATCCTGCGCCATTTCTTTGCTATCGAAACCTACTTCAGATGGGCCCATTGCCGCTAGCATCTTCGAAAGTGATGGCCGCGATTTGTGAGGCCAACCAGCCTCCCACAAGGCCAAAGCACTCGGCGTCTCACACAGATAGCTGAGCACGGCTACCCGTTCTATAAGGGGGCGCAGTAGTATTTCGGCTGACAACAAATAACCCTGCCGAATTAATTCTCGAATACTGAGTGCGATCGAAAACCCATGCGGGACTATTTCCGTTGCAGCTAGTTGAAGTAAAGTCAAATCTCGATCATGCGTCCATGGTGCGATGAGGAAGTTCTTTTCCATTGCAACTTGGATCGTTTGGTCAAATTGAAAAACCATCTGACGGCCGCGATACGGTTCGTTATCCGGAGTATAAATCATGCCGGTCTCCATCACGCAGATATGACGCAATTCTACCTATAAATACTGAGCCTCGTGCGCAAGCACAAACGATCGCAAATGTGCGAAAACCTGAGAGCCCGATTTAAAAGGAGTTGAGCGATATCAGTAGTTTGTGATTCCCGTTTGGTGCTGAATCAAATGGGGTTTCCGATGACCTGGACTGCTATCGCTCGTGCTGAGCATAACCGTGATCGTTTGCGGTTTCCAAGTGATTTGACCGACCGGGAATGGGCACTGATCGCGCCGATGGTTCCCGCCGCCAAGCGCGGCGGTCGGCCCAGAACCACTGACATGCGCGATGTGGTGGAAGCGATCCTGTTTATTGCTTCGAGCGGATGCCAATGGCGCATGCTGCCGGATGATTTCCCACCTGTCTCGACCGTGCGCGGCTATTTCTATCGTTGGCGGGACAGTGGCCTTCTGGAAACCATGAACCAGCTTCTGGTGATGGCCGCACGCGAGATCGAGGGTAAGCAGGCTCAGCCCACCGCCGGCATCATCGACAGCCAGAGCGTCAAAACCACCGAAAGTGGCGGGATTTCGGGGTATGATGCAGGAAAGAAAATCAAAGGCCGCAAGCGCCATATCATCACCGACACGCTCGGCTTCCTGATCTTCGTGCTGGTCCACGGTGCCAACATTCAGGATCGTGATGGTGCTCCTGACCTGCTCAAGGCGATCCGCTTCCGCTGTCCCTGGCTGCGTCATATCTTTGCTGATGGCGGCTATGCTGGGGGCAAACTGAAGGATGCCATGCGAGGCCATGGCCGCTGGACAATCGAAATCGTCAAACGGTCCGATGCCGCAAAGGGCTTCGTCGTCCTGCCCCGCCGATGGGTGGTCGAGCGAACATTCGCATGGCTCAATCGATGCCGCCGTCTTGCCAAGGATTGGGAGAAATCCATCGCAAGCTCCACAGCCTTCGCCCATATCGCCAGCATCCGCATGCTCACCAGACGCATCGCAAGACACTCAATCTGCACGTGAACTTTTGAATCGGGCTCTGAGTAATGGCGGACAGGGCGGGATTCGAACCCGCGATAGAGTTGCCCCTATACACACTTTCCAGGCGTGCGCCTTCAACCACTCGGCCACCTGTCCGCGCGCATGGCCCGAGGGCGCATGACGGTTGATCGCGGATGGCTGAGCCATGCGATGCGATCGCATGGCGCTATGACCGGAGCGGGGCCAGAATGCAAGCGCCGTTCAGCCCCCGTCCCGGAAAATCGCCCATCGCGGCCGGCGAAGGCCTGACGCAGGGCCGGGGCGGCGTTGCCCTTGCGCGGCGGGCTGCGCCGGGGCACATCGGTGCAGGGAGTTTCGGTGTGATCAAGGCTATGTTCCGCATCTTCGCCTTCCTGACGCTGGCGGCCGGCTTCGTGGCGGCAGTGATGGATGGCGCGCGAACGCTGGCGAATGGCGTCCTCGCCTATGCCTCGCTCGCGGATGCCGGCTCACGCCTGCTGGGGGCGCGCTTTTCGGCGCTGCAGGCCTCGACCGAGGAGATCCATCCGCTGCTGTGGGATCCGCTGCTGGCGAGCCTCTTGATGACGCCCGCATCACTGGCGCTTTTGGCGGCAGGGCTGCTGTTCCATTTCATGGGCCGCAAGCAGGGCGGCGGCGTGGGCTACCTCACGCCGGGCTGAGCGATCACGCACAACTGACGTCGCTGCCCCTCGCAGCGCAGGGCACGGCGCATTACGTCCAAGCCTCAACGGGAGCCAAATCATGTTCTTCGCGCGCAAGAAGGCCGAAATGCCGGGTCCGGCCGACGCCCTGCCCGGGCGTCCCCACCCGATCGCGACCGCCCAGACTCATTTCGTCAATGGCAGGCCGCTGAAGGGGCCCTACCCCGAAGGCATTGAGACAGCCCTGTTCGGGCTCGGATGCTTCTGGGGAGCGGAGCGCAAGTTCTGGCAGATGGGCGAGGGCATCTGGGTGACAGCCGTGGGCTATGCTGGCGGGCACACGCCGAACCCGACCTATGAGGAGGCCTGCTCGGGCCTGACCGGCCACAATGAGGTGGTGCTTGTCGCGTTCGACCCCGCGCGTCTGCCCTATCGCGCACTGCTGCAGACGTTCTGGGAGAGCCATGACCCCACGCAAGGCATGCGGCAGGGCAATGATGTCGGCACGCAGTATCGCTCCGGCATCTACGGCGCGACGCCGGCGCAGATGGCGTTGGCGGAGACATCGCGCCGGGATTATGGCGCAGCGCTGGCGCGAAAGGGCTTCGGGCCCATCACGACAGAGACTGTGGAGGCGCCGCCCTTCTACTTCGCCGAAGCCTATCACCAGCAATACCTGGCCAGGAATCCGGGCGGCTACTGCGGGCTTGGCGGCACGGGCGTGGCCTGCCAGATCGGCGCCGGCGTTGATGCCTGAGGGGCCGTCGGGCGGGCGGCTGGTCAGACAGCGCCGGCCTTCCAGAGCGGCGATTCGCCCTCGATCAGCTTGCGGTGGCGGCCCAGTTCGGCAGCCAGCATGTCGAGCGCGGTGCGGATGCGCGGGCTCTGGCGGATGTCGGGGTGCGTGAGCAGCCAGAGAGCCGTGCCGAAATCCGGGTTCGGGGCCATGAGGCGCTTCAGGGCAGGCTTCTGGTCGCCGATGAAGCAGGGAAGCGGGCCGATGCCGATGCCGGCCTCGATGGATTCCGCGATGCCGAGCACCGCGGAGGTCTTCAGCACGATGCGCTCTGGCGCCACCCGGTCCCGGACATAGCGCGCCGCCTTCACATGGCCGAGCTGGTCGCCAAGGCAGATCCAGTCGCGATCGAACAGGGAGGCCGAATCGAAGGCCTCGGGCGTGACCAGCGCATCGTCGGCGCGACCGTAGACAGCCCAGGCCAGCGTGGCGAGGCGGCGGCCCACCAGCGTTTCGGGCGGTGAATCGCTCGCCCTGATCGCGATGTCGGCATCGCGCCTGGATAGGTTCAGCGCCTGGTTGCCGATGACGATGTCGATGCGGATGCCGGGATGCGCCTTCCGGAACGCCTCGATGATCGGGATCAGCAGATGCAGGAAGAGCGTGTCCGTCGTGGTGATCCTGACCTCGCCCGACGGCTCGATCTCGCGGCCGGCGATGCGCCGGGCGAAGGCGCTCACGTCGTCATCCATGCGCGAGGCCAGGGCGGCCATCTCCTCGCCGGCTGGGGTGGCGACATACCCGGTCTTGCGTCGCTCGAAGAGCGGCAGGCCGACCGCATCCTCGATCTGGCCCAGGCGGCGAAACACGGTGGAATGATTCACTTTGAGTGTGGCGGCGGCGCCGGTGAGCCCGCTCGAATCCGCAATGGCCTTGATCAGGCGGAAATCATCCCAGGACAGCGAGACCATCTTTATCCTTGCGAAAAAACAAGATTATATCTGGCATAACTGATATTTTCTTGCAAAAATGAAAATGTCAATGCTCCTGTCATCGCAGTTCCCTTCATAAGTCTCCCATCATGAGCGATATTCGCACGGCGGGCTATGGCCTTGCCGCCATCCGCATCGCCCTTGGCGTGATGTTCGCGGCCCATGCCGGGCGCAAGCTGTTTGCCTTCACCGTGCCGGGCTTTGCCGGCTTCCCCGGCCAGATCGGCCTGCCCGCAGCGCTGGCCTTGCCATTGCCATTGCCATTGCCATTGCCGTTGCCCGGCGCGCCGGCCGGTCCCGCCAGCGCCGGCTGAGCAGTCCGATCAGCGCGGCGCCGCGGCGCGGTCGAGGCGGTCACGGATCGCCTCGCCCAGCCCTTGCCGGGGAATGGGCGCGACGGCGATCACCGCCGCGCCGCTTGCATCGAGCTGGCGCAGGAGCGCAAAAAGGCGCGATGCCGCCTCGACGAGATCGCCCGAGGGGCTGAGGTTGGCACGCGAGCCGCCGCCATCCGCCACGGGATCAGGCCCGAATCCGAGCCAGGCCTCATCCTCGCGCGGGGCGGTGGCATTGAGCCTCAGCCGCGCGCGGGGCGCATAATGCGAGGCCAGTTGCCCCGGCGCCACGGGCGCTGAGGCATCATCCAGCCCCTCGGCCAGGCTGCAGCCCAGCACGCGCTCGGCCTCGGCGCGCGTCACGGCGCCGGGCCGCAGGAGACGCGGCGCACCGCCAAGGCAGGCAATGATGGTCGATTCCACGCCTACATCGCACGGGCCGGCATCGAGCACCGCATCGATGAGGCCATCGAGATCCGCCAGCACATGCGCGGCGCTGGTGGGGCTGACATGGCCCGAGCGGTTGGCCGAGGGCGCGGCCAGCGGCCTGCCAAGGGCGCGCAGCACCTGCAAGGTGACGGCATGGTCCGGCACGCGCAGGCCCACACTCGACAGTCCGGCCCGCGCCAGCTCGCACACCGTGCCGCCGGAGCTTGCCGGCACCACGAGCGTCAGGGGCCCCGGCCAGAAGACGCGGGCCAGGGCGAGGGCAGGCGCATCGAACACGCCTTCGCGCCGGGCCGCTGCGACATCGGGCAGATGCGCGATAAGCGGGTTGAAGGCGGGGCGGCCCTTGGCCGCATAGATCCGCGCCACGGCGGATGGGTCTGTCGCGTCCGCCGCGAGCCCGTAGACCGTTTCCGTCGGGACAGCCACGAGCCCGCCCTCGGCCAGGATCGCTGCCGCGCTCCCCACGCCCGCGGCGTCGGCCCCCAGACGGATGGTCGCCCGGCCGGGCGCGGCAGTTGACGACAATTCGTTCATATGTGAACTATCTGCGCTCGATCGGTGGCGGCGCGCTGCCGCCGGGCTGGACGCTTGGGTAGGCTTTAGCCCATCATGACGTCAATCGTCGTGATGGGCCGCGAAGGCCATCACCGCGTCCGCTCAACGAATGAGGATGCATGAGCATCCCGCAGGAGGTCATGCCATGCGCTATCGCCCGCCCGTCGACGAGATGCTGTTCACGCTGCGCCATGTGGCCGGTCTCGACCGGTCGATTGCCGAAGGCGTCTACCCCGATCTGTCGGTGGAGCTGGTCGGCTCCATCCTTGAAGAAGCAGGCAGGTTCGCCGCTGGCAGGATCGCGCCGCTCAACCGCGTGGGCGACCGTTTCGGCACGCCGCTCAAGGACGGGACCGTGACCATGCCGCCCGGATGGCGTGAGGTCTACGCCGCCTGGGCCGAGGGTGGCTGGAACGCGCTGCCCGCGAGGGAAGAGCATGGCGGCCAGGGCCTGCCGGCACTGGTCAACGCGCCATGCCTCGAAATGTGGAACGCCGCCAGCCTCGCCTTCGCACTGGGGCCGCTGCTGACTTGCGGCGCCATAGAGGCGCTCACCGTGCATGGCTCCGATGAGCTGAAGCAGCGCTATCTCGGCAAGCTCGTCTCCGGCGAATGGATGGGCACGATGAACCTCACCGAACCGCAGGCGGGCTCGGACCTCAGCGCGCTGCGCACGCGCGCCGAACGGCAGGCCGATGGCAGCTACCGCATCACGGGCCAGAAGATCTACATCACCTATGGCGAGCATGACCTGACCGACAACATCGTGCATCTGGTGCTGGCGCGCCTGCCGGATGCGCCGGCCGGCACGCGCGGCATATCGCTCTTCCTCGTTCCGAAGTTCATGGTCGGCGCGGGTGGTTCGCCCGGCGGGGCCAATGACGTGCGCTGCGCCGGCGTCGAGCACAAGCTTGGCATCCATGGCTCGCCCACCTGCACCATGGTGTTCGGCGACAAGGGCGGCGCTGTCGGCTACCTCATCGGCGAGGAGAATCGCGGCCTCGCCTGCATGTTCACGATGATGAACAACGCCCGGCTCGGGGTCGGCATCCAGGGCGTCGCCATCGCGGACCGTGCCTACCAGCAGGCGCTGGACTATGCGCAGGAGCGGCGCCAGGGACGCGCCGCAGGCCATGTCGGCGAAGGCATGAGCCCGATCATCGAGCATGCCGACGTGCGCCGCAACCTGATGACCATGCTCGCGCTCACCAATGCGTCGCGGGCGATCTGCTATCTCACCGCGGCGGAGCTCGACAGGGCGCACCATGTCGAGGACGCCGCCGCGCGCAAGGCCGCGGCCGAGATGGGCGCGCTTCTGACGCCGGTGGCCAAGGCGTTCTCGACCGACATCGGCGTCGAGGTGGCCTCGATCGGGGTGCAGGTCCATGGCGGCATGGGCTTCGTCGAGGAGACGGGCGCGGCCCAGCACATGCGCGATGCCCGCATCCTGACGATCTATGAAGGCACAAACGGCATCCAGGCCATCGACCTTGTCCAGCGCAAGCTGCCGCTTTCTGGGGGCGCCACGGTCCGCGCCGCGATCGCCCGCATGCGGAAGGTGCAGGGCGCCGTCGCCGCCAGCCGCAATCCGGCCTATGGGCAGGCTGCGGCCCGGCTGCGCGAGGGCATCGAGTGCCTCGATCGCGCCACGAGCTGGATCGAGGCCGCCGCGCGCGGCAACCGGCCCGAGGATGCGCTGGCGGGCGCCACGCCCTACCTGCGCCTCTTCGGCCTTGCCCAGGGCGCGGCCGGGCTTTGCCAGATCGCGCTGGCGGCGGAGGCGGCTTCTGCCTCCGGCGACACGAGCCCGGCCCATGCAGGGCGCATCGCCATCGCGCGCTTCTTCGCCGACAATATCCTGACCGGGGCGCAGGGCCTCGAGATCAGCGTGACCAGCGGCGCTGCGTCGGTGCACGACGCGCCGCTCGCGCTTGCCAGCTGACGCCGGGCTCGTGCCGGACCTCTCCAACCGCATCTGCCTGGTTGCCGGCGCCTCGCGCGGCGTCGGGCGCGGCGTGGCGCGGGCGCTGGGCGAGGCGGGCGCGACCGTGATCGTGACGGGGCGCTCGACCGAGACAGGCCAGCGCACTGAAGGACGCTCCGAAGTCATCGAGGACACAGCCCGCGAGATCGAGGCGGCAGGCGGGCGCGGGCACCATTACGTCTGCGACCACACCAGGGAACGCGAGGTGGACACGCTGGTGTCCTGGTGCCTGCGACGCTTCGGCCGCATCGATGTCCTGGTGAACGCCGTGTGGGGCGGCAATGAGGGCTTCGACGGGGAGCGCCATGCCGACGGCTCGCGCTTCGGCACGCCCTTCTGGCGGCGCGGGGCGGGCACGCTCGGCCATGCGCTTGAAACCGGCCTCTACGCCCAGTTCCTCACCTCCCGCGCGGTGGCGCCGGCCATGGTCTCGGCCCGCCAGGGGCTGATCGTGACGATCAGCTTCGACACGGGCGACGGCTATCTCGGCGATGTCGTCTATGACGGCGCGAAGGCCGCCATGAACCGGCTGTCGCTGGCCATGGGCCATGAGCTCAAGCCCTTCGGCGTGACGGCGCTGACGCTGTCTCCCGGCTTCGTGCGCACCGAGCGCGTGATCGAGGCGGGACAGGGTGCCGAAGCGACAGAGACGCCGCGCTATGCCGGACGCGCCATCGCGGCGCTCGCCGGCGACGAGGGCGTCATCCGCCATGCCGGGCAGGTTCTGCACGCCGCCGACCTCGCCCGGCGCTACCATTTCACAGATGATGACGGCTCCCAGCCCGAAAGGTTCCGCATCGACACCGAGGAGAGAACCCCATGACCGCCAAACCGCTTGCAGGCAAGACCGTCTTCATAACCGGGGGCTCGCGCGGGATCGGCCTCGCCATCGCGCTGCGCTGCGCGCGCGACGGAGCCAATGTCGCGATCGCGGCCAAGACCTCCGAGCCCCATGCCAAGCTGCCGGGCACGATCCACGAATCGGCCCGCCAGATCGAGGCGGCCGGGGGCCGGGCGCTCGCCATCCAGATGGATGTGCGCGAGGAGGACCAGGTGGCCGCAGCCATCGCCCGCACCGTGGAGACGTTCGGCGGCCTCGACATCCTCGTCAACAACGCCTCCGCCATCCAGCTCACCGACACGGCGAGCACCGACATGAAGCGCTATGATCTCATGCACGGGGTCAACACGCGCGGCGCCTTCGTGACGACCAAGCACGCGATGCCGCATCTGGCGAGGGGCTCCAACCCGCATGTGCTGATGCTCTCGCCGCCGCTCGACATGAAGGAGAAATGGTTCTCTCCCCATGTCGCCTACACCATGGCGAAATACGGGATGAGCATGTGCGTGCTCGGCTTTGCGGGCGAGTTCCGCCGCCATGGCATCGCTGTCAACGCGCTGTGGCCGCGCACCACCATCGCCACCAGCGCCATCAAGTATGTGGTGGGCGACCAGCTGATGCAGATGAGCCGCACGCCCGACATCATGGCGGATGCGGCCCATGCCATCTTCTGCAAGGATTCGCGCGCCTTCTCGGGCCATTTCCTGATCGACGACAGCTTCCTGGCCTCCGAAGGCGTCACCGACTTCCTGCCCTACCGCGTCGACCCCACCAGGCCGCTGGCGCCGGACTTCTTCGTGCCGGACGAGATGGCGCCGCCGCAGGGCGTGAAGGGCGGGATCTGAGGCGCACGCCCGGCGCCGTTCCGCAGCGGCGCGCCCCGAACGCGGCTTGCGGCATGAGCTTGACCAGGGCAGCCTGTGAAGCCAAAGAGATGGCCGCCACACAGGACATCGCCATGACCAACCCCGCCATGGACCCGACCCGGTCCTTCCAGGGCCTGCTGCTCACGCTTCAGCGCTTCTGGGCCGAACGCGGTTGCGTGATCCTGCAGCCCTATGACATGGAGGTCGGCGCCGGCACCTTCCATCCGGCCACGACGCTGCGCGCGCTGGGGCCGAAGCCGTGGAAGGCTGCCTATGTGCAGCCCTCGCGCCGGCCCAAGGATGGGCGCTATGGCGAGAACCCCAACCGGCTCCAGCACTATTACCAGTTCCAGGTGATCCTGAAGCCGAGCCCGCCTGATCTGCAGCAGCTCTATCTCGACAGCCTCGCCGCCATCGGCGTCGACCTCGCTCTGCACGATGTGCGCTTCGTCGAGGATGACTGGGAGAGCCCCACGCTGGGCGCATGGGGGCTGGGCTGGGAGTGCTGGTGCGACGGCATGGAGGTGTCGCAGTTCACCTACTTCCAGCAGGTGGCCGGCTTCGAATGCGCGCCGGTCGCGGGCGAGCTGACCTACGGGCTCGAGCGCCTCGCCATGTATGTGCAGGGCGTCGAGAACGTCTACGACCTTAACTTCAACGGGCTCGAAGGCGCGGCCAGGGTCACCTATGGCGATGTCTTCCTGCAGGCAGAGCAGGAGTATTCGCGGCATAACTTCGAGCATGCCGACACCGCCATGCTGTTCGAGCAGTTCCGCATGGTGGAGGCCGCCTGCCAGAAATACCTGGCCGCCGGCGAGCCCGAGGCCGGCTCCAACGACAATCACAGGCTTGCCCTGCCGGCCTATGACCAGTGCATCAAGGCATCGCACGTCTTCAACCTGCTCGACGCGCGCGGCGTGATTTCGGTCACCGAGCGCCAGGGCTACATATTGAGGGTGCGCGAGCTGGCCAAGGCCTGCGGCGCGGCCTACCTCAAGACAGAAGGCGGCGGCGCATGACGATCACAAGGCGCGCTGCGCTTCTGGCCCTTTCCGCCACGGCGGCGGCCCCTGCCCTCGCGCAGACCGCGCCGAAATCCGATCCGGCCGCGCCCATCCGCGCGCTCTATGCCAGGCCCGGCGCCGCCCGCAGCCGCGAGCCCTTCACGAAGCGTCTGCAGGCGCTGCGGGCTGCGGCGATCAAGCGTTCGCGCGAGCTCGAAGAACCCGTCTCGGGGCTGGATTTCGACTATTCCGTCAATGGACAGGACCATGAGGACGGCATGGCCCGCTCGGTCCGCATAGCGGTGCTGACGCAATCGGACTCAAGGGCCGAGGTGAAGGTCACCTTCCGCAATGGCGCGCCCCAGGAGCTGCGCTACGACATGGCGCTGGAGGGCGGCCGCTGGCTGGTGGACGATGTGCGCAGCCTGACCAACGACACGGCATGGGTGCTGTCCGAACTCTACCGCGAGGGCGCGGCGACGCCCAACTCCTGATCCGGCCTGTCCTGATCCGGCCTGTTCACGGCCGCGCCAGCCCCAGCGTGGCGAGGCCGGCCTCCACCACCTTCAGCATGAGCGAGGGCATGGGCTCGGCCTCTAGCGCCGCTAGCGGCGTGAAGCGCGCGCCGGGCGGGGCCGCGACATCGGCCGGCACCTCAGCCGCATACACCGCCAGCTCCAGCGGAAAATGGGTGAAGACATGGCGGACCGCGGCATTGCCCAGCCGCCACGAGGCCTCGAGCGGCGCGGCGCCAAGGGCCTGAGCAAGCTGGAACTCCGCGCTCCATGCTGATGTGGGCACCTCCGCCATCGAGCCCAGCAGGCCCCGGGGCGGCCTTGTCCTCAGCAGCAGGGCGCCATCGGCCCGGACGGCGACGAAGGCCGCGCCGCGCCGGAGCTTGCCCTCCTTCTTCGCCAGCTTGCGCGGGTGATTCTCGGGCTGGCCCGCCTGCCGCGCACGGCATGGCTCGCGCCAGGGGCACAGCGCGCAGGCAGGTTTTCGCGGCGTGCAGATGGTGGAGCCCAGGTCCATCAGAGCCTGCGCGAAATCGCCGGGGCGGTCCTGCGGCGCGAGCGCCAGCGTCGCTGCGTGAACCGCCCTGCGGCCGGCCGGCATCGGCGCCTCCAGCGCAAGCAGCCGCGAGATCACCCGCTCGACATTGCCATCCACGGCCGCGGCATGGCGGCTGAACGCGATCGCCGCCACGGCAGCAGCCGTGTAGGCGCCGATGCCCGGCAGCGCGCGCAGGCCTGCCTCGGTATCGGGGAAACGCCCGCCATGTTCGGCCACCACCGCCCTGGCGCAGGCATGCAGGTTGCGCGCGCGGCTGTAGTAGCCGAGCCCGGCCCAAGCGCTCATCACCGCTTCAGACGGCGCCTCGGACAGCGCGGTCACGGTCGGGAAGCGTTCCAGAAAGGCAGCGAAATAGGGCTTCACCGCCGTCACCGTGGTCTGTTGCAGCATGATTTCGGACAGCCACACCCGGTAGGGGTCTGGCCGCTCGCCGGGCAGGGCGCGCCAGGGCAGCGCGCGGCGGTGGCGGTCATACCAGGCCATGAGGCTGGCCGAAGCTTCGTGCGGAGCGATCTCACCCATGGGGCTGCTATAGCCGGCGGCGGTCCCGGGGCAAGCGGCGCGGTTGGACCTGCGCGCCGCGCCATGGCATCATGACCGCATGAACCCGCCATCCACAAGACGCCGCAGCGCGGCGAAGCCGCTGGCCGACATGATCGGGCAGGCCATGGCGCCGGCGCTCGCAGCCAAGGGCTTCGCGGGCCGCGAGATCATCGCAGGATGGGCCGGAATCGTTGGCGAGCGGCTGGCCGCGCGCTCGCGCCCGCTCAAGATCGACTGGCCCCGCATCCGCCCCGGCGCCGATGGCGACAGGGGCGAGCCGGCGACGCTGGTGGTGCTGGTGGAGAGCGCCTTCGCGCCCGAGCTTCAGCATGCGGCCCCGCTCCTGATGGCGCGGATCAACGCGCATCTGGGCTGGCCTGCGCTGGGCAAGGTCGCGCTCAGGCAGGGACCGGTCGCGCAAGGGGCGAGCCGGCGCCCCGCGCCGCCGGCGCTGGAGCCTGAGGCCGTGGCGCGGGTCGAACATGCGGCGCAGCCGATCGCCGGGCCGGAGCTGCGCGATGCCGTGACGCGGCTGGGGCTGGCGATCAGCCGCCGGGCAGCAGCCGGAACCCGCGGGACTGGCGAAAACGTGTAGGAACGGAATGCTTGCCTTGACGATCAGGCCGTTTATGGTCCGGCGTCACTGGCAGTGCTTGAGAGGATTGATGATGACGACTCGTCGCGAGGTGATGCTGGGTGGCGCTGCCATCGGCGCGATGCTGGCTTCGGGCACGACCCGGAGCCTTGCCCAGTCGAGCCTGAACATGGGCGAGGTGCTCGCCGCAACCAACCCGCTTCTGCCCGATCTCGTCTATGGCCCGGCTGATGCCAGGGTCACGATCATCGAGTATGCCTCGACGACCTGCTCGCACTGCGCACGCTTCCACAATGACGTGTTCCCCGATCTCAAGGCGAAATATGTCGACACCGGCAAGGTGCGGTTCATCTTCCGCAACTTCGTGCTGAACCCGCTCGACATGGCAGCGTCCATGCTGTCGTATTGCGGCCCGGCCGAGCGCCGCGGCGCCTTCGTGGAGTTTCTTTTCAAGCAGCAGGAGCGCTGGGCCTTCACCAGCACCCCGCTCGATGCCCTGCTCACGGCCGCGCGGCAGGCCGGTTTCACACAGGAAAGTTTCAACGCCTGCTTGCAACGCCAGGATTTGTATGACGCCCTGACCGCCGTCAAGGACAAGGCGGCGGACGGCTTCAAGGTCAGTTCGACGCCGACCCTGATCATCAACGGGCAGGTCCATCGCGGTGCTCTCACCATGCCTGAACTCGACAAGATCCTGCAACCCCTCATCGGGGCCTGATCTGGCACGCTCCCAGCAGGCGCGCGCGGCATGAAGCTGACGCGCCTCAAGCTGACAGGCTTCAAATCCTTCGTCGAGGCCACCGAGTTCCATATGGAGCCGGGCCTGTCGGGCATTGTCGGGCCCAATGGCTGCGGCAAGTCCAATCTCGTCGAGGCCCTGCGCTGGGTCATGGGCGAAAGCTCGTTCAAGAACATGCGCGCCTCGGGCATGGATGACGTGATCTTCGCCGGGTCCGGCGCGCGCCCGGCGCGCAATGTCGCGGAAGTCGGCCTCACCCTCGACAATGCCGACCGCAAGGCGCCGGCGCAGTTCAACGATGCCGATGTGCTCGAGATCACCCGCAGGATCGAGCGCGAGGAAGGCTCGACCTACCGCGTCAACGGCAAGGAGGTGCGCGCGCGCGACGTGCAGCTGCTCTTCGCCGACGCAGCCACAGGTTCGCGCTCCCCGGCGCTGGTCCGCCAGGGCCAGATCAGCGAGATCATCTCGGCGAAGCCCCAGTCGCGCCGCCGCATTCTCGAGGATGCCGCCGGAATCGCGGGCCTGCATTCGCGCCGGCACGAGGCCGAGCTGCGCCTGCGCGCAGCGGAGGACAATCTCGTCAGGCTCGAGGATGTGCTGCGCGAGATCGAGAGCCAGATCGAGGCCCTCAGGCGGCAGGCGCGGCAGGCCGGGCGCTACAAGTCGCTGGCGGCGGACATCCGCGCGGCGGAGGCCCTGCTGGCCGCGATCAGCTACCGGGAGGCGCGCGATCAGGCTGCGGCGGCGGAGCGCGCCGCGGAGGCAGCGCTGCGCGATGTCGCGGAGGCCACCCGCATCCAGGCGGAGACGGCCCGGCATCAGGCCGTGGCCGCCCATGCCCTTCCAGCACTGCGCGAGGCGGAAGCCGCAGCCGCGGCCGCGCAGACGCGGCTGAAGCGCGCGCTCGATGAGCTCGAGGCAGAGGACAGGCGCGCCCGGCAGCGCAGCGAGGAGCTGAAGCGCCGCATCGCCGAGCTCGAGGCGGATCTGGCGCGCGAGGCGGCGGTGGCGGCCGACGCCCAGGCCAGCCTTGGCCACCTCGGCGAGGAGGAGGCGAGACTCGAGCGCGAGCGCGAGGGCAGCGTGGACGCCCGCCTCGACGCGGTGGAGAGTCAGGGACAGGCCGACGCCGCGCTGGCGGAGGCCGAGGCCGCGCAGGGGCGGGCGCAGGCCGCGCTCTCGGACCTGACGGCCCGGCGCGGCGCGCTCGAACGCGGCCTGCGCGAGGCCGCAGACCGAGCGGGGCGGCACCGCATGGAGCGCGAGGGGCTCGAGCGCGCACTCCAGGCGCTCGATGCCCAGAGCGGGGCAGGCGCCGCCATGGAGACCTTGCAGGCCGCGCTCGCGGAGGCCGAGGCGCAGGCCGCTGCCGCCGAGACTGCGGCGCTGGCCGCACGAAGCGCGCTGTCGGCCGTGCGCGAAGCCGAAGCGCGGGCCCGCATGCCGCAGCTGGAGGCCGAGCGCACGGCGCAGCGGCTCGAAACGGAGGTGCGCACGCTGCAGAAACTGCTGTCGCGTTCCGCCGGGGATTTGTGGCCTCCTGTCGTGGAACAGATGGCGGCGCAAAAGGGCTTCGAGACGGCGCTGGGTGCCGCGCTCGGCGATGATCTCGACGCCTCTTCGAACCCGTCCGCGCCCGCTCACTGGCGCGAGGTTGAAGGAAGCGAAGCCGATCCGGCACTGCCGGGAGGCGCCGAGCCGCTTGCGGGCAAGGTCCGCGCGCCGGCCGCGCTCGCGCGGCGGCTTCATCAGATCGGGGTCGTGTCCCGCGCCGACGGGCCGCGGCTGATGCGTGAGCTCAGGGTCGGGCAGCGGCTGGTGTCAAAGGAAGGGGACCTCTGGCGCTGGGACGGGTTCGTCGCCGCCGCGGAAGCTCCGACGCCCGCAGCGCGGCGCCTCGCCGAGAAGAACCGCCTCGGCGACCTCGAACGGGAGGCGCAAGCCGCCCGCGAAGCCGCCGAGGCCGCGCGCGAGACGCTTGACGCTGCGCAGGGTGCCGTCAAGCGCGCCGCCAGCTCGGAAGCTGCCGCAGTCGAGGCGGCCCGCGAACAGCGCCGTCGCTTCGATGCAGCCCGCGACCAGATCAGCGCGGCCGAGCGCAGGATGTCCGAGACGGCATCGCGGCGCGCCAGCCTTGTCGAAGGCGTCGGGCGGCTGAGCGCCGCCGAGGCCGAAGCGGGTCTGGCACGTACGCAGGCGGAAAGCGAGCTGGGCGCGCTGAGGCCGCCGCCGGAAATGGAGGCGGCGCTTTCCGCCGCGCGCACGCTGGTGGCCGAGCGCCGAGGCCTCGCCGCCGAGGCGCGGGCGCTGAGCGACTCGCTGGTCCGCGAGGATGCAGGCCGCCGCGACAGAATCGCGGCCGTGAGGGTGGAGACCGGGCGCTGGAACGAGCGTCTGCAGCGCTCGGAAGCGGCTCGCGCCGAGGCTGCGCGCCGTCGGGACGCGGCCGCCAGCGAAGCCGCAGCCCTGGCCGACGCGCCCGATACGTTCCTGGTGCGCCGCCGCGAGCTTGTGGCGGCCATCGAGCAGGCGCAGGCGGCCCATCGCAGCGCCGCCGATGATCTCGCCCGCGGCGAAACGCTGCAGGCGCAGGCCGACCGCGCAGCGCGCCTGGCGCTCGACGCGATGGCCGGCACGCGGGAGGCGCGCGCCGCCGCCGATGCGCGCGTGGAGGCGGCGGCCGCCCGTCTCGATGGCGTGACGCGGCTCGTCACCGAAACGCTCGAGACGACGCCGGCAGGGCTTTTCGCGCTGGCGGGGCTCAAGCCGGGCGACACGCTGCCAGCCGCCGCCGAGACGGAGCGCCGGCTCGCCACGCTCAAGGGCGATCGCGAGAGGCTGGGCGCGGTCAACCTGCGGGCCGACGACGAACTCGCCGGGGTCGAGGCCAAGCACGCCGTGCTGACGCGGGAACGCGACGACCTCTCCGAAGCCATCCGCAGGCTGCGGCAGGCCATCGGCTCGCTCAACCGCGAAGGCCGCGAGCGGCTGCTGGCAGCGTTCGAGGTCGTCAACGGGCATTTCAAGCGCCTGTTCGGCGTCCTGTTCGGCGGCGGCGAAGCGGAGCTGACGCTGATCGATTCGGATGATCCGCTCGAAGCGGGGCTGGAGATCCTCGCAAGGCCGCCGGGCAAAAAGACGCAGGTGATGTCGCTGCTGTCAGGCGGCGAGCAGGCGCTGACAGCCACGGCGCTGATCTTCGCGGTGTTCCTGACGAACCCGTCCCCGATCTGCGTGCTCGACGAGGTGGACGCGCCGCTCGACGACGCCAATGTCGAGCGCTTCTGCGACCTGCTGCGCGACATGACCGCGCAGACCGAGACGCGCTTCATCGTCATCACCCACAATCCCATCACCATGGCGCGGATGGACCGGCTCTATGGGGTGACCATGGCGGAACGCGGCGTCTCGCAGCTTGTCTCGGTCGATCTCGAGACGGCGGAGCGCATACGCGAGGCCGTGTGAGGGCGTGGGGCGGCGCAGACTTGCGCAGAAAGCGCAGCCACCTACATTTCGCCATTTATTTTCAAAGACTTGGATGCAGCCTCGCGGTCCTTGACAGTGTCAGGTGGCGAAAATATGTTGCGCCCGGTTTCGGAAGGCGGGTTCCTGCCCTTCCCCTGAAGGATGCGGCGCAGCCGCTCCGGTTGTGAAGGTCTGACGATGTCGGAACAGAACAAGCAGGGGGATCGTGCTTCGGCAGGGTCTGACCCTTCGCCCGAGACCGAGCTTTCGGCGAAACTCCGCCAACTTGACGCCCGCCTGGCAGATCTGCGCAGCGGGCACATGGCCGATCAGGAGCCGAAGGGCCGCCTTGCGGGCGACCACTCGGCGCTGGCGCGTGGCCTCAGGCTTGTGTCGGAATTTGTCGCGGGCATAGCGGCAGGCGGCATTCTGGGGTGGCTGATCGATCGCTACGGGGGCGCTCAGCCGTTCGGACTGTTGATTGGACTTATGTTTGGGTTTGCAGCGGGCCTCAGAAACCTGTATCGCGCCACTCAAAGCAAATCTGGTCCGCCTCCGGGACCCTCAAAGGGGCCGCCGCGCTGACGAGATTTGTTTGGCGGTCTGCAAGACCGACGCCCGATTGTGATGCGAAGCAGAGACGAAGAGCGCCATGGCAAGCCCGCTTGACCAATTCGAAATCAAGCCGATCGTGTCTCTGGGCCGGATCGGGAACTCCGAGATCGCCTTCACCAATTCATCGCTGTTCATGATGCTGGTGGTCGGCGCCATCGGCCTGTTCTTCATGGCCGCCACCGCGCAGCGCGCCGTGGTGCCGGGCCGCATGCAGGCCCTCGCCGAAATGCTCTACGAGTTCGTGGCCAGCACGCTGAGAAGCGCCGCCGGCAAGGAAGGCATGCAGTTCTTCCCGCTTGTCTTCTCCCTTTTCCTGTTCGTGCTCACGGCCAACTTCGTCGGCATGATACCGGGCGCCTTCACCGTCACCAGCCACATCATCGTGACCTTCGCGCTGGCGATGGTGGTGATCTGCACGGTGATCGTGGTGGGCTTCATCAAGCATGGCACCCATTTCCTGGATCTTTTCGTGCCGAAGGGCGCGCCCGCGCTGCTGGTGCCTTTCCTGGTCGTGATCGAGGTGATCTCCTTCCTCTCCCGACCGATCTCGCTCGGCATGCGCCTTTTCGCGAACATGCTGGCCGGCCACATCGCGCTCAAGGTGTTCGCCGGCTTCGTCGTGTCGCTCGGCGCGATCGGCATCGGCGGCGTGCTCGGCGCCACCTTGCCGCTCGGCATGATCGTCGCGCTCACCGCCTTCGAATTCCTCGTTGCTTTCCTGCAGGCCTATGTCTTCACGATCCTGACCTGCGTGTATCTCAACGACGCCCTCCACCCCGGACACTGAGCGATCGGCGCCGGATCCTTCCCGCAGTCCAAACTTACGACGTCAAGGAGTCACCACATGGACGCTTCTGCTGCTGCGCTGATCGGCGCAGGTCTCGCCTGCCTCGGAATGGGCCTCGCCGCCATCGGCGTCGGCAACATCTTCGGCAACTTCCTCTCGGGCGCCCTGCGCAATCCGTCGGCTGCTGACAGCCAGTTCGGCCGCGCCTTCGTCGGCGCCGCGCTTGCGGAAGGGCTGGGCATCTTCGCGCTCGTCGTCGCGCTGCTTCTGCTGTTCCGCTGAGGCGCGGAACGGGTCCGGGCGGGTCGTGGCCGCGCCACATCCGCGCCGGACTCCGGAATTTTCCTTGCGACGTTTCGAGGTAGCTGACGATGGCGACACCGCAGACCGCGGGCACACAGGTTCCGGGCGGCGCTCCTGCCGGACCGGGCTTTCCCCCGTTCAAGACCGAAACCTTCGCCTCGCAGCTGCTGTGGCTGGCGATCTTCTTCGGCCTGCTCTACTGGCTGGTGTCGAAGGTGTTCGCTCCCCGGCTGAGCGAGGTCATCGAAGGCCGGGCCTCGCGCATCGCCCGTGACCTGGACGAGGCAGCGGCCGCGCGCACCCGCGCGCAAGAGGCTGGCGTCGCCTATGAAAAGGCGCTGGCCGAGGCCCGAAATCGTGCGCAGGCGATCGCACAGGACAAGCGCGCAGAGGTCAACGCGGCCGTCGAGGCCCGCCGCGCCGCGCTCGAACACGATCTGAGCGCCAAGCTCGGCGCCGCCGAAGCGCAGATCACAGCGAGCAAGGACAAGGCCATGGCCAGCGTCGCAGGCATCGCCGCGGAAGCGGCGGCCGCCATCGT
The DNA here is from genome assembly GCA_023910605.1 of Bosea sp. (in: a-proteobacteria). Taxonomy (NCBI): domain Bacteria; kingdom Pseudomonadati; phylum Pseudomonadota; class Alphaproteobacteria; order Hyphomicrobiales; family Alloboseaceae; genus Allobosea; species Allobosea sp. The sequence continues at coordinate 874,323 of JAAVVV010000001.1, read as the reverse complement.
GCAGCGGCTCGGCGGCTCGGCTCCTTCCTCCGGTGAAGTCGACGCGGCCCTCAAGTCCGTCATGAAGGCCTGAGGAGCGGCAGATGCTGAGCAACACCTATCTCTGGAGCGCCGTCGGCCTCGTCATCTTCTTCGCGCTGATGGTGCGCTTCGGCGTGCACCGCATGGTGCTGAAGGCGCTGGATTCGCGCGGGGAGGCCATTGCGGCCGAACTGGCCGAGGCCAAGAAGCTGCGTGATGACGCCCAGGCGCTGCTGGCCGAATACAAGGCCAAGCGCAACGCGGCCGAGGCGGAAGCCGCGGCCATCGTCGCGGCTGCTCAGGAAGATGCCGAGCGGCTGGCGAAGGAAGCGGAGGCCAAGCTGGCCGACTTCATCACGCGCCGCACCAGGAATGCGGAGCTCAAGATTGCCCAGGTCGAGGCGCAGGCGTCGGCAGATGTGCGCGCCGCAGCGGCGGATGCCGCCACGCGAGCCGCCGAGCAGGTGCTGCGGGGCCAGATGGCGGGGCCCGCAGGCGCCACCATGCTCAGCCGCAGCCTTGGCGACATCAAGGGCAAGCTGAACTGATTTCGGCGAAGCGTCCGTTCAATCAGGACCGAAGGCCGGCGCAGCGGTGCGCCGGCCTTCTTCATTTGCAGCATCCCATCCTGCGTGCTGCGGACCGGAGTCACGCGCTCAGCTGGCCTTGATCCCGGCTTCGGTGATGAGCTTGCCCCATTTGTCCATCTCGGCCTTGAGGAAGGCTGACAGCTGGTCCGGGCTGGAGGCGACCACCTCGGCCCCGAGCGTCGCCATGCGCTGCTGGACCTGAGGGTCGGCCATCACGGTGGATGTATCGGCGCTGAGCTTCGCCAGCACGCTGTCGGGCGTTCCCTTCGGCGCGAAGATGGCGAACCAGGACGAGACATCGAAGCCGGGCACGGTCTCGGCGATGGGTGCGAACTCCGGCGTGGTGGGAGAGCGCTTCGCCGTGGTGATGCCGAGTGCCCGGATGGAGCCGGCGCGGACATGGGTCACTGCCTGGGTGATGTTGTCGAAGATGAGATCGATGCGGCCGCCGATCAGATCCTGCGTGGCCTGGGCCGTGCCGCGATAGGGCAGATGCACCATGTCGGTGCCGGTCAGCTTGCGGAACAGCTCGCCCGAGAGATGAACCGAGGTGCCGACGCCCGACGAGCCATAGGTCAGCTTGCCGGGATTGGCCCTGGCGAAGGCGATCAGCTCGGGGACCGTGCGCGCGGCCACATGATTGCCCACCACGAGCAGGTTGGGCACCAGCGCCAGCAGGCTGACGGGGCGGAAATCAGCGACCGGATCATAGTTCAGCTTCGGATAGAGGAACTGGTTGGTCGCCATGCCGACGGAGACGATCAGCAGCTGGCTGCCATCCTGCTCGCCCCTGGCCACCTGCTCCGTGCCGATGTTGCCGCCCGCGCCCGGCTTGTTCTCGACGACGAGGTTCGTGCCCCAGAGCTGGCCGATGCGCTCGGCCCAGATGCGGGCGATGATGTCGGTGGCCCCGGCGGGCGGAAACGGCACGACGAGCTTGACAGTGCGCGAGCCGGGAAAGGCTCCCTGCGCGCGGACGATTGCGGGGCTGGCGAGCGGGCCGGCCAGCGCGCCGGCGCCGAGCGCGCAGAGCATCGCACGGCGGTCGATCATCTTGGTCATTGAACCTCCCTGTGCGCCTCGTGGCGGGCGCTGCGGGGGCATGATGCAAGGGCTGGCGGCCGGCGTCCAGTGGGGCGGCGCGCCGCTCAGGCGGCCAGCCGCGCGCCCACCAGCCTGCGCAGTTCGCGCATGTCCTTGACGAAGCCGCGAATGCCCTCGGACAGCTTCTCGGTCGCCATGGCGTCCTCGTTGAGCGCATGGCGAAACGCCTTTTCGTCGAGCTGCGCCATGGGCGCGGCGCGCTGGCCGGCCGGAGGCGCAAGCGCGCGCGGCAGATCGCCTTGCGCGGCGGCCAGCTCATCGAGCAGGGCAGGAGAGATGGTGAGCCTGTCGCAACCGGCCAGGGCCTCGATCTCGCCGATGTTGCGGAAGGACGCGCCCATCACCACCGTCGGCACGCCATGGGCCTTGTAATGGTCATAGATGGCGCGGACCGAGACGACGCCCGGATCGGTGTGCGCGGTGTAGGGCCCGCCGCCGGCCTTCACGTGCCAATCGAGGATGCGGCCCACGAAGGGCGATATCAGGAAAACCCCGGCATCGGCGCAGGCCTGCGCCTGGGCCATCGAGAACAGCAAGGTGAGATTGCAGTCGATGCCATCGCGCTGCAGCACGCGCGCTGCCTGGATGCCCTCCCAGGTGGCCGCGACCTTGATGAGGATGCGCGAGCGATCGACCCCGCGCGCCGCATAGTCGGCGATCAGCGCGCGGCCCTTGGCGATGCTGCCATCGGTGTCGAAGGAGAGATCGGCATCGACCTCGGTGGAGACGCGGCCCGGAACGAGCTTGCACAGCTCCGCGCCGAAGGTGACGGCCAGCCGATCGCAGACAGCCCCGGTGCGCGCCTCGATCGTGCCGCCCGCACCGTGCCCCCAGCGCACAGCCTCATCCACCAGCACGGCATAGGCCGGCATCGCGGCGGCCTTCAGGATCAGGGTCGGGTTGGTGGTGCAATCCACGGGCTTGAGCCGGCGCACGGCTTCGATGTCGCCGGTATCGGCGACGATCGTGGTCATGGCGGCGAGCTGGTCGAGCTTTGAGGTCATGAGGCGTTCCGAATGATCAGGGATGTGATCCGAGGCATAAAGCGCGACGAGCGGGCTGTCACGCCCGTTCAGCCCTGCTGCGCGCGTGAGCGGCCGCGCAGGCGGGACGGCCAAAGCGATCTCGAGTTTCATGCAACTGTCACAGCCTTTGCCTAGGCGGCTTCACAGGATATGAAGACAGCCGGGGAGAGACAGACATGAGACGTTATCCAATGCGCCTGCTGGCCGCGACACTTGCGGGATCGATTCTGGCAGGCGCCGCCTGCGCGCAGGAAGGCAAGCTGCTGCTCTACACCAGCCAGCCCAACACCGACGCGCAACAGACCATCGACGCCTTCCGGGCCAGGTTTCCCAAGGTCGAGGTCTCGTTCGTGCGCGATGGCACGCCGCGCATCATGGCCAAGCTGCAGGCAGAGTTCGCCGCCGGGCAGGCGCAGCCGGACGTGCTGCTGATCGCGGATTCCGTGACCATGGAAGCGCTCAAGCGCGACAATCGCCTGCTTGCCCACCCAGGCGCAGCCGTGGCGGCCTATGACGCCGCGCTCCACGACAAGGACCGCACCTGGTTCTCCACCAAGCTGATCACCACCGGCATCGTCTACAACGCCCGCGCCCCTATGGTCCCGACCTCCTGGGCGGACCTCGCGAAGCCTGAAGCCAGGGGCCAGCTCGCCATGCCCTCGCCGCTGGCCTCGGGCGCGGCCCTCATCCACACCGTGACGCTGGCGCGCAACCTGCCCAATGGCTGGGGCTATTACGAGGCGCTGCAGAAGAACGGCGCCCTCGCGGCCGGGGGCAATGGCGACATCCTGCGCCAGGTCGCGACCGGCGAGAAGCTTTACGGGATGATCGTCGATTTCATGCCGATCCGCGAGAAGGCCAAGGGCGCGCCCGTGAACTTCGTCGTGCCCTCCGAAGGACTTTCGGCCGTGACGGAGCCGGTGGCCATCCTGCGCACCGCCAGAAATCCCGAAGCCGCCAGAGCCTTCGTGGACTTCCTGCTTTCAAGGGAGGGCCAGGAACTCGCCCGCAAGCAGGGCTACATTCCGGCCCATCCGGAGGTGTCGCCTCCGGAGGGCTTCCCTGCCCGCTCCAGCATGAAGCTCATGGCCTTCGACCCCGCCGCCGCGCTGGCGGAGGAAGCGGCCAGCCGCAAGCGCTTCGCCGACATCTTCGGACAGTGACCCCAGGTCGTGACGCTGGCGTTCGGCAGGTCTGAAGCGCCGTCGAGGCTGGCGCGCGATGGCATGGCCGTGATGGCGCTGCTGGCGCTGGCGGTCGTGCTGTTCGGGCTGATGCCGCTCGGGCGCCTGCTGTTCACAGCGCTGGCGCCAGCGGGGGCGCTGTCCTTCGAGACCGTGGCGGCCCAGATCGGCAGCCGCGCCACGGGCCTCGCCACCTGGCGCACCATCGAGACGGCCGGCATTTCGGCCTTCGGCGCGGTGGCGCTGGGTTCGAGCTTCGCCCTGACGCTGGCGCTCACCGACATCCGGGCCAAGCGGGTCCTCGCCTTCCTGTTCGTGTTCTCGCTTATGGTGTCGCCGCAGGTCATCGCGCTCGCCTTCCTCAGCCTGGCCGGTCCTGCCTCGCCGCTGCTCGGCGTCATCGGCCTTGCGCCAGCCCCGGGCACGCCCAACCCGCTCCTTGGACGGGAGGGCGTGATCCTCGTGATGGCGCTGCATCATGCGCCGCTCGTGGCGATCACGGTCTGGGCCGGGCTGCGCTATGTGCCGCGTTCGGTGATCGAGGCAGCGCGTGTGGAGGGCGCGTCGGGCTGGCAGATCCTGCGCCATATCGTCGCCCCGCTCCTGCGCGGCAATTTCATCGCCGCCGGCCTGCTGGCCTTCGTCGCGGGAGTCGGGAACTTCGGCATACCGGCGCTGATGGGGATGCCGGTGAACTATCTTACCTTGCCGACCCTGATCTACCGCAGGCTGACAAGCTTCGGCCCGTCGGTCCTGTCGGACATGGCAGCGTTGGCGCTGATCGTCGCCCTCATGGCCGCGCTCGGCACGGTCATCGGCGCGATGCTGATGCGCCGCAGCGTCGGCAAGGTCGATGTCGAGGCGCGCATGGCGCCCTTCGTGGCGCTTGGCCGCATCCGGCTGCCAGTCGAGGCGCTGCTGTGGTGCCTTCTCGCCGTGAAGGTGGGGCTGCCCTTCCTGTCGCTGGCGCTCGATGCGCTGCGCCCTGCCCTCGGCGTGCCCCTGAGCCTTGCCACGGTCACTGTCGACAAGTTCGCCGAGGTTCTGGTGCGGCAGGACGTGACCACGCGGGCCTTCCGCAACTCCTTCCTGATGGCGGGCACGGCGGCGGCCCTGCTGTGCATCCTGTCGATCCTGTTCGCCTATGCGCTCGAGCGCCGGCTCAAGCGCGCGCGCCCCTTCATCGAGGCGGCGATCGAAGCGCCCTATGCGCTGCCTGGCGTGGTGCTGGCGATCGCCTGCATCCTGCTCTTCCTCAAGCCGCTGCCCTTGCTGGGCATCAGCATCTACGGCACGGTCTTCATCATCCTGTTCGCCTATCTGGCCCGTTTCCTCGCCCCTGCGCTCAAGCCTGCGCTGGCGGCGATGGGGCAGATCGAGGCCCATCACGAGGATGCGGCGCGGCTCGACGGCGCGACCTACTGGCAGCTGATGCGCTTCATCGTGGCGCCGATCCTGCTGCCCGCGGCAAGCGCCGGGGCGCTGCTGGTGTTCCTCGTCGCCTTCAACGAACTCACCGTTTCGGCGCTGCTATGGTCAGCCGGCACCGAGACGCTTGGTGTGGTGCTGTTCAGCCTGAAGGAAACCGGACTTGCCGGCGAGGCCGCAGCCGTCGCCATCAGCGCCAGCGCCGTGATCCTGGGCGTGATGCTGCTGCTCGACCGGCTGGCGGGCCGCCTCCCGGAAGGCGTCCTGCCCTGGCGGTTGTGATCGGCCTCAAGCTGCCGCCATCGCCGGAGCCATGGCGGCCTCGCCCTGGAAAAGCGCCCTCGCCGCCCTGGCCTCGCGCACGATGAAATCCACCGTGTTGCGCACCCGCGCCACGTCCTTCAGATCGGCATGGACCACGAGCCAGAAGGAGCGCTGGATCGACACCTTGTCGGCCAGGACCTGCACGAGGCCGGCATGGTGCTGGGCCATGAAGCTTGGCAGCACGCAAACGCCCCCGCCTGCCGCCGTCAGCGCCATCTGGGCGTTGAGGTTGGAGCTCTGGGTGCGGGCCCTGAGCCCCCTGGAGACCTCGTCGAGATAGTCGAGCTCTGGCGTGAAGATGAGATCGTCGATGTAGCCGATGACGGAATGGGCATGCAGGTCGTCAGGCTCCGCGATGGCGGGGGCGCTGGCCAGATAGGCCGGCGCCGCGTAGAGCCCGAGCCGGTAATCGACCAGCTTGCGCGCCACGATCTTGCCCTCCTTGGGCGGCGCGAGCGTGATCGCCACATCCGCCTCGCGCTTGGAGAGCGAGAGCAGGCGCGGCATGGCGACGAGTTGCAGCTCCAGCGCCGGCGAGGCGGCCATGAATTTTGCAAGGCGCGGAGCCAGGAAGCTGGTGCCGAAGCCATCGGGCGCGCCGACGCGCACCACGCCGGACAACGCCATGTCCGCGCCGCCGATCTCGCTCTGGATCGAGAGCGCGTCCGTCTCCATGCTTTCCGCCTTGGCAAGAAGCCGCTCGCCATGCGCGGTCAGGGCATAGCCTTGCGGGCGCCGTTCGAACAGCTTGGCCTTGAGGGATGTCTCCAGCGAGGAAATGCGCCGCGAGACCGTGGCGTGGTCGGCGCCCAGCCGCCGCGCCGCCGAGGTCAGGCGGCCCGAACGGGCCACGGCGAGGAAGAATCTGAGGTCGTCCCAGTCGAAGCGTTCCATCCCCCAGCTCCCGCTTTTTTGCACAGGTCAGCGTCACCAATACGTGTAGCCGTGCGGTAATGGCAATGCTAGAGCGCTCGCCAACAAGAATGATCCGCGGCGTTCGGGGAGGACCCAGCATGATCACCTATGGCCATTTCATCGGCGGCAAACACGTCGCAGGCACGTCAGGCCGCTTCGCGGATGTCTTCCAGCCCATGGATGGGAGCGTGCGCGGGCGCGTCGCGCTCGCCTCGACGGCCGAACTGACGGCGGCGGTGGCCGACGCCAAGGCGGCGCAGCCGGCCTGGGCGGCCACCAACCCGCAGCGCCGCGCGCGTGTGCTGATGAAGTTCGTCGATCTCGTGGCGCAGCACCATGACGAGCTGGCCGACATCCTCGCCCGCGAGCACGGCAAGACCATTCCCGACGCCAAGGGCGACATCCAGCGCGGCGTAGAGGTGATCGAGATGTGCATCGGCGCACCGCACCTGCTCAAGGGCGAGTACACCGACGGCGCCGGCCCCGGCATCGACATCTACTCCATGCGCCAGCCCCTCGGCGTGGTGGCGGGCATCACGCCGTTCAACTTCCCGGCGATGATCCCGATGTGGAAGCTCGGCCCTGCCATCGCCTGCGGCAACGCCTTCATCCTCAAGCCGTCGGAGCGTGATCCGGGCGTGCCGATGCGCCTTGCCGAACTGATGATCGAGGCCGGCCTGCCGCCGGGCATCCTGAACGTCGTCAACGGCGACAAGGAGAGCGTGGACGCGATCATCGACGATCCGGACATACAGGCCATCGGCTTCGTGGGCTCCACCCCGATCGGCCAATACATCTACGGGCGCGGCTGCGCCAACGGCAAGCGCGTGCAGGCCTTCGGCGGCGCCAAGAACCACATGGTCATCATGCCGGATGCCGACATGGATCAGGCGGTGGACGCGCTGATCGGCGCAGGCTACGGCGCGGCGGGCGAACGCTGCATGGCCATCTCGGTCGCGGTTCCCGTTGGCGAGGCCACGGCCACTGAGCTGGTGAAGCGGCTCATTCCGCGCGTCGAAAGCCTCAAGGTGGGCCCCTCGACCGATGGTTCGGCCGATTTCGGACCGCTGGTGACGAAGGCCCATCTGGAGCGCGTCAAGGGCTATGTCGATCTCGGGATCAAGGAAGGCGCCACGCTGGCGGTGGATGGCCGCGGCTTCACCATGCAGGGCTACGAGAACGGCTTTTACATGGGCGGGTGCCTGTTCGACCATGTCACGACCGACATGAAGATCTACAGGGAAGAGATCTTCGGGCCGGTGCTCTCGGTGGTCCGCGCGCCCGACTACGCCGCCGCGCTCAAGATGACCAACGATCACGAGTATGGCAACGGCACCGCCATCTTCACGCGCGATGGCGACGCCGCCCGCGATTTCGCCTCGAAGGTGCAGGTCGGCATGGTGGGCGTCAACGTTCCGATTCCCGTACCCTTGGCCTATCATACCTTCGGCGGCTGGAAGCGCTCGGCCTTCGGCGACCTCAACCAGCACGGCCCGGACGCATTCCGCTTCTACACCAAGACCAAGACCGTGACCGCCCGCTGGCCGAGCGGCGTCAAGGACGGCGCCAGCTTCGTCATCCCCACCATGGGCTGAGCGAGGCGGCACGCCCCGTTTGACCGATCTCGCCCGCGCTGCTCGCAATCGCCGTCATCACATATTACCTGCTGAATATGATGACGGATCTGACCCTGAGCGATGCGAACGCGGCCGGAACCCTGATGCGCTTTGCCGTGCGCGGCATGACATGCGCGTCCTGCGTGGCGCATGTGGAGCGCGCGGTGCGGGCTCTGCCTGGCGTGGCGCGGGTTTCGGTCAACCTGCCGCTCGAGCGGGCCGAGGTGACAGGCGCCGCCGACGCCGACGCCATCGTCGCGGCGATCGCCGGGGAGGGCTACGAGGCCCGGCTCGTGAGCGAAGGCGCAGGCGCCGACAGCGAGCAGGCCCGCGCCGCTGCCGAGCAGACGCGGGATGAGGCCGTGCTCAGGCGCGATGTCATCGCCTCTGCGCTACTGTCGCTTCCGGTCATCATGCTGGAGATGGGCGGGCACCTCTTCCCTGATTTTCATCACTGGCAAGCCGCGACGCTGGGCGAGGCCACGCCGCGCTGGATCGCGCTGCTGCTGACCACGCTGGTGCTGGCGGGCCCCGGCCGGCGCTTCTTCCAGGTCGGGCTGCCGGCCCTGCTGCGCCGCCACCCGGACATGAATGCGCTGGTGGCGCTGGGCGCGGGCGCGGCCTACCTCTACTCGAGCTTCGCGACGATGGCGCCGGGCCTGTTTCCCGATGGCGGCGCGCATGTCTATTTCGAAAGCGCGGCCGTCATCGTCACGCTTATCCTGCTCGGGCGGCTGATCGAGACGCGCAGCCGGGGCCGCACCGGCGCAGCCATCCGCGAACTGGTGGCCCTGCAACCGCAGATCGCCGTGCGCCTGCGCGATGCCCAACAGGTCGAGACGCCCGTGGCGGAGATCATGATCGGCGATCTCCTGCTGGTGCGTCCCGGCGCGGGCCTGCCGGTCGATGGCGAGGTGGTCGAAGGGTCATCCTTCGTCAATGAGGCCATGCTCACGGGCGAGCCCATGCCGGTGGACAAGCATGTGGGCTCGCTCGTGCATGGCGGCTCCGTCAACGGCTCGGGCGCACTGACCATCAAGGCGACGCGGGTCGGGGGCGACACGCTGCTGGCCGGCATCATCCGGCTCGTGGAGGAGGCGCAGGGCGCCAAGCTGCCGATTCAGGGCCGGATCGACGGCATCACCGCCGTGTTCGTGCCGGTGGTGCTCGTCATCGCCGCACTGACCTTCGGGCTCTGGCTCTGGTTCGGGCCTGAGCCCAGCCTGCCCTTCGCGCTCATCACGGCGGTGTCGGTGCTGATCATCGCATGCCCATGCGCTATGGGTCTGGCAACGCCGATCTCGGTCGTGGTCGCCACGGGCCGCGCGGCGCAGATGGGGGCGCTGTTCCGCAAGGGCGAGGCGCTGGAGCAACTCGGCAAGGCGAAGCTCGTCGCCTTCGACAAGACCGGCACCCTGACGCTCGGCCAGCCAGAACTCACCCATGTCGAGGCCGCTTCCGGCGTCCCGCCCGAGATGCTTCTCACTCTGGCGGCCTCCATCGAGAGCCGTTCCGAACACCCCATCGCCCGTGCAATCGCCCGCGCCGCCGAGGCACGGGGCCTTGCGCTGCTGCCGGTGACAGGCTTCGAGGCGGCGGTGGGCATGGGCGCCGCCGGCCTTGCCGGGGACCGGCGCGTGGCGGTGGGCGGCGCCCGCTTCATGGCGTCGCTCGGGCTGGACACAACCACGTGGACGCAGCCGGTCGAGGCGAGGGCCGCGCTGGGTGAAACGCCCTTCTTCGTGGCCGTGGACGGCGCGCTTGCCGGCCTTCTGACCGTGGCCGATCCCATCAAGCCCGGCGCTGCCGAGGTGGTCGCCTCCCTGAAGCGCGCCGGGATGACACCGGCCATGATCAGCGGCGACCACGAGGTCACCGCGCGGGCCGTGGCGTCGCGCCTCGGCATTGCCGAGGTTGCGGCCAATGTGCTCCCGGCCGGCAAGGTCGATGCGCTGGCCAGGCTGCGCGAACGCCATGGCCCGGTTGTCTTCGTGGGCGATGGCATCAACGACGCGCCAGCCCTGGCCGCAGCGGACATCGGCGTCGCGGTCGGGGATGGCACCACCGTCGCCATCGAGAGCGCCGACATCGTGCTGGTCGGCGGCCAGCTCAAGGCGCTGGCCGATGCGATCGCGCTTTCGCGGGCGGCGATGCGCAATATCGGCCAGAACCTCATCTGGGCCTTCGGCTACAACATCGCGCTGATCCCGGTGGCTGCGGGCGTGTTCCATCCGGCCTTTGGCTGGACGCTTTCGCCAATCCTCGCGGCAGGGGCCATGGCCTTCTCGAGCATTTTCGTGGTGCTGAACGCGCTGAGGTTGCGCAGCTTCGGCGCCGGGACCACATTGCGGGAGGCGGCCTGACGCCGCTGCGACACATTCAAGCCAAGGAGATCGCCATGATCATCACCCTCGATGTCGCGAACATCCATTGCGGCGCCTGCGCGGCGCGCGTCACCAAGGCCATCCAGAAGGTCGAACCGACGATCAGCCCGCTGGTCGATGTCGAGAAGGGCCGCGTCACGCTGGACGGCCCCAAGGACATGCCGGCCATCCTTGCCTCGCTCGACAAGGCGGGATATCCGGCCAGCCTTGCGCAATAAGCGCTTCACATCCGGCGTGGGCGCGGGCACAAACTGCGCATGAAGCTATTCTTCTCGCCGGATCAGCTGCTCCACCGGCCGCAGCAGTATTTCCGCTTCGGCAAGATCGGGGCGGCAGTCGAGAATCCCAGCCGCATGGAGACGCTGGCCGGCTCACTGGCCGGCCTCGGCCTTGACCGGGTGGAGCCGGAAGATCACGGGCGCGAGCCCATCCTGGCAGTGCATGACGCCGCCTATCTCGATTTCCTGGAGCGGATCTGGGGACTCTGGACGCAGTTGCCCGATGCAGGGCCGGAGGTGCTGCCGAACATCCACCCCTATCGCGGCGCAGGCCCCGACCTGTTCCGAGCGGACAGGCCGCGCAATACCGGCGCCATCGGGCTGGCGGGCTTCCATATAGGGGACATGTCCTGCGCCATGGGGCCGGGCACCTTCGCTTCGGCCTATGCCTCGGCGCAGGCGGCGATCAGTGGCGCGAAAGCGCTTCTGGCTGGCGACCGGCGCGCGCTGGCGCTGTGCCGGCCGCCCGGACATCACTGCTACCGCGACAGGGCCAATGGCTTCTGTTTCCTCAACAATGCCGCGATCGCGGCGGAATTGCTGCGCGAGCGCTTTGGCAAGGTGGCGATCCTCGATTTCGACACCCATCACGGGGACGGAACGCAGGCCATCTTCTATGCCCGCGGGGACGTCCTCGTCGCCTCCTGCCACACCGACCCGACCGATTACTATCCGTTCTTCGCCGGCCATGCCGATGAGCGCGGCCATGGCGCGGGCGAAGGCGCGAACCTCAACATTACGCTTTCGCCCGGCGTCGGCGACGCTGCATATCTCGAAGCGGCACAGGGCCTCGCCAAGGCCGTCCAGGCTTTCGGCGCCGAGGCGTTGATCGTCTCGGCAGGGTGGGACGCGCACCGCGATGATCCGCTGTCCAGGCTCACGGTGACATCGGAAGCCTATCCGCGGCTCGGCGCGATGATGGCCGGGCTTGGGCTGCCGACGCTGATCGTGCAGGAGGGCGGCTATTCGCTCGCCGCGATCGCGGACGCGGCGCCATCCTTCATCACGGCCTTTCTCGGCGGCCACCGCTGACAGGACGCCGAAGCGGAACCCCAGTCACAGGACTTGTCATGACCATGCTGCTCGACGGAAAGGCCCTCGCCGCCACCATGCGGCGCGAAATGGCGGGCAAGGTGACCGCCTTCGCCGCCGCCCATGGCCGCCCGCCCGGGCTTGCAGTGGTGCTGGTTGGCGATGACCCTGCCAGCCAGGTCTATGTCGGCTCCAAGGTGAAGCAGACCAGCGAGGTCGGCATGCGCTCCGTGGAGCATCGGCTCGGGGCGGGCGCCAGCGAAGCAGAATTGCTTGCCGTCGTCGACCAGCTCAACGCTGACGACAGCATCGATGGCATCCTCGTCCAGCTGCCGCTGCCGGCGCAGATCGACGCCATGCGCGTGCTGAACCGGATCGACCCGGACAAGGATGTGGACGGCTTCCATCCCGTCAATGCCGGGCGGCTGGCGGTGGGCGCGCCCGGGCTCGTGCCTTGCACGCCGCTGGGCGCGGTGGCGCTTGCCAGGCTGGCGCGGCCCGATCTTTCCGGCCTTCATGCGGTGGTGATCGGCCGGTCCAACATCGTGGGCAAGCCCGTGGCGCAACTGCTGCTGGCCGAGAACTGCACCGTGACAATCGCCCATTCGCGCACGCGGGACCTGCCAGCCCTGTGCCGCAGCGCGGACCTTTTGGTCGCGGCGATCGGCAGGCCGCACTTCGTCACGGCGGATTTTGTCAAACCGGGGGCCATCATCATCGATGTCGGCATCAACCGGCTGGCCGGCGAGGGCGGCAAGGGCAGGCTCGTGGGCGATGTCGACTATGAGGCCGTGGCGCCACTCGCCTGCGCCATCACGCCGGTTCCGGGCGGGGTCGGGCCGATGACCATCGCCTACCTGCTCTCCAACACGCTGCGCGCGGCGACGCTGCGGACGGTTGCGGGCTGAGGCGCGATTCCGTCCGAAAGAATCAATCCGAAACGCCTGTTGAAAAAACGACGTTCCCGATTCGGACTCTTGTCGGCGAGTCACGCCATCTTGTATGTCCGTCTGCGTAGGCCACGACATCTCGTGTGACGCTTCAAGACAGGTTCGGCTCCTCCGCCGACGCCGGCCATGCATATGGCAGGCGAACCCGAAGGGATTCCGATGTCTTGGCGCTGCGGTCGTGTCCCAAACCGGATACCCGGTTAAAGGCGGCAAAAGGATACTGAACGGATGTCAGATGTGGCAACATGGACTGAGGATCGCGTAGACCTGCTCAAGAAGCTCTGGACGGACGGGCTCAGCGCCAGTCAGATCGCAGGCGAACTGGGCGGGGTGACGCGCAATGCAGTCATCGGCAAGGTGCATCGGCTTGGTCTATCGGGTCGCGCCAAATCGCCGTCCAGCTCGGCGGTCGCCGTGGCGGCCCGCCCCCGCAAGTCCACGCCTTCGCGCGCGGCCAACGGCTTCAATGCCGCCAGCCATGCCCGCAGCGCGGTCGCGCTGTCGCCGCAGGCCCGCCAGCAGCCCGAGGCCCGCATCGAGCCCCGGGCCGAACTGGTCGACCCTGAAGTGGTGGTGCCCTTCTCCGAGCGCGTGACCATCATGGAACTGAAGGAGAACATGTGCCGCTGGCCCATGGGCGATCCGACGCATGCCGATTTCCGCTTCTGCGGCATGAAAACCGATACGGGCGTGCCCTATTGCAACCATCACTGCCGCATCGCCTACCAGCCCGCCGGCGAGCGCCGCCGCGAGCAGGAGCGCCGGCTGCAGCGCGGCTGACATCAGGCTGTTTCCTGTGGAATGCGAAAAGGGCGCAGAAAGCGCCCTTTTTCATGCCGCCCCCGGGATCAGGCCCGTGCGAAGGTCTCGTCGAGCGAATAGCCGGCGCCGCGCACGGTGCGGATGGGGTCGCGCCCATCCCCGCCTGAAAGCGCCTTGCGCAGGCGCCCGACATGCACATCCACCGTGCGCTCGTCGATCTCGGCATCGCGGCCCCAGACGGCGTCGAGCAACTGGCCGCGTGTGTAGACCCGGCCCGGCTTCTCCATGAAGAATTCAAGAAGCCTGAACTCCGTCGGCCCCAGATGCAGCTCGCCGCCGGAGCGCCAGACGCGGCGCGTGCCGCGGTCGAGCCGGATGTCGCCCGCGCCCAGCTCGTCGGCGATGCGCTCGGGGTTGACCCGGCGCAACAGGGCCCGCACCCGGGCCAGAAGCTCGGGCACAGAGAAAGGCTTGACCACATAATCATCAGCGCCGGTCGAGAGGCCGCGCACGCGCTCGGCTTCCTCGCCGCGCGCCGTGAGCATGATGACCGGCAGCGCCTCTGTTTCGCGACGCTGGCGCAGCCGTCGGCACAGCTCGATGCCAGAGAGGCCTGGCAGCATCCAGTCCAGCAAGATGAGGTCCGGCGTTTCCTCCCGAAGCCTCAGCTCGGCCTCATCGCCCCTGGCGCAGACCTGGACGGCATAGCCCTCCGCCTCGAGGTTGTAGCGCAGCAGCAGGCTCAACGGTTCCTCGTCCTCGACGATCAGGATGCGGGGCGCCATGGCCTGATCCTCACTGCGAGGGGTCGGACGGGGAATCGCCCTTGGGACGATCCGTCGGCAAGGCCTGGCCAGTCACGAGGTAGTGAACCGTCTCGGCGATGTTGGTGGTGTGATCGCCGAGACGCTCGATGTTCTTGGCGCAGAACAGAAGGTGCGTGCAGAAGGTGATGTTGCGCGGGTCTTCCATCATGTAGGTCAGCAATTCGCGGAACAGGGCGTTCTCGAGAGCGTCGATCTGGCCGTCGCGCGTCCAGACATCGATGGCGCCCTTGTCGTTGGACTGGGCATAGGCGTCGAGCACATCCTTGAGCTGGGCCTGGGCGAGGCGGCTGAGCGCCTCGACGCCGCCCATGGCCTTGCCCGAAAGCATGTGGCCCTGGACCTTGAGCGAGCGCTTGGCGATGTTCTTGGCCAGATCGCCGATGCGCTCGAGATCGTTGGCGATGCGAATCGACGCCATGACCTCGCGCAGGTCGTTGGCGACGGGCTGCCGGCGCATCAGCATCAGCACCGCATTGTCCTCGATCCTGCGCTGCAACTCGTCGAGCCGCGGATCGGTGGCGATGACGGACTGGGCGCGCTTGGCGTCCTCGCGCATCAGGGCGATGGTGGCGTCGGCCAGCATCCGCTCGCCGAGCCCGCCCATCTCGGCCACGAGCCGGCGCAGCTTGTCGAGCTCCTGGTCATAGGTCTTCGATATGTGGTCGCTCATCGTGCTGATCTTTCCGTCTTCTGCCGTCCGTCACGCCGCCGCACGTCCAGTCGCGATCAGCCGAAGCGGCCGGTCACGTAATCGAGCGTGCGCTTCTGCTCGGGGTTCATGAAGATCTTGGTGGTGGGACCGAACTCGATGACCTCGCCCAGATACATGAAGGCGGTGTACTGAGAGATGCGCGCCGCCTGCTGCATGTTGTGGGTGACGATGACGATGGTGAAATCGGCGCGCAGCTGCTCGATCAGCTCCTCGATCTTGCCGGTCGAGATGGGATCGAGAGCGGAGGTCGGCTCGTCGAAGAGGATAACCTCGGGCTGCTGGGCGATGGTGCGCGCAATGCACATGCGCTGCTGCTGGCCGCCCGACAGGCCCATGCCGGACTGCCTGAGCTTGTCCTTGACCTCGTCCCAGAGCGCCGCCTTGCGCAGGGCCTGCTCGACGCGGTCATCCAGCTCGGACTTGGACAGCTTCTCGTAAAGCCGCATGCCGAAGGCGCAATTGTCGTAGATCGACATGGGAAAGGGCGTCGGCTTCTGGAAGACCATGCCGATGCGGGCGCGCAGCTCGTTGATGTCGATGCCGGGGGAGAGCACGTTGCGCCCGTCCAGCATGACCTCGCCCGTGGCGCGCTGCTCGGGATACAGGCTGTAGATGCGGTTGAAGATGCGCAGCAGGGTGGACTTGCCGCAGCCGGAGGGGCCGATCAACGCCGTGACCTCGCGATCGCCGAAGTTCATGTTGATGTTCTTCAGCGCGTGATAGGCGCCGTAATGGAAATCAAGGTTGCGGACCGCGATCCGGACATGGGCGTCGCCATGGGGCGCGGCAGCGCCTGGCGCCTCCTGCACGGCCATCAAGGGTATCGTCATCGACATGGCGGCGACCTTTCGAAACGGGGCCCGGACTGATTCATTTGCGGTTGACCAGCGCGCGGGCAGCGATCG
The DNA here is from genome assembly GCA_023910605.1 of Bosea sp. (in: a-proteobacteria). NCBI lineage: Bacteria > Pseudomonadati > Pseudomonadota > Alphaproteobacteria > Hyphomicrobiales > Alloboseaceae > Allobosea > Allobosea sp. The sequence continues at coordinate 858,266 of JAAVVV010000001.1, read as the reverse complement.
ACAGCACGAGGATCGCGGCGGTGATGAGAAGCGCTCCGGCCCAGGCCAACTGCTGCCAGTTCTCGTAAGGGGCCGACGCGAAGGCATAGATCGTGACAGGCAGGTTGGAGACGCCGCCGGTGAGGTTCCAGTTGAACCAGAAGCTGTTGTTGAGCGCGGTGAAAAGCAGCGGAGCTGTCTCGCCCGAGATGCGTGCCAGCGCCAGCAGGATGCCCGTGACGATGCCGGCCTTGGCCGCGCGCCAGGATACCTGCCGGATGACGATGGAGGGCGGCGCGCCGAGCGCGGCCGCAGCCTCGCGCAGCCCGTTGGGCACGAGCCGCAGCATATCCTCGGTGGTGCGCACGATGACGGGCAACGCGATGATGGCGAGCGCCACCGAGCCCGCCCAGCCCGAATAGCCACGGAAGGGCATCACCAGGATGACATAGACGAACAGGCCGATGAGGATGGACGGGGCCGAGAGCAGGATGTCGTTGATGAAGCGAACGACCTCCGCAAGCTTCGAGCCGCGGCCATACTCCGCAAGGTATGTGCCGGCCATCACCCCGATCGGGGTGGCGATGGCGATGCCGAGGAAGGTCAGCACGATCGAGCCGACAATGGCGTTGAGCAGCCCTCCGCCCGCGGTGCCGGGGCCGGGCGTGATCCGCGTGAACAGGTCAAGGCTGATCCCCTGCCCGCCCTTCCAGATCAACATGCCAAGGATCCAGAACAGCACGAACACGGCCAGCGCGGTGGCGGCGGAACACGATATGCGCAGGATCTTGTCCTTGACGCGCCGGGACTGGCGGACGCGCCCCCATTTGACCTCGGGAGCGGCACTGCCGCGCATCGTGGCTGTGTCGGTCATGGCGCGCTCCTCAGTACTGGCGGACGCGGGAGACGAGCAGCCGCGCGATGACGAGCACGACGAAGGTGACGAAGAACAGCACGCAGCCCAGCGCGATCAGCGCGTTCATCTGCATGCCGAGCGCCTCGTTGAACTCGCTGGCGATGCGCGAGGCGATGGTGGAGCCCGGATCCATGATCGAGGCCGAAAGCCGGTTGGCGTTGCCGATCACGAAGGTCACCGCCATGGTTTCGCCCAGCGCACGGCCCAGCCCGAGCATGATCGCCCCGATGATGGAGACGCCGGCCTGCGGCAGGAGCACATGGCGCACCACCTCCCAGGTGGTGCAGCCGATGCCGTACGCGCTCTCGCGCAGAACGGTGGGGATCTGGTCGAGCATGTCGCGCGTCAGCGAGGCGATGAAAGGCACGATCATGAAGGCCAGGATGATGCCGGCCGAGAGGATGCCAAGGCCCGAGGGCGAGCGCGCGTAAAGGATGGTGCCGATGATCGGCATGCCCTCGACGACGCTGGAAACCGGCACCTGGAACCACGCCGCGAAGAGCGGCACGAACACGAACAGGCCCCACATGCCGTAGATTATGCTGGGCACCGCCGCGAGCAGCTCGACAGCCGTTCCCACTGGCCGCTTGAACCAGGCCGGGGCCAGCTGGGTCAGGTAGATGGCCGTGCCGATCGACAGCGGCACGCCGATCACCATGGCGATGAGCGCGGTGGAGAGCGTTCCGACGATGGCGGGCAGGCCGCCATAGACGTCGTTCATCGTGTCCCACTGCGTACCGGTGAGAAAACCAAGCCCGAAGGCCTGGAAGGCCGGCCAGCCGCCATAGACCATGGAGACCATGATGCCGGCGAGCAGCATCAGAACCGTGATCGCCGCAGCCTTGCTGGCCGCAGCGAAGAGCGGATCGAACCGGAACGGCTGCGCGCGCCGCGTCACCGCGACGGCGTTCTTGTAAGTCTGCTGTGACACGGCCACCATCATGCAACCCCGGTCCCCGGCTTGTCGACGCTCCAGCATCCCACGGCGCGGGAAACGCACGTCCCCCGCGCCGCGCGCATCATCATCAGAAGATGGGCTTGCCGGCGGTGTCGGTCATGCCTTTCCACGAGGCGCGGACCTTCTGCTTCACAGGCTCGGGCAGCGGCACGTATTCAAGATCGAGCGCCAGCTTGTCGCCATTGGTGAAGGCCCAATCGAAGAACTTGAGCGCAGCTTGCGAACGGGCCGGGTCGGCCGGCTTCGTATACATCAGGATGAAGGTGGCCGAGACGATCGGCCAGGCATCGGAGAAAGGCTGGTCGTTGAGGCTGATGCCGAAGCCGGGCATGGATTCCCACTTCGCCTCGGAGGCGGCGGCCTGGAACGACTTGTCGTCCGGCACGGGGAAGTTGCCCGCCTTGTTCTGCACAAGGGCGTAGGCAAGGTTGTTCTGCTTGGCATAGGCATATTCGACATAGCCGATGGAGTTGGCGATCTGGCGCACCGTGCCCGACACGCCCTCATTGCCGCGGCCGCCGACTCCCACGGGCCACTGGACCGAAGTGTTGGTGCCGATCTTGCCCTTCCAGTCCGGCGAGACCAAGCTGAGATACTCGGTCCAGACGAAGGTCGTGCCCGATCCGTCTGACCGGTACACGACGTTGATGGTCGCATCCGGCAACGTCACGCCGGGATTCAGCGCAACGATCTTCGGATCGTTCCACTTCTTGATGTTGCCGAGATAGATCTCCGCGAGGAGCGGGCCGGTAAGCTTGAGGCCGCGCTGGCCAATGCCCTGGACGTTCAGAGCCGGCACGAGGCCGCCCATCACCATCGGGAACTGGATCATGGCGTCGCGGGTCAGCTCTTCGCCCTTCACGGGGGCGTCGGTGGCGCCGAAGTCGACGGTCTTGGCGCGTATCTGGCGAATGCCGCCGCCGGAGCCGATGGACTGGTAGTTGAGGCCGATGCCCGTCGCCGCCTTGTAGGCTTCGGCCCACTTTGCGTAAATCGGGAAGGGGAAGGTTGCGCCCGCGCCGGTGATGTCGGCTGCCTGGGCGGGGGCGAAAGCCATCGCGGCAAAAGCCGCGGCCGTTATGGTGAACTTGCGCATCGGGAACTCCCTGCTGTCATGCGTGACGAGGACCATTCACACGAGTTGAATGACGGTTTTGTGACAAAACTGTCGTAATCGAGCGATCAACCCTCGGGCGGCGGAAAGACCACGCGGAATACCGCGCCTTCACCCAGCCTGCTCTCGATCTCAAGGCGTGCCCGGTGGCGCGCGACCAGATGCTTGACGATGGCGAGGCCAAGCCCCGTGCCTCCATTCTCGCGGCTGTGGGACAGATCGACGCGGTAGAAGCGCTCGGTCAGCCGCGGCAGGTGCTCGGGCGGAATGCCGGGCCCGTGGTCGCGCACCTCGAGAATCGGCCCGCCCTGCGGCGGGGCCGTGAGCGCGATCTCGACCACGCCGCCATCGCGGCCATAGCGGATGCCGTTCTCGACGAGGTTTTCCACCAGACGGAGCAGGTCGTCGCGATCTCCCCGGATCATGGCCGCCCCGGCCGGGAGCGCGGGCGCGAGCGCGACGCCGCGATCCCGGGCCGAAAGGCCGAGCGACTCCACGATCTCGCTCACGATCATCACCAGATCGATCATCCCCGTGGGCTGCTGGTGGGCGCGCAGCTCCGCGCGCGACAGCGACAGGAGATCATCGATGAGGCGGGCCATCCGCGCCGCCTGCTCGCGCATGATGCCCAGAAAGCGCTCGCGCGCTGGAGGATCAGCCCGTGCCGGGCCCTGCAGGGTCTCGATGAAGCCGAGCAGCGAGGCCAGCGGCGTGCGCAGCTCATGGCTGGCATTGGCGATGAAATCGACGCGCATGCGCTCGGTGGCGCGCTGCTCCGCGAGATCCTCGAAGACGCTCACGATCACCGGCGCGGCCATCCCGTCTTCGCTCACAGCGCCGATCCGCACCCGCATGACGCCGCCGGCGCCGTCATCCAGGACGATGCTGCGGGCGGTCGCATCCGTCGCCGCGAGGGCCAGAGCCGCGAGATAGTCAGGATCGCGGATGCCAAGGGACACCGGCCGACCTGCCGCAAGGCTGGGGAAGAGGCGGCGGGCCGTGGCCGAGCTGGCAAGGACGATCTCGTTGGGGCCTGTCAGGACCATCGGCAGCGCGAAGCTCTCGATGATCAGGCTGGACAGGCGCGCCAACCCGGCCTCCTGCGGCGGCGCAGCCTCCATGGCGACAGGGCGAGACTGTGAGGGCGAAGCGGCGCGAGCGGCCGCCCACCATCCGCCAAGCCCCGCCGCCAGCGCCGGCGCAAAGGCCCAGGCCAGCCCGCCCCCTGCCATGGCCAGCCCCGGCACAGCGGCAAGGCCCGCCATCGCCGCGCACCATGCGGCAGCACGAAGGCCACGCGCGCCGGAGGCCGGGGGGGCCGTACGGCCGGCCAGGGGGGAGGCGTCCGTGTCCATGGCGGCACCCTCGGCCGGAGATGGCCGTGCTCATCTAGGCAAGAGCGCGGCTGGGAGGCAAGGCCGGACTGATCTCGCGCTGTCCGGCCAACCCTTTTCAACTGGTCTTGTCTGACTTGCTGCCTCTGCTAGCGTTGCACGCTGAAGGGAAGCATCATGGCGACAGGCAAGACGGCGAAGGCCAAAAACCCGCGCAAGCGGGACGATACAGCCAAAAACCCGCGCAAGCGGGGCGAGGCGCCCAGGACCGACAGCGCAGCGCGCGCTGCGTTCGACATCGCGATGGCCAAGCTGCCTGAGGCCATCGACAAGGCCGCGTTCCGATCGGGCGACTATCCTTATGCCAAGAAGCTCAAGCGCAAGCCCTACGAGGCCGAGCTTCAGGCGCTGCAGATCGAGCTGCTCAAACTGCAGAACTGGGTGAAGGAAACCGGCGCGCGCGTGGTGATCGTGTTCGAAGGCCGCGACGGAGCCGGCAAGGGCGGGACGATCCACCGCTTCAACCAGCACATGAACCCGCGCAATGCGCGGATCGTGGCGCTGTCGAAACCCTCCGACACCGAAAAGGGGCAATGGTACTTCCAGCGCTACGCCGCGCAGATGCCGACCCGCGGCGAAATCGTGTTCTTCGACCGTTCCTGGTACAACAGGGCTGTGGTCGAGCCGGTTATGGGGTTCTGCACGCCAGCCGAGCACGAGGCCTTCCTGACCGAGGCGCCCGCCTTCGAGGGCATGCTCGCCCGCGACGGCATCCATCTGTTCAAGCTCTTCCTCACCATCGGGGCGGAGATGCAGATGAAGCGGCTGCATGCGCGCTTTCATGACCCGCTCAAGCGCTGGAAGCTCTCGCCGATCGATTTCGAGGCGATCACGCGCTTCGATGCCTATTCGGGCGCGTTCGAGACCATGCTGGAGCGGACCGACAGCCCGACCGCGCCCTGGACCGTGATCCGGGCCAATGACAAGCTGCGCGCGCGGCTCAACGCCATCCGCTTCGTGCTCAACGCCCTGCCCTATGCCGACAAGAACGAGGAGGCGGTGAAGGGCGTTGATCGCCGCATCGCGATGGGCTCGGACGCCTTCCTGCGCTGCGGCGGCGAGGAGGAGGCCATCAGTCAGGACGCGCCTTGAGCCGACGGGCGATCTCGTAAAGCCCCAGCAGCGTGAGCGCCAGAATGAAGGGCGCGATGTAGTAGATCAGTCTGAACAGCAGCAGAGCGCCGAGCAGAGGCTCGCGCGGGAGATGGGCGAGGCCGATCAGCATTGTGGCCTCGAAGGCGCCGACGCCGCCCGGCAGATGGCTGACGACGCCAACCACGCAGGCCAACACATAGATCGCGAGGAAGGCCTCGAAGGCGAGGCCATGGCCGGGTGGAAGCAGCACGTAGAGCACCGCCGCCGCCGCGCAGACATCGCCCGCGCCGAGCGCGATCTGCGCCAGGCTCACGCGCGCGCCAGGCAGTTCGAGACGCCAGCCCCGCAGCGCGATTCCGCGCCGGCCGCCGGCCACCCAGACCAGATAGCCCGCGACCATGGCCAGAATGGCCGCGCCTGCGCCCATGACGAGGCCGGGCCGGACCCTCACCAGCGCGGCGACCGCATCGGCCGAGTGGATGAGCGCGCCGCCCAGCACCACGGCCATGCCCAGCCAGAAGGTGAGCCCCACGATGACCGTGAGCTTGGCCACCTCGCTGGTGCGCACGCCCCGCTGCGAGTAGATCCAGTAGCGGATGGTGGTGGCCGTCACGAGCGGAAAGCCCAGCGTGAAGGACACCGAAAAGCTGGTGTAAGACGCCAGCACAGTGGTGCGGTAGGGGATGGAAAGCCCCAGCCGGCGCAGCGCCAGCGCATCATAGCCGGTCAGCAGGGCATAGCTCAGCACCGTGAAGCACAGGCCCAGCCAGAGCTGGTCGCGGCTGGTGGCGGCAAGGGCGGCCACCAGTTCCGCGCTGTCGATCTCCTGCAGGATGACATAGAGCACCGCGATCGAGGCGAGGAAGATCGTGGCGCTCGCCAAAGGGCCCAACCACCACCATCGGCCTCGTGGCTGGTCGCCTGACATGCGGGTTCCTGTGCTGGGACGCCGCAAGGGCGCCGGAATGGGGCTGGCAGCCGGGGCCCCGCCTCACCCCTTCTTACGGTAGACGAGCAGGGTCTTGAAGAGGCCGACGCGTTCAACCTCGCGTGTGCGCTCCAGTTCCGCGATCACGGGCCTGGCGGCATCGAAGGCGAAGGAGCCGGTGTAGAACAGCACATGCCCGCCGGGGGTGAGCTTGTCCACGAAGAGCTGCATGACCTCAAGATCGGTCTTGGCGCCATAGGCGTCGTTCTTCTCGCTGCGGAACTCGCAGGAATGGAACAACGTCACCACGTCGAAGGTGGGAAGCAGCCTGGGATTTGTGGTGTAGATGTCGCCGAAATAGCAGGTGTAGTGATGCAGCAGCGCCGGCTGGTCCTTCGCCAGCTTCATGAAGGCATCATAATCCGGCGTCGAGGCGTTGATCGACAGCACGGCATTGTCGAGCCCGGGCTCGGCGCAGCGTATGCCGACATAGTGGTGGCCGCCGGAGCCGAAATGGAAGATCGTCTTGCCGGTGATGGCGTTCTCCTCGAGCCACTGGACGAAGTGCACGTCGCAGGGGCATTCAGCCACCCTCAGGCCCCAGAAGCCGTCCCAGTCATTGAGTTTCATGGCGATCGGCTCCTTGCCGGGCTACGGTGCTCATTGCCGGCGTGCCTTGTGCAAGATTTGGGGTTGTTTGCGCGGACGGTGCGGCGGATGGATGGGTGCCGCCTCGGAGGCGGCCTGCGCTGCGCCGGCAGCGGCCATGTCGAGCGCGCAAGCTGCGGTGGGGCACCGCAGCGCAGACGCACCGGCCGTGATCAGGATCGCAGCCGGCAGAGCCGCGCGCAGGTTCGAGAGCATGGAAGCGGCCTCGTTCTCGCCGAGCGCGTCGAGCGCATCGTCGAACAGCACGATCTGCGGCGTCGCGACCAGCAGCCGCGCGATGCCGAGGCGCTGGCGCTCGGCCTCGGCCAGGGTCTTGTCCCAGTCCGCAACCTCGTCGAGGCGGTCGATCAGGCGATCCAGCCCGGCCCGGATCAGCGCCGCGCGCAGCAGCGCAGGCTCAGGCACGGCATCGTCCGCCGCAAGCACGTCGGCCAGCCTCGTCTCCGCCCAGCGCATCCGCCGGACCACCGAGCCGATGCGTGCCTCCGGCGCGACGGAGACCGCGCCCGAGCCCCAGTGCCACTGGTCGGCCACGGCCCGCAGCACGGCGCTGGCGACCTCCTGGCCGAGATCGCCCAGATGCAGCGTGCTGCCGGCGCGGACCTCGAAGGACAGAGGCGGGCCAAGCGGCCGCCCGTCGCGATCCTTCAGCACGAGGTCATGGGCAGCGACGACGCCCTCTGCTCCGGCAAGACGACGCGGGCGCTGCGCCGCGGCCGGGGGCTGATCCTCGAGCCTGTCAATGGCCTCGACAAGTTCGTTGACGCGCCGGGCGGAGGCCAGCCACTCGGCGATGCGCATGAAGTTCTCGACGATCCAGTTGAAGGCGATCTGCACCTGCACGAAGGCGGCGGCGATCTGCATGACGCTGCCGAGCGACAGCTCGCCAGAGAGATATTTGGGCGCCGCCAGCAGCAGCGGCACGACCGGGACGAGCACGCCGTTGCCGTTGGTGATCCAGGTCAGCTTGACGCGCTCGCGGATCACCGCCAGCCAGCGCAGCGCGAGGGTGCCATAGGTGTCCGCAATGGCGCGGCGCTCGGCGAACTGGCCGCCGCCCATGGCGATGGCGTCGGCCGAATCGCGCAGGCGCATCAGTCCGAAGCGGAAACGCGCCTCCGATTCATTGCGCTGGGCATAGCGCCGGGGCAGCCGGCGGCCCACCAGCAGCATCAGGGTCGAGATCAACACGCCGTAGAGAATGGCGGCCAGCACGAGATAGGCCGGGATGCGAACCGCGCCCTCGCCCTGTCCGATGGTCAAGGCCCCGCCGATAGACCACAGGATGCCCACGAAGGTGATGACGGTGATGACGGCCGAGAGCAGGCCGATGGCGAAGTCCACCAGTGGCTCGGTGGCCCAGCGCACGTCATCGGCGATCCGGTATTCGGGATTGGACGGCTCGAGGCCGGAGGGAGCCAGGCGCTGGAAGCGCCGGCGCGAGACCCACAATTCGACAAGCCGGTCTGAGAGCCACTGCCGCCAGTAGACCTGCAAGGTTTCGCGCGTCTTGAGAATGAGAACTCCGACGCCGGCCGCGACAAGCACGATGCCGGGGAAGGCCACCATCGCCATCCCGGCCACGGCGGCGTCCTTGCGCTCGAGCGCATTGAAGAACCAGCCATGCCAGGCGTTGACCCCGACATTGACCCCGACATTGACGACGACCATCGCCGCGAGCGACAGCGTCCAGAACCAGGCCTGCGCTGCGCCGCGTCCTCGCCACCAGCCGTGTGACAGCCTCAGGAACGAAGCCGCAGCCTCAAGGTCCGCCGCCAGACCGGCGCGCGGCTTCGCAGCCGGGGCGGCCGAGCCCTGTTCGGAGCCGGACAGCGTCGGCGATGCGGCGGAGGTCGGGAGAGTCGAGTCCGTCATCGCGCTATCAAACGGCCCCTTTGTGGCGGCAGTCGGACGCGCTGTGGACGCGACTTTCAGCAATTTCGTAAAACATGACGCAACCCCCTGACGCAGCCTTAATCACGCCATCGTGAACTGTCTCTGAACGGCGGGCCTGTCCAGAGCCAGCAATCATCGGGCCGCGCGACTTGCAGTCCGCGCGGTGTTCCGCACCTGTTCTTGTCGATTCCGGCAAAATGCCCTATGCGCAGAAGGGTCGCGGCGGGCGGCGGCGGCGGCGGCGCATGAGGGCCGCCGGATCGGGGGCTTCAGGCATATGGTCACGCGCGTCGCGACAGTCGCCTTCGAGGGCATCGAGGCCCGCGCGGTCGACGTGCAGGTCCAGCTCAGCGCAGGCGGCGTCGCCTTCGTCCTGGTCGGGCTTGGCGACAAGGCCGTTGCGGAGAGCAAGGAGCGGGTGCGCTCGGCGCTCATCGCCTCGGGGCTGGCGCTGCCCAACAAGCGCCTGACCGTGAACCTCGCACCGGCCGACATGCCCAAGGAGGGGAGCCATTACGATCTGCCCATCGCGCTCGGCATCATGGCCGCCATCGGCGCGATCCCGGCGGATGCTCTCGCTGGCTTCACCGTGCTGGGCGAGCTTGCGCTCGACGGCACCATTTCGCCCGTGACGGGCGTGCTCCCCGCCGCAATCGCGGCCAACATCAGGGGGCATGGGCTGATCTGCCCCGCGGCGTGCGGGCCGGAGGCGGCCTGGGCGTCCAGCGACCTCGATGTGCTGGCGCCGCAGACGCTGGTGCAGCTCGCCAACCACATGCGCGGCGTGCAGGTCATGGCCCGGCCCGTGGCCGCCATCGCCAAGCCGCCGCCGAACCTGCCGGATCTGCGCGACATCAAGGGCCAGGAAATGGCCAAGCGCGTGCTCGAGGTGGCCGCTGCCGGCGGCCACGCCCTCCTGATGAACGGACCGCCCGGCGCCGGCAAGTCGATGCTGGCGAGCCGGCTGCCTTCCATCCTGCCTCCGCTCAGCCCGCGCGAGCTGCTCGATGTCTCGATGGTGCATTCGGTGGCAGGGCTGATCGTCAATGGCGCGCTGACAGACCGGCGGCCCTTCCGGGCGCCGCATCATTCAGCGTCCATGGCGGCGCTGGTGGGCGGCGGGCTTCAGGCCAGGCCTGGCGAGGTCTCGCTGGCGCATCGGGGCGTGCTCTTTCTCGATGAGCTTCCCGAGTTCCAGCCGCAGGCGCTCGATGCGCTGCGGCAGCCGATCGAAACAGGCGAGGTGCTGATCAGCCGCGCGAACCACCGCGTGCTCTATCCAGCGCGCTTCCAGCTTGTGGCGGCGATGAACCCTTGCCGCTGCGGCCGCGCCACCGAGCCGGGCTTCGCGTGCAAGCGCCAGCCCAATGAACGGTGCATGGCGCAATATCTCTCGCGCATCTCCGGCCCGCTGATGGACCGCATCGACCTCGCCATCGATGTCCCTGCGGTCACCGCCGCCGATCTGATCCTGCCGGCGCCGGCGGAGGGGTCCGCCGAGGTCGCGGCCAGGGTGGCGGCGGCCCGCGAGCGGCAGCGCGCCCGCTTCGAGGCGCTGGACCAGCCCGATATCCTGACCAATGCCGCGGCGCCAGCGCCGGTGCTCGACGAGATCGTGAAGCCCGACGCCGCAGGCCAGAAGCTGCTGCGCGACGCGGCCGACGCGATGAAGCTCACGGCGCGCGGCTATCACCGCGTGCTCAAGGTGGCGCGCACGCTGGCGGACCTCGACGGCGAGGAGAAGGTCCAGCGCCTGCATCTGGCGGAGGCGCTGTCCTATCGCTCCCGGGTCGCGGACAGCGTCTGAGCGCTGGCTCCCGCTCGCGCAGGACATGCCGAAAGCGATTGCACGGGAGGGGCCGATCGCTTTATATCGACCTCGCGCGGGTGTAGTTCAGAGGTAGAACGTCAGCTTCCCAAGCTGAATGTCGTGGGTTCGATTCCCATCGCCCGCTCCAGATCCTCGCATCTGGCTCCAGACCCTTGCAACCTGCACTTGCGGCAGGATCTCCCGTCATCCGAGGCGAGGCGTCATGGACAGCGCGGCCCTTGCCCCCATCGAGATCCTGGTCGATGCCGATGCCTGCCCCGTCAAGGCCGAGATCTACAAGGTCGCGCAGCGCCATGGCGTGAAGACCTTCGTGGTCGCCAACAGCTTCATCAACGTGCCGCGCGAGCCGGACATCGAACGGGTCGTGGTCGCGGCAGGTCCGGATGTCGCCGATGACTGGATTGCCGAGCGGGCCAGGCGCGGGGCGGTGGTCGTCACGGCCGATGTGCCGCTGGCGGCGCGCTGCGTGAAGGCGGGCGCCGACGTGATCGCGCCCAATGGCCGCCCCTTCAGCGAACAATCCATCGGCATGGCGCTCGCCACCCGGAATCTGATGGACCAGCTGCGCTCGGCTGGGGAGGCCACGCGCGGGCCGCCGCCGTTCTCGCCGCGGGACCGGTCGGCCTTTCTCTCGGCGCTCGACCTTTCCCTCGTGCGACTCAAGCGCGCGGGCTTCTCAGGCTAGGCGCCGCCCTTTCAGCGACGTTTCCGGCCATAAAGCTCGAGGCGGTGGCGCACGATGTCGTAGCCCAGTTCGGCGGCGATGCGGGCCTGCAGCTTCTCGATCTCCTCGGATGAGAATTCGATCACCTGGCCTGTCTCCACATCGATGAGATGATCGTGATGCTGCTGGTCGGAGTGCTCATAGCGCGAAACGCCGTCATCGAAGGCGTGGCGCTCGATGGCGCCGCGTTCCTCCAGAAGCTTCATCGTGCGGTAGACCGTGGAGAGCGACAGGCTGGGGTCATGGGCGAAGAGGCGGTGGAAGATGGCCTTCGCATCGGGATGATCGGTGGCTTCGGCAAGCACGCGCAGGATCAGCCGGCGCTGCTGCGTCATGCGCAGGCCCGCATCCTTCAGCTCCGCCTCGAAGGCAGCTGCACGCTCGGCGACCGTGATCATCAGGCCAGATAGCCTTGTTGCGACGCAGGTGCAAAAAGAAAACATGGCTGGCACAGTCGCCTCTATTGCAAATGGATTGCAAGAGCACTTTATTGAAGGAGCGCGCAACGGCGTCGCCCTGCAAACTCGCCGCATAACGGAGCCTCGTCCCCCAATGCCGTCCGACCGACTGCCCGACCTCGGCCCTGATGCCGCCTTCGGACACCTGGCCATGCGACCGCATCGGCGCGCGGCGCTTCGCCTGGGCCTTGGCGTGGCCGCCGCCCTGATCGGAGCCCCCGCCCTCGCCCCCGCCCTCGCCCCCGCCCTCGCCCTCGCCCAGACGCCCGCGCGCAAGCTCAGGGTCGTGACCACCTTCACCGTGATCCAGGACATGGCCGCCAACATCGCCGGCGAGGCCGCCACGGTCGAGTCGATCACCCGCCCCGGCGCGGAGATCCACGATTACCAGCCGACCCCGCTGGATGTGGTGAAGGCCCAGCAGGCCGACCTCGTGCTGTGGAACGGCATGAATCTCGAACAGTGGTTCGAGCGCTTCTTCGCCGGCATGCGGTCTGTCCAGAGCGCGGTGGTGACCGAAAGCATCGTGCCGATCGGCATCAAGGACGGGCCCTATGAGGGCAAGCCCAATCCCCATGCCTGGATGTCGACCGCCAGCGCGCTGACCTATGTGGCCAACATCGAGAAGGCCATGGCGAAGGCCGATCCTGCCAATGCCGCCACCTATGCCGCCAATGCAAAGGCCTATGCCGATCGGATCAGGGCGATGGACGCGCCCTTGCGCGCGCGCCTCGCCACGGTGCCCGAGGCCACGCGCTGGCTCGTTTCGAGCGAAGGCGCCTTCAGCTACCTGACGCGCGAATATGGCTGGCGGGAAGCCTATCTGTGGCCGATCAACGCCGACCAGCAGGGCACGCCGCAGCAGGTGCGCCGGCTCATCGACCTCGTGCGCCAGAACCGAATCCCGGTGGTGTTCAGCGAGAGCACGATTTCGGATCGGCCGATCCGGCAGGTCGCGCGCGAAACTGGCGCGCGCTATGGCGGCGTGCTCCACGTTGATTCCCTGTCGGCGGCGGATGGGCCGGTTCCGACCTATCTGAAGCTTCTGGAGGCCACGGTCGAGACGATGGCCAAGGGGTTCGGCGCTTGAAAGCGAACATGCCAGCGCTGGCCGGCGGCGGCCCCGTGCTGGACGTTGCCGCCATCACGGTGAGCTATCCGAACGGCGTCGTGGCCATGCGCGACGCCTCCTTCCTGCTCGCGCCCGGCACGATCTGCGGGCTCGTGGGCATCAACGGCTCCGGCAAGTCGACGATCTTCAAGACGATCATGGGGCTGCTGCGTCCGGCCTCGGGCACCGTGCGCATCGCCGGGCTGCCCGTGCCGGAAGCGCTGCGGCGCGGGCTCGTCGCCTATGTGCCGCAGTCGGAGGAGGTGGACTGGAGCTTCCCCGTGCTGGTCGAGGATGTGGTCATGATGGGCCGCTACGGGCACATGGGCTTTCTCAGGATCGCGGGGCGGGCGGACCGGGCGGCCGTGGACGAGGCGCTGGCCCGGGTCGATCTCCTGCCCTTCCGAAAGCGCCAGATCGGCGAGCTTTCAGGCGGGCAGAAGAAGCGCGTTTTCCTGGCCCGGGCGCTCGCGCAGGCCGGACAGGTCATCCTGCTCGACGAGCCCTTCACCGGCGTCGACGTCGCTACCGAGGCGGCGATCGTGGCGCTGCTGCGCGCGCTGCGGGACGAGGGCCGCGTGATCCTCATCTCCACCCATAATCTGGGCTCCATCCCCGAGTTCTGCGATCAGGTCGTGCTGGTCAACCGCAGCGTGATCGCGGCAGGCCCGACGGCCGAGGCGTTCACGCCGGCCAATCTCGAGAAGGCCTTCGGCGGGGCGCTGCGGCATCTGAGGCTTGGCGGGGCCGACCTGCACGACGACGGCGACGAGCGCGGCGTCACGGTGATCACCGATGACGAGCGTGCGCTCGTGCTCTATGGCCAGAAGGAGATGCAGCGGCTCGTCACGGGCAAGGACACGGCGGAGGGGCCCGCGCCATGATCGCGCTCGCGCTCGAGCCGTTCACCTACCAGTACATGACCCGCGCGATCTGGGTCAGCGCGCTGATCGGCGGCGCCTGCGCCTTCCTGTCCTGCTTCCTCATCCTCAAGGGCTGGTCGCTGATGGGCGACGCACTGGCCCATGCGGTCGTCCCCGGCGTGGCGCTGGCCTATCTGGTCAAGCTGCCCTATGCGGCCGGCGCCTTCCTGGCAGGGCTGATCGCCAGCTTCGGCATGGCGGTGATCCGGCGGCAGGCCAGGCTGCGCGAGGATGTGGTGATCGGCATGGTCTTCACCAGCTTCTTCGCCATCGGCCTCGTCATCATCTCGCTCAATCCGACCTCGGTGAACGTGCAGACCATCGTGTTCGGCAACATCCTGGCCATTTCGGATGAGGATGTGCTCCAGGTCATCGTGATCGGGGCGGTGTCGCTGGGCATCCTCGCCGTGAAATGGCGCGATCTGATGCTGGTCTTCTTCGACGAGGTCTATGCCCGCAGCATCGGGCTCAGCCCCCTGAGGCTCCAGATCCTGTTCTTCGCCCTGCTCAGCGCCTGCACCGTCGCGGCGCTCCAGACCGTGGGCGCGATCCTGGTCATCGCAATGGTGATCACGCCGGGCGCAACCGCGTACCTGCTGACGGACCGCTTCGGGCGGATGATCATCCTGGCGGTCGGCATCGGCGCGGCCTCGTCGGCGGTCGGGGCCTATGCAAGCTATTTCCTCGATGGCTCGACCGGGGGGCTGATCGTGATGCTGCAGACGGGCCTGTTCCTCGCCGCTTTCGTCCTGGCCCCGCGCCATGGCCTGCTGGCGGGCCGGAGGGCGCAGCGGCAGGCGCCGGCGCCCCCGGCGGCGGGGGCTTGAGCATGCTGCAGGCCCTCATCATCGAGCCCTTCGGCCACAGCTTCATGCAGCGGGCGCTGGTGGCGGCGCTGCTGGTGGGGTCGGTCTGCGCCATGCTCTCTTGCTTCCTCGTGCTCAAGGGCTGGTCGCTGATGGGCGACGCCATCTCCCATGCCGTGCTGCCCGGCATCGTGCTCGCCAGCATGGCGGGCGCGCCGCTCGCGGCCGGGGCCTTCCTGTCCGGGCTCGGCTGCGCCCTGTCGATCGGCTACCTCAAGGAGAACAGCCGTCTCAAGGAAGACGCGGTGATGGGCATCGTGTTCTCAGGGCTCTTCGCCACCGGGCTCGTGTTGTTCACCAAGGCCGACACGGACCAGCACCTGCTGCACATCCTGTTCGGCAACGTGCTGGGGGTGAGCTGGCGCGACGTGGGCGAGATCGCCATCGTGGCCCTGCCGACGCTCGCCATCGCCTTCGCGCTGCGCCGCGACCTGATGCTCTACTGCTTCGACCCCGTGCATGCACGCGCCATCGGGCTGCCGGTCAGGCTGCTGCATTTCGGGCTGCTCGCCCTGCTTGCGCTGGCCATCGTGGCGTCGCTCAAGGCGGTGGGCATCATCCTCGTGGTGGCGATGCTGATCGGGCCAGGCGCTGTGGGCCTGTTGATGGCGCGCCGCTTCGACCGCGTGCTGCTGGTCGCCATGGCGACGGCGCTGGGCAGTTCGGTCGCGGGCACGCTGGCGAGCTTCCATCTCGACATCGCGACGGCGCCGCTCATCGTGGTGATGCAGTCGGCGCTCTTTGCCGCAGCGCTGGGGCTGAACCTGTGGCGCGCGCGGGCGCTCAGCGTCCGCTCACCTTGACGAACAGCGCATAAAGCGAGGTCTGTCCGCAGATGTAGAGCCGGTTTCGCTTGGGCCCGCCGAAACAGACATTGGCCACGAGTTCTCCTACCGGAATCGTGCCCAGATGGGCGCCATCCGGCGCGTAGACGAAGACCGACGTGCCGGCCGAGGTCCAGACATGGCCATGGTCATCGCAGCGGAAGCCGTCGAAGAGGCCATCAGGGCAGGTGGCGAAGGTGCGCGGAGCGGATACCGAAAGGCCATCGGGCGCGACATCATAGGCGGTGATCGTGGCGGGCAGGCCCGGCACATGCGAGCGCCCGGTGTCCGCGACATACAGAACGCGCTCGTCGGGCGAGAAGGCGAGCCCGTTGGGCCGGACCCGGTCCGCCACCACGAGGCTGACCGCGCCGGTGGCCGGATCGATCCGGTAGACATTGGACGCGCCGATCTCGCTCTGAGCGGCGTCGCCCTCATAATCGCTGTCGATGCCATAGGTCGGATCGGTGAACCAGATCGAGCCATCGGACCTGACCACGACATCATTGGGCGAGTTCAGGCGCTTGCCCTCGAAGCGGTCGGCCAGCACGGTGCGCGAGCCGTCATGCTCGATGCGCGAGACGCAGCGGCCACGATGCTCGCAGGAGACGAGCCGCCCCTGCAAGTCGCGGGTGTGGCCGTTGTGGTTGTTGCAAGGGCTCAAGAACACCGACACCGAGCCGTCGGTCTCGTCAAAGCGCATCACGCGGTCATTGGGGATGTCGGACCACAGCAGATAGCGTCCTGCCGGGAAATAGGCTGCACCTTCGGCCCAGCGGCAGCCCGTGTAAAGCTTTTCAAGCCGGGCGTGACCTATCATGAGGGGACGGAAGCGCGGATCGTGGACGATGAACTCGGACAAGGAACACCTGCAAGGGTTTGCGACGGGCCTCATCTAACGACTGAAATGCCCTTGCGCGCAAGATCGGTGCGCCTCCCGGCTCAGAACTGGCGCCAGATGCCCAGGCTGAAGCCGGTTTCGGCAGGAGCCTGCCGGCCATAGACCGTCGAGAAGCCGCCAAGCTGCACGGCCCATTGCTCCGAAAAGCGCCAGAGCAGGCTGAGGTTGGTCTTGACCCTCAGGGAAGCCGGCAAGAAGCCGTTCGGCATGCCATACGCGATGAAGACCTGGCTCATCACCTGCCAGCGCGGATGGGGATCGAAGCCCAAGCTGGCGTCGAGGCGCAACTCCTGCCGCTCGCCCGGCCTGCCCAGCCGGTAGCCAAGCTGGACATCGGCGAAGGCGGGCACGGACCAGAGCCGGAGATTATGGCCGACGAGGAGCCTTGCATCGGCGACCAGGCCGCTTCGCTCCAGAGCCCGCCCCGGCCCCGCCAGCACCTGGGCGGAGACAATGGTGTCGCCCTGCTCGTGCAGGCGCACCCGCAGCCCCGCGATGGCGGACCAGCTCGAGAGAGCAAGCGTCTGATTGACGAGTTGCACCGTTGCCTGATCGGAATTGAACTGGCCGATGAGGGTGATGTCACGGGTCAGGCCGCTGGCATAATGCGTGTCGAGGTTGTTTTTGGAGAAGACCATGCTGCGGCGCAGGCGCGGACCGGTCTGGAAATCCTGCGAGAAGCTGCTGACGCTGGTGGTCGAGATGAGCTGCGTGCTGCCCTCCGGCTGGAGAAAGCCGGCGCCAGCCGGCGCGCAGGCGAAGGCGCAGGCGCAGGCGAAGGCCAGGGCGGCGAACCCGACCCGCCTGCCCATGCCCACACGCGGCCAAAGCCGCGCCACGCCACGCCACATCCCCATCGGGCGACTTTGGGTCCAACCCGCCGCGGCGGCAAGGGCTGGCGCGGGCATTGCGATGGACGCGGCGCATTTTTTTCAGCGGATGACGGCGGTCGTCTCGATCTCGACCAGGGCCTTGCCTTCGACCAGCCGCACCACCTGCACCAGCGCCATGGCAGGATAGTGCCGCCCCATCGTCTCGCGATAGGCGGCGCCAATGGCCGGCAGCTGGGCGAGATAATCCTCGATGGAGCAGACATACCACGTCATCCGGGCGACATGCCCGGGTCCCGCCCCGGCCTCAGCGAGGACGGCGAGGGTGTTTTCCAGCGTCTTGCGGACCTGGGCGGCGAGGCCTTCGGGGAATTGCCCAGCCTCGTCCCATCCGATCTGGCCGCCGACGAAGACCATCCGCCCCTCGGCCAGGATGCCGTTGGCATAGCCC
Organism: Bosea sp. (in: a-proteobacteria); assembly: GCA_023910605.1. Classification (NCBI taxonomy): domain Bacteria; kingdom Pseudomonadati; phylum Pseudomonadota; class Alphaproteobacteria; order Hyphomicrobiales; family Alloboseaceae; genus Allobosea; species Allobosea sp. Next base: position 840,398 of record JAAVVV010000001.1, on the reverse strand, counting down.
CTGGGCTTTGGCCAGCCCGCGGGCTGGAGAATGGCGAGAGGCGCGGCCTGTCCGTCCTCGGCGGCGCGGCGCAGGGCTTCGATGGCGCTGTTCATCACGAAGCCCTCCGGGCATGGGTCGAGGCGTCCCCGGTCGCGATGCGGCGCAGCGCGAAGCGCTGGAGCTTGCCCGTTTCGGTGCGCGGCAGCGAGGGCACGAAGGCGATCGCGCGCGGATACTTGTAGGGCGCGATGTCGGCCTTCACGTGATCCTGCAGGCGGCGCGCCATGGCGTCGTCGCCCATCTCGCCCGCGCGCAGCACCACATAGGCCTTCACGATCATGCCGCGCTCCTCGTCGGGCACGCCGACCACGCCGCATTCTGCCACCGCAGGATGGCTCAGCAGGGAGGCCTCGACCTCTGGCCCGGCTATGTTGTAGCCGGCCGAAATGATCATGTCGTCGGAGCGCGCCTGATACCAGAAATAGCCATCCTCATCCATGCGGTAGGTGTCTCCCGTGATGTTCCAGCCATTGCGCACGTAGACCGCCTGCCGCGCATCGGCCATGTAGCGGCAGCCCGTGGGCCCGCGCACGGCCAGCCGGCCGATCGAGCCGGGCGGCAATTCGCGGCCCTCATCATCGATGACGCGCGCCTCATAGCCCGGCACGGCCTTGCCTGTCGCGCCGGGACGCACCGCATCGACCGGCGCGGAAATGAAGATGTGCAGCATTTCGGTCGCGCCGATGCCATCCTGGATGGTGATGCCCGTGGCGGCCTGCCACGCATCAAAGGTGGCGCGCGGCAGGGCTTCCCCTGCCGAGACGCAGATGCGCAACGAGCGGGCCTGCGCTGGCTGCATCTTCGCCAGAATGGAGCGGTAGGCCGTGGGCGCGGTGAAGCAGACGGTGGGCTTCAGCGTCTCCATCGCCGCGAGCAGATCATCCGGCGAGGCCCGTTCGAGCAAGATCGTGGCCGCGCCGACCCGCAGCGGGAACAGCACCAGCCCGCCGAGGCCAAAGGTGAAGGCAAGAGGCGGCGAGCCGACGAAACGGTCATCCGCTTGCGCCTTCAGCACATGATGTCCATAGCTGTCGCAGACCGCAAGCAGGTCGCGCTGCATGTGCATCGTCGCCTTGGGCTCGCCGGTTGTGCCAGAGGTGAAGCCGATGAGGCAGACATCCTCGGCGGCCGTGTCGCAAGGGGCGAAGCTCTCCGCCTCGGCCGCCATCAGGGCCGACAGCTCAGCCCCCATGTCCACGATCCGGCCGAGCCCCGGCTCGAGTTCGGCTGCCTTGCGAAGGTCCTCCATCAGCGCAGGCGCGCAGAAGGCGAGGCCGATCCGCGCCTTGCCGATGATGAAGGCAAGCTCCCGCGCGCGCAGCATCGGCATGGTGGCCACCACCACGCCGCCAGCCTTGAGCACGGCGAGATAGACGGCGGCGAGCAGCGGCGAGTTGGGCGCGCGCAGCAGCACCCGCGCGCCGGGCATAAGCCCAAGCCCGCGCGTCAGGACATTGGCGATCCGGTTCACCTTCGCGGCGGTGTCGGCATAGGTCCAGATCGCGCCATCGCCCCCGATCAGGCAGGGGGCGTCGCCCCTCTGCGGCACATGGCGGTCCAGCAACTCGGCCACCGCGTTCAGCCGCTCAGGATATTGCAGTTCGGGCAGCGTGAAGCGCAGCTCCGGCCATTGGCTCCGCGGCGGAAGGTGGTCGGCGGTGAAGCTGTCCGTGTGGGCGCTGGCTGCCATCGCGTACTCCCCCCCCCCTTTACTGTGCTGCGCGCAGGGCGGCATGGCCGCCGAGCAAGGCCCGCGCGATGATGACCTTCTGAACCTCGGTGGCGCCCTCGTAGATCCTGAGCGCACGGACCTCGCGGTAAAGCTCCTCGACCTTGGAGCCGAGCCGCACGCCCTCCCCGCCGAATATCTGGATGGCACGGTCGATGACGCGCTGGGCCATCTCGGTGGCGAACATCTTGGCCATGGCCGCCTCGCGCGTGATCCGGGCGGCGCCCTGATCCTTCGCCCATCCGGCGCGGTAGATCAGAAGCGCCGCCGCATCGATCTCGGTGGCGCTGTCGGCCAGAGCCGCCTGGGTGAGCTGGAGATCGCCGAGCACACCGCCGAACATGGGCCGGCTGGCCGCGCGGCCCAGCGCCTCGTCGAGCGCGCGCCGCGCCAGCCCCAGCGCCGCCGCGCCGACGGTGGAGCGGAATACGTCGAGCGTCGCCATCGCGATCCGGAAACCCTCGCCGGGCTGGCCGATGCGATTCGAGACAGGAACGCGGCAGCCCTCGAACGACAGGCTCGCCAAGGGGTGGGGCGCGGTCACGTCGATCCGGCCGGCGATGCCGAGGCCGGGCGCATCGGCATCGACCACGAAGGCGCTGATGCCCTTCGTGCCAGGGCCGTCATCCTCGCGAGCGAACACGACATAATGATCGGCGATGCCGCCATTGGAGATCCAGGTCTTGGCGCCGTCGAGCCGCACATGGCCGGGGCCGTCAGCCCTCGCCCGGGTGCTCATGGCCGCCACATCGGAGCCGGCATCGGCCTCCGACAGCGCGAAGGCGGCGATGGAGCGGCCCTCGCGCACGGGCGGCAGGTAGCGCTCCTTCAGAGCGGGCGACCCGAACAGCGAAATCGGGCCGGCGCCGAGGCCCTGCATGGCGAAGGCGAAATCGGCGAGGCCGGAATGCCAGGCCAACGTCTCGCGCGCAATGCACAGCGACCGGACGTCAAGATTTTCCGAGGCACCGCCCTGCGCCGCCGGCACGACATGATCCAGCAAGCCCTCGGCGCCGAGGGCCGTCACGAGCCGGCGGCAGGAGCCGTCCACGTCATGATGGTCGACCAGCGCTTCGCCATGGGCGCCGGCCCAGACCTCGATGCGCTGGCGCAGCGCGCGGTGCCGATCATCGAGGAAGGGCCAGGACAGGAAGCTGACATCGCTCATCAGGCTCAATCCCCTGCGAAGACAGGCTTGCGCTTCTGGGCGAAAGCCTCGAAGGCGCGGCGGAAATCGCCGGTGGTCATGCACAGCGCCTGGGCCACCGCCTCGGCCTTGATGGCCTCCTCGATGCTCATGGCCCACTCCATCGCCAGCATCTTCTTGGTGATGTCATTGGCGAAGGTGGGGCCGGCGGCCAGCTCCGCCGCCAGAGAGAGCGCCTCGGGCAGCACCGCCCCGGGAGCGCACAGGCGCGTGAAGAAGCCCCAGCGCTCGGCCTCCTCGCCCTTCATCACCCTCCCGGTGAAGAGCAGCTCCGAGGCCCGGCCATAGCCGATGATCCGGGGCAGCATGGCGCATGCGCCCATGTCGCAGCCTGCAAGTCCGACCTTGTTGAACAGGAAGGCGACCCTGGCGCCCGCCGTCCCCAGCCGGATGTCGGAGGCCATGGCGATGATGGCGCCAGCGCCCACGCAGACCCCGTCTATGGCCGCTATGACAGGCTGGGGGCAGGCGCGCATGGCCTTGACGAGATCGCCCGTCATTTCGGTGAAGCGCAGCAGGCCCTTGGCATCCTTCGACAGCAGCGGCTCGATGATCTCGAAGACATCGCCGCCCGAGCAGAAATTGCCGCCGGCACCCGTGACCACCACGGCCTTGACCGCATCATCATATTGCAGCTGCCGGAAGAAGCCGAGCAGTTCGGCATAGCTCTCGAAGGTGAGCGGGTTCTTCCGGTCGGGCCGGTCGAGCGTGACGGTAGCCACCGGCCCCTCGACAGCCAGGTTGAAATGGCGCGCCGCGCGCAGCGGCGCCGGGCCTGGTCCGGGCGCTGTCCGGTCATTCATCGGCCTGTCTCCCGGTTCATGGCGGAACGGCTGGAGGCTTTCAGCTTTCCAAGCAACTGCATCATCTGTTCGATCTCCCCAGCTTCGAGCCCGGCGAAGAAGTCGGCGATCCAGCCTTCGTGCTCGCTCGCCATAGCCGCGAAGGCCGCCTCGCCGACTGGCGTCAGCGCCACGTTCACGACCCTCCTGTCGGCCTCGGAAATGCGCCGCTCGATCTGCCCCGCCTCGGCCAGCCGCTCGACAAGGGCGGTGAGGTTGCCGTTCGACACCATCATGCGGGTCGAGAGCTGGCTCATCGTCATGCCGTCGGGCGCCTTGTGAAGCTGCGCCATCAGGTCGAAGCGCGGCAATGTGACGTCAAAGCGGGCTCGCAGGCGCGAGCGGACCGCATCCTCCACCAGCGTCGTACAGGTGAGCAGGCGCAGCCAGAGCCTGAGTTCGGCCTTGTGGTCGCGCGGGCGCTCCTCGGCCACGGTCTCGGCATCGACAGGTGAATCGGGCGCAGCCATCAACCCGTTTCCCCGCCCGACAGGCTCAGCGCCACGCCGTTGACGCCGCGCGCCGCGCTGCCGGCCAGATAGATCACCGCTGCGGCCACTTCCTCGGGCGTGACCATGCGTCCTTGCGGGTTGGCCTTGACCAGTTCGGCCCTGATCTCGTCCTCGCTGCGGCCTGTCTTGTCCATGATGCGCTCGAGGGATTGACGGACGAGGTCGGTCTCGGTGTAGCCCGGACAGATGGCGTTCACGGTCACGCCGGTCCGGGCGAGCTCCTGGGCGAGCGAGCGCGTCAGCCCGATGACGCCATGCTTGGCGGCGGCATAGGCGCTGACATAGGCATAGCCCTTCAGCCCCGCCGTGCTGGCGATGTTGACAATCCGCCCCCGGCCGGCCTCGATCATGGCAGGCAGCACGAGGCGGGTCAGCGTGAAGACGCTTTCGAGGTTCAGCGCCAGCAGCCGGCGCACCAGCGCCGCATCGGTGCGGCTGATGGCGGCCGTCTCGACGCCGCCCGCATTGTTGACCAGCAAGGTCACCGCCCCATGCGCTGCCACGGCCGCCTCATGGGCCCGGACAAGGGCCGCCTCGTCCGTGACGTCGGCGGCGAGCTGCACCCGCCGCGCGCCGACCGGGCCGGCCTGATTCCAGCGCCGCGCCAGCAGGGTGACCTTCGCGCCCTGCGCCAGCAGATCGCGTGCGACCGCGGCGCCGATACCCCGGCTCGCGCCCGTGACCAAAGCATGATGATCTGACAGGGGACGCGCAGGCATGGCGTGGACCTTGGCTGAGAACCTCGTGAAAACCTAGGGTCGACCACGACGCCATACCGGCGCTTCGCAGAAGTGTTTTAGGCTTAAAATAAATCGCGCCGACTGCCAAGGGCTGCACGTCGTGGCGACGCCGCCGCGTCACGGCCTTCCTGAGGGTGTCCTAAAATGCGAATGTTAGCTGAATACAACCAATAATGTTAACTTTCGTCGCTGACAGTGGCCTCGGCTCCACCTGCTCCCTCGGAGCCTTGGATGCGTGCCATGTCGAACACCGAGAGCCTGGAAAGACGCCTTGACTTCATGAAGCTGGACGCCGCCGGCCGAAAACGGATCCAGGGCATCGAAAAGCTGATCAGCGACGCGCTTCCAGGAGCGCTCGACGCCTTCTACACCCAGCTCAAGACGTTCACCGAGACGAGCCACTTCTTCAAGAGCGACCGCCATGTCGACGGCGCCAAGGCGCGCCAGAACTCCCATTGGGACCGCATCGCCAAAGGCGTCTTCGACGCGAACTACGTCTCGGCGGTCACCACAGTGGGCCAGGTCCATGCCCGGATCGGGCTTGAGCCGCGCTGGTACATCGGCGGCTACGCGCTGATACTGGAAAAGTTGATCAGCGACGTGATCAAGGCCCAGTGGCCCAGGGCCCGCTTTGGCGGCACCATGCCGGGAGCTGATGACCGCGCAGCCGAGATTTCGGCCATGGTCAAGGCGGCGCTGCTCGACATGGACTACGCCATTTCTGTGTATCTGGAGGCGTCGGAGGCAGCACGGCTGAAGGTCGAGGCCGAGGCCAGGGAAATGGAAGCGGCAAAGATACATGAACGCGAGACCGCCATCGCCAACGTCAGCGCCGGGCTGGCGGCCCTCGCCGAGGGCAACCTCACCCACCGCATGGGCGACGACATGCCGGCCGAGTATGCGCTCCTGCGCGACCACTTCAACGGCGCCATGGACCGGCTCGAAGGCATGCTGGGAACCATCAAGGCCACCTCGATGATGATCCAGGCCTCTTCGGAAGAGATCAACAGCGGCGCGCGCAATCTGTCGACGCGCACCGAGCAGCAGGCGGCGGCGCTGGAGCAGACCGCCGCCACCACCGAGGAACTGGCCGCATCCGTCAAGATATCGGCCGACGCCTCGCATCAGTCCGTCAGCCTTGCCGGCCAGGCCGCGAGCGTGGCGCAGACGGGCGGCAAGATCATCCGCGACACGGTGGAGGCGATGAGCCGCATCGAGGAAGCCTCCAAGAAGATCTCGGAGATCACCACAGTGATCGACGGCATCGCCTTCCAGACCAACCTGCTCGCCCTCAATGCGGCGGTGGAGGCCGCGCGCGCCGGGGATGCGGGCCGGGGCTTTGCGGTTGTCGCGGCGGAAGTCCGCGCGCTGGCCCAGCGTTCGGCCGAGGCGGCGAAGGACATTGCCGGCGTCATCGCCACATCCGATGTGCAGGTCGCCGAAGGGGTGAAGCTGGTGCAGCTTGCCGGCGGCACGCTGCGCGAGATCGTGGTGGCGTCGGAGAAGGTCTCCAACACCGTGAGCGAAATCTCAACTGCGGCCGGGGAGCAATCCCACGGCATCGACGAGATGAGCCAGACCGTAAGCCACATGGACCAGATCACCCAGCAGAATGCGGCGCTGGCGGAAGAGAGCGCGGCCTCGGCCGCAGCGTTGAGCGGACAGATCCACCGTCTCAACGAACTGGTGTCCGGCTTTCGCACCCGTCACGACGGAGCAAACGCAGAAAGCCAGGCGCGTGCTCCTGTGCCGGCTCCGGAACGGCCTGCGCCGCGCGCCGCCGAGGCCATGCCGCAGCGCAAGGTGGCCGGCGGCGGCTGGACCAGCTTCTGACGGCGCCATCGGCTGCACGAGCAACTCCCGCGCTCGGGCCAGCAAACCACACGGGCCGTGGCGCGGGCCGCCGCTCAGAGCGCGTGATTGACCACGGCGCCGGCGATGCTGGCGCCGGCAAGGCGCAGGAGGCGGGCCGCTTCCGCGGCCTGCTCGAGGGTGCTGCGCTCGGCGGAGACGACCAGCACGACGGCATCCGCCTGTCGCGCGATCATCCGTGCATCGCTTCCCTCGAGAACAGGAGGCAGGTCGATGATGACGTCGCCCCGGGCGCGGGCCATCTCGAGAATCTGCGCGAAGCAGGGATCGGAGAAGTCCACCGCCATGTTCGCCAGCGGCTCGACCGAGCGGACCGGGACGAGCGCCACGCCGCCGACATTGATGACCACGAGCTGATCGAGCTTGGCGGCGCCCAGAAGGACATCGACGAGCGCGCTCTTGCCATAGGCGAAGCGGCTGGAGAGGCCGGCGGGGCGCTGGCGGAGCGTCTTGCGCGGGCCGCTCCCATGCCGGGCCTGCCCGCCCCGGACATCGGCATCGATCACGGTGGGCGTGCCGCCGCTGCGCTTGATGAGATGGGCGAGGTTCATCGCCACTGTGCTGCTACCGGCATCCCGGCCAGGGCTGGTGACGGCGATGATCCGGTAGCGATCCGCCCGCGCTGTCGGCACCACGAGGCGGATGGCGCTGCGAAGATCCTGCAGGGCCTCGGCGAAGGCGCCGTCCGGATCGGTCGTGACAAGCTGCTGCATCTCCTGGGGCGGGGGATTGGCGAGACCGCCCAGCGTCCGCACCTTTGGCAGGTTGGCCAGCGACGACAGCCCCGACTGCCGCACAAGCCGCTCGGGCGTGCGCACCTTTCGGTCCAGCGCGCCCGCGACCGCCGCAGCGAAGAGGGCGCTGAACAGCCCCATCATGCCGCCGAAGGCCACGATCAGCGACTTTTGCGGCGCGATGGGGGCAAGCGGCGCCAGCGCGGCGCCGATCACTCTCGCATCCGCATCGGGCATGGGCGCCTGCGGCACGAATCCGGCCAGCTTGGCCTTCTCCGCAGCCTCGACCTGACCGAGCAGCGCATCGACGCGGCCCTGGACGAACTCGCCCCCGCTCTTGGCGGCCTTGGCCTTGAAGGCGACCGACTGCTTCAGATAGGCGGAGACGGCGGCATTGGCCACACGGGCGGCCCGTTCGGGATCGCTCGAGGTATAGCTGACCTCTATCACATAGGACTGCCCCACCCGCCGCGCCGAAAGCCGGGAGACGAAGCTGAGGAAGGCGATCTGGCTCTGGCGGGTCAGCGCCGCCTCCGGCGGGCCGAACGACGCCCGTAGCGCCTCCTCGTCATTGTTCTGCGGCTCCGGCCATATCCGGCCAAAGAACGCAGGCCAGTAGCTGGCGAGCACGCCGAAGAACGGACGCCGCCGCGTCGCCTGCAGCTCCGGATCCTCCGCCAGCCCCAGGCTTGTGAACACCTCGGAAAGAAGCCTTTCGGAGCTCATCACCTGCAATTCGCTGTCGGCGCGATTGAGGTCGAGCGTGGGCGCGGCCTGGACGTCACGCGAGCTGACGCTGGCGGTGCGCCGCGGCTCAAGGAGCAGCTGCGCGGCGGTCCAGTAGCTCGGTGGCTGGGACCACGCATAAAGCACGGCCGCCACGATGCAGCCCGTCATCCAGACAGCCATCGCCGCCCTGTTGCGGCGCAGGACGGTCCTGATCGACACCATCATGGCGAGGGGGCCGTCATCGGCGGGCTTGTCCTCGGCCTCCACCAGCGGGGTGAAGCGGGCCGTGGCCACGCCGGATAGTGGTCCGTGCCTGTCGCACCCCAGAACCTCGGGCTGATGCACATCGTGCCGCAAGCCTTCACGCATCATCACGCCTCCGCCTTTGGTCTGATCGTCGCCGCACGCCCGGGGTCGATGCGCCCGCGCGCCATGTCGGCGAAACCTTTGAGATTGCCGCGCAGCCGGCCGCGGCGATCGATGAAGGGTTCTGGCCGAAGCCAGCGGCCGAGATTGCTGGCGATGTTGCGCAGCAGCTGGCCCACCACCTGGGTCGGCGTCATCGTGCCCTTGATGAGCATGTAGACCGGGTTGGCCACCTGACTGTAGCCGAGGCTGTCGCCGGCCTGACGACCCAGCTTGATGCCCATATGCACGCCAATCGCCTCGCTGCCCTTGACCAAAAGCCCGCCGCCGCGCGCCAGAACGGCGGCGAAATCGCGATCCTCGAGCCAGCCATAGAGAACGAGGCGCTCGTCAAAGCGGAGATCGCGCACCGCCGAGGCCCGAAAGGCCATGTTGCAGCCATAGGGGCTGAAGGGCCGCTGCCAGCCGGCGCGCGCGGGAGGGCCGCGGCCGTGCCGCCCCTCATCGGCGGCCTCGACCAGGCTGACCGCCTCCTCGAAGCCGATGCCCGGTCCGGTGACGCCATCGGCCAGCACCTCCCCGGTGAAGGCGACAAGGTCCGGCTCGTCGCCGAAGGCATTGGCGGCGGCTTCGAGCCAGCCCTTCCCCGGCACGAAATCGTCATCGAAGAACACCACCACGTCTGTGGCGGGATCGAGCGCCTTCAGCGCGCGGTTGCGCTGCGCCGACGAGCCGGGCGGGCCGATGAGCAGGCGCACCTCAGGCAGTTGCGCGAGATCGCCGGCATCGGCAGCGTCCGCGCAGGACACGAACACCATCTGCGGCTTCAGCGTCTGGGTGGCGATCAGCCGGCGCACCATGGCCGAGACAATGGCGGGGCGGCCGCGCGTGGCCACCGCCACGGCAACCCTCGCCCGTGGCGGGGCTGGCTCATGCCGGGCCTTCGGCAAGGATGCGGGCGAGACCATGAGATCGAGATAGCCCTGCGCGGCGGCCCGCCAGCTGAACAGCTTCGCGCGGTCCCGCCCACGCCCTGCCAGATCCGCCCGCAGCGCCGGAGAGACGGTCAAGGACTCGGCATGCCGGACCCAGGCGGCCGGATCGGCAGGCGAGGCAAGCAGGGCGGCATTCCGACACACTTCCGGCATGCTGGCGCGATCGGAGGAGATGACAGGACAGCCGCGCGCCATCGCCTCAAGGATCGGCAGGCCGAATCCTTCGGTCCACGACGGAAAGACCAGGAAGGCGGCCCGGTCGAACAGCCAGGCGAGGTCCTCATCCTCGACGCGGCCAAGCTGCCGGATGTTCGGCGCGGCGGCGATCCCGGAATCGGCGAATATCGCGCCGCCGCCGCCCGCCACCACGATGTCGAGGCCGAGCGCGTCGAAGGCAGGCGCGAGCTGGCCCAGAAGCCCCAGATTCTTGTGCCGGGCGCGTGAACCGAGAGCCAGCGCAAAACTGCGCCCGCGCTCAAGCACGCGGCTGATCTCCTGGGGCGCGAGAACGGCGCCTGACGGGTCCCAGGCCAGCGCGTGCTCATGGCCGTTGGGTAGAACCGCAATATCTTCGGCACGAACCGGCAGGTGACGGGCGAGCTGGCGGGCCGCGGCGTGCGAGACCGTGGCAAGACGGGCCGACCGCCGGGCAAGCAGCGGCTGCAACCGGGTGTAGAGCAGGCGGAAGGCCGGGCTGTAGCTGCCCGGCGCCGTCAGCACGTTGGCATCATGGATGCAGACCACCTGATCGGCCTTGGCGGCCGGAGCGGTGTTGCACAGATTGAGCAGCCGTCCCGGCCAGGCCAAGGGCAGCACTGCCTGCTCCCAGCCGTGGCCGCCGCCTGGCCCCCGGGTGACCATCGGCATGTGCACCAGGCGCAGATCCTCGGCGCCCGGCGGCGCCAGAACCGGCGCCATGCCCCCTTCCATAGCGAGTTCTGCATCCATCGCGGCCACAACATGGCGCGCATAGCGCTGCACGCCCGTGACGGGCTGCGTCAGGAAGCGGCCATTGACTGCGAAGGCCGCGGCGGGGGCTGACGCTTCGGGCACGGTGCTGGTCATGAGATCACCTGACGTGAGGGGCATGGCGCGGCGAAGACGGCACGGCACTCGCGGCCGGGGGCCCGACCAGCCCAAGCGGCAGCTCGACGGTGAAAGGCCGCACGGACCTCCGGGCAAGGTCGGGCGTGGAAGCGGCCAGCGCGGCGAGCGCATAAAAGTACAGGCCCTGATCGAGGAAGGCGCTCACCATGACATCGCCGATGAGCAGCCCCACGCAGCCATTGCGAGCGGCCAGACGCGCATCAGCATGAAAGCCGCGCGACTCGCCGCGCTTGCGCCCCAGCGCCGTGACCACGAAGGCGATGTACAGAATCGTGCCGACTAACCCGACATTCGCGGGAAGCGCCAGCACGAAGCTGGAGGCGCGATTGGTGCCGAGCCCGACGCCGAATCCGTAGGTGTCGAGGATGTTCTGCCACGCGACCGCGTTCCACATGCCGCGCTCGATCGCCGAAGCCGAAGCCGGCTTGTCGAACAGGACCAGATCAAGATAGTGCAGGACGGCGGCGGAGGCCGTGGGGGTGAGCGCCACCCCAAGGCCCACCGCGAGCACGCTCAGGGGTGCAGCCATGGCGATGAACGCCGCTATTCCCGCGCCGCCCGGCCGCAGGCTGCGCATGAGGGCGGCGCCATAGATCACGGCGAGCAGCACCGGCGTTCCCGCCAGCCCGGTCGAGGATGTCGACAGGATCAGCAGGATCACCAGCACCACCGACAGGGAGCCGGTCAATGCAGGCCGCATCCCGCAGATGAACAGGGTGAGCGTGAAGCCCAGCGCGCCGAGCGAGGAGCGCGCAAAGGACGACGCCTCGGTGAACGAGCCGACGATGCGCTTCATGCCGTCGACCTGGGTCTCGACATGCAGCGCGTAGCGGGCATTGCGCATGAAGGCGAGGAGGTCCTGCGTTCCGGTCGTGAAGGTCGCCATGTCCACGAGGGCCAGCGCGACATTCCCGAGGGCATAGGCCATCAAGCTGGCGAAGATGGCGCGAAAGCCCGCCGGCGACGCCGCGATGGCCGCGATGGTGACGAAGCAGACCAGATTGGCGATCATGTAGATGCTCTGCGTCAGGTTGCTCGACACCCGACCGAGCGGCACGACACCACCTTTGTCCTCGAAGGCGGAGGCGCCAAGCGGCACGATATCGGTCACGCCGGCCAGCAGGAGGGGAAAAACGTAGGCCGTGGCCACGCCGTAGATGACCAGGCAAGCCAGCCAGAAGCCGGGCCTGAAGGGTGAAAGAACCTGCATGGCGGCCCCGACCTCGCGGCTGCGCGTCAGCGTGGCGAACGCGGCGAAGCCGAGCGCCACATGACCCGGCTGGATATTGGCCGCGCCAATGAACATGGCTGCCGCCGAGCCGAACAGCGAAGCCAGCAGGAAGCCCATGGCGGCTGCATGCCGCCCCCAGGCCAGGCACAGAAACCCGATCACCAGCGTGGCGAAGCCGATGGGTTCGATCATCATGCCGCGCAGACCTCGTTCCCCGCGCGACAGGCGCGGGCGCATGATCTTTGTCTGCGAGCACGGCGATCTGCCTCGTTCCCGGCGCGACAGGCGCGGGCCAGCCGCTTTTCTTCCGGCCCCAGCATCGACCAATTCCTCCCGCCCTGGCGGCAAGCGCCGCGCGCCTCATCGGCGCCGGCGCAACAAGACGGGCGCCCCATCGGCGCAAGTCCCGTTACGTAAAGCCTGAGCGGCCGTTTCGTTCCATCAGGGTCTGATTTGTCATCGGGGCCTGATCTGCCGTCAGGGTCCGGTCGGGCCGACCTTCACCGGGACAGCGTCGCAATCGCGCATCGGCGTTGCGAGACGAAGGCGCCCGGCCAGCCCCCGCCCCTTGCGCGGCCGGCCATCAAGGCCGGTGAAGTGACATCTCAGGGCCGACTGCCGGAACGCTGGCTTGCCTGTGGCCCGCAGCGTGGCGGAGCCCTTGCTTCATCTTCGGGCAGAAGCGAGGGAACCAAAGCGTCGCGACAAGCGTTTCATTCCATAGTTCCAAATTCTGCATCGAATAATCAGCTGCCGCGATGAGTTTTCTTTAACTGTGACGCAGCCGGATTTGTTCATATCAGCGATAGGATACAATAGTTCTGATTAACTTGTATTCTAAAATGGAGTTTATTGAATAAGAATATAATCATTAATGTTATCAATGAAATTTATTACAATTTTCCATCATCCACAAACACCAAGATTGACGGCCATGCGAGAGCGCGCCTTTGGTTAACGTGTGGTTAAGTGACGGAGGTCTACTGTGGGCATCAACTGCGAGCCATGGGGAGCCGAGTTCGAGATCGACGGCTTCTGGAGGTTGTCTTCCAACTGGGATCTTGTTGCCGAGGATGAGCTCGTCTTTCTCAACCTGAGCCTGATGCGCCGCCTTGAGGGCGAACGGGGCGCGGCGGGCCGACGCTTCCTCGACAGCGTGATCGGGGAAGCCCGGCTTGACTGGACAGCCCGGGCGGGCTCAGGCTCCCATGCAGGCTCGGGTTCGGCCGTGACGTCTCAGCCCGCGAGGCCGCAGGGTCGTGGCTGGATGTGGACGGCGGCGCTTCACGGCGGCGGCGTCTTGCGCTCCTTGCTGCCGCAGGCTTCGCGTCTGCGTGAAAGCGGATCGCAGGCGGCACTGTTGGCCAGGCTCGGCGTTGCGGTGCTGGATCGGGCGATGCCTGTTCAGGCCCGTTCCGGCAAGGCTCCGGCGCAGGAGCCCTGGACCGCAAGCTTTGGGGCGCTTTTGTCTTTCCATTCGGGCGTGAACGCGGGCTACCTGATGCCCGACTACGCCTATCATGCCGACCTTTACGCCGCCTGCGCCTGGCTCGGGGTGCTGGCGCGCGGCCGGCCCGCACGGGCGCCGACGGCCATCTTCGACTTCATTCGCTGGTCGGAAAGCTCTGTTCTCGGCGGCCTTGGCGAGCAGGCAGCCGATGATCCTCACCATGTTCTGCGCCTCGCGCTGGACGCAGCCGGCCTCAGCAGCAGCTTGCGCCGCGATGCGGGGCCGCTGCCTGCGCTGGTCTGGCCCTCGCGGCCTGTGCAGCTATCGGCCGCGGCCGAAGCGACAGCCAGGCGGTTCGCCGCCCTGCTTGCTCCCGAGGCGGGTGAGGTTCTCAACTCCCGGGTGAAGGCTGCAGCCGCCGCTGGCTGATCCGGCCCCGGCAGCGCAGCGGCGGACGTGGCGTCACTTTTGTGACGCGAGCCGTGAACAAAGACCCGCCTGCTGCATTTATCTGGTCAGACACGAGGTGGCGCAGGATTCGCCGCCAGGGCTTGTGCGGATATCCGCAGCACTGGCCTGAGAGGGCAAGACGCGCATGAACCCGAGTTTGACCGGCATGACGCCGCAGGTGCCGAGGCAGGCGGGCGACCGCTCCATCGGCCTGATCGACGGCGAGGGCCGGGCCGCCCTGGCGCAGCTTTCCGGGCTCCGCGTCGCCATCGTGCACTACTGGCTCGTCGGCATGCGCGGCGGCGAGAAGGTCATCGAGGCCCTGTGCCGCATGTTCCCCGAGGCTGACCTGTTCACCCACGCCTATGCACCCGAAGCGGTCTCGGACGTGATCCGGCGGCACAAGGTCAGCACCACCTTCATCGGCAAGCTGCCGAAGCCGGCACGCTACTACAAGGCCTATCTGCCCCTGATGCCGATGGCGCTCGAACAGCTCGATCTGCGCGGCTATGATCTGGTCATCAGCAGCGAATCCGGGCCGGCCAAGGGCATCATCCCGCCGCCGACGGCGCGGCACGTCTGCTATTGCCATTCGCCCATGCGCTACATCTGGAACATGTATCACGATTACCGGGAGCGCGCCGGGCCAGTCAAGAAGGCGCTGATGGCGCCGATCGCGCATTACGTGCGCAACTGGGACGCGATCTCATCGGCGCGCATCGATCGCTACGTCGCCAATTCCGCGACGGTTGGCGCCCGCATCCAGCGCTACTATCGCCGCGACAGCACGGTGGTGCATCCGCCAGTGGCGGTGGACGATTTTCATCCCGTTCCGGCCTCCGAGCTGGGGGATTTCCACCTGATGGTTGGTGAACTGGTGGGCTACAAGCGGCCCGACATCGCCATCGAGGCCTTCAACCGCATGAAGCTTCCGCTCATCGTGATCGGCGGCGGCGAGCAGCTGGCCGCCATGCGCCAGCTGGCCGGCCCCACGGTGCGAGTGCTCGGACCCCAGCCCTTTTCAGTTCTCAAGGAGCATTACGCGCGCTGCAAGGCGCTCGTGTTCCCGGGCGAAGAGGATTTCGGCATCGTGCCGGTGGAGGCCATGGCCAGCGGCCGGCCCGTTCTGGCCTATGGGCGCGGCGGCGCGACCGAGACGGTGGTGGAAGGTCTGAGCGGGAGCCTGTTCCACGAACAAAGCTGGGAAGCGCTGGCCGAGGCCATCGAGCGCATGGAGCGTTTCGAGATCGATGGCGAGGCCATCGCCGCGCATGCGCGGCGCTTCTCCGAGCCCGTCTTCCGCGACGGCATGGCGCGGGTGCTGAGCGAGACCCTGTTCGGCGATGGGGTCACGACAAGGACGCCGTTCGAAAAGGCGGCCTGATGCGCCGCTCCTCGCCATGGCGACAAGCGCCTCGGGCGCCTTTGACAGCCAGCGGACGCCTCGCTCATACGGACCCTGTGTCGGTGGCCCCCGGCTTGGCGGCCTCGTCGGCGGCGCTGCGGGCATGCCGGGCGCGCAGGCTGGCATCAGCCTGCCTGCCATGCTCACCCCTCGCGGATGGGGCGCCGCGCGTGCCGGCTTTGCCCTGCGCGCCAGGCCAGCCCAGTGCGCGGATGCCGATGCCCATGCCGAAACCGATCTGAAGCGTGAACGCCGCCCACAGGACAGCGGGAATGACAGACAGGCCGGGAATGACGCCTGTGCCTGCGGCGATCCCCACAAGCGCCGCCGCCACCGCGCCAAACAGGCAGAACGCCAGCAACGGCATGAAGAATGCCGCTACGGCGCCAGCCATGAAAGCAAGCAAGGCGATGGACAGCATGGCCCTCTCCGATGGCGCAGATGATGGCTGCACTCAGGTGACTCCCGACGCAACGACGCCGACTTTCGCATCTCTAGCACAACGGCAGCGTGGACGTGAGGCCCTCGGCGACTTGAGCGCCGGTGCTGTCTGGGGACGGCTCCTCTGCCGCCCCGGACCATCTTCATAGAAATACGAAACGAGACACATAACGCAGGGAACCAAATCCCAGAGGCAGCGTTTATAAATATTTTGACTACATAAATATTGTTTTTCAAGTCTAAATTGTTCGATCTCGATCTCGCCTGGTTCCATCGGGTTTGACAAAAATTTGTCGCATAAACACGATTTCAGACCTATAAACCGCGTTTTTATCGCAAAAAAGATGAGAATTGGCTTGACACCAGGCCAAAATCCGGGCGAAATGTTAACTAAAGGTAAATGTCTATTCATGGCCCCATATGGAGCATGATACTTACGTCATTCGCCTTGAGTGATGATGATCGTCTATTGTCATTGAGACCGCAGCGCCTGTGCGATGCGGGAATAGCAGGTCGTCTCGCTGCGAACGAGAATGGGAATTCAGCAGTTCGCCTGCTGCATTCAAGGTCCTGGCTCCATCGGATGCCTCCCGGCCTTTCGATGGAGTCTGGCGGAAATATCGGGGGGCTTCCAAAGTTTTTTCCAACTTGGGTGCCTAATCATGCTGTCTCGAGACGATTCCAAAGTCGGGCTCGCGCGCCTGGCCATTCCGACCGGCCGTCAAAGAAACTGGACTGATGGGTCCGCGTCGCAACACACCTCGTATCCGCCGCGCCCGGAAACTGTGCCGGTAGGCGGCACGGGAAAGCGGCTTTTCGATCTTGCCATGTCCGTCGCCGCTCTTGTGGTGCTGGCGCCGCTGTTCATCTGCATCGCGTTGCTGATCGTGATCGGCGACGGTCGACCTGTGCTGATCAGCCATCGCCGTGTCGGCCACCGCGGCCAACCCTTCGAGTGCCTCAAGTTCCGCAGCATGGTGGTCAACGCGCCGGCAGTTCTGGACGCTCATCTGCGCGTCAACCCCGAGGCCGCGCGCGAGTGGCAAGACACGCACAAGCTCAAGGATGATCCACGGATCACGCGGCTCGGGCAGGTCATTCGCCGGCTCAGCGTTGATGAACTGCCGCAGTTCATCAACGTGCTGCGGGGCGACATGAGCATTGTCGGCCCACGCCCGGTGGTGGCGGCGGAACTGGAGCGGTATGGCGAAGAGGTCGAGGCCTACATGCGGGTCCGGCCCGGCCTGACCGGCGCCTGGCAGGTCAGCGGCCGCAGCGATGTCTCCTACGAGGCGCGGGTGGCGCTGGATGCCCAGTATGTCCGCAACTGGAGCATGGCCGAGGACCTCCGCATCATCGCCAGGACGGTGCCCGCGGTCCTCACTTCCAAGGGCAGCTACTGAGGCGAGGCTCGCTGCGGGCGCAAGCCGCGAGGGCGCAAACCGGCGCGCCGCAGCCGCGCCGGAGGCGCCCTCCCCGGCACAGATCAACCATCACGCGAGGGCCAGGGCAAAGTCGCCTGCCCCCGCGATGCATTCATTGGAGACAAGCATGTCCAGACCGGAGCAGACCGCCATGGCGGGGCCTGACAGGCTGCGGCGCGGGTTGCTGAAAGGCAGCGCCGCGCTGGCCGCCGCGCGTTCGCTCGGTGCGGGTTCGCCGGAAGCCATGGCCCGGGATGCGGCCCGGAACACGCCGCCGCCTGCGGCGCCGGACGATCCCACCGCTGGCCGGACCGTGATCTTCGATGAGCCGTTCGCACGGCTCGACACGAGCATCTGGCATGCGGGCCCCAAGGCGACCACCTTCGACCCCGGCTTTTACGGCCGCTCGGCCTTCGCGCGGATCGGGGGCGAGGAAGGCGTCAAGCCCTACGCCATCGTCGACGAGCCGGCTGCGGAGAACGGCAAGGCGCTGCGCCTGAGCGCTGTCCATATCGGACGGCGCATGCAGGTGCCGCATTACTTCGGCAATGAGAACGCCGATGCGCAGTGGATCTCCGGCAACATCCAGACGGCCCGTTCGGACGGGACGATCATGAAGGGCTGGCGCAGGGGATATTTCGAGGCGCGGATGAAGTTCCCGCGCCACCCGCTGACCTGGCCCGCATTCTGGATGATGAATGGCCGCAGCATCCTGTTTCCCAGGACGTCGGTGGAGCTCGACATCGTGGAGCACAAGGGCTGGGAGCTTCAGCTTTACGGAACCTATCTGCACGAGTGGGGCCAGCCTGGCGAACACCACGATGGCGCGGGTGTGCCGACCGACGTCGATCTCACGGAGGGCTTCAATCGCTACGGGATGCTGGTCGATGCCGATCGCTGCATCCCGTATTTCAACCGCCGCCCGGTTCTGGACCAGACGACCCGAAGGCCGCTGATCTGGACGATCGGACGCAGCGCCGAGCTTGACGCGCAGGGCGATGTGTTCTGGCCCCTGCTGACCCTCGCGCTGCGCGCCGACGTGCCGTATCCCTCGCCTTTGCGGGAAGAGCACCGGAGAGCGCATCTGCTGGTCGATTACATGCGCGTCTACGGCTGAGCGCCATGCCCGTGCTCACGGCGCGCGCACCGGTCCTGCCGCCGGCTTCAGCGGGCGCCCGCGGACTGATAGACCTCGAGCGTCTCGCGCGCCACGCGGGCGATTGTGAGCCGGTCGAGCCGCGTCTGGCTGCGGGCGCGCCACATCTCCAGGTCGTTCCGGTTGGCCAGCAGGCGGTCGATGGCGTCGGCCAGCGCCCCGACATCGCGCGCAGGCACAAGGATGCCGGCCTCGCCCTCCTCCAGAAGCTGCGGGATGCCGTCGACCCGGGTGCCGATGATCGCCGCGCCCGCTTCCCGCGCTTCCGACAGGACCAGCGGCGCGGGATCGGCATGGGATGGCAGGATGAAGATGTCGGCTGCCAGCATGTAGGGATACGGATCGTCCTTCGGGCCGTGGAAGATGATGGTCTCGGCAGACCCCATCTTCCGGGCGGCGGCGACATACTCGTCCATGGATGGGCCCCCGCCCACGATGTGCAGCCGCGCCGCCGGGTGCTTCCCTTGAATCTGCGCGAAGGCCGCAATCAGGTCGCTCACGCCTTTCCGGGCGTGCAGACCGCCGACGAAGACCACCGCCGGGCGCGCGATGTCGGCAGGCTGCACCGAACGGCCGCGCGAGCGGGCCGTGCCGATCGTGCCGTTGAGCACCACGGTGAGACGGGAAGCCGGCACGCCGCGCCCCCGCATGGAGGCCGCCACGGCCTCGCTAACCGCAATCACGCGTCGGCCCAGTCCCATGAGAACCGCGCTGCGCTCGAAAGCGTTGTGCACGGTGGTGATGAGGGGGACGCGCTGAAGGGCGCAGATGGGCGCAGCGATGACTGCGCTCGTCATCATGTGGGCATGGACGACATCAATGCGGCGCGTGGACAGGATTCGGCGCAGGCGCAGGGCGGTCGCGGAGAGGACGGGCAGACTGCGATGATGATTCAGAACCAGGGTTTCGACGCCGCACCGCGCCAGCAGAGCGTCGAAATCTCCGCCGCCGCTCGCGATCAGCACCTCGTGTCCCAGCTCCCGCTGGGCGCACGCCAGATCGATGGCGGCATGGACATGACCATTGAGCCGGCGCGTGTGGTTGAGAAGATGGAGAATACGCATGAAACCGCCTTTTGCTTTGTCGGCCCCCGCCCAACTCCCCAATGGTCCTGTTCGTTCACGCGGCCGAAGCCGGTCCTTCCGTTGCGCTCGCCGGACACGGCCCGACGGCATTCCGTCGCCTCGCGCGCGGCGCGCAGCGCGCCACGTCCTGGCGGTCATTTCGACATGAAAATGACCTTACGGAAAGGAACTGTTCCTGGGAAGTGCAATATGGCGCAAGCTGCCGGTCTCTCCGCATCGTGGGCGCAAGGGAGCGGTCTCACACGCGTTTCCCCGGCTGACGCGCACCTTGCTGAACGCTCCCGAAGCGATGCAGGCCGTCAGGGTCCTGTCCCCGGGGCTGCGGCGCCCTTGACGCGCCCGCCTGACGAAAGCGGGGACGCCACCCCAGGCATCACGGCCCTGCGAGGCGCGCCATGCTCGCGATGAAGACCATGAAAGGAGCCGCCTGGCTCATCGGTTCCCGCTTCCTGGGGCGGGGCGTCGATTTCTTCACGCTGCTGATCTTCGCAAGGCTGCTCTCGCCTGCGGATTTCGGGCTGACCGCGCTGGCGCTGACCGTGGTGCTGATCGTGGACACGGTGCTGGAGGTTCCTGTCACGCAGGCGCTCACCCGCCTGCCGGCCATCGACAAAAGCCATCTCGACACGGGCTTCACGCTCAACCTGCTGCGTGGGCTCCTGATCGGGCTGGTGGTGCTGGCTGCCGCCTGGCCGGTCGCGGCCTTCTATGACAATCCAGCGCTGGCGCCGATCATGGTGGCGCTGTCCGCAGGCCCGGTCATCCGCAGCCTCGCCAGCCCGCGAATGGTGCTGTTCGTGCGCGAAATGAGCTTCAGGCAGCTGTTCACGACCGAGATCATCGGCAAGATCGTGGCGGTGACCGCCGCCATATCAACAGTGCTGGCGGGCGGGGGCTACTGGGCGCTGGTGGTGAACTTCGCCACGGGCGGAGCGGTCGGCGCCGTGGTTTCCTATGCGCTTGCACCATACCGGCCCCGGCTATCGCTGGCGCGCCTCAGCGATTTCGCGGGCTTCGTTGGATGGTTCAGCCTGTCCCAGCTGGTTTCGGCGCTCAACTGGCAATCGGACAGGCTGCTGCTCGGCGCCTATATCGACAAGCCGGCGCTGGGGCGCTACGCCGTGGCCAATGACGTGGCGCTTTTGCCGAACCAGACCCTGATCCGCCCGGCAATGCAGCCCGTGATGGCGGCGTTCACGCGGATCTCGCATGATGCCGAACGCCAGCGCGGCGCGTTTCTGAAAGCCTCCCGCCTCGCCATGCTGCTGGCTGCGCCCATGGCGGTGGGACTTTCCCTGCTCGCAGACCTTGTCGTCGCACTTCTGCTCGGGCCGCAATGGCACGCGGCCGCGCCGTTCCTGGCCTCGCTCGCCCTTTCGGCGATGGCGGTCCCCTATTTCCAGACCATCTATGCCCTGGCGCTGGCGATCGACCGCCCGGCGTTGATCTTCCGGCTCAACACCGTCGAACTGGGCGTGCGCTCCGTGCTGCTGCCGCTCGGCCTGTTCACGCTGTCTGCGCCGGGGGTGGCGCTGGCCCGCATCGGCGTGGCGGCGATCATGTTCGGGGTCTATCTTCTGCAGGTCCGCGCGATGGCCGGGCTGGGGCTGCGGGCGCAGCTAGCCAATCTGTGGAAGATCGCGCTGGCCACCTGCGCGATGGCGCTGGCGGTGCTCTTGCTGCGGCGGGGCCTTGCGCCGCTGGAGCCGGCGCCGCTGATCGAGGCGATCGCGACGGTTGTCGGCGGGGTCGCGAGCTATGTCTCGGCGCTCCTGCTCTGCGGGCTCCGGCTCGGCATCGGGCCGGGCCGGCTGGAACTCGTCGACCGCTGGTGACGCGGCCGAGCCCGTTAGGGGCTCAGCGCGTCAGCGCCGCGGCGCGTCCGCGCGTTCCGGGCGTTCCGGGCGGCAGAAGAGGCAGCAGCACCTCGACGACATCCTCCGGCGCAAGCATCTCGGCATCGGTCACCATGCGCGTGATGCGGCCGGAGGCCTCGTTTCGGGTGAGCCTGAACCGCGGAACGATCTCCTCGACTTCCGCGCCAGAGCCCGGCGAGCGGCTCTCCGCATTGCGCAGCAGACGACGGGCGGTCTCGGTCTTCTCGGCATTCTGCGCCAGCAGGGCGCGGGTGGCGGCCGAGGCGTCCAGCGCCTCCTTGCGGTGGCGGGCCTTGAGATCGACGACATCGCGATTGGCGCGGGCAAGGGCCTGGTGCGCTCGCAACGACGCCACCTGCACATCCAGCCGGCTGCTCTCGACAGCCACTTGCGTGTTCTCCGCCGCCAGCTGGCGCGGCGAAACGCTCAGGCCACGGCTGACGAGATCGCTGACCAGACGAAGCTCGCGCTTGTTGGCTTCAATCTGACGATCAAGGGATTTACCCTTCTCATCGAGCGACGCCAGTTCGCGCTGAAGCAGAACCTTGGACTGCTCGATGGCTTCGAGCTCGCCCTGAAGCGCCGAGCGCCGGGCCCTGAAGCGCAGCGTCTCTTCGGCGATCGCCGTGGCCACGCGCGTATCGGAGGCCAGATTGGCCAGAGCGGGCACCGGGCCGATCGTCTCGCTCTCGGCGATCTCGGCGGCAAGCCGCGCCATGGCGGCCTCGAGCGCGATCTTCTCCGCTTCGAGCGTGCGCAAATCGCCGGAGGACAGGATCATCTCGCGCTCCAGCCCCGACAGGTCGGCCGCCCGGGCAAGGCCCTGGGCGGTGCTGAGCGCCTGCAGCACGGTGAGGCCGGGCTGGAACTCGAATTTGCCGGGCTGCTGCACGGCGCCGAGGATGTAGAACGGGCGATAGCGCAGGATCTCGACGGAGGCCGATGGCGTCTCGGCCAGATTGGCGCTCTCCTTCAGCGCCGAGCCGATCTGCTCCGCCAGCTTGTTGACCGTCTGGCCCGCTGCGCGGATCGGTCCGATGATCGGCATGGACAGCGTGCCGTCCGCGCCGACGGTGAACTCGCCGTTGAGGGGAGTCCACGCCATCGCCTCGCCCGTGTCGCGGCGAAAGGAGTTGATGCGGATCATCAGCCGGTCCAGGGGGCCGAGCGTATAGCGCTGGGGCTCCGCCTGGGCTGCCGACTGCGTCGGAGCGGCCGACAGGATGGGGGCTGCCAGCACGGCTGCGAGCAGGAGGCGCGGCAAGGCCTTGGGCGGCCTGGTCTGATATCCGGAAAACAGCATGCTATAACCTCCTTGGCCGTGCCCAGCGACGCGGCGATCCTCGATCAAAAGTCCGGCGGCGCGATGTTGTTCATCGGCGGGACGTGTTTATCTCGTGGCATGCCGGTAACTCGTCACGAACCGACCACGGCACGGATCAGGCCCGATGGCGAACGCTGGCCTGCATCAAGCCGCCAGGCCAGGGCGCGGCGGGCCCGCCTCGCCGGCAGCAGCGCCGCCATCGCGAAGAAGCCGGCCAGAGCCAGTTTCGCCTTCGTGCTGTGCGGCTCGGTGACGAGGCCCGCGATCAGGCGGGCGGCCTCGCCTATTCCGGGCCTGACGCCAAGCGTCATCGCCAGATAGAAGCTGCGCTCGCGGTGGAAGTAGGCATCCTCGGCCTTCACCAGCTGGCCAGCCAGGCCCTGCCCTTCAAGAAAGCGCCGCAGATGGGCGGTGCGGTCGGCGAAGCGCCTCAGATCGCGGGCGATGGAACGGGGGTCGGGCGGGCGGTTGATGCCGGAATCATTACGGTCATGAAGGCGGTAGCGCCCGAGCGGAGTGGCGAGGCTGACGACATCGCCCATGAAAGGGGCCGCGAACAGGATGACGCCATCCACGGCCGCGTCATAATCCGCCTCTCTCAGAAGGGCGCACAGATCCCTGCGGAAGACGTTTCCCGATGTCGGTGGCGAGGTGTAGGAGCCCGAGCGCAGCACGCGAGCCTTCAGGGTCTCTTTCTCGCGCGCCTCGCGCAGAGCAGGTCGCGGCTCTCCCAGCGGCCGCCCCTCGGCATCGATGCGCTCAAGCGGAAACTGGAGCTTGGCGACCTTGGCGTCAAGCCGGCCAAGGATGGTTTCGAGCGAGCCGGGCAGCAACTCATCGTCGGCATCGAGGAACAGGATGAATGGCGCAAGGCTGCGCTCGAAGCCATAAAGGCAGGCGCCGCGCTGGCCCTGGTTGGCGATGCGGTGGATGGCGAAGCGCTGGCCTTGCGCCTCGGCCCTGGCGGCGAAATCGGTGATGACGTCCCACGACCCGTCGGTGGAGCCGTCGTCGACGACGATGAGCTCGACGCGCGGATGCCGCTGCCCTGTCACGCTTGCGAGGGCGCGGCCGACGAAGGCTTCGTAATTATGGCAGGCCACGATCACCGAAAGCGCCGGCTGATCGGCGGCCCCGGGCGTTGGCGGCCCTGTCAGCTCTTCACTGGGTTCGGTCCGGTTGATCACTGGCGGCGCCCTTGTGCGCGGAAGCGGCGGAAACCTGCTTCGACAAGGTGCACCTACGCCGCATTCGCGGCCAAGATAGGGCAGGCTTACGCAAGGTCCGGACCCCGCGGACAGGAATTCCGGCAAGGCCGGAGCCGCGCGCGTTCGTCAGGCGAGGCGCCGGCACCCAGTTGCAGGCGGCGTGACGCTCGGGGCGCGCCGACATTGCGCTGCGATGGCTGCCCGGGCCGGCGAGAGCGAAGGGCGGCGTTGTGACGATGTCCGCCCGTCGCCACCCGCTCATCGCTGTGGCCTGGCGCCATATCCAGGTCTGATCAGCGCCCATTCCGGAGTTCGGGCCTTCGTGGTGGAAAGCGCTGCTATAGCCGAAAAGCCGACGTTCCCTTGTTTGCAGACACAACCTCGACAGGAGGAAACACCTTCCGACCGGCTGATGTCGCCCTAGCCCCAGAGGGCCGCCGCATCCGGCGTGTAGCGGGCGAGCTTATCCCGATCGATCTCGACGCCGAGTCCAGGCTTGTCCGGAATGGCCAGGTCACCATGCGTGTCGAGGACAAAGGGGTCCGCCAGAATGCCATCGACATAGGGACTGCCGCCGATGAACTCGACCAGATCGACATTGGGGAAAGCTGCGGCCATCTGGAGATCAGCCGCCACGCCCAGCGCCGTGTTCCACCCATGGCCGACATAGCGGACGCCGAAGTCCTCGGCCATGCGGACGATGCGCCGCTGCTCGCCTATGCCGCCCACCTTGGTCACGTCGGGCTGCACGATGTCGAACGCCCCATGCTGTAGCCAGGGCAGGAAGCTCTGGCGCCGCGTCAGCACCTCGCCTCCGGCAATTGGAACGGGACTGACGCGCCTGAGATGGCAGTAATCCTCGAGCGCATCAGGTTTCAGCGCCTCCTCGAACCAGCCGACATCGTAATCCTTCAGCATCTCGGCTGTACGAATCGCCCATTTGAGACCATGCGGCCACCAGGCGTCGCTCGCGCCCGCATCGACGAAGAGTTGCGAGTCCGGTCCGATGCCTTCACGCGCCGCCCTCACGATCGCGGCGTCGAGTTTGGCGTCCATGGCCCTGCCAAACGGACCCCAGCCGATCTTGAAGGCGCGGAAGCCCTTGGCGTGGTATTCGGCAACCACGTCTTTCATCCGCGAGGGTTCCTCCATGAGCAGCGAGCAGTAGGGCTTCACCTTCCGGCGGTGGATGCCGCCGAGAAGCTGGCCGACGGGAAGGCCTGTCGCCTTGCCGAGGATGTCCCACAGCGCAATGTCGATGCCGCTGATCGTATGGGTCAGCGTGCCGCCGCGCCCCATCCAGAACGTGTTCTGGTGAAGCTTCTCCGCCACCCGTTCCGGCTCCAGCGCATTCTCTCCGATGATCAGCGGCTTCAGGACCTCAAGCCCCGCCTGCGCCAGCCGGCCATCCGTGAAGACGCTGCCGAAGCCTGTCATGCCGCAATCGGTCTGCACCGCGATCAGCGCGTGAATGGAGTCCTCGGGCCGGATCTCGTTCGACCAGCCACCCTTCGGGCTTTCGCCGAAGAGCGGCGCGGCAACGATCTTCGTGATCTTGACGGCGGGCAGCCGCGCCGGGGCCTTGAACTGCATGCCTTCCCCCTTCATCCTCCAGCGCGCGCGCGTCGGCGCTGCTCCTGGATAGCCTCGTAGTCGACTGCGAGATTCATGATCGTGATGTGCTCATGGAGGATGCCCGTGATGGCGTCCTTGTCGCCGGTCATCAGCACCTTGAGCAGGTCGTGATGCTCCTCCGCGATGGACGGCATCGGCTTGCCGAGCGTGGCGAGCCCGAAGACGATCGTCAGCTGACGGGCAAGAGTCTCCCACAGGTCGAGGATCACGGTGTTGCCGCCAAGCCGGCAAAGCTCCCGGTGGAACACCGTATCGGCCGCCGCGAGACCATAGGCGTCGCCGCGCGAAGCCATCAGGTCCATCTCCGAGATGGCGCGTTCCAGAGGCGCGATCCAAGGCGGGCCATGATGGCCGGCGTCCACCGCGCGATGCGCCGCGCTGGTCTCCAGCGACGTCCGGGCCTCCACCAGATCCTTAACCCAGCGGTTGGTGAGCGGCCTCAGCCTGATGCCCTTGTAGGGCTCATTCACAACGATGCCGTGGCTCTCGAGGAGGCGCAGCGCCTCGCGCACCGGCACGCGGCTCACGCCAAGCTTTCGTCCGATATCGCTTTCACCGATGCGGTCGCCAGGCAGAAGGACCCCACGCGCGGCCTGGGCCATGATCGCCTCGACAACCCGATCCACAAGCGTCTGCGGCTGCAGCGGCCGCCACTCCGCATCGTCCGGCGATGGAGGCACGACGGAAAGGCTGCTGCGGCGATGGCGATCCATCTGGGTCCGGAAATCGGTTGGCGGCGACTGCCGACGAACTGTCTTGACAATGGTTAAAATCGTATACGATCATACGATATCGCTGACAAGGGGATTGTCATGGCCCAGGTTCAGAGCCGCGTCCGTTGCGATATCGACTTCGACAAGTCCGGACGGCAGGCATCTTATCTGCGTGCGCCGCTCTCTCGCGATGCGTCGGGTTGGGGCGCGGTCGAGATTCCGATCATCGTGCTCAAGAACGGCAAGGGGCCGACGCTGCTGTTCACTGGCGGCGTGCATGGCAATGAGTACGAGGGGCCGATCGCCATCTCGAAACTTGCCCGCACCCTCGACGTAAAGCGGATCGAAGGGCGCGTGATCCTGATGCCGGCCGTCAACATGCCCGCGGTGCTCGCCAATACCAGGCTTTCGCCGGCAGATGGGCGGGACATCAACCGCTGCTTCCCTGGCGATCCCCGCGGCACCTTCTCGTTCATGCTGGCCCATTTCATGGATGCGGTGCTGCTGCCGCACGTGGACGTGTCGGTTGATCTGCATACCGCCGGCCAGTCCGCCGATGCTGCGCTGTCGACCAACATGCATTACATCGACGATGCGAAGATCCGGGGTGAGACGATGCGCATCGCGAGCGCGTTCGGCGCGCCGTACAACGCCGTGTTCTGGGGCGTCGACGAGGGCGCCACCTTCACCTCTTCGGTCGAGCGACAGAAGAAGGTGTCCATTGGCACCGAGATCGGCGGCTGGGGCCGCGTCAACCCAGAAGGCGTTCGCATCGCGGAACGCGGCATCCTCAACGTCATGAAGGCGTGCGGTGTCATGGAGGGCGCGCCGGACACCACTCAGCGAGACGGCGCAAAGGCTACGCGCCAGATGATGGTCAAGGATCCCGCCAACTTCCTTTTCGCCCGTGCCACGGCAACCTACGAGCCCATGCATCTTGCCGGAGCCGCCGTGCAGAAGGGCGAACTCGCCGGACTGCTCCATTTTGTCGAGGACATCGACCGCGAACCCATCGAGGTTCGCTACGCGACCTCCGGCGTACTCTGGATGGGCGCCGGGCCGGGCCGGGTGCAGCGCGGCGATTGCGTCGGCGTCGTCATGCAGGACTATGACGCCAAGATCGCGGAAGGGTGAGGAGCGACGCCCATGCCACGCATCCTGATCGCCGAATGCATGCAGGAGATATCCTCTTTCAACCCGTTGCAGTCGGCCTATTCGGATTTTCGCATCCGGCACGGGGAGCAGCTCCTGGAGCAGCGCGGCCTCAACACCGCGATCGGCGGCGCGCTGTCGGTGTTCGATCGCCGTGCCGACGCAACCCTGCTGCCGACCATTTCGGCGACGGCGCCGAGCGCCGGCATTCTCGCCGCGGATGGCTGGAAGAAGCTCTCGCGCGACATGGTCGCTGCGATTGCCAAGATGGCGGAGCAGGCCGACGCCGTGTTCTTCTCGCTCCATGGCGCCATGGGCGCGGTCGGAGAACTCGATCCGGAGGGATGGCTCCTGCAGGAGACGCGCCGGCTCGTCGGGCCGGAGGTCCCGATCGTGATCTCCCTCGACCTGCACGGCATCCTCACGGAGCGCATGCTGGCGCAGATCGACGGCTTCGCCATCTACCACACCTATCCCCACGTCGATTTCGCGGACACCGGCGAGCGGGCGGCGACGCTGCTGATGCGGATCATCGACGAGAAACTGCGGCCGGCGATAGCCCGCGTAGTCATCCCTGCTCTGGTCCGCGGCGACGAGCTGGTCACCAAATCGGGCTGCTACGGCGACATCCTGCGCGAGGCCCGCAGGCTGGAGCACGAGGACCAGGCGCTGGGCGCGGGCGTCATGATCGGCAATCCCTTCACCGACGTGCCCGAACTCTGCACGCAGGCGCTGATCTGCGTCGAAAAGAAGAACGCCGCGACGGAGCGAGCCGTCGAGCAGCTGGCGCGCGATTTCTGGAGCCAGCGCCACCGCATGCAGGGCAAGCTCATCGAGCTGGACAAGGCGATCGCCCAGGCGCGCACCATGGCCGGGCCGGTGATCTTCACCGACGCCGCCGACGCCACCTCGTCGGGAGCGACCGGCGATTCCAATGCGATCCTCAAGGCGCTCATCAAGGCGAATTATACAGGGCGCGTGCTGCTCCAGATCGTCGACTCCGCCGCCGCGAAGGCCGCCGCCGCCGCCGGCATCGGCGCAAGGGTGACGCTGACGCTCGGCGGCGAGCGGGATCCCGGCCGCTTCACGCCGCTGAAGGTCACGGCCACGGTCGAAAGCCTGTCGAGCGGACGCACGCGGCTGGAGACCATGCGCGCGCCCCTCAACGCCGGCCTGACCGCCGTGCTCGCCATGGCCAACTTCACGATCGTGGTGATCAGCGAGCCCTGCTTCCTGTTCGACCGCGCGGTCTATTACGCGAACGGCTGCGATCCTCGTGACTACGACCTGACCGTCGTGAAGTCGCCGCATACGGAGCACCACATGTACGACGAGTGGGTTGTCAAGAACTTCAACATCGATGCGCCGGGATCGACCAGCGCCGATCTGCTGAGCCTCGGGCATGCCATCTGCAGACGGCCGGTCTATCCGCTCGATCCCGACATCGACTTCAGGCCCGTGGTGACGTGGCATGGCGGGGAGAGACGGGCATGAAGATCGAGGCCGTCGATTTCTTCTATGTCTCGATGCCGGAAGTCACGACCGAGGCCGACGGCAGCCAGGATGCGCTGCTGGTGCGCGTGTCCGGCGGCGGCCGCGAGGGCTGGGGCGAATGCGAGGCCGCGCCGCTGCCCTCGATCGCCGCCTTCGTCTGTCCCATGTCCCATGGCGTCTGCCGGCCGGTCGGAGCCTCGGTGCTCGGCGAGCGCCTAGACAGCCCAGCGGACATAGCCCGCATGTCCGCGCGGGTGGCCTACGACAGCATGGACCTCCTGCAGGCCGCGCACACGATGTCGGGAGTCGAGATGGCCATGTGGGATCTGCTCGGCCGCGCCAAAGGCGAGCCGGTCTGGTCCCTCCTCGGCTACAAGCGGAGTCATGCCAAGACGCCCTATGCCTCGCGGCTTTTCGGGGACACGCCCCAGCAGACGCTGGAGATCGGGCAGCTCTCGCGCAAGCAGGGATTCCGCGCCGCCAAGTTCGGTTGGGGGCCGATCGGACGCGGCTCGGCACATGACGACGCGGACCATTTCCATGCGGCGCGCGAAGGCCTCGGGCAAGACGGCATCTTGCTTGTCGATGTCGGCCAGATCTTCATCGAGGATGTCGACCGCGCGGCGGAACGCCTGCCTGCGCTTGCCGAGGCCGGCGCGGTCTGGCTGGAGGAGCCGTTCCAGGCCGCCGCATACGGCGCCTACGGTGCGCTCGCGGAGCGCAGCGGCCGGGTCAAGCTGGCCGGCGGAGAGGGCGCCCACGACACGCACATGGCGCGACATCTCATCGACTATGGCAAGGTCGGCTATATCCAGATCGACTGCGGCCGCATCGGTGGCATAGGTCCGGCGAAGTGGGTGGCGGACTATGCGGCCGAACGCGGCGTGACCTATGTGAATCACACCTTCACGTCGCATCTGGCCCTGTCGGCGTCACTGCAACCCTATGCGGGGCTGAAGGACCATGTAATCTGCGAGTATCCCGCCGCACCCAAGCCGGTCGTCGAGGCTTACATGGCGAGCCGCATCATGCGGGACAGCCAAGGGGACATCCGCGCCCCCGAATCGCCAGGGCTCGGCCTCGAGATCGAACCTGCAGGCGTGCGGAAGCATCTGCTCGACATCGAGATCAAGGTCAGCGGCAAGGTCCTCTACCGAACTCCCGCAATCTGAAGCGCATAGACCGGAGACATCAAGACATGGCCCAGGTCCACAAGTTCAGGCACAGCGAGGCGGCCGAGTGGGCGCTGCGTTGCGATCTCGCCGCCACATTCCGCCTGTCGGCCCGGGAGAGGTGGAACGAGGGGATCGGCAACCACAACAGCGCGATGATCCCCGGCACGGAGCTGATGATGATCAACCCGCGCGGCCTGCTCTTCAACGAGCTGAAGGCGAGCGACCTGATCGTCTGCGATCTCGAGGGCAATGTCCTTTCCGGCAAGGGCGAACTGCGCAAGGTCGCCCACTTCATCCACAGCCGCATCCATCTGATGCACCCGCAGGCGCAGGTGGTGCTGCATGTCCATCCTCCCTACGCGACGGCGCTCTCGCTCATCGAGGGCGGCAGGCTGGCCATGAGCCACAACAACGATCTGACCCTGAATGACCGCATCGCCTACGACGACGAAATGAACGGATCCGTGCTTGATGACAACGAGGGCGACCGGATCGCCCGCCTGCTCGGAAAAAAGACCACGCTGGTCATGGCGAGCCATGGGCTCACCACGGTTGGCCGCGATGTTGCAAGCGCCTTCTGCGAGCTCTCGGCGGTCGAGCGCTCGGCCATGTGGCAATGCCTGGCGCGCGGTTTCGGCGGACCGCTGAAGCAGCTGCCCGACACGATGCGGAAGCACCACTACGGAGACTTCAGGGACGTCTGGGACGCCGACCTGGAGTTCGCCGCCTACAAGCGTCTGCTCGACCGGGAGGAACCGGACTACGCGAGCTGATGTTGTCCAACCATACCACGGGGAGGAAATCCGACATGACCACACGCCGCACTCTCACTCTGGCGGGCGCGACGCTCGCGATCCTTGCCGCCGCACCATATGCCGTCAATGAGGCGCGCGCCCAGAAGAAGGGCGGGGACATCGTGATGGCGCAGCAGGCGCAGCCGCCCACCATGGACGGCATGACGACAACCGCGCAGGCCACCCGCAACATCGCCTTGCATGTCTGGGAGATGCTGATCACCCGCGACGAGAACGCCAATGTCGTCGGCGACCTCGCTACCGCCTGGACCGTTTCGCCCGATGGCCTCACCTACAGCTTCACGCTTCGTGAGGCGCGTTTCCACAACGGCAAGATGATGACGTCCGCCGACGCCAGGGCGTCTCTCGAGCGCTACGCCAAAGTGGGCGGCAGCCCCTTCATGAGGCCGGTGAAGGAAATGGCGACGCCCGATGCCCGGACGCTTGTCATCACGCTCAACAACCCCGTGCCCGGGTTCCTCGAGCAGCTCTCTTCGCCCCGCGCGCCAGCCGTCGTGATCCCTGCCGAAGAGGCCGGCAAGGAGGCCAACAAGATCGAGATCATCGGCACCGGTCCGTTCCAGTTCGTCGAATTCCGGCCGGACAGCCACGTGAAGCTGAAGCGGTTCGACGGCTATATGCAAAGCCCTGTCGGCAATCCGCGTGACGGTTTCGGCGGCAAGAAGACCGCCTATGTCGACAACATCACGATCCGCTTCGTGCCGGAGGGCGGGGCCCGCACGGCCGGGCTGCAGTCCGGCGAGTTTCATGTGCTGGAGCAGATCCCGACGCCGTCTGCCAAGCGGCTCGCAAACGACCGCACCGTCACGATGCACGAGATGGTGCCCTGGGCGTTCCAGATGTTCATCTTCAACGCTTCGCAGCCTCCGACCAACAACGCCAAGGTGCGCCAGGCGATCCAGGCCGCGATCGATTCCGAAGAGGTGATGGCAATCTCGACAGACGGGTCCTACCGGCTGCTGCACGGCTGGCAATACCCGAACACACCCTACTTCCAGGGCGATCTGGGCAAGGAAGCCTACAACCAGAAGAACCAGGCCCGGGCGAGGCAGCTGCTGCAAGAGGCAGGCTACAAGGGCGAGGAGCTGCTGATCCTGACAGACTCCAGCTTCAAGAACCACAACGACACCGCTGTCACCATCGGCGAGCAGCTCAAGGCGATCGGCATGAAGGTGAATGTTCGCGTCGTCGACTGGCCGACAGCTTTGTCGAGCACCACCAAGAAGGAAGGCTGGAACGCCTGGCCGCTGATGATGGGCATCGAACCCTACGAGGGGCCCTACAACGTCGTCAGCTTCTTCGCCGGCGCCAATGCGCGGATGCAGGTTCAGGATCCGGTCATCGACGCGGCCAACAGCACCCTGAACAGCGCACTCGATCTGAAGGAACGGCAGGCGGCTTTCGGCAAGTTCCAGAAGCAGATGATCGACCAGGCCTACGCCATCAAGGTCGGCGAGGTCGGCATCTTCCAGGCCTCCCGCGCGAACGTGAAGAACTACAAGCCCTACCGCATCCCGCGGATGTGGGACCTCTGGGTTGAGTGAGCGGACGGAAGGGCGGCGCAGACCATGCTTGGCTTCCTGCTGCACCGGATTGCGAGCGCCGCCCTGGTTCTCTTCTTCGTCAGCCTTGTCACCTTCGCGCTGATCTGGCTCGTGCCAGGCGATGTCGCGTCCCAGTTGGCCGATCCCGGCGCGTCGATCGAGGAGCTGCAGCGCATCCGAAAGCGGCTCAACCTGGACCAGCCCTGGCATCAGCAGATGCTGGCCTGGTACGGCAATCTGCTGCATGGCGATCTTGGCCAGTCGTTCCTGCTCAACAGGGGCGTTGCCGAAGCGATCCTGGAGCGGCTTCCGCTGACGCTTTCGCTCACCCTCCTGGCGCTCGTCATCGCGGTGACGCTGGGGGTGGCGGCCGGCGTCTTCGCCGCGGTCAAGCATGGGACCTGGGCCGACCAGTCGCTGATGGTGCTCGCGCTCGTCGGTCTGTCGATTCCCGACTTCTGGCTCGGCCTCGTCGGGATCTACATCTTCGCGGTCGCTCTCGGCTGGCTGCCCACAGGCGGGTTCGTGCCGATCACGGAGAGCGTCGCGGGCTGGGCCCGGTCCATGGCCCTGCCCGCCTTCACCCTCGGGGTGACGCAGATCGGCTTGATCGCCCGCATCACGCGGTCGAGCATGCTGGAAGTCCTCAGCCAGGATTACGTGCGCACCGCGCGCGCCAAGGGCGTGCCGGCGTGGAAGGTGGTGGGCAAGCATGCCTTCGCCAACGCGCTGATACCGGTCATCACCGTCACCGGCGTCATCATCGGCGTGCTGCTCGGCGGAGCAATCGTCATCGAGCAGGTGTTTTCGCTGCCAGGCGTCGGCCGGCTGATCATCGGCGCAGTTCTCAGGCGCGATTACCCGGTTATCCAGGGCGGGCTGCTGCTGCTCGCTTTCATTTATGTGACCGTCAACATCATCGTCGACCTGCTGTACGCCTGGGCGGATCCGCGGGTGCGCTATGGCTGACGGACGGGTGGTGATCGACGGACTGGAAGAGGCTCAGCGCTTCGCGCTCGCCCGGCGCTTTCTGGCAAACCGCTCCTTTCTGGTTGGGGGCCTGCTTTTCCTCTCCGTAGTCGCGGTCGCGCTCTCGGCCGACCTCATCGCGCCCTTCGACCCGCTCAAGAACAATTTCCGCTACCGGCTTGGCCAGCCGAACGCCGCGCATCTTTTCGGCACGGACAGCTTCGGCCGCGACATCCTCTCCCGCGTGCTGCATGGCAGCCGCGTCTCGCTGTTCATCGGCTTGCTTGTGGTCCTGCTGACCGGCGTTTTCGGAACGCTGATCGGCGCGGTATCGGGCTATGTCCGCAGTCTCGACAATCTGATCATGAGGATCATGGATGGCTTCATGGCGTTTCCGCCGATCCTTCTCGCCATCGCCGTGGGTGCGGTGCTCGGGCCATCGCTGCTGAACGCAGTGATTGCGCTCACCGTGGCCTACACGCCGCGCACCGCCCGCATCGTCCGCGCTTCGGTTCTGGTGGTGCGGGAGGCCGAGTATGTCGAGGCGGCGCGGGCCCTGGGGGCCGGCCATGTGCGCATCCTGTTCCGGCACATTCTGGCGAACTGCATGGCGCCGCTGCTGGTCCAGCTCACCTTCATCTTTGCGCTGTCGATCTTGGCCGAAGCCGTTCTGAGCTTCATCGGCGTTGGGCCGCCCCCTCCGACCCCGACCTTCGGAAACATTATCGCCGACGGGCGCAACTACATCGCGGAGGCGCCCTGGATCACGATCTGGCCGGGCATCGCGATCATGGCGACGGTGCTCGGCCTCAACCTGATGGGAGATGGACTTAGGGACGTTCTTGATCCGCGGCTGAAGCACGGAGCCCGGTGATGGACAAGCCCCTCCTGTCCGTACGGGATCTCACCGTCACCTTCCCGACCCGCGCGGGCCCTGCGTCCGCGGTCGATGGCGTCAGCTTCGACTTGGCGGCAGGCGAAGTGCTCGGCATCGTGGGTGAGAGCGGCAGCGGGAAATCCCTCACGGCGCTCTCCATCCTTCGCCTCATCGCAAGGCCAGGGCGTATCGCCGGCGGAGCCATCGTCTTTGAAGGGCGCGACCTGCTTGCCGAGTCCGAAAGCGCCATGGCCCGCCTGCGCGGCGCTTCGATCTCCATGATCTTCCAGGAGCCCATGTCGTCCTTGAACCCGGTCTTCCCGATCGGCGACCAGATCATGGAGCCGCTGCGCCAGCACCGCGGCTTGGACCGGAGGGCCGCTCGGCTGGCGGCGCTCGAGTTGCTGGACATGGTCGAGATCCCGGATGCGCGGCGACGCCTCGACGAATACCCTCACCAGCTCTCCGGAGGCATGCGCCAGCGCGTGATGATCGCCATGGCGCTGGCCTGCCGTCCGAAGCTTCTGATCGCCGATGAGCCGACGACGGCCCTCGACGTCACGATCCAGGCACAGATCCTCGATCTGCTTGGCGGGCTGCAGCACGAGCTCGGCATGGCCGTCCTCTTGATCACCCATGATCTCGGCGTCGTCGCACAGTTCGCCCGGCGTGCGCTGGTGATGTATGCCGGACGCGTGGTCGAGTCTGCGCCCGTGCGCGACCTGTTCCGTTCTCCGGCCCACCCCTACACCAGAGGGCTGGTGGCCTCGATGCCGGTGATGGATGGGCCACGCACGCCTTTGCAGGCAATTGCAGGCAGCGTCCCGCAGGCGGCCGCCATGCCGCCAGGCTGCCGCTTCGCGCCACGCTGCGCGGAGGCGCACCCGGCCTGCGCAGCCGGCATCCCGCCCGCCATCAGGCTGGGGGCGGAGCGGAACGTCGCCTGCCTTTTGCATGCCGCCGGGGCGGGCGCAGCATGAAGAGCGAGGGTCCACTGATCGAGGTGCGGAACCTGTGCAAGCATTTCCATGCGCGCCGCACGTTCGGATCTGGTCCCGTGTTGCGCGCCGTCGACGGCGTCTCGCTTTCGATCCGGAAAGGCGAGACCTTCGCACTGGTCGGCGAATCCGGCTGCGGAAAGTCGACCACCGGTCGATTGCTCCTCGGCCTCATCGAGCCGACCGCTGGCGAAGTGCTCCACCATGGCGACGATCTGGCGAAGCTCGCGCCTGCCGCAATGCGGATGAAGCGGCGCGAGATGCAGATCATCTTCCAGGATCCGTTCGGTTCGCTGAACCCCAGGATGTCAGTCGGCGCGATCATCGCGGAACCGCTCGTCATTCATGGCGTCGGCGACAGCGGCTCCCGACGCAGACGCGTCGGCGAGCTGCTCGAACTGGTCGGCCTGTCGCCCGACCATGCCAAGCGCTATCCGCATGAATTCTCAGGCGGGCAGCGCCAGCGCATCGGCATCGCGCGCGCGCTGGCGCTGGAGCCAGGGTTCATCGTCTGCGACGAGCCGGTTTCAGCCCTTGACGTGTCGATCCAGGCGCAGATCATAAACCTGATGCAAGACCTGCAGCGCAGGCTTGGCCTGACCTATCTGTTCATCTCGCACAACCTCGGAATCGTCTGGCAGATCGCCGATCGGGTGGCGGTGATGTATCTGGGCAAGATCGTCGAGATTGGCCAGGCCGAAGTCCTGTTCGCGGCGCCCCGCCATCCTTACACCAAGGCGTTGCTCTCAGCCGTGCCTCATCCAGATCCGGACCACAAGGTAAAGCGCCTCCGCCTGATGGGCGATCCGCCGAGCCCCTTCGATCCGCCGACGGGTTGCCGTTTCCACACTCGTTGCCCTGTCGCTCAGCCGCGCTGCAGCGCGGAAGAGCCTGTTCTGCGATCGTTCGGCTCCAGCCAGGCGACGGCTTGTCACCTCGCCTGAAGATCCGGCGCCTGCCGCAGTCGGCCCGCCGCCCCGCTGGCCGGAAATTGCACCGCCATTGACAAAATAATTGAACTCGGCTCCCTAGTCGCAAGTCTGCAAGAAATCTCCGGAATTGCCGACTGTATTGGTGCTAGAATAATACATCATCTCCAGAGGGCGACATGGGCGAATCGTTCAGCTCAACCGCTCCGGTCGGTTTCATAAACAAGGCCGAGGCCTATCGCGTCGGAGCGCAGGTGCTTGCACGTGAGCTGAAAGGCGTCGGTGGTTGGGCAGGCGATCCGATCCGCTATCTGTATTACCATTGTATCGAGCTCTACATGAAAGCAGCCCTGATCTCGGCGGGCCGGACGGGCTCCCAGTTGCGCGTTTTGAGCCATAGCTTCGTGAAGTTAGCCGAGGCGTGCAATGCGGCAGGACTCGGTTTGAGCGAGCAAGACGACCTTAATGTGCTGGCACTGATCGACTGTAAGCGTGTAGGCAACCCCACGTATCTTTTGGTGTTCTGATCGCTCATTTTCCCGGTGAATCATGTGGGGAATCCTATGAGCGAGAGTATGAATCAAGATCGAGTTTTTGAGGTTTTGACGGCAGCGCCGGTGCGGACGAGGCGCAGGCTACGTGATTGGTCGGTCGACGAGAAGGCACGACTGATTTCCCAGACGCTGTTGCCTGGTGCGAATGTTTCGGCGATTGCGCGTTCTGCCGGGGTTGACCCTTCGCAGCTTTATGGATGGCGGCGACAGGCCCGGGCATCCGGGGCGGTCAAAGCCATGCCCGTTGCGCACGATGAGGTGAAGTTTGCGCGCGTCGAGGCGGCTGGCAACTGGGCTGTGGAGATTGTCATTCGGGATACGGTTGTCCGTGTTGGCGGCGACATCGATGCGGATCATCTGACCGTGATACTGAGGGCGGTGCGCAAAGCATGATTGGCCTGGGTGTCGTCGTTTACGTGTCGTGCCAGCCCGTCGACTTTCGTAAAGGTGCCGCATCCCTGATGGTGCTTGTCCGGGATGGCGGCCTCGACCCGTTCAACGGCGCGCTTTACGTGTTTCGGTCGAAACGTGCGGACCGTGTTCGGATCGTGTGGTGGGATGGCAGCGGCGTTTGTCTCTATTCGAAGACGCTTGAGGAGCAAGGCTTTTGCTGGCCTGCCCTATCGGCGGCTCGCATTCGCCTGGACCATTCGCAGCTGATGGCTCTTCTGGCCGGGATGGACTGGAAGAAGATCCGTCCGACAAAGGTGCGGCGACCCTTGCTGACGGGATGATGTCGATCTGCGGCAAGATGAATCATGCTGCTGTAATCATTGGGAAAGTGAGCGGTTTTGTGCTCTATTTGCACCCATGGATTTACCCCTGAACACCTTGCCGGACGACGTGGATGCGCTCAAGGCGATGGTGCTCGCCCTGGCGCGTGCGCAGGCGCAAGGGGATGTTCGATTAAGAGCCGCGGAGGCTGAAATCGCCCGGCTGGAGGCGATCGAACAGAGCGCCAACGAGCGGATTGCCAACCTGACGCTGATCATGAAGGTCTTGCAGCGCGCGCAACATGGCAAGCGCTCTGAACGGCTCCGCGCCGGTGGTCCTGGGGTCCTCGACGACGAGCAGATTGCCTTTGCCTTCGAGGAGGTGGAGACCGGCCTTTCGAGCGTCCAGAGCGAACTCGACCGGGGCGCCAGGGACAAGCCGAAACGCGCTCCACGCCCGCGCAAAGGCTTTGCTGCGCATCTTGAGCGCATCGAGGAGGTCATCGAGCCGGAACTCCCCGCTGGATATGAGGGCCTGGAGAAGGTGCTGATCAGCGAAGACCGTTCCGAACGGCTCGATGTCATTCCGCCGAAGTTCAGGGTCATCGTGACGCGCCGTCCCAAATATGCCTTCCGTGGCCATGACGGCGTGATCCAGGCGCTCGCACCGGCACACATCATCGAAGCCGGATTGCCAACGGAACGGCTGCTCGCCTTTATCGCGGTCTCCAAATATGCCGACGGTCTTCCGCTTTACCGTCAGGAGGCGATCTACCTGCGCGACGGGGTCGAGATCAGCCGATCCCTGATGGCCCAATGGATGGGCCATCTTGGGTTTGAACTGCAGATACTGGCCGATTACATCCTCGAAAAGATCAAGGAGGGTGAGCGGATCTTTGCCGACGAAACGAGCTTGCCCACTCTGGCTCCCGGATCGGGGAAAGCAACCAAGGCCTGGTTATGGGCCTACGCGCGCGATGATCGCCCCTATGGCGGCACCAGTCCGCCAATGGTGGCCTATCGCTTCGAAGACGGCAGAGGCGCTGAATGTGTGGCCCGTCATCTGTCCGGGTACAACGGCATCCTGCAGGTCGATGGATACGTGGCCTATAGCAGCCTTGCCAAGAGCCAGGCCAAGAGCCAGGCCAAGAGCCAGGCCAAGAGCCAGGCCAAGAGCCACGCCAAAAGCCAGGCCAAAACCGGCAGCACAGAAACGATGAGGCTTGCCGGATGCTGGGCGCATCTCAGGCGCAGGTTCTACGATCTGCACATCAGCGGCGTCTCGCAGGCTGCCACGGACAGCGTCATGGCCATGACCGAGCTGTGGAGGGTCGAAGATGACGTGCGCGGCCGGAATGCAGACACCCGCGCGAAGCTCCGGCAGGAAAAGTCTGCGCCTGTCGTCGCGCGCCTCTTCGATCTTTGGGAACGGGAGCTCGGCAAGGTCTCCGGCAAGTCCAAGACGGCGGAAGCAATCCGCTATGCGCTCGCCCGCCGTGAAGCACTCGAACGGTTCCTCTCCGACGGTCGCATTGAAATCGACTCCAACATCGTCGAACGGGCCATCAGGCCCCAAACCATTACGCGAAAGAACAGCCTCTTTGCCGGAAGTGAAGGCGGTGGCAGGACCTGGGCTACACTGGGAACGCTTCTGCAAACCGCCAGGATGAACAATGTCGATCCTCTCGACTGGCTGTCGCAAACCCTCGCGCATATCGCCCAAGGATGGCCCGCATCCAAAATCGACGCCCTCATGCCCTGGAACTTCAGGTCAAACGCCCTCAGCTAACCGCTTACGATCGACTCCCAGAACAACTATATCAAGGCGCGCTACCACTATGTGGGCGGCTTCAAGGTTGCCACGGTCCAAGCCCTGGACTGCACGGCGCACGAACTGGCAGTGCTTGCGGTGCAAATGATCAGGCGGTCGGGGGTTCCAGTGCGCGAACCCAGACCAGCATTGCCCTTCGAAAACAGGTTTTTAATCGGCTAGAGGCAGCGGCACGAACAGACACTATGTCGCGGCCTGAACCTTCCTGAGCTTCTAGGATGGCTCCGCGCCCCATTCCAGACGTAGCGCGCTATTTGGATGATACTAACGGCCCTTACAACTGACCTGTTTGCGCCCAGTGGCGCATCCCGATTGATGTGATGACGTCGGGCCTTTCGGTGAGCCTGTTCCAGGCCTCGCAGGCTGCATTGATGATGTCGGCGTATGTCTCGAAGACGCGGTTCGAGAGGTAGTTGGCACGCAGATACTGCCAGATATTCTCCACGGGGTTCAGTTCCGGCGCGCGCGAGGGCAGCAGGATCGGCGTGATGTTCTTCGGCCAGTTCAGGTCGCCGGTGATGTGCCATCCGGCTCGATCCAGCAGCAGCACGGCATGAGCGCCTTTGGCGACGTGCAGGGATATCTCGTCGATATGCAGTTGCATCATGTCGGTGTCAGCATGGGGCAAAGCGAGGGCCGCGCCCACGCCTCTTTCGGGGCAGATGGCACCGAAGAGATAGGCGTTCTCATAGCGTTGGTCGGCAGGCTGGGTAGGTCTTGTGCCGCGCCTCGCCCATTGCCGGACGAGCCCGTTCTTCTGGCCGATGCGGGCCTCATCCTGAAACCAGATCTCGATCTTCGTCTTGCGCGTCACGCCCTTGATGTGCGCCGCGAGCGTGTTGGGCCAGTTTTTTTAAAAGCCGCGATGACCTCGCCATCTTGCCCGGGATGCCGTGGCCGGGCGCTGATGTGCGAGAAGCCCAGGTGCTTCAGCAGCTTGCCGATGCTGCGCTGGTGATACGCGATCTTGAACTTGTCCGCGATGACACGTTGCAGGTCGATCCGCCGCCAGCGCACCACGCCGTCTACAGCGCGGTTGGGGCCGGTCTCGACGATCTCGGACAGCTCCACCAGTTGCGCCTGCGACAGACGTCTTGGGTTCCCCCGGCGACGGTTGTCCTTCAACCCGGCAGGGCCTTGCTCATTAAACCGATGCGCCCAGTCCCGTAGCGTCTGGCGGTCCATGCCGCCGATCTTGGCGGCCTCCGCCCGGCTCATCCCGTCCAGCGCCGCAGCGATGGACAGCAATCGTCGACTTTGGTTCGCATCCTTGCCCGATGCCGCCAGGCGGCGCAGCTCGGCGGGAGTATGGCTCGGCTTGATCTCGACAACCTTCGGCATGGCGTGGGTCCTCCACGCACTTTGAATCACGCCGCAGTCAGTTTGGGAACCCTCGGTGAGTCAGGTCAAAGGGCCTTTGGTATGATTCCCGTAATGGGGGCCTTTTATCGTTGATCGATAGCCTAGAAATCGGACCTCGGGACGCTCAATGAGAGATTTGAAAACGGCAGGCGCAAAGCGACTGCGACATTGGATCGTATTCGGCGGGCTTGTGGTGATGCTGGCGGTCGCAGCCGTGTTTGCCAAAAGCGGATGCGGACGAGGCGAACCGATTTTCGCGGGAGGTGACGCTTGGGCTACTTACCTCGTGTCGCTCTTTTTTGTCCTTCTTGGCTGGGGCCCTTTGGGCTCCGATGCGCTTGGGCATCTCTTTCTTCGTTTGGGATGGGAGCCAGATTTCCGACCAGTTCGCATAACCACCGGAGAAGGTAGCGATTTGGAACTTACGCGAGGCGCGAAGAAATGGCCTCGCGCGCCCAGACCGCCTCGTAAGGCTCACTGGCTCCGGCGCCGGTCCAGCGTTCGTTGCGGGCGACAATGTGTGAATCGGCTTCGGAGATTTACCCCTTTAGGCGTCCAACGACGACTCAGGTGCTACCGCAAAACAGGGCAGCTACCCGCCGTGTTACCCCGGTGTTACCCCGAGTATTTTCGGCCTGCGCAAAACTTCTCTAAATTATTGAAATCATTGGCGCACCCGACAGGATTCGAACCTGTGACCTCTGCCTTCGGAGCGACTTCGGCTAATCTTCGCTAGACTTTCTCTTTATACGAAAATTCTCTCTAAAATACTACGTATATTGAGATTTACTGGCATTGCGCACCGAACCGTGTATCCCATGGCACGTCGCAATTTCCCTCCAGGTGCTGCCGTGGTGCTTCCGGAAACGGGCTCCATGGACCGCAACGCGAACCAGGAGAACCGACGTGGGAAAGCTTAGCAAGCGGACTGTCGATCAGGCAATGCCGCAGGGCACGGACTACTTCATCTGGGACGACGAACTCGTCGGATTTGGGCTTCGGGTCTTTAGCTCGGGCCGGCGTAGTTATCTCGTTCAGTATCGCGCGAAAGGGCGCACGCGTCGATTGACGATTGGCCCGCACGGCGTCTGGACGCCGGAAACGGCCCGGCGACAGGCACGCGCCTTGCTTGGCCGGATCGCCCAGGGCGACAATCCAGCCGAGGAACGGCAACTCGATATCCGCGCCATCACCATCAAGGAGTTGTGCGAACGCTATATCGAGGACGCGAAGGCTGGCCTGATCCTTGGCAAAAAGCGTCTGCCGAAGAAGGAATCGACCATCTACACCGACGAGGGCCGGATCCGGCGTCACATCATCCCGCTGCTTGGAACGCGGCGCGTGAAGGACATCGTCTCGGCTGACGTAATGCGCTTCATGCGCGACGTCGCTACCGGCCAGACACGCGCCGACGTCAAGACCCGCAAGCGCGGGCGCGCCATAGTGCGGGGTGGGGCGGGCACCGGTACTCGCACCGTTGGACTGCTGGGCGCACTCCTGACCTATGCGCGCCAGCACGCGATCATCGAAACCAATCCCGTGCATGGCATTCGCAAGATGGCCTACCAGAAGCGTACGCGCCGTCTCTCCGAAG
The DNA here is from genome assembly GCA_023910605.1 of Bosea sp. (in: a-proteobacteria). Classification (NCBI taxonomy): domain Bacteria; kingdom Pseudomonadati; phylum Pseudomonadota; class Alphaproteobacteria; order Hyphomicrobiales; family Alloboseaceae; genus Allobosea; species Allobosea sp. The sequence goes on along the minus strand of JAAVVV010000001.1, from coordinate 798,117 downwards.
ATGAATACCGGGTGTTTGGCGAATTCCTCCGGAAAGCGGCCGACGATGACCAGTTCGGAACCGCCGCTGTCGTCGCGCGCTGCATCGCGCTCACGGGTTGCCGTCGCGGTGAAATCCTGAATCTGGCCTGGCGGGAGGTCGACGTCGGGTCGAGTTGCCTACGCCTCGTCGACACCAAGGAAGGTGCCTCGGTTCGACCCATCGGGTTGCCAGTCATCGAGATGCTGGAGGCACGCAAACCCCGCCTTGCCGCGGGCCCGGTGTTTCCGGGCACCTTGCCCGGCAAGCCGCTGATCGGGTTTCCGAAGCATTGGGACAAGATGATCGCCGGCACGCCGATCGCTGGCATCACGCCCCATGTGCTGCGCCATAGTTTCGCGAGCATCGCGAACGAGTTGGGGTTCACAGAATCCACTGTGGCTGCGCTTCTGGGCCACGCTCAAGGCACCATCACGAGCCGCTACATCCACAACGTCGACACGTCGCTCATCATGGCTGCGGACACGGTGGCCGGCTACATCGCCGCCTTGCTTGATGGCGTGGAGTTCAAGCGCCATTCTTACGCGGTAGATTATGAGTCCCGCCGCGCTGCGATGGCGAAGATTTTTTCGACGGTAACGGCTCTAAGAGTCCGTTTGGAAAGTCAGGGATGAGCGTTTCTTCGGATAAGAAGGCCGCCCATGGCGACGTGGATCATGGCGGTTGAGACGTCGATGCGTTTTTCATAGTCGCGGACGAGGCGGCGCCAGCGCATCATCCATCCGAAGGTCCGCTCGACGACCCAGCGCCGGGGCAGAACATGGAAGCCCTTCTGCTGCTCGGAGCGCCGGATGATCTCGATGACGAAGTTGAGATAGGCGGCCTTGTCCATCAAGGTCAGGCGGTCGTAGGCGGCGTCGGCGAAGAGATGCTTCACCCAGGGCCAGCGCTTGCGGATGGCATCGAGGATGGCTTGCGCACCGGCGCTGTCGGAGATGTCGGCGGTCGTCAGATTGACCATCAAGAGCCGTCCGTCGGTATCGACCGCGATATGTCGCTTGCGGCCGCGTATCTTCTTGTTGGCGTCGTAACCCCTTGTTTTGGCTTGCGGAGCCTTGACCGACTGGCTGTCGATCACCGCCGCCGTGGGGCTTGCCTCGCGACCAACCCGCTCCCGGTCGAGCATCAGCTCGACATCGTGGATGGTCTGGAACAGGAAGCGCCGCGCCAGTTCGCGGAACCAGCCGTAAACCGTTCGCCAATGGCCGAAATGATGAGGCAGCATCCGCCAGCCGCAGCCCGAGCGCACCAGATAGCGCACGGCGTTGATCACCTCGCGGAAGTCCGTCTCCCGAGGCCGTCCCGTCCGTCCGGGTTTGGGCATCAAGGGCGCGATCCGGGCCCACTCCTCGTCCGTCAGGTCGCAGGGATAGCGCTTCGTCTTCTTGGCGATCTTGGCCATCCGGCCCCGGTTCTCATGTGTCCACATCCGTAATGTGAATCACATTCGCCAGCCCACCGAAACACCAATCGCCGACTTTCCAAACAGTCTCTAAATGACATGAACTCCGCCCTGCAGTTTCCCCTTGCGCCCATGCAAAATGCATGGTCGGCCCAGCCAAAAGAAACAGACCATTCGCGCGGCTGATCAGTTTCATGTTTCTTTCCCGTGTACAGGCAATAGGCAGAGATGCTGCTTTTGCTTAAGTGAAGCCGGATGCCACCCCAAAGCAGGAGGCAAAGGCTCACTTAAAGAAGGAGGATAGACTATCCGCCATCGTCGGCACCAACAGGCTACGATCAAGAAAGAGGTTTCTCATCTCACAGCTCGTTTCAGCGATCAGCAGGCAACCATGGCAAGCGGCACCGTGGGTTGCCCGATCGCCGCTTCTGTCGTCAGGTTCGTGGTCTGCACAAACAGGATCGTTTGAACATATTCGTAGGCGGTCCAACGCGCTTTTGAGAATGTACGCAAACCGTGGAGCCGTGGCGACCAGACCTCCGAGAGTGCCCTGAGCACCAGCGCTTGCTGTGTAGATAAGGATACCGCAGCGGTCGATGTCGCCACCACTTCGCGTGCCCGATAGTGCGTATACGCGTTCCTTCAAAGAGCTTGCCGGATATCCGCAATCGAGAGCTATTTCGGCCATCAATGCATGAGATATGCTGTGAAGAAGCACGTACGCTGTCCCAGGATAGGCGGGTGCTTTCCCAGAAAAGCGCTGTTTCCAATGTCCATAGCCAGCCAATAGCTTTCGATTTCGTGCTGCCGGAGCCTCATTTCGAAGCCATTCTGCAATTGCTGCGGCATCAAAATGGATGAAGATACCTTCTCCAAGTTGTTCGATTGCCGGTAACCAGTCGGCATCACGCGAGATGGGGGCACCGCGAACAGTCAATTGAATATCTTCAACATCGCCATCCGATCCGGTCGGCGCTGCTTCAAACCTTGTGAATCCATAGAGGCATGACACCTCCCTCAAGCGATGCACAGCGACAAGGCTAGTGATGCCCGATAGGTCGATGCCGGCAGCTGGATCGGCCCAGGCATCTCGCATGAGGGTTTGCGCAAAGAGTTTGGCTGTCGGATGGTTCACTCCGATTTCGGAGCGACCGCAAGCGAACGTGTCGAATTCCGCCAGCTTTGGGGAACGAGTCGCGTCTGCTTTCGCACCGTCGCGAATGCGTTGCAGGGCATCAAAGATGTCAGCACCAGAGAATGCACCAAGAGACGCCGATATCTTAGGATTGAACTTTTTGGCTTGAGCGACATCCTGTACCGATTGTACACTAGCCAAGTCACCCGAAAGCTCATCGACGAGCTGAGTCAGTTCATCCTGCTCCGTGGGCAATGAAATGATAGTCAGCACCTGCGGAAAATATGTATTTGTCGCAGTTCGAGTCAGGAGCTTTAAATTATCCCCACACCCTTCAGGGTCGCGGTCCAACAGCCACGGTCGCTCCCCACGACACTTGCCAAGCCTTCCTGGCTGGAACGTGTCTTGAAGGGAAAGACGACTACCGCATCCGCATACGACGCTGGTATCTGCGGGGTCAGCGCTAGTTCCCTTTTCCTCCACCCACATCGGCTCGTGGCATCCACTCGATCCGTGAACGACCCAGCGCCAGTCGATGTCCTGCAGATGCCCCTTATCACATGCACACACGAAGCGGATCGGCGTCACATCACTCTTGCGGCCATCATCGTACTGGAATCTTCTCCGGCCCTTGCTGTCGAGGTCCTGCCAGCGAACTAACCGTCGCCGCCTGATGGTCTTCGTTCCCAAGGAATTAGCTTCGATCTGTTCACAGATGAACCACGTGGGGAACACCGGTGCTGCAACGCCACGCGGGACGCCTTCCCTTGAGTCTATCGAAGTCGGTGGTGTTCGCAATGTCAGGTTGGCTGCCGGATCCAGGCGTCCTTGCGCTTTCAGAATTTGTTCCAGGCGCAACGTAAGGCGTGGCTCTGGAAGCGTCTTGAAGGCGTTCCCCTTCATGTCCCATTGTTCCAGGCCTCCGACCACAACCGATCGAGTTGGTAAGTCGATCATCGCCCCGGGACCAAAGGTGGAAATTAGCTGACTGAGCCGCTGAGCATTCTTCGTCACACGAGATCCTCCGCATTTGCAATTGTGTTTCCGAAAGGATCCCTGACCTTCAAAGTCACGTTGGGCTCTACGTCGCGCATGGAACGGCCGGCCACAAATCTACGATGAGGCTCAGGCAAGCCAGCGATCTCAGGCTCAAGCGGCATATGTAACAAACGATGCGGACTCTTCTTCTTGGCGTAGGCAAACGCGTTCCCTCCCGCAGCCTGCTCGTCGGAGGTTTCGATCCAAGCATCTAATATGTCATCGATCAGCTTTGACAGTACTACGCGGCCACCAGCGATCATCCGCTCCGGCGCGCGCTCAACGATCGAATCTCGCACCAGGTTACGGATCCCGACATTGTTCTTCAGCTCGTTGACAGCAGCATCGGGCGTGAGCGCCCCATCCACATGACGCGCAGCGGCCACTACAACTGCGGCCAAGGCGCGATCCAATGCCCGAGCAGCCCAGGGCGTTACGCTCGTTGCTTCGACAGCCCGATAGAAAGTACGGTGGAATTGCCCGAATTGTTCGAAATGCAAGCGGTCGCGTGGCTTATGCAGGTTAAGCACCGCGAGCACGATCCCGGGCCGGGTGTGGTCTCGACCGACGCGGCTGGTCGCCTGAATATATTCCGCAGCGGTCTTCGGCTGGCCTTGCACGACCATTAGTCCGAGACGGGTGATATCGAGGCCAACCGATATCATGTTGGTCGCGAGGGCGATGTCGACCGTCTCTGCGTCCCGACCGAAGACAGCCTCGAGGCGCTGCTTCGCCTTTGCAACCTCGTCAGTTGAAACGCGAGAGGTAAGCTCCATCGGTTCCTTGATGCGGCGGTCAGCAAAAGGGCTATCGGACGGGTCCACCCTTCGGCGTTGGGAGCCGTAGCGAGCTGCGCGATCACGCACTTCATCCTCAACAATTCGGCGCGCGCCGCCCAGTTCACGCAACGCGTTGAAATAGCAAAGAGCTGTCATGAACGGGTCAGCCGGATTTCTGCTCTTTGGATCAGCTGGCACATTGGCGTCGTATGCCGCCTGTGCTGCCGCGACGAGGGTCGTCAAGGAACGCAGAAACACGAGTTTTGGCCCGCGCCCTTGGGCAGCGATACCAAGATAGAGCCTAGCTGCATTGGTCCTGGATGGTAAGCGTTCTGCCATGGCTGCCTTGCGCGGGGGCGGGTCCGGCATCGTATGAGCATGGTCTGGACGGTTGTTGTCGTCCTTAAGCCTATGCGCAAGGACGGCTATGGACACCCGGACGGAGATTATCAGCCAGGTTGAGCGCCGTCGTCGCTGGAGCGTCGAGGAGAAGGTGCGGCTTCTGGAGGCGACGATGCAGCCGGGCGCTTCTGTGGCGGCGGTTGCGGATCGGCATGGGGTGAGCCGGAGCCTGCTGTTTTACTGGCGCAAGCAGGCGAAGGCGGGGCTGATGCCGGGCGTGACGCCGCTGGCCTCGCTGGAGGCTCCGGTCTTCGCGCCTGTTGTCATCGCAGCCGAAGCGCAGCCGGGACAGAAGCCTTCACCAAAGCCCCCGCGCAAGATGGCTCCGCGTGCCGACTGCACGGTGGAGGTCAGCTTGAGCAACGGCCGGGTGCTGAAGGCGGATGAGGGTATCGCGCCTGAGCGGCTTTCGGCTCTTGTCGCAGCGCTCGACCGATGACGCCACAAACCCTGACCTCGCCTTTGGCGGGCGCGCGCATCTACATGGCGCTGGCACCTGTGGATATGAGGAAGGGCTTCGACGGGCTGTCGATGGTGGTGCAGGATCTTTTGAAGAAGGATCCGTTCCGCGGCCACCTGTTCATTTTCCGGGGCAAGCGCGCTGATCTGGTGAAGATTCTGATGTGGGACGGCACGGGGCTTTGCCTGTTCGCCAAGCGGCTGGAGCGTGGCCGCTTCGTCTGGGCAGTGACGCAGGATGGCGAGGTTGTACTGACGCCCGCACAGCTGTCGATGCTGCTCGAAGGCATCGACTGGCGCTCGCCGTTACGCACGGATCAGCCACGACGTGCGGGGTGAAGTGCTTCGCGCAAAAGGTCAAGATCGACATTGATTCAATAGCTTGACCCCATCTGCCCTGGTATCTTCACCTCATGATCGAAGCAGCGGGACAAGATAGTGACGAGGTGGCGCGGCTTCGCGCGCTCGTCGCTGCGCAGGCTGCAGCGCTGAAGACGGCGCAGGCCGAAGCTGCCGCCGCCAAGGCCGGTCTTCTTGTCAAGAGCCTGGAGATCGAGAAGCTCAAGATCCAGATCGCGCGGCTCAGGCGCATGCAATTTGGCCGCTCCTCGGAGAAGCTCTCCCATGAGATCGAGCAACTGGAACTGCGGCTCGAGGAACTGGAGATGGTCGAGGCGGCGAACAATGCAGCCATCGACGAGATAGCTCCTGCCGCTGATGCAGCAACAGCCAAGCCGAAGGCCACGCGCCGCCCTTTGCCTGAGCATCTGCCGCGCATCGAGATCGTACACACGCCTGCCATCGTGAACGACCCTGCCTGTGCTTGTCCATCCTGCGGAACGGCAGGCAAGTGGCGCAAGGTGGATGAGGATGTCCGTGAAGTCCTGGAGTATGTGCCGGGCCGCTTCGAGGTTATCCGCCATGTGCGTCCCGCCTTCTCGTGCCGCACCTGCGAGAGCATGGCGCAAGCTCCGATGCCGAGCATGCCGATCGAGCGCGGCATGGCCGGACCGGGCCTGATCGCCCAGGTTCTGGTTGGCAAATACTGTGATCATCTCCCGCTTTATCGCCAGGCAGAGATCTTTGCCCGCGAGGGCGTCGAGATCGAGCGCTCGGTGATGGCCGGCTGGGTTGCCAAGGCCGCAGAGCTTGTCGCGCCACTGGTCGAGGCGGTCGGTGCCCATGTGATGCGGGCTGAGCGGCTGCATGCCGACGACACGCCCGTGCCAGTGCTGGCGCCGGGCCTCGGGCGCACGAAGACAGGGCGGCTCTGGGTGTATCTGCGCGATGAGCGACCCCGTGGCGGTCAAGACCCGCCCGCCGCGCTGTATCGCTACACGCCCGACCGCAAGGGAGAGCGACCGCGCGAGCACCTCAAGGCCTTTGCAGGATTCCTGCAGGCGGATGCCTATGCCGGATTCAACGAACTCTATGCGACGAGTGCCACGCGTTCAGCCGCCGCAACCGAGGTTGCCTGCTGGGCGCACGTCAGGCGCAACTTCCACGACGTTCACGCCGGGACAGGCTCGCCCCTGGCACTGGAGGCGATGACCCGCATTGGCAAGCTGTTCGAGGTTGAGCGCCTCATTCACGGCCAGCAGCCCGAGGATCGGCGCAAGGCTCGTCAGGATCTGGCGCTGCCCGTCATGACCGAACTCGCCAGCTTCCTCGACCATTCCCTCGCCCAGATCTCCGGCAAGAGCGACCTGGCCAAGGCCATTCGCTATGCCCGATCGCGCTGGGCAGCACTCACCCGCTATCTCGACGACGGCACCCTCGATATCTCCAACAACGCCGCAGAACGCGCCATCAGGCCTCTCAAGCTCGGCGCCAAGAACTGGTTGTTCGCAGGGTCCGACGCAGGCGGCGAGCGCGCCGCCGCCATCTACACGCTCACCGAAACCGCAAAGCTCAACGGGCGAGACCCAGCGGGATATCTGCGAGCAGTCATCACCAGGATCGCCGATCACCCCATCAACAAAATCGCCGACCTGTTGCCGTGGAACCTTATGCCGTAGCCGTCAGAGGACGCTTACCCTGGATGATACCGTCCGTGCAAAGAAGCTGTCTGTTCGATCAATTCCGGGCGGTGGAAAAATGCTCGTGCTGCTGCGGTCGAACAACGCAGAGATCTGATCGGCTGCGCGTCTGACCGTGGCGGTTGATGCGACAATCTTGGGACGTATGCGCATCTTCCCGGTACCACGAGATGCGAGTTGATCTATGGCCGCCTCGTAAAGGCCAGCAACGGTCCCAAGTGGCCCCGCAATAAGGTGCAACTCGTCCTGAATGATGAGATCGGGCGGATCCAGCGACCACCCATTGCCGAGAGGGCTTCCAAGCCCTGGCTCGGCAGCGCCGTAGAAGCCTACGTCAGGCCGGAACCTGTCGACGTGCCCGAAGAAGGCACCGGTTTCCCCGACCCATGGCAGTGCCGCAAACTTGTCGACTGTGGCGATCAGAAACGCAGGAAGACGGCGATAGATCGGCTCATCGACTGTTAGAATTGGCAGCGGCCGATTTCGGCTGAAGTCACAAGTGGTGTTGACGCAGCGGATTTCGAGATTGGTTGGCGCATGCATGTTCGGCGTGCAGGAAAACGAGGATGCCTTGAACTCCGTTCCGCACCACGGGCACTCTTTCAGTGGAGCGGGCGCGCGCTTGTCGCGTCCGCTCTGGTAACGCCGCACCCGACCCACGGCAGTCGTTTCATCGCTATTGCCTTTGCCGCCGAGTTTATTCGGCGAGGCGTCGGAACCAACCCACAAGCCGATCTCGATCGGCCAGTCACCAAGCATACGTTGGCCCTTACTATCGAGATTCTTGGCGTCAGTGCGCATGAGCTCGAGCGCGCAAACAACACCAGCCGCACGGGCAAGCTGGTCAAGGGTAAGAAGGCGAAGGGTGTAGCGCATGATCACCGCAACACCCGCGCCAAGCACGCCGGACCCACCAAGCCGCCGATGGGCGATGACGAGCGCCGCGAGGCCAAGATAGGCTTCTGTCTTGCCGCCGCCGGTGGGGAAGAACAGAAGGTCCGCAGTTTCGCGGTCAGCGTGGCGACGATCCACCAAACCCGCCAAATTTAGCAGCACGAAGGCCAGCTGGAATGGTCGCCACTGGGGTTCGGGAAGTGCCGCAGGGTCGCCCGTCGCGCCCGCAACCCGGCGTCGTGCCGCCATCGCCACGGCGAGATTCATGAAGCAGAAGGCCGTGCGGGCTTTGGTGTCAGTAGCAAGCAACTCGATGCCGGTGGCGATCCGGACTTGCGCCTTTTCCATATCGGCAATCAGGCGCTCGCCGGTCTCTTTGCGCCGTTGTGGTAGCCCGCCTAGCTTTACGCGCTCAGAATCGATCCATGACCCGTAGAGACCCGGCAGATCGGCAAGTGCCGATCTCAGGCCTACCCCATCGCCTTCAGCCAATTGCGCCAGCGCTTCCATCCCGAACGAGACACGCGCCTTCAAATCGGCATCTTCATTGGGCGCGACACGTTCGACCTCGGCCGATGGCAGAGGGTCCGTCCAAACCCGTTTAACAAGTTGGCCGATGCCTTCCGCCGCCTCCCAACCCGCAGCGGCGTTGCGACCCACGGCCCATTCATTGAGATCGCGATAGTGCAGATCGGCGACCCGCAAATCCCAATCCGGGGCGCGATAGCCAGACAAATCACGACGAGGCCGGAAGCCGCTTTCCGAAACCAGTTCGAGGCGCGCTTGGAAGGCGTAGCTCACATCGGAATAGAAGCGATGCACCGTGGCGCGGCGATTGACGAGAAACACTGTCAGCGCGCGCACACACTCAATTTGCCCATCAGGCGTCTCATAACTGAACAGGCGTGAATGCGTTTCGAGGACCAGGCCCCCGCCACGCCTTTGCTCTGCTGCGCTTTCCGGTACGACAATCGGGGAGCCCCGTCCCTCCGTCACGGGCAAAGCAATGACGCGCTCCTTTGGGCTACGGACCCAATCGACCATTGGCCGCTCTACGCGCTTCTTCTTTCCATCTCCGTCGACCTCCTCGGCTTTCGGCTCGGGAAGAAGCACTTCCTCGGGCAATCGCGGTTCGGTGCGGTAGTCGCCCCAGGACACACGCGCCTCGATCTCGGTGACATTGGGATCAAGCAGCACCGTCAATCCGATCGACGATGGCAGGAAGCGCCTTCGCGTTACGGGCGCTTCCGGTTCTTCATTGTCGGCAGCCGCGCCATTCGAGCCGTCCGCATCGGGCTCCTCGACATCGAGTTCCATCTCCTCCTGCGCCGAGGGATCGACATCATCGTCGTCACCTTCAAGCCCCAGCGGGTCTTCCGCAGGCGCGATGAAGCCGGCAAGATACCAACGCGCAGGATTCTCGTTCAGGCGTTCGGTCGCGAGATCAGCATCCTGCGGGCCGGGACCGATCAGGTCGCGGCGGAAGACATTGACGATCTGGGCGCGCACTTCCTCTGACGTTTTCATGACCGCCCAAATCCTTCCGACATGAAAAGTTCGCCCAGCAGCTTATCAAGCCATTTGGCGGTGTAGGCGGGCTTGAGAGCCTCCTTCGGGCGATGGCCGGCGTCCGACAGCAAGGTTTCCAACGCTATCAGCCTATCCTTCAATCCCAGCCGCACGCCGAAGCGCATGCTGGCCTTGTCCGGGCCGCACAGAACCCACGCATCGCTGCGCGTGAGCGCATGCGCCCACAGGGATCGCTCGCCCACGTCCAGCGCGATATCAGTCGCACGCACCGCGACGACGGCACGCTGGGCGTCGATCACCGGATGGATCGCCTTGAGGCTTGCCCGAAGCTCCGCGGCATCGATCTGCATTTCAGGGCTGCGGCGCTGATAGCCGGTCTGCGTCTCGATGATGCAATCCTCAACGGTCTCCACGGCATAGCCTCCGCTGAGCGCACGCCACGATCCCACCCGGAAACTTTCCAGCATGGCGTTGGTATCGACCAGAACAGGGCCGCGATGGCGCGCCATATCCCCTCACAATTCGAGCGGGGAAGGAACCCCGTGCGTTGCAAAGAGGTCGCCAAGGTCATCCACCGTGAGATCGACCAGACCCGCTGCTCGCCTTGCCGAAACGCGGCCCTGATCGACTGCGAGCGCGATTACTTCCATGAACGGTTTCGAGAATAGCGGCGGCGTCACCGCTTGCGCCGCATCACGCCCATTGTTTCGCAATGTCGCGTCGGGCACCGCGCGCGCCGCTGCCGGCTTCAGGCGGTCGAGCGCCACGAGACGCCACTTCAGTGCGGAAGCTGTCACTAGCAGCGCAGCGGCTGCCGCGTTCAGCCGGGCCGGAAGCTCGCCTTCCGGAATCGCGGCCCAATCGCCAAAACGGTCCAGAACGGCGACGGGCATCAACACAGCCGAGGCGAAGTTGTTCGCCAGCTGCTCGACGCGATTGCCGCCGGTCTCGCGCGCCTCTTCCGAATGTTCGGGCGGCATCGCATCCCAAGTGAGGATATGGAACAGCTCATGCGCCAGGTCGAAGTGACGGCGACCGATCACCTCGTGGCGATTGATCAGCACCACATCGAGTTCCGGCAAGCGGCAGGCCGCGCCGGAAATCCCGTCGAAGGCATCGACGTGCAAGACGAGGATGCCAAGCTCGCGCTCCATCATGTCGGCGAGGCGCGCGGCGGGCACATCGCCGAGCTTGAATTCTGCAACGAAGCGCTCGCCCGCCTCCATCGCGTCCTCGAAGCGAGAGCCCTTGTGCAGGCCAAGCGCACGGCGCAGCAGCGGCGAGGCGCGGCCCACCTGCGGGGCGATGGAGCGGAACGCCGCGATCCAGCGCCCGGCGTTGCGCTCATAGGCGCTGAGGCGCTGAGGCCCGACGTTGGTCTGCCGCCATGAAAATCGGCCTTCGCCCACCAGCAGGAAGGGATCGGTGAAATAGTCTAGTGACGCGCCGAGCTTCTCGACCGCGATCACCAGCTCCTCGGCGGTGACGCGGCGTTCGCCGGTCTCGATGGCCGAAACCGTCTGGCGGTCCTTGAAGCCGAACAGGCGCGCGAGATCGTCCTGGCTGAGCTTTCGCTCTTCGCGCAGCGCCTTGATCCGCGGTCCGATGAAACTGGCCGACATGGGAACCTCCGGACGCCGATATAATCTTGCGATTGGATATTTGCAAGAAAATCTTGCGAAAGGTTCTACGCTGCCGACGCGGCCTCCTGGAGCCGGGCCGTTCCCGCTTCGTCCTCAAAGTACCGGTTACCGCCACTCAGAGACTGACAGAAAAGGTCTGCAAGCTCGCTCCCAAGTCGCCGCATGTCATCGTGATAGAGGGCAAGCTCCAGTTTCCGAGCAGAGCCGTAACGCTCCTCGAACCTGAATCGAAACCCTGCCAGAAGAGGCATGCCGGTGCGACGGGAGACCTTATGAATTGGCCGGATGGTGCGCGCATCCCCGTGAGCAACCGCGTTGCGGAGCCATTCGAAGAACGCCTCCGCACTCATGTTCTCAAAGTCGGAATTGATCCTGGCTCCGCGAGGCACTTGCTCCGGTTCGCCACCGAGGACGGCGATTTGCGGATCGATTGTCGACAACCGCCATGGTTCAGCAGTGATCAGGGCTCGGCCGAGTGCCTTGCGCGCCTTATGTGCCCGATTGTCGTCTTCATCCGCGTCCGGCCCCAGTACTGGCTGCCTGCCGGCCACCCATGCACGATTCTTGCTCCACAACAGGACGCTGCTGAACAGTGCAAATGTCTGTGTAACGTTGAACGAAGTTTGCGGCGGCTCATCGAGCATCGCTTTCAAACGGTTCACGATCGCCCATTCAACGTGTTTGTCAGTAATCCCACCCATGGCCCAACCCTTCAAAACTCACGCAGAGACCCCGTCTGAAGACACCCTCGGAAGATGGCTTGCACCTACTCTCCAAGCCTCGGGACTGAGAACAGCCCGACGGCGCGGGGCGGCCTCATATTCATTCATGAACTGCGGATCGAGATTCATCTTCGGACCAACTGCAGCATCAAAATCCGCAAGAGTTTCCCAAATCCCGACGTTCACGAAGGAAACACAGCTCTCTGATTTCCAGAAGGACTTGTCTCCCTCATTCTGGCTTGGCTCGATCTGCCATGTGACCTTCTTATAGAAGTCCGTTCCCTCTACCTTACTCAGGAACTCTCCAACGAGGCCCGTTGCATTTTCAAGCTTCAACGTCGAACGCCAGAACTCCAAGAATTCCGGCACTTTCTCAGGAATTACACGCCAGTTTATCAAAACGATAATCATTCAATTTCTCCCTCGGTTTCTGTCTCCTCATCATCCCCTTCAACCGTCGCCACCAGCCCGGCGGCGCGTTCTTCGGCGGCGCGGGTGGCGTTGAGGGCGAGGAGGCGGGCGAGGACTTCGTCCTTGAAGTCGGATGGCCAGTCGAGGCGGGTCTTGGGTGTCTTGCCCTCGTCTGCTTCCTGCTCGATGAACTCAGGCGCGGCTTGGGTTGCCAGATCGTCCCAGCCATAGGCGCGCAGAACGGCGAAATCCATCTCGTGATGGAGTGCGCGCAGGCGAGCGATGTCGGCGCCGTTTTCGCCACGCGCATGGAAGCGGTTGTAGGTCTTGGTCAGGCCCTCATTCCGGGCGATCATCAGTTTGGCGCGGAAGCTGTGATAGGCTTCGCCTACCGCTTCAAGGGCCGGATCGGCTTCGAAATTGGCGGGGAATGGGAAGGTACGAAAGCAGTCGGTTGCCGCATAACGCAACCGATCTTCGAGTGTGCTTGAAAAGTAGCGCGCCCAAGTCTCGTGTGTTCGTGTTTGGAGCGTTGCAAGTGGACCAAAATTAGGAAACGGGAAAACTATGCAATCCAGAGAATACACCATATTGCTCGGCAATCGAGTTATACCAAGTTGACTTGACACGCGACTGAGCGCCAAGACGTGCTCATTTTTTTCAGCGCTTCTGTATAAGCGATCACGTCTTCTCAAGAAGCGCCACCAGATCGTTTGGCCGATCTTGTCATTTTGAGCCAAGCGTTTTGGCTTCACGCGTTGTTCGACTATCTCCAGCAAATCAGGCCAATCATCTGCCACAGGTCCCGGGTAGTCGGAAGGAACGATGCCCCGGCGCAGAGCTTCGTCACGTTCGCCATGGTTCATCGAAACCCAAGACTCCCCTAAGTCCTCACGCTTTAGAGGAAAATCGGCGAAGTCGATAACGGATCGTTGAAATGCATGACGGGGGTTTGTGTTGATTTCCTCCCCGCCAATAAATGGAAAAATCCGCTCTGCATTCTTCGGGTCGTTGACGATCAAGATCTGCATCGTCTCAAGGCTCTCAGCCTCACCCTTCACGGCAGCAACATCATCAAACGTGAAGCCCATGCCGAGCACGATGGAGCCTTGGAAAGCCTTTCTAGAATTGGCCGCCAGTGCAACCGGCGAGGTATCGAGATCGCCCTCGACCAGATAGGCCGAGATGCGGCGAACCGCCTTCGTATCGAGTACAGGCGAGGCTGCTTCACCCTTTACAATATGAACAACAGAAACCACCACCGCCGCTTCGCCCGGCCATTTCAGCCGCCGCGTGGCGCGCGAGATCGCGCCGCCATCGGCGATAATCTTCGTGAGACCCGACGCGCGCGTATCGCCCTGGCCGATGGTGTTGGTGGCGATCAAACCGAACACGCCGCCTTGCCGCAACAGGCCGAAGGCGCGGCGGAAGAAGTGGGCCACAAGATCAGCATTTCCATGCGCGCCGTCATGCAGGGTTTGCAGCCACGGGAGGTAGTTCTTCGCGCTCCCGGCGATAATCGTGTTCTTGCCTGCGAAAGGCGGATTGCCGACGATGGCGTCGAACCCGCCATTTTCGCGCGCGAACACCTCCGGAAACTCAACCTGCCAATGAAACGGCGTGATGCCGTGCTCGCCCGCGCGCAGGGAGACCGAAAATACCTCTGCGGCCTCAATCCACCGCGCCGATCCCAAATTGCTTTGAACGGCTTTCTGAAACTCAACCAACTTCTCGATGCGCTTCTTCGGCTTGGCACCGATGAAGAATGCCGCGACGATTCCATCGCCAATGCGCCTAGCTACATCTAGTCGCGTATCCACGGCACGCAACTGCGGTCTCAATTCGGCTTCGGTCGCAGAATCATCGGCATTGCGAATGCGGGCACGCCCAGCCTCGGCTTCGCGTAGATGATCGCTGACCAGCTTCCCTACAAAGGTCGGCAGCTTAGACTCGTCCCAATGCGTGGCAGAAATCTGATCTTTCGTCAGCCCCACCAGGCTGTCGCCGCATTTCAAGGCATGATCGAGGAAGGTGAATTCATGGTCGCGCGCCAGCGTGGCCAGCCATAGCGACAGCCGCGCCAGATCGACCGCGCGCGGGTTCTTGTCCACGCCATAGAGGCAGCGCTGGGCTACCAGACGCCGGGCATGCAGTTCCTCATCCTCATCAGCTGGAATCTTCGGCCGACTGGAAGGCCAGCGCGCCCAGGCGGCGACCAGACGCTCGCCAAGCGCGCGGCAAGCCTCGACCAGAAACGCGCCCGATCCCATGGCCGGATCGCAGACCTTCAGTTCCAGCACCTGCTCCGGCGTCGCATCCGGGCCGAGCCGCGCGAAGGCCGGCTCGAGCGCATACTTGACGATCGGGGCCGTCAAGGAGCGGGGCGTGTAGTGGCTGCCGGTGCGCCGTCGCTCGCCGGTCGGCTGCAGGATCGGCGTTCCGACCGGTGCAATGCGCTTCTTGGGTGAGCCGCGTTCATCGACAATGTTGTCGAGCGCGACGCTGAGATCCTCGACGGTTCTCGCCTCTTCGATCGGCTTCGCCTGCGCCGCCGTGAGCGTCCGACCGGAATCCTCCTTCAGCGACTTGATCCGGTCCTTGCCCTTTTTTGCCAGCAGATCATCGAGCGCGACAAACACCGGCGTCTTGTTGTTCTTGCCCGCCTTGATGGCCAGCACGCGGGAGGTGGCGGCCTCGACCGTGAAGCCCATCACGGTTTCATAGACCGAGCCGATCTGTTCGACATCGAGCGTCCGGTAGCTCAGCCGTTCGCGGTTAGCCCCGCGCAGCTTGATGGTCATCAGCCCTTCGAGAATGCGCAGCAGGCAGCCATCGGAAACATGCAGGATGCGCGGTGCGTCGTCCTTTGCGGCGCGGCCCTCGAGGAAGGGGAATTCGTCGGGATCGAACAGCTTTCCGCCGCGCGCCTGGACGAAGCCGGTGCGGTGGCCCTTGTGGATCATGCGGAACAAGGCGAGCAGCCCACCCCAGCCGCCGCGCCGCTCGTCCATCGTATCGGGGTTGAGCGTCGCATCCTCGGTGAGCTTCGCGTAGAGCCCGCGCACGGAATAGCTGGTCTCGTAAACCTCCCGCGCCCGCGCGCCCGACAGCGAGGGCAAGAGATCGCGATCCTCGGCGTAGAGCACGAAGACCAGGCGCATCAGGACTGTGAGAAGGCCCTCGTAGAGATGTTCCGGGCGGGTGGTGCTGAGCTCCCGCACCAGCGACGGTTCGGCGGCATCGAGACCGCGGAGCAGTTCATGCAGCGCGCCGAGGACCTGCTCGGCCAGCGCCGTCGAGACAAGCGCCTGAGCATCCCGGCTGCGTTTCAACAAGGCCGGCAAGCGCCGGTCATCGCCTGCTGTGAACAGACGAACGCTGTCTAGCAGCAGCTTCAACCCGCCGAGCATCGGTCGGCCGGAAACCAGAGCCATCGGCCGGATCGGGAAACTCTGATGGCCCGAGGTTTCGCCACGCGGAGCATAGATCAGGCGGAATTCGGGATAGGTGCGAACCTGGCCGTCCTTGCGCTCCTCGCGCTCGGAAATCAGCAGCCCGGCAAAGACGCCGGTATCGCGCAACAGCCGTTCGAAACGCTGGTGAGGCGTGGCCTCCCAGCCATCGAGCGCATTGCGGCCATCGGGATCGACGCCGCGTGCTTCAATGCGCACCAGAAGCTGCCACCGGCGCTCGCCCTCGCCAAGCTCGGCGACCGCCCAAGTCGGCGCGAGCGTGGTGCCGTGTTCCGGCAAGGCCACAAGCAGTTCATCCGGGATCGGCGGACCGCCGGGGCTACCTGCAACGTGGCGCGCTTCCCAGCCAAGCACCTTTTCGACAAAGGCCCAGGGATCGGACAAGGCGTGCGTCGCCAGATCATCGCCGATGATCTCGGCAACCTCGCCTGTCTCGATCGCCGATTGCCGGGACGGGATCAGGCCAAGTTCCTTGAGCAGCGTGGGCGCCACGACAAGCCCGACAGGCGGGACATGGTCGAGCCACTCGAGGTCCGGATCGCGATTGATGTCGAATGCCATCGCGCTCACCCCGAAACCGGCCAGAGATAGACCATGCCGACCGGTTCCAGGCGATGCGCCCTGACCTCATAGGAACTGCGCAAGCGTTCCGGTTCGTCGCGCAACTCTCGTTCGAGGCGTGTCAGTCGGCCTTCCCAATGGCGCCGGTCAGCTTCGCGTTCGCGCCGCTCTTCCGGAACGAGATCGAGCGTGAGCTGATTGGGGTCGAAGTCCTTGGCCGACTTGGCGATGCGCGAGCGCTGCTGGTCGAGCAAGTCGGACAGCGAGCGCGCCTCCTCCTCGCCGCGCTTCTTCAATTGAGCCGTTACGGCGGTCAATCGCTCGGCCGCCATCTTCTCCAGAGTCGGGACCAGATCCTCTATGTCCTTCTCGATCAGCGCCTGAATTCGGGCAACTGTCACCCCCGGCGCCTCGCGAGCATCGCGCAAGGCCTCCTCGAGCTGATTGAGCGTCTTCTCCTCGCCGCTTTCACCTAACGGCCGAAGGGGCTTGCGATCACGCTCTGATTCCGACCAGATCGCCGTGATCGGGATGATTTCCTCGTGCAGACGGGCCGCGCCAGCGCCGAACACCGCAAGCCGCCCCATCAACACCACACGCGGCTGGGCTCCCGGACCGTAGATCACGGAGAGGCGTGACAACTTGGACTGGAACCCTTGGCTGATGAACCGCGAGAGGAGCCGCCGCACTAACCGGTGCTCGAGGTGCACCTGCACCACGTCGGACGCGTCGCGGCCGTCGCTCAGGATAGGCGGCTGAAAGGCGATCGAGCGAATGGGTGCATTGCGCCGCCAATCGGCAAGTCGCTCGCCCCGCTTGCGCGGCCGAACACGCAGGTCGTCGAAGGCATCGTCCCACCCGGCATCCTTGGTGAAGGCAGGATTGCCGGGATCGAGCTTGAAGGTTTCCACCTTGCCTGCCAACGGCCCGCGCGCGTCATCGAGGACGTAGCCGGCACGCAACAACGCTGCGGCTGCCACGCGTTGCAGGTCCGAGGGGTCAACACCGACTCGTTCGCGCGATCGTTCAAGCGCGCTTTGCAGATCGGTTTGCTCCTTCAGCAACCGCTCGTGCCGGATACGCTCATCATCATCCATTTCGGCGCGGGCGCGCCGCAGGCGCTCGGCGTCATTTTCCGCATGGATCGCACGCGCAATGATGGCCCCTTGACCGCGCGCGATGCCGCCTTCGGCAAGCCGCTTGGTAATCCGGTCCTCGATGACCTGACCGACGGAGCCGAGTTGTTCGCGGATCGTCTCGGTTTTTCGAACCAGCGCCTCAAGCACGATGTCGGCCTCTCGCTGCTCATACAGGAAATACCGGCAAAAGACCTGCGGCGCTGGCTGGAGTTTTCGATCGATACGCCCGTTCCGCTGCTCAAGCCGCGATGGGTTCCAGGGCAAATCGAAGTGGATCAGGTCAGAGCAATAGGCTTGAAGGTTGATGCCTTCGCGTGCGGCATCGGTGCAAATCAGAATGCGCAGGGGTTCGGCATCGGGGTCGGTGTTGAAGGCGCGCTTGACCTCTTCACGGCGATCTGACCCTGTCGCGCCGGTGAAAATCCCAATTCGGTCATCGGCGCGCTCTGTGGCCTCGATGGCCTCACGGAGCCGTCTCTCCAGCCAGCGCCGCGTGTCTTCATATTCCGTGAAGATGATAAGGCGCCGGCGGTTCCAGCTCTGGCCTGTCAGCAGATTGGCCTTGATCCAATCGGTCAGCCAGCGCACGCGGGCATCCGGCCGGGCTGCGGCTCGCTCCGCAATCGGCAGCATGGCGTCGACGGCCGCAAGTTCGGCGCGCAAATCGCTTTGGGCGGCGTCAGCGGCACCCAGGGCCGAGGCAGCTTCAGCGGTAGCGTCCTCTTCAGCGTCAATGGATTTCTCGGCACGATCATCATCCAGGCCCAGTTCTGTGTTGTCCTCGTTTAAGGGCCGCGCGACGAATGCCAGCGCCACCGCTGCAACAGTGCCCGCTGCTTCCCCGTCCACCATACGCAGCAGGGTCGCCCGGTGGACTTTCAAGGTTCGCGTGAAGGCTGCGATCGACGACAGAAGTCGCTGTTGAAGCCCGACAAAGGCAAGCTTGGCTAGCGCTGCTTTCTGCGTTGGCAAGCTGGCGATGCGCTTCATTCTTAACTCGCCATAGGCCGCTAGCTGGCGCGCCAAGTCGAGTTCGGGTGTGTCTTCGGCCAAACCGCCGATACGTATGGCTTCGATGATGCGTTCGGGGAACGCTTCACCCAAGCGCCTCAGGTCTGCCTTCAGGCGTCGAACCATGACCGGCTCGAGGTCCCTCGGCCGCACTTCAACGCCACGGGTGAAGCGTTGTGGGTCAAGCATCTCGAGCAATGCCGAGAAGCTATTGGAATGCCCGTTGTGCGGAGTAGCGGTCAGGAAGAGCCGATGCTCAAAACGCTCGCCAAGCTCGCGAACCGCCTTCGTCAACTGGCTTGATATGGCATAACGCATCCCGGCCGCAGGAGCGGCGTGATGGGCCTCATCGAGGATGAAGAGCGCTCGCGCGCGGAATTCTCCAAGGGCATCGCGAAGACCGGCGGCATAAACCTCGTCAGTGAGCAAGCGGTGGGAAACAATGAACCGAGAACCAGTTGACCACGGATTGACTGAATAGCCACGCAGCCGCCGCATTTCACCAATGCGCTCTCGATCAATGATTTCGAACGAAAGGCCGAACTTCGCTTCGAGTTCGTCCTTCCACTGGATCGTCATCGCCGGCGGGGCGGCAATAACGATGAAATCGATCCGGCGGCGCAGCAGCAGTTCTCGTGCGACCAAACCTGCTTCAACGGTCTTGCCCAGGCCAACATCATCCGCGATCAAAAGGTTCACGCGCGGAAGCCGCAATGCTTTGCGTAGTGGCAATAACTGGTAAGCATCCAGACGAATGCCTGCACGAAACGGCGCTTGCAACAGATCGCGATCAGCCGCGGTGGCGGATCGCCATCTTATTGCCCGCAGATATGCGGCCAACACCTCTGCATGATCAGGTAGTCCGGCCCCGACATGCTGCCATCCGTCCTTATCGAGCAAGACAGCACCGATTTCAGCATCCCAGAGAATTTCAAGCCGCTCACCCTGAGCGTCATCAGCGATGCAGGAGAGATTGAGGGTCTGTAGATCGGTCAGTTCGCCTTGAACTTCCTCGACCAACCAGGGACGGCCCCTCAGCTCGACGAAACTTCCTGGTTCGATGGTCGCTCCAATAGCTCGCTGCATTACTTCAACCCCACAAACAAGATATTGGCGCCGCTGCCAGCTTGCTACCAAAAGGCACGACGTCCGTGCTGTCGTAGAGGACCACGCCAAACGCGAATCGGTCCCCGCAGGCTTCCGCCAATGCTCGCAGGCCCGAGAAGTCGCTGGCCTTGACCGTTGCGCTCGCCTTCACCTCGATGGCGGCAATCATGCCGTCATCGCGCTCGAGCACGATGTCGACCTCGCGCATGTCCCGATCGCGGAAATGATGTGGTGTCAGACGCAGGTCTGAGGCCGTCATCAGCTTCAGCACTTCAGAAAATACGAAGCTCTCGAGCAGCGCGCCAAACGCCCCCCGATCCGCCTTGATCCGATCAAAAGTCAGCCCGCGCGCGGCGGCCAGCAGGCCGGAATCAAGGAAATGCAGCTTGGGCGTCTTGACGATGCGCTTGAGCGCATTGGTGAACCAAGGCTGCAGGGTCGCGATCAGGAACACCTGTTCGAGCAGACCGACATAGCGCTGACCGGTCCTGTGGTTGACGTTGATGCCGCTGGCAAGCTGGGAATAGTTGACGAGCTGCCCGGAATGTTCGGCCAGAAGTCGCACGAATTTCGGGAGTTCGGTGAGCTTTTCCACCTCGGCGATGTCGCGAAGATCACGGGTCAGGATCGAGGTGAGATAAGAGCGCGCCCAGTCTTGTCGCCGCCGTTCGCTGTCACGGCTGATCGCTTCCGGAAAGCCGCCGCGCAGTGCTAGTTGGACCAACTCGTCGCCGACAATGGCGTCCCTTTGACTCTGCAAATTTCCCTCAAACAGACGTTCGAGAAAGGTCGGCGCTCGGTTCTCGATTTCCGCCCGAGCCAAGGGCAGCATCCGGATGGTTTCCATCCGGCCAGCGAGGCTGTCAGCGACGCGCGGCAAGGTAAGCACATTGGCCGAGCCGGTCAGCAGGAAACGGCCAGGACGATAATCTTCGTCGACCGTCTTCTTGATCGCCAGCAACAGATTGGGCGCGCGCTGGATCTCGTCGATGATGGCGCGATCCAGACCTCGGATGAAGCCGGCCGGGTCGGACTGGGCGGCCTCAAGGACGGTCTGGTCGTCGAGCGTGCTGTAGGTCCAGCCTGTTTCTGCGATCTTTCGGACCAGCGTCGTCTTGCCGGCCCTGCGTGGTCCAACGATCAGGACGACAGGAGTATCGCTGAGGGCGTCTTGCGCCCGACGCTCAACGAATCTGTGGAACATGACATCTCCGATTACCGGCTGATCGGCACTATTAGTCTCGGCAGATTTGTAGTCAATGGCCCGCTGATTGGTATCATTACGTCCTTGTCAGGGAGCTAAGGGGAAAGCCTTACCCTACAGACAAGCCACATCTCAGCCGCCCCTTCTGCAGGGAGCGATACCCGGAACGCCCCAAGAGTAAGAGTGCAGACCGGGTGTTCCGTGACGAGTTGAGTGTCGAGAGAGAGGCTCTCGGCCAGCACGTCATGGAGATGAGTCATGACCGAAGTGGAGATCCTGGGTACCTCGCCTGCGCGCAGCGGCGGCTACAAGGTGGATGTGTCGAAGGGGGAGCGCGTTGGGCGCGTCTCCTCCGAATGGTTCTCACGGCCCGACGACGAGCGCTTCTTGTCGCTCGACGAACTGATGGCGTCTGTGCGCGGCCGGGCCGAACGCAGCACGACGCGCACCGTGGATAGCGCAGTTGTGCGAGTCGAGGCGAGCCGGGAGGATCCCGAGCGTCTCGCGCTGATACTGCCGGGGGCAGACGCGCCGGTAGCGCCCACCCACTGGAGCTTCGGCCAGCTCGCCAGCCTCGTCGGCGCGCCGGCCTCCTATCTGCGCCAGCTTCCGGCGGCGCTGGCCGGCATCAATCTGCAGTACGGTCTTTCGTCGCACCGTGCCGAGCAGATCAAGACGCTGGAGGCACGAAACGGGCGGACCGAACTGCGCGCCGTTACCGGCCCGGACTACGGCCGCATTTACGACCATGAACTCGTCTCGGCCGTGCAGCGCATAGCCGGCAACGGCACGGGCGACACGCGCTGGAAGGTGCCGGGCGTGCTCGACTGGCGCACAGGAGTCTACAACCCGCATGTGGATGTGAGCCGAGACACCACCACCCTCTACGCCTCCGACCGCGACGTCTTCCTCTTCCTGGTCGACGACCTCAACCCCATCGAGGCTGGCCGGCTGCCCGATGGCTCGCCGGACCTCTATTTCCGGGGCTTCTACTGCTGGAACTCGGAGGTCGGCGCCAAGACGCTCGGCATCGCCAGCTTCTATCTCCGGGCGGTGTGCCAGAACCGCAATCTCTGGGGCGTCGAGGACTTCGAGGAGATCACCATCCGGCACTCGAAATATGCCGCGGGCCGCTTCGCCCATGAGGCGGCGCCGGCGCTGCTGCGCTTCGCCGACTCTTCGCCCATGCCTTTCGTCAACGGCATCCGGCAAGCGCGCGAGCGGATCGTCGCGCGCACGGATGAAGACCGCACCGAGTTCCTCAGGAAGCGCGGCTTCAGCAAGGGCGAGACTGCGAAGATCATCGAAACGGTTCTCACCGAGGAAGGCCATCCGCCGTCCTCGGTATTCGACTTCGTGCAGGGCATCACGGCGGTCGCGCGCACCAAGCCCCATCAGGACGCGAGGCTCGAGCTCGAGGGCCGGGCGAAGAAACTCTTGGATCGTGCGGCGTAGCCGTTGCCCATGGACAAGTCTGTCCCCCGCGGTCCGTCCCTTCCGAGGAAGAGGCGGGCCGCGGGCTTCATGACGGGTTCAGGGTCGAGAGAGAGGCTCTTGGCCGGCCCGTCATGGAGAACGGCCATGTTGACCAAGACCAAGTCCCCCAAGGGTTCGAGCCCGAAGATCGCGCTGAGCGCCTCGCGAGATATTCCCTTCGACCGGCTGGTGCTGAGCCAGTCCAACGTTCGCCGCATCAAGGCGGGCGTCGCCATCGAGGAGCTCGCCGAGGACATCGCCCGGCGCACGTTGTTGCAAAGCCTGACCGTGCGCCCCGTGCTCGACGAGAACGGCGCGGAGACGGGCATGTTCGAGGTGCCCTCGGGCGGTCGGCGCTACCGGGCGCTGGAGCTGCTGGTGAAGAGCAAGCGCCTTGCCCGCACTGCGCCCATCCCCTGCGTTATCCGCACCGAGGGGATCGCGGAGGAGGACTCGCTCGCCGAGAACGTCCAGCGTGCGCCGCTTCACCCGCTCGACCAGTTCCGCGCCTTCCAGACCCTGCGCGAGAAAGGGCAGAGCGAAGAGGAGATCGCGGCGGCCTTCTTCATCTCGGTGGCGGTGGTCAAGCAGCGCCTCCGGCTCGCCGCTGTCAGCCCGCGCCTCCTCGACGTCTATGCTGAGGACGGCGTCACGCTGGAGCAACTGATGGCCTTCACGGTCAGTCCGGACCATCAGCGCCAAGAGCAGGTCTGGGAGGCCGTGCAGCGCTCCTACTCAAAAGAGCCCTACACGATCCGGCGTATGCTCACGGAAGGGGCGGTGCGCGCCTCCGACAAGCGGGCGCAGTTTGTCGGCGCCGAGGCCTATCAAGAGGCGGGCGGCGTGATCCTCCGGGACCTCTTCCAGTCGGACGAGGGCGGCTGGTGGCAAGACGTCGCCCTGCTCGACCGATTGGTGGCCGAAAAGCTTGCCCGCGAGGCCGAAGCGATCCGCACTGAGGGCTGGCGCTGGGTCGAGGCGCTTCCCGAATTCCCCTACGGCCACAGCTACGGCCTGCGCCGCCTCCAGGGCGAGGCCGAGCCGTTCACCGAAGCGGAGATGGCCACCCGCCAGGCGCTGCAGACCGAGTACGACGGGCTCGAAGCGAGCTGCGAGGGCCTCGACGAGATCCCGGATCAAACCGACCAGCGCCTCGCCGAGATCGAGACGGCTTTAGCCGCCTTCGACCATCGGCCGCTTGTCTATGGCACGGAAGAGATCACCCGCGCCGGCGCATTTGTCTCGATCGACGGCTCGGGCAGCTTGCGCGTCGAGCGCGGCTTCGTGCGGCCGGAGGACGAGCCGCCGGTGGAGGCCCCCGAACCGGAGACAGGAGAGACTGTCGCCGAGGCTGATGATGTTCGCAATGTTTCCGTCGCCGCCCGCATGGACGGTCCTGCCGACATCGTCGCAGCGGAGCCTGAGGAGGACGAAGGCGTCCGACCGCTCTCGGATCGGCTCGTGATGGAGCTCACCGCGCATCGCACCGTTGCGTTACGCGAGGCGCTGGCGAATGACACGGACATCGCCTTCGTCGCGGCGCTGCACGCGCTGACACTTCGGCTTTTCTACCGCTACAACCTCGACAGCTGCGTCGAGATCGAACCCAAGAGCGCGGCCTTCACCGCGCAGGCGGCAGGCCTCGGTGACACCGCTTCGGCGCAGGCGATCGAAGCGCGCCATGCAAGGTGGGCGGAAACGCTGCCGAAGGAACCGGGCGAGCTCTGGGATGTCTTGACCGGCTTCGACGGCGACAGCCGCCAAGTCCTCTTCGCCCATTGCGTCGCGCTCACGCTCAACGCGGTTGCCGAGCCCTACAATCGGC
Source organism: Bosea sp. (in: a-proteobacteria) (assembly GCA_023910605.1). Classification (NCBI taxonomy): domain Bacteria; kingdom Pseudomonadati; phylum Pseudomonadota; class Alphaproteobacteria; order Hyphomicrobiales; family Alloboseaceae; genus Allobosea; species Allobosea sp. The sequence continues at coordinate 773,828 of JAAVVV010000001.1, read as the reverse complement.
GACCCAAGGCGCTGGCGCACGCCGACCGGCTGGCCGAAGCGCTCGACCTCGACATGGCGGCCGCCGGCTGGAAGCCCACGATCGAGAGCTATCTCGGGCGCGTCACCAAGGGCCGAATTCTTGAAGCCGTGCGGGAAGCCAAGGGCGTGCGTGCGGCCGACCGCATCGCGCATATGAAGAAAGCCGAAATGTCGGAGGCGGCCGAAGCGCTGCTCGCCGATACAGGCTGGGTGCCCGAGCCACTGCGCACGCCTGGGCAGACGTTCGACATTGGGACGCAGACTGAGGGCGAAAGCGAAGTGCAATCAGCGGGGATCGGCGATGAATCGGCTATCGACGCTGCGGCCGACGACGACGAGACTGAGCCTGCGCCTCCTCCCCAGGTCGCTATCGCCGCAGAATAACAAGGCCCCACGCAGCCTCGCGGGTCCGCCTCACGGCGGGCCCGTTTTCTTTGGAGGTCGGCCATGGGCCATGATCGATCATCGTCTGCCGGGGAACTCGCCCGGGCGCTTGCGCGGAATGCCGAGGCTGTCTGTCGACGTTACCTGTCCAACGGCCGTCGGCAGGGCCGCTATTGGCTCGTTGGTGACGCCCAGAATAGGCCGGGGCGCAGCCTGTTTGTGCGCCTCACCGGGCCTGACAGCGGCAAAGGCGCAGCCGGCAAGTGGACAGATTATGTTGCTGCGCGGGTTATGTTGCGCTCCGGCGAACAGGCCGTATTTTTCGGGGGATCGGCAGCTTCTCCGCAACATAATCCCAGCCTGCCTGGGAGGATCGCGTGATGTCCCGCGATGCTTCCGAGCTGGCGCGTCGGCTCGCCCGCGACGCCGAGGCGGTGTGCCGCCACTACCTCTCGAGGGGGCGACGTCAAGGCCGTTACTGGATGGTCGGCGACGTGCGCAACACGCCGGGGAGGTCGATGTTCGTCCGGCTCACCGGGCCAGATGCCGGACCTGGCGCAGCTGGTCGATGGACCGACGCCGCCGAAGCCACCTATGGCGATCTGCTCGACGTCATCCGCGAGAGCTGCGGGTTCGCCGAGTTCCGGGATGCCACCGAGGAGGCGCGTCGCTTCCTCGGCCTGCCTCGGGCTGACCCGCGGCCCATCACGACGCCCGTTCACGCTGACGTTCCCGCAGGATCGCCCGAAGCGGCGCGTCGGCTGATCGCCATGTCGCAGCCGATCAGCGGGACGCCCGTGGAGACGTATTTGCGCAGGCGCTGCATCAGGGCCGTCCACGACGCGGGCGCGCTCCGCTTCCATCCATGCTGCTACTACCGTCCAGACGACCACTCACCGACCGAGATCTGGCCAGCGATGATCGCGATCGTCACCGATCTCAAGGGCCGCACCACCGGCGTGCATCGCACCTGGCTGGCGCCGGACGGCTCCGGCAAGGCGCCGATCGACACGCCGCGACGAGCCATGGGCGGTCTCCTCGGTCATGCCGTACGCTTCGGCGCGGTCGGCGACGTCCTCGCCGTCGGCGAAGGCATCGAGACGATGCTGTCCCTGCGCTACGCCCTGCCAACCTTGCCGATGGCCGCCGCGCTGTCCGCCAACCACCTCGCCGCCCTGCTGCTCCCAGCGACGCTGCGTCGGCTCTACGTCGCCCACGACGCCGATGCCGCAGGCGGCGTCGCGCTCAGGACCCTGAGTGCGCGCGCCGAAGCAGAAGGCGTCCAGGTGCTCGTGCTGTCCCCGCGGTTGGGCGACTTCAACGATGACCTCCGCGCCTTCGGCCTCGGTGCGCTGCGGGCGGCGCTGCGAAGCCAACTCATGCCGCAGGACGTCATCCGCTTCGCACGCCGCCGACCGGCCGGGACGAGCTGATCGCCAGAAGAGCCCGAACCGTTCCGAACAACGTGCGTCCTGCAGCATGATGGCGCCTCCCGCAACAAGGAGGCTCTATGATGTTTTCCGAACTGTTCGTCATTCCCGCTTTGCTCAAGCGTTACGATACGGCGCCCCTGCCCGAGCAGCGCGCGCATTATTTGCGTCACCTGCAGCAGCTCGGCTATCGTCGCTCGACGCTGCGCAAAAGCGCCAACCACCAGCTCGCGCTGATCCGGCTCCTTGATCTGAGAGAAGGCGATCAAGTCAGCCTGTCTCGCATCAAGCACGCGGGCGCACTCTGGGCGCGGCCACGCGGACGTCGATGCAAGCAGGCCGCCACAGCCAAGGCGAGAGAGCGGTTCGTCAGCTTCGGGATCGGATGGCTCCGTTTCCTCGGCTGGTTCGACGAGACTGGAGGTATGCATCGGCGTCGCCACCCCGAGGTTCAGCGCTTCGAGGCCTGGATGCGCGACGAGCGCGGCCTGTCAGAGGCCACGATCCGCGACTACTGCATCGTCGCCAACCGCTTCCTCACATGGCTCGCCGTGCAACGCGTCGCACTCGACAAGGCGAGTATCGCCGATATCGACGCTGCCCTCACTGAGCGACGGCAATCCGGCTCCTTGAGCCGCCGGGCGATGCACGACCATGCGCAGAGGCTTAGGGCGTTCATCCTCTTCGCTGAAGCATGTGGTTGGATCGCGCCGGGGCTGGCCGCCGGGATCATGCCGCCACGCTTCATGGCGGATGACGGCGTGCCAAAGGGGCTGAGACGGGACGACGTTCTTCGCTTACTCGCTTCGGTCGAAGGCGACCGCCCCGTCGACAAGCGCGACCGTGCGGTCCTGATGCTGCTGGCCATCTATGGGCTGCGAGCAGGAGAGGTCGGTGGCCTCCGGCTGGATGATGTCGATTGGGAGCGGGGCTTGCTCCACGTTCGATGCCCGAAGCCCGGGCGGATCAACGTGTTGCCGCTACCGCAGAGCATTGGCAACGCGATCGTGCGCTATCTGCGGGAGGCGCGGCCGCGGAGCTTCGGGCGCAGCTTGTTCCTCACGATGCACGCACCTATCCAACCGCTCAGAAGCTCTGCCTTGGGCGCGATGGTGCGCCATCGTCTGGCCGCCATCGGCGTCGTATCTGGCCGGCGCGGCACGCACGCCCTGCGGCACGCCGCGGCCCAGCACCTTCTCGATCATGGCATGCCGATGAAGGTGATCGGCGACCTCCTCGGCCACCGCGACCCGTCCTCGACGGCGATCTACGCCAAGGTTGATCTCGCAGCGCTCCGCGAGGTGGCGGCGCTCGGTCTGGAGGGTTTGGCATGACCCTCGGCGACGCGATCGAACTCTATATTCAATGGCGGCGGTCTCATGGTGCGAAGTTCGTCACGGGTGCGCGCCTCGTGCGCGGCTTGCTCCGCTACGCCGATGGCGCTGCATCCTGCGATGCCGTCACAACGGACCAGGCGATCACCTATATGGCTGGCGCAGGACCGCTGACCCGCCACCGCGAGAACAAGTGCTACGCACTTGCAGGCTTCTGGCGGCATGCAATCAGCCGAGGCCATGCCAGCCGTTCGCCGTTGCCGGTTGACGAGCCAAGGCCTCCCAGAAGGGCACCGCCGTACATCTATTCGCAGGACGAACTGCGGCGGCTATTTGATCCCGCGACGGTAGCACTCAGCCGCTGCGGTGCGGTGCAGCTCGACGCGGCAACCTTCCGGGTCTTGCTGCTTCTCTTGTACGGCGCCGGCCTGCGCTACGGCGAAGCGACGCGACTGGAACTGGCGGACGTGGATCTCGTGGAGGCCGTCCTAACCATCCGCGCCACGAAGTTCTTCAAGAGCCGTCTGGTCCCGATAGGGCCGCAGCTTGCGGCAGTGCTCGGCTGTCACATGGCCTTGCACGGTGGAGGCGGACAACCGGGCTCCCAACCCACATTCTTGCTCGCGAACCCGGATGGGACCGTGCTCGCCACCAGCACCGTGCAGGATGCGTTCGACAAGCTGCGGCGCATCACCGGCTTGGCTGCCTCGCCCGGTACCAGGACCCCGCGCATGCATGACCTACGCCACAGCTTTGCGGTCCACAGCCTGACCAGCTGGTATCGCCGAGGCGCGGATGTCCAGCGGCTTCTGCCGGCGCTCTCGACCTATCTCGGTCATGCGGATCTCGAAGGCACCAAGGTCTACCTGACGATGACGCCTGAGCTTCTGCAACAGGCATCGCTGCGCTTCAGCTCCTATGCCGCAGGAGGTCGCGATGCGTGAACTCCTCACCCTCGGACCCTGGCTCCGCCGCTTTCTGTGCGAGCACATCGTCACTGAGCGCAATCTGGCGCGCAACACGCAGGCGAGCTACCGCGATACGTTCAGCCTTCTGTTGCCGTTCGTCAGCCGGAAGCTGCGCAAGCCTGTGGATCGGCTCGCAGTCTGCGATCTCACATCGCGACTCGTTCTTCAGTTCCTCGCCCATCTCGAGACGGAACGGGGCTGCTCCGCCCGCACCCGCAACCAGCGGCTCGCCGCCATCCGGTCCTTCGCACGCTTCGTCGCGAGCCGGGACCCGGGCTATGTGGAGTGGAGCGGCCACATGCGAGCGATCGCCATCAAGAAGTCCATGCCGATAGCCGTCGGTTGGCTGACAAGGGCGGAGATGGAGTCCCTGCTAGCCGTTCCCGACCACCGGTCACGGCGAGGGCGTCACGAGCATGCGATGCTGCTCTTCCTCTACAACACAGGGGCGAGGGTATCGGAAGCGTCGCAGCTTAAAGTGCGCGATCTCCAGATGCGGCGCGGCAACGGCGGACACGACATCGCCATTCTGCATGGCAAGGGCGGCAAGACGCGACAGTGTCCTCTCTGGCCAGAGACGGCTCGCATCCTCAAGGGGATGACCGCCGACCTCACCGCCGATGACGCGGTGTTCGTCAGCCGGCTTGGTACGGCATTCACCCGTTTCGGCGTTCATCGCCTCGTCGCGCGGTGTGCCGCCAGCGTTCCGACGCTGGCGGCTCGCAACGTGACCCCGCATGTCATTCGCCACACGACCGCATGTCATCTCGTTTTGGCGGGCGTCGACATCAACACCGTGCGAGCTTGGCTCGGCCACGTGTCGATCGCCACCACCAACATCTACGCTGAGATCGATCTCACGCTGAAGGCGAGCGCTGTTGCGCTGTGCGAGGTCAGCGGACCGTCGGCGGGTCGGATCTGGAAGCAGGACAAGGATCTCATGGCGTTCTTGAGGTCGTTGTGAAGCACGTTGTTCGGAACGGTTCGGGCTCTTCTGGCGATCAGCTCGTCCCGGCCGGTCGGCGGCGTGCGAAGCGGATGACGTCCTGCGGCATGAGTTGGCTTCGCAGCGCCGCCCGCAGCGCACCGAGGCCGAAGGCGCGGAGGTCATCGTTGAAGTCGCCCAACCGCGGGGACAGCACGAGCACCTGGACGCCTTCTGCTTCGGCGCGCGCACTCAGGGTCCTGAGCGCGACGCCGCCTGCGGCATCGGCGTCGTGGGCGACGTAGAGCCGACGCAGCGTCGCTGGGAGCAGCAGGGCGGCGAGGTGGTTGGCGGACAGCGCGGCGGCCATCGGCAAGGTTGGCAGGGCGTAGCGCAGGGACAGCATCGTCTCGATGCCTTCGCCGACGGCGAGGACGTCGCCGACCGCGCCGAAGCGTACGGCATGACCGAGGAGACCGCCCATGGCTCGTCGCGGCGTGTCGATCGGCGCCTTGCCGGAGCCGTCCGGCGCCAGCCAGGTGCGATGCACGCCGGTGGTGCGGCCCTTGAGATCGGTGACGATCGCGATCATCGCTGGCCAGATCTCGGTCGGTGAGTGGTCGTCTGGACGGTAGTAGCAGCATGGATGGAAGCGGAGCGCGCCCGCGTCGTGGACGGCCCTGATGCAGCGCCTGCGCAAATACGTCTCCACGGGCGTCCCGCTGATCGGCTGCGACATGGCGATCAGCCGACGCGCCGCTTCGGGCGATCCTGCGGGAACGTCAGCGTGAACGGGCGTCGTGATGGGCCGCGGGTCAGCCCGAGGCAGGCCGAGGAAGCGACGCGCCTCCTCGGTGGCATCCCGGAACTCGGCGAACCCGCAGCTCTCGCGGATGACGTCGAGCAGATCGCCATAGGTGGCTTCGGCGGCGTCGGTCCATCGACCAGCTGCGCCAGGTCCGGCATCTGGCCCGGTGAGCCGGACGAACATCGACCTCCCCGGCGTGTTGCGCACGTCGCCGACCATCCAGTAACGGCCTTGACGTCGCCCCCTCGAGAGGTAGTGGCGGCACACCGCCTCGGCGTCGCGGGCGAGCCGACGCGCCAGCTCGGAAGCATCGCGGGACATCACGCGATCCTCCCAGGCAGGCTGGGATTATGTTGCGGAGAAGCTGCCGATCCCCCGAAAAATACGGCCTGTTCGCCGGAGCGCAACATAACCCGCGCAGCAACATAATCAGTCTTATGTTGAGTTGCACATAAGACGGACGCTGCGACCGGCGAACATGGCGATCTCCTCGACATCATCGCACGCGCCGAGCGCCTTGAGAGCCTCCGAGACATCCTTGCAGAAGCTCGCCGTTTTCTGAGCTTGCCGCAAACAGATCCCGCAACGCGGCGGATCCCTGTGGCGACAGGCTCGTCAGATGCTGCCCGTCGTTTGTTTCACGCCGGAACTCCGATCGCCGGTACATTGGCTGAGCGCTACCTGGTCAGCCGCGGCATTTCGGATTTGGGTGCGCTTCCAGCTCTGCGTTTTCATCCATCTTGTTTCTACCGCGAGCATCCGAAAGCGCCGCGTCAGGCCTGGCCGGCGATGCTCGCTGCCGTCACCACCCTTGATGGAACGATCAGCGGCGTGCACCGCACCTGGCTCGCGCGTGACGGATCGGCGAAGGCCCCGATCGCCAACCCGCGGCGCGCCATGGGAAGCCTTCTCGGCAATGGCGTTCGCTTTGGGGTTGCCGCCGACGTCATGGCCGCAGGCGAAGGCATCGAGACCATGCTGTCGCTTCGGTGCCTGTTGCCGAGCATGCCAATGGTCGCTGCACTCTCGGCTGCCCATCTCGCCGCGCTCGTGCTGCCGCTTGGTCTGCGTCGCCTCTACATCGCGCAGGACAAGGACGACGCAGGCGCGAACGCAGCGCGGGCCCTTGCTGCACGCGCGATGAGTTCGGGCATTGATGCGCTTATGCTGAATTCGAGTCTTGGCGATTTCAACGATGACCTACGCGTGACCGGCCTCAGCGAGACGCAATCCGCAGTTTGCAACCAGCTGATTTCTTTGGACAAGAACCACATCAAGGTCTGATGTGCGCCCCCATGCACGAACCCGCTTCGCGGGATGGGCACTCGTGTGGACGTTCTGTGCTGCTTGTTGAGGTTTTGGCGCTCTGATTCTGCCGCGTGATCATGGGGTTCCTTCAACAATGAGGAACTTGCCATGGACAGGATCTCGAACGACACACCGGTCAGCCCGCTTCGGCAGCGCATGCAGGACGACATGCTGATGCGAGGCCTGGGTTCGCATACCCGCCAGGATTACATCCGCCACGTCCGTGCCTTCGCGGCTTTCATCCGGCGCTCGCCGGATACGGCAACGGTGGACGATGTCCGCCGTTTCCAGCTTCAGCAGCATGAGAGCAGCATCGGCGTCGCCACCATCAACTCCGCGGTCTCGGCCTTGCGGTTCCTGTTTTCTGTCACGCTCGGCCGGCGCGATCTCGCGCGCAGCCTTGTGGTGACCCGCTTTCACCGCAAGCTCCCCGACGTCCTCAGCGTTGAAGAGGTTGCCCGGCTGCTCGAAGCCGCGCCGGGCCTCAAGTACAAGGCTGCCCTGAGCGTGGCCTATGGCGCGGGCTTGCGGGTCTCGGAGGTCGCGCATCTCAAGATCGACGATATCGACAGCACCCGCATGCTGATCCGCATCGAGCAGGGCAAGGGCCGCAAGGATCGCAATGCGATGCTCTCGCCGCATCTTCTGGACCTGCTTCGCCTGTGGTGGCGCGAGGGCAAGCGACGCGGCGTGATGTTGCCCCATGGCTGGCTGTTCCCCGGGCAAGGCCGCACGGAGCCGATCTCGACCCGGCAACTCCATCGCGCGGTTCAGGAAGCGGCCGAGCGAGCCGGGATCCGCAAGCGCGTCAGTCCGCACACCTTGCGGCACAGCTTTGCAACGCATCTTCTGGAACAGGATGTCGATATCCGCGTCATCCAGGTGCTGCTCGGCCATACCAAGCTCGAGACGACCGCGCTTTACACCAAGGTCTCGACCCGGACGCTCCAGGCCGTGGCGAGCCCGCTCGAGCATCTCATGGCGCTGATGGAGGGCAAGCGGATCGAGGAAGGCAGAGCCCCGATGAGACTGGGGAAGCCCGACGGCTGAGGCCATGTCGGCCTCGCTCGAGGTCGCCGATATCTTCCGCACCGCTGGCCCTGCCTATCGGGCAGACCATGCCGGGCATCTCGGCCTCGACCAGCTCAAGGTGATGTCGGCGATCGAGACCTGCCGCACCGCCGCGCTCGGAGGCCATGTCGAGGCCTGCGATGATTGCGGGCATCGGCGCATCGCCTACAACTCCTGCCGCAACCGACACTGCCCCAAGTGTCAGGGGGCGGCCGCACGCACCTGGCTTGCCGAGCGTGAAGCCGACCTGCTGCCCGTCGGCTACTTCCATGTCGTCTTCACCCTGCCGGCCGAGATCGGCGAGATCGCCTTCCACAACAAGGCGCCGGTCTATGACCTGCTGTTCCGGGCCGCCTCGGAGACGATGCTGACGATTGCCGCCGACCCGAAGCATCTCGGCGCCAGGATCGGCATCACGGCGGTGCTTCACACATGGGGCTCGGCCATGACCCATCACCCGCATCTGCACATGATCGTGCCGGGTGGCGGCGTCAGCCCGGATCGAACACGCTGGATCTCCTCGCGCCCGGCCTTCCTCCTGCCGGTGCGCGTCCTCGGCATGCTGTTCCGGCGTCTCTTCCTCGATGGCCTGCTGGCCCTGCATCGCACAGGCAAGCTCAGGTTCTATGGCGCGCTGGCGAACCTCAATGACCCGCGCTTGTTCCAGCGTCATCTCGCGCCGATCGGCAAGAAGCGCTGGGTCGTCTACGCCAAGCCGCCCTTCGCCGGCCCGGAGGCCGTGCTCGCCTATCTCGCCCGCTATACCCACCGCGTCGCGATCTCGAACCGCCGCCTCATCGCCCATGACGGGAATGGCGTCACCTTCCGCTACAAGGATTACCGCCGTGACGGTGCTGCCCGCCAGCAGGTGATGACGCTTCACCCGCACGAGTTCATCCGCCGCTTCCTACTGCACACTGCGGCGCGTCAATCAAGGTGAGACACGCGTCGATCTGGATGAGACTTTGCCGTTCATGGCCTGTCGGAAGGAGGGCGGAGCCCGACTGAGGGCAGGCCATGAACGGCGGCGTTTTTTGAAGCCGCTTTTGGCGGTCGGGTAGGTCTGGGGCAATGGTCCGGTTCGTCTCCATACGAGAGGGATCAGAACTTGCCCGGCCTCCACATCACCGATCACCAGATGAGGCTATACATGAGCATTCGCAGAACCCAGGACACGACCGTTGCGGCCGCCAGGAGTGGCATCAGCCGGGCCAGCGGCTTCCGCATTGATGCAGATCCCCGGCTCCCATCACAGAAGCAGAAGCCCCGCGGGCGGCGGCGACCAGACCCGTTGGCTGCGATCTGGGATGTCGATGTCGTGCCGATCCTGCAGGCGGCCCCAGCTATCCGCACCGTCAGCGTCATGGCTGAGTTGCGGCGTCGGCATCCGGAGCTGAACCCGAACATCCGCCGCACCCTGGAGCGGCGGATCACGCACTGGCGTGCAGAGCATGGCCCGGAGCGGGATGTGATCTTCCGTCAGGAACACGAGCCTGGCCGCATGGGCCTGTCCGACTTCACCGATACGCGTGCGTTGGGCATAACGGTGGCTGGCATCGCCCTTGAGCACCGGCTGTATCACTTCCGGCTGGCGTTCTCGGGGTTCGCGCATGCCCATGTTGTGCTTGGCGGCGAAAGCTTCGTGGCCTTGGCCGAGGGGCTGCAGAACGCCCTGTGGGCACTTGGCGGCGTTCCCACCGAGCACCGCAGCGACAGTCTGTCGGCAGCCTTCCGCAATCTCGACAAGACAGCCGGGGACGACCTGACACAGCGCTACGAGGGCCTGATGACCCATTACGGCATGACACCGTCGCGCAACAATCCCGGCGTTGCCCACGAGAACGGATCGATCGAGGGCCCGCACGGCCATCTCAAGAACGCATTGAAAGACGAACTGCTGCTGCGCGGGTCCAGAGACTTTGATGATCTTGATGCCTACCGCCGGTTCGTCGACCTGATTGTGGGTCGGCAGAACGCGCACAACCGCAAACGGATCGCACTGGAGATGCCGAGCCTTGGCAAGTTACCCAGGCGGCGGACAGCAGACTTCGAGGACAAGACTGTCACCGTCACCAAAAGCGGCGGCTTTATGCTGAACCGCGTGTTCTACACAGCACCCTCGCGCCTTATCGGCCATCGCCTGCGGGTGCGGCTGTATGATGACCGGCTGGAGTGCTTGCTTGGATCGACACTCATGATGACGGTGCGACGCGGGCAGCCTGTCTCCGAACACAAGGGCGGTCACGTTGTTGACTACCGGCATGTGATCCACGCGTTGCGCAAGAAGCCGATGGCGCTGCTCAATCTGGTCTATCGTGATCAACTGTTCCCACGCCCTGCCTATGCGCGTGCATTCGAGGCTCTGCTGGCCGTTGCCGGTGACCGGCGCGCCTGCAAGATCATCGTCGAGTTGCTGGCACTGGCCCATGATCGGGCCTGTGAAGCCGAACTCGCAGAGGCTATCGATGCCGACGTCGGTGCAGGCCGATTGCCTGACTTGGCGTTCTTGCGCGCTTACTTTGGCCCGGGTGCAGCATCGGTACCACTGATCGAGGTCGAGGTGGTGCCGCTCTCGGTCTACGACGAACTGGTGGCGGTCGTCGCTGTTGCAGCAACGGCAGCCTTGCAGGCAACACCAACCTCGCAGGTGACGGCATGAGCGTGTCCACCACAATCGACACCGCGCGCGTTGAACTGCTGCTTGGTGAACTGCGTCTTCCTGGCGTCAAACTCATGTGGGCCAAGCTCGCCGCACAATCCGACAAGGAGGGCTGGCCAGCAGCCCGCTTCCTGGCGGTGCTGGCCGAACTTGAAGTTGCCGACCGCATCCGCCGCCGCACCGAGCGGCACATGGCCGAGGCCAGGCTGCCGCCCGGAAAGACCATCGCCGCCTTCGACTTCATGCATGTACCCATGATCTCGAAAGCGCAGGTGATGGCGCTGGCTGCTGGTGACGCGTGGCTTGAAAAGGGTGCCAACGTCCTGCTGTTCGGGCCGCCCGGCGGGGGCAAGAGCCATCTGGCGGCAGCCCTCGGCGTGGCCCTGGTCGAAAACGGTTGGCGTGTGCTGTTCACGCGAACCACCGACCTCGTGCAACGGCTGCAGGTGGCCCGGCGCGAGTTGGCACTGGAAGCTGCCATCACAAAGCTCGAACGCTATGATCTGCTCATCCTCGATGACATCGCCTACGTCACCAAGGACCAGGCCGAAACCAGCGTTCTGTTCGAGTTGATCGCCGCGCGTTACGAGCGGCGTTCAATGCTGATCACGGCAAACCAGCCCTTCGGCGAATGGGGAAAGATATTCCCCGATCCAGCCATGACACTCGCCTCCATCGATCGCCTCGTCCACCATGCAACGATCCTCGAAATGAACGTCGAAAGCTACCGACGCCGAGCCGCGCTTGATCGAAAGCGGACAAAGAACCCGTAGCCTCCACAAACAACCCCGAAACCTGATTGACGCGCAGCGACAATCAAAACGCTTGCTACTTCTGCCGCGCGCGACAATGATCAAATCACTCGGCTGCCTCGTCTCATCCAGATTGACGCACGGTCGCATCCAGATTGACGCGCTATAGCACACCCTGCCACGCGGGTTCCACCGCATCCGCCACTACGGGCTACTGGCGAGTTCAGCGCGCAAGGAATGCCTCGCACGCGCCCGGGAACTTCTCGCCGTGGCGCCGAAGCCGGAACCGACCATCAAGGCCGAGCACATCGAACCCGACCCGCCCGATCACCGCCCACCTTGCCCCTGCTGCGGTGGCCGCATGAGCATCATCGAGATCATCACCCGTGCCTACCGATCGCGAGGACCGCCGGCATCAGAACCATCCACCCGGGAGTGCTCGCCATGACCCGGCATGGACAACGAGAAAGCCGCGCCACAGCACCAGCGCTTTGGCCGATGGAACCTCTTGTCGTTCACACGACCCACGATGCCGATGACATGCAAATGCCCGCCAGTCCGGGCCCCGGCGGGGACGCCTGGGAGCGAAAGGTCCGACCGGCCCCGTCATCCACAGGTTGCGGCGCAGCTCGCAAATCCACCAAAGCCCAGGCCGAAATCATCAAATCCCCATAAAGCTCAGCTGCGGACCGCGGGTTCCTGCATGAGAGGCTTTCGTACGCCTAAGGCACCCGAAACCCTTCACCGTCGATGGAACCTCTTGTCGTTCACACGACCCACGATGCCGATGACATGCAAATGCCCGCCAGTCCGGGCCCCGGCGGGGACGCCTGGGAGCGAAAGGTCCGACCGGCCCCGTCATCCACAGGTTGCGGCGCAGCTCGCAAATCCACCAAAGCCCAGGCCGAAATCATCAAATCCCCATAAAGCTCAGCTGCGGACCGCGGGTTCCTGCATGAGAGGCTTTCGTACGCCTAAGGCACCCGAAACCCTTCACCGTTCCAGTCGCCGGATGCATGAGAATGCATCCCAGAAAGCGGCCCTTCGCTACCACTGCAATCTTCCCACGTTCCGGCAGGTTGGCTTGGCCTCGAGTGATCGCGTGGATCAGATTATCGTCACCGAAGCAGGTCAGGCAGGTCGTAGAGCAGCTTAAGCGCGTCTGACCACCCCACGTCAGAGAACAGACGAAGGATTTCGACGAGCCCGGCTCGGCGCGTGTCGTCCTCGAAAATCGAGCGGTGGTCAGCGATGTATCGCGTGATCATCCGCACGATGACCGGTGCGGCCAGGCCTTCATGATGATAGCCCTCGCGCGCGGCCGGCCCTGTCAGTAGCGCATGAAGCGCGTCGAACACGCCGGCCGGATGGCCGGGGATCAGGAACTCATAGAGTTGGACGAGATGATGGTGCGTCGAAGGTTCATGCGACGTCGCAAGCAGCGCAAGCATCGGGCGATAGTCCATAAGGAATCGACGCATCGCATCGGGTGATTTGAGCCCTGCGGGGGCCTCGTTATTGCCGGTGTACGCGCCCGAGCCGAAATAGAACTGGTTCATGAGGTGACCGATCACCGACTCCGAAGCCTGATAGGCGGCGACCGCTCCTTCGCGCTCAGCGTCCCTGACTTTTCCGCCCGTCACCGCAGCATGGCTGGCTTCTGCGACCACCAAACATGCTTCCAGGATGATCATCGCCGCTTGCTGCGAGCGATCAGCAAGCCCAACGTCGCGCTCTTTACCATCCGCATAGCGGGCGAAAAAGGCGCTGCGCAGCATCGAGAGGAAAGAGGTGAAGAATTCGCGATGCACGGCTGGTTCTTCGGCCCACGCCTTGAGCCAGTCGAGTGCCAGCGTATCTTCCTGCCAACACCAGAGTTGCGCGGTCAGGCTGCCAAGTTGCTCTGCCACTTCGTCGCAACCGGGCTGACCGACGCGCTCAACCGACTCGCGGCGGGCGCGGACGATCTCGATGATCGCCTTGCATTTCTCGACGTCCTGCCAGGTGACGCGCGGCACGACATAGTGGAGGAAAGACGCCAGCACTTCGGTGTGCGGCTCGTCACGCGCTACCTGCTCGGCGAGGTCCCACATCTTATCCCGTGCGACATGCCATAGCACCAACAAGCGTTGCGCGGCTTGGAGGCGGACCTGGGGCGCGGGATCGGCGAGCATCACATCGAACTTGCCTACAAGTTCGCCATGCGTTTGGCCAAAGCGCCGGGCGAGTTCGACATAAGCCTGGGCTGCATAGACGCGGACTTCCCAATTGCCCCAGCTAAGGTTTGAACCCTCGTCCTTCTCCCTGGGTTCGGGAAAGCGGCTGGCCCACAATCGCTCGAGAATGCCCAGCAACTCATCGAGCGACGGCATGTCCTCGGTGCCGGGCACATAAGCGTCGGCTTCGACGATGCGTTCGACGGCATTGCTGATATGTCCCCAGACAGGCTGCTCGACTTTCTCGTGAAGCGCGGCCGCATTGTCGTCGTACATGTGGATCGTCGCGAGCGTCGCCTTCCACAAGGCGACAAGCGCAGCCATGTCGCTGGCTGGGGGCGTTGTCTGAACTAGGCCATAAAGCGCTTCGGACTGCGACAGCATCTGAGCGTCCACGCCTTCCTCGGTATCGACGCCTTCGCCAGCGAGTAGGCTTCGGGTAACGCCGTCTGAGGACTCCCAGTTGATCATCATCGAGCGTGTCGGTGGATTGCCAGTCAGCTCGCCAGCGGTCACTAGTTCCACGCGCAGATCCCTCATTGAGTCGGTCACGATCGCGTCTTCTGCTAATGACGACAGGAAGCGGCTGAGGACACGGCGCCACCAGCGCTGCTGGGCGTCTTCCGCGAAAAGATTAGGCTGCAATGCTTCAGCCTCGAACGCGGTCCGTTCGGCAATCGACCGTAATGGGTAGGACGCCGTTAGAAAGCGAACCGCATCGCGGACGATGTCGCCATGCGTCAGAACCGTGATGTTGCACGCAAACGGCCACAGAATGTCGGCAACCTCACCGACACGCTCGGCACCAACTCCTAGTATCCGTGTCCACACGGCCGGTCCGACATAGACAGTCGCCGCTGCCTCAACCGTCTCGGAAAAGTCTCCAAGCGAGCAGCTGCGCAAATGCGTAACGAGCTGCGCGAGCACACCGTCGTCCTGCGTACCGTGGCGTTCTTCGGTGTCGTCCCAGGCTTTGTATTCACGATCGCGGCCGAGCAGGTCAAAAGGCGCACGGCTCGACACTACAACCTGTTTTCGAGAGTCCCCCAAGCCCATCACGCGATCGGTATCGCCGAGTGATGCTTCTACTATTGCGCGCGTCCCGAGCCGCACCGACAACTCAAGGAGGCCCGTGACCTGACGGCCCAATTCGTAACGACAGTGACGGTAATCCTGGCTGCGGCTGGAAGTGAACGGCATGATCCGCCCACCACCCATGAGCGAGGTGCTGTTGTCGGTGATGTCGCGCGAATAGAGTGTACGGTATATCTCGATCACGAAATCGGCGTCGGCCCGTGCGATCGGCATGATCTGCTCCGACAGCCAGGTCGCTTCCTTGTCGGCAAGAGCGGAGAAATGCGGCTCTCGGAGCATCCGGTCGAGTAATGCTCGCGATGCGGCGGGATCGGCCGAGAAGCTTTTGCCAACGAAGCGGATCGCGTTGGTCGCCGTCTGCTGCATCGGCGGATCAGCGGCCCAGGCTAAGGCGAGCAGCGCACGCGCGGCGCGGTTGAACACGCCGAGCAGTGCGGGTGCGGCAAGGTCGCCCTTGTCGAACAGAGTGAGGAGAAGGAAGCGCGTGGCGTCGGAAAGGTCGCGTGAGCCCGCTGCGATCGCGGCGTCGGCGACCATCGCCCAGGCTAGAGCTTCGTCCGGCACTATGCTCCCTGCCGCCTCAACCGCCAGGCCGACGAAGCGTGCGAGCCGCGAGAGCATCGTCGCCAGAGCGTCGTTACTCGGGCGCACCGCTATCAGCGCGACTAGGCCCGCGATATCGGCTGACTTGCCCACGCGCTCGATCGCTGTGCGCAGAGCGACATTGGCGAGGACTGGATCGACCGCCGGATCAGCATAGATGTCTGCGACCAAGCGCCAAACCTGCGCTTTGCCGTCAGCATCCTGGCGCCACAACCGCTCGATCGCGAAGCGCAGCGACGGCGCGAGCATGAGCGCGATCGAGCTGTCGCCGCCGAGTTGTGGGATCAGCCGCGCGGGATCATCCCATTCGAGGAAGAAGCGTCCGGCGACATGGTCAAACAGTACATGATGAGCGAAGCTGACGAGATCACCAGACTCGGCGAGTACGCCGGTCTGGATAACGGCGTCGACCTGATCGTGACCAATAACCACCTTGCGCACCGCGAGACGCCGGCGCGCGACCATCGCCGCGACCGTGGCGGACGCAGCCTGACGCGCCGGTGTGCCTATGAGCCGGCGGTCCTCATAAGCGTCGATCAGGTCGGACTGCGTGGCGACGGTACGGATGCTGTCGGGGCTTGCGCCATCGGCGAGCAGTTGCGCGGCGAGCGAGAGGTTGAAGACGTTGCGCAGTAGGTCGCGCAGCTTGTCGGGTGCGGCGGCAAACAGTGCGCCGAGATAAGAGTCAGCGATGCCGACGGCGTCGAGATCTTCGTCCGCGAGCCGCGGCACCCGGAAATGCCGCACTTTGGCAAGACCCGTCTCCGCATAGGCCGGTTCGGGCGGGGTGCCAGGCATTGCGTCGCGAAACCGCCGACCGTTGCGCAAGTCGAACGTGCGGATCGAGGCGATGACAGTCCAATCCGGAGCCGAGGCTCCAAGCACCTCGATCAGTTGGGCGAAGACGTCTTCCGCCGGACCGCCACGCGCCGCGTCAAGCGCATCGATGATGAGCAGCTTGCGCCCAGCGCCGGGCGCCGCGGCGAGCACCTCGGTTAGCGGGTGCGCCAAACCCAGCTCCGACTGGAGATCGGCGGCGATGGCGACGCCAGGGAAGCGGTCGACCGAGAGGAACACCACTGTGTCACCCGCCGCACGGCGTGTCTGCGCCAGCGCGACTAACGCGCCGGTCTTGCCAGCGCCGGGCTCACCGATGACGATCAGGGAGCCGGTGTTGACCGCGCTGCCCAGCGGCCCGTCGCTGGCCCGCGCGATCGGGATGCCGCCAGCGATCGGCAGGCGCGTATGTCCCAAGAGACGGGTGAGTTCGGCCGAGGTTGTGGCCGACAGGCGCTCAAGATCGGCGGTATAGTCGGCGGCACTGACGTCGTTATGGCCTAGCCGGCGAAGCTCGCGCAGCAGGCCGGCGCGATCCCCAGGCGCGCCGCTGGCGATCATGCCGCGGATGATGCCCTTCAATTCGCGCAAGGTCGCGTCCCCGGCAGCTTCGGCACCAAAGAGCCGCGCGCCGAGGAGGCGCGAGGCCTCGCGCCAATTGTCCTCGCCCTCGCTCATCGAGAAGCGAACGATGCGGAACATCCGCGCCAACGTCACCAGTTCGTCGTCGGTCGGCGCCATGCTGGAATGCGTCGTCCATGCGGTCCGCACATGGGTCTCGAACAGATCGAGTGCGTCGCGCTCTGCCGACGACCGCCCGGCCTTGGTGGTTGCCCAGCTGCCGCCTAAATCGAATGCGCGGCACCCGCGCTCCAGCGCATCGAGTGTCCGCGGTGCACCAGCGGCAACTGCCAATATGGCGCGCCCCTTCGCCGGATCGACCGCGACGCCGGTAGCTCGGGCGTTGATAATGACGCGAACGAGCTGGCTGATGGTCTTACCGAGCGGGCTCTTAGAACTGGTGGCAAGCCCGGCGCTGGTCTTGCTCTGCAGGTCGATGCGGCTCGCGTCGTCTTGGACCAAACGGATGTCATCGAGCCCATCTCCGGTTTCGAGATGGATCGCGACCGGCAAGGCGGTGTTTGCGAGGCCGAAGCGTCCGCCAACCGGCATCCGCGCCAGCAAATGAGCGGCAAGCCACGTCCCGACCTCGGCCTGGAAAGCCATCCCCGCTTCCGTAGCCTGCCCACCTGCGTGCCTTCTCGATGTAGGCGGATTTTCGCTAGTCAATTGCCCCCCCGTTCACGATATAGCTTTGTCCAAGAAGTTACTGGCACTAGTCGAATCTGCAACAAAGCTGTCAGCGTCAGCTTCGGCTGCCATCTTCGCACGCGATGGGCAAGAACCCGAAATCAGCTATTGCTTGCTCGGCTTTGTCGGTACTCCGATCTGACTGCTTCTCGTCCGCAAACGGCCCCATAGTTGCCGGGAGTCCCGTGGCGCTTGTCGCACCAACCGAGCGCCACGGGCCTTCAAGAGGGCGATCAAGCCGGAGACGGCCCGGTCCCGCAACGGCTGCACGCGACTTTCTTCCCCTGACGGGCGACGCGTGCCGACTTCGGGCCAAACGGTCGTGCCCGTCATTCCTCGCGCAACAAGAAAGCCGCGCTCCGCCGTCCTCCGCTGACGCTGCGGCCCTGAGGGTGCCGGCCCGCGCCCCTTCCGGCGTGGAGATCGCCTGAAGGCCGCGCATGTCGCGCGGTCCGCCAAGCGAGGATGCCGCCATGAACGACTGTTTCGCCACCGATCACTCCCATGACGCCCGCGCCGTCTTGAGCACGGCAAGCCTGCTCGACGAACTCCAACTCTATGGTCATCGACCCTTCGACGACGAACCCGATCCGCGACCGCTGCCCGATGCCGACAGGCTCGGCGGCGCGATCGCCGACATCTTCGACGCGCTTGCCGCCACGCTCTCCGACACACGACTGGAGCCGGACCTCTCCGATCTCCTTTGGTCAGTGGTCAACCTCTTCCATCGCGGGGTCGACCGCATTGGCCGCGCGCTTGACGCCAACGAAGACGAGCAGAAGCACAAGCAACGCGAGCAGGACGGCTCGGAAGTCCGCTCGGTCGAACTTGAGCGACTGATCGCGCAAGGCCTGAGCCTGATCGAGCGCAGGAACAGCTTCGAGTTCATGCGCGATGCCGCCGCCGACCTGCACGAGGTCCACACTGGCCAGACCTGGCGACCACGCTCGGGCTCCCTGACCAGCCGCCGCACCATGACGGCGGCCCTGATCGACAGCCGCGACTTCATCGCCGCCAAGCGCCGCGTCGATCTCGAACCGCTGATGCCGAAGGGCACGAAGATAGCCTTCGCCGGCGGCGTCGAGTTCAACGATCACCGCCGCATCTGGGACGCGCTCGACCGCGTCCACGCCAAGCACGCCGACATGGTCCTGCTGCATGGCGGCACGCCACGCGGCGCCGAGAAGATCGCCGCCTGCTGGGCCGACGCCCGCAAGGTCGCGCAGATCGTTTTCAGGCCTGACTGGGCCATTCATGCCAAGGCCGCCCCGTTCAAGCGCAACGATGCGCTCCTCGACACGCTGCCGCTCGGCCTCGTCGTCTTCCCGGGCTCCGGGGTCACCGACAATCTCGTCGACAAGGCGAAGAAGCTCGGCATCCCGCTTATGGACTTCCGGGCGCGATGAGCGCCCGTTCTCTTCACGCCGAGGCGGCGATGTCGCCTCGGTTCATCGACAGGCGATTCCGCCTGGGTCGCCTGTCGGCCATGATCAGCGCCGTGCGGGGTCGATCGACACCACTGGAACGTGGGAGGCTGCCATGAGCGTCGTCCTGGGCATTATCGGCATCGTCGTCGCGGTGGTCGTGCTGTTCAAGCTCGCCGTCGTCGCCGCGCCGGTCTTCGTCGGCATGCAGACATTCATATGGGCGATGGACACCGGCGCGGGACCAATCGGCGCTATCCTCGCCGGCGGTGCCGCTGGCGTCACCACGCTGATGCTCGCTCGGATACTCTTCGCCAATATCCGCCTGCCGTCGGTGCGCATGACGCTCGCGCTCGGCTTCGGGATTCCGGCGGCTATCGCTAGATATCATGTCATGCTCGGTGTTGCGTCGCTCAGCGTGCCGTCCGAAGCCTGGCGGATCATCTTCGCATCGATCGGCGGGCTGGCGGCGGGCGTTTCCGCCGTGCTGCAGCTCTTCGCGCTGGGTGAAGCGCCCATGCCGGATACGGGCGCTAGGGGTCGTGCGCCCACAGACAGCGGACGGTAGCGCGCACAACTGGGACCAGAAGCGTCTTCCTGCGCCACCGCCATTAGTCGCGCTTCTGCCTCCGCCGGAGCACGAGCGATCGCCACGGCTGACCTGAACTCGGGCGGTGTGGGAGAGGTCACTTCCACGGCGACATTGCGGGCCTGATCACACAACTCGCATGGACCAGCCTTGTCGCCGGTCTTGTCGATTCGGAACGCCTCATCCCTTGTCCGCGCCAGGGCCGCCGAAACCACGACCGGTGGCGCTCGCCTCTTGATCGCTGGTTCCGACAGTCGCCATCTGTGCCCCGGGTCGGCGCCCCTGGGCGCTCCCACGCCGCCTCGGATGGCCTGATCTGGCCGAAGGACGGCTGACGCCTCGATCGCCTCGGCCGCAACGGCGGACCGGAACTTTCTTCCCCTGGCGGGGACCACCCCACGCGACAGGTCGCGCAGGGACCCCGGATCGCCGCCATTCCTCGCGATGGCCAAGAAAGTTCCGCCTTCGCCGTCCTCCGCTGCGCTGCGGCTCCAATGGAGTGCGTCGGCGCTCGCCTCCGGCCTGCCGATCGCCATCGAGGCCGCGATGGGCGCGGCCCGAGAGACAGACAGGAGACACTACCATGGCGACCATCGGCACCTTCACCAAGACCGGCGACGGCTTCACCGGCACGGTATCGACCCTCACCCTCGACGCCAAGGTTCAGGTCCGGCCCACCGACAAGACCAGCGACAAGGCCCCCGCCTACCGCATCTTCTCCGGCCGGGCCGAAATCGGCGCCGCCTGGAAGAAGACCTCCAACGAAGGCCGCGAGTATCTCTCGGTCAAGCTGGATGACCCCTCGCTCCCGGCGCCGATCCTCGCCAACCTCTTCGAAATGGAGGGCGGCGAATACGAGTTGATCTGGTCCCGCCAGAACCGTTCCCGCAACGGCGATTGAGGAGTTCCGCCTCCAAGCGCCCCGCCTCACCAGCGGGGCGCTTTCGCACGCTCCGCGCTGCCGCGCGTCTGACGCCCGATCAGCCCGCCTTGCGGCGTCCGCCATGGCGCAGCGGCTTCGCCGCCTCGTCGCTCTCGCCGTCCGGCTCGACAAGCCGCACATGCGACACGCCCAGGGCGGTCGCGAGCTCGAAGATCGTCACGATTGTCGGATTGCGCACGCCCCGCTCGATGCCGCTCAGATATTGCTGGCTGAAGCCGGTCTTCTCGGCGAACGCCTCCTGCGTCAGGCCCATCTCGAGCCTGATTCGTCGCACGTTCCTTCCGACCAGTCGCCGCATATCCATTGCGGCACCGTCGGCGCTCTACACACTATGAGTTTATCTTCTATAGTATGTATCCGCGTTCTGCGTTGGCGTTTCCGCGAGCATTCCCGGCGCAACCGCAACAGGACGCAAGCAACTGTGTGAACCGCGGCCTTGTGAGATCGTTTCGTAGCAAAGTTCGTTGTAGGCTTCGCAATGGAGGGCTTCATGACATCGCCTGCGCTTCAGGACGAGCCGCCCAGGGCGCCGACCGTCACCGACTATGACCGTGCGCATGCGGTCATCTATCTGCGTCTGCTCGATGCGGCAGCCGAGGGCGCCGATTGGCGTGAGGTGGCGCGCATCGTGCTCGGTCTCGATCCAGCCACGCACAGCGAGCGCGCCAAGCGCGTGCATGACAGCCATTTGGCGAGAGCGCGCTGGATGACCGAATCGGGCTATCGTGACCTTCTCGCCAAATCGCCCCTGCATTGAATGCGTGTTGCTTGCAAAGCAACGCCTGTTGCTAAAAGGGGGACTCCCAAGCCTCTCAAGCAAATCGAATCTTCTTGAATTGATCCGCGAGGCTGTGGCTTCGCGCTAAGATCCGGAGCACGCCATGTCGACACGCGACTGGCGGTCCGCGGCCGCTTATGCGGACCTCGAAACCGCCCAATTAAGGGACCTTGCCTGGGAGTTCTTGCGACGAAACCCTGCCTATCAGCAGGACTGGATTGAGGCCGGTTTGACCGGCGACGACGCGGGCAGCGAAGAGATCGCCGCGCGCTGGGGGTTGCGATTTCCTGAGCGACCCAACGAGCGACGCATCACATTCGACCCTGTGGCTCCCGGTGCTGAGCGTCGACACGCTGATCTCATCGGATTTACCGCCATCCTTGTCGCCTCGATCGCCGGTTGCGCCACCGGCTGCGACTTCAGTTCGCTTCGCCAATGATGGTTGGCACGGTCTGACCACGACGGCGGCGCGCCAGATCTGGCGGCCGGACAGCCGGGAGCGAGCGCCCATCGCAGCCGTGCTCGTGCCGCTCGACGCGTTGACGCCGCAGCGGCTGGCGACTGTGCTCCTGTTCTGGGCCCATGCGCTGGGCCGACCCATCAGCGCGCCGCCAGTCCTGTCGCGGGAGCGCCGCCGGCGTCTCATCCTGGGTCTGCGCGCGCTCGACGGCCGCGCGACCGGCGCAAGCCATCGCGTCCTCGCCCAAGGGCTGTTCGGAGCCGACCGCGTGCCGAGCGGCCCGTCCTGGAAGACCCATGACCTCCGCAGCCGCACCCTGCGTCTCCTCGTTGATGCCGGACGGCTTCGCGACGGCGGATATCGGGACCTCCTGACCGCCGGTCCGGCCCTTCGCCTTCGATAGGGGACCGCTTTCCCGCTCCCGGTCTTCGAACTCCCTCCAGCCCACCGCTCTCCGCCAGCCTTGGACCTGACCGCCGCGCACGGTGCGCGGCGCGACAGTCCAAGCCGGAGAGCTCCAATGCCCGATCCCAACGCTGGTCTTCCGCCGCGCTATCTGCGCACGCCGGAAGCCGCCCGCTTTCTCGGCCTCAGTGGCCGCACGCTTGAGAAACACCGCACCTACGGCACCGGGCCGCGCTATTCGAAGATCGGCGGGCGCGTCGTCTATGCGCTCACCGATCTGCAGGCCTGGGTCGGTCGCGGCGGCAAGACATCAACCAGCGACACGACGGGCGACGCCGTGTTGCCCGCCAAGCGGCATGCCGCGCTCTCGCCGGCCTATGCCGGCGGCGCACGCCGCTGAGTCCGCGCCGATGGCCGCCTCACGCCCCCGCTTCGCAGCGAACGAACGCGCAACGCTCGACCCCTTCGAGGCGCTATCCGGCGACATCGCGCCGCGCGACCAGCGCGACCTGATGGAGCGGCCGTTCTTCTCCCTCGCCAAGGCCCGGCGCGCCGCCCCGATCCGCTACCGCGCCGGCGACGTCGAGGTCGAGGTCCACGCCGTCCCTGAGCACGGCATGGCGACCATCTGGGACGCAGACGTGCTGATCTGGGCGGCCTCCCAGATCGTCGAGGCTCTGGACCGCGGCCTGCCGACCTCTCGCTTCTTCCGCTTCACGCCCTACCAATTGCTCGGCGCCATCGGCCGGGCACGCGGCAAGCGCGAGTATGGGCTGCTCAAGGGTGCGCTGGCCCGGCTGCAGTCGACCGTCATCCGCACCACGATCCGCCAGGGCGAGCACTGGCGCCGCCAGCAGTTCAGCTGGATCAACGAGTGGGAGGAGTTGACGACGCGCGCCGGCCGCGTGGAAGGCATGGAGTTCGTGCTCCCGGACTGGTTCTACCAGGGGGTCATCGACCGCCGCTTCGTCCTCACCATCGACCGGGAGTATTTCGCGCTGACAGGCGGCATCGAGCGCTGGCTCTATCGCGTCGCTCGCAAGCATGCAGGCCGCCAGCCAGGCGGCTGGCGCTTCGATCTGCGCCACCTTCACGTCAAGAGCGCAAGCCTTGCACGCTTCTCCGACTTCGCTCTCGACATCCGCAGGATCGTCGCACGACAGCCATTGCCAGGATACGAGCTGACGCTCGAGACCGGCGCCCGCGCCGTCGTCACGCTGCACATGCAGCCTGTGGACAGTGTTTGGATAAGTCCGCCGACCCACGGGACTTCAGGCGCATGCCGTATCGGGATGTCAGGCGCAGCCGGCACGGGACATCAGGCGCGCCAGGGCGAGCTTTTCCCAATCGGCTCAACGGCCAATACGTCGCCTAACGTCTCTAACCCGGATTCTAACATCTTGGTTGTTGGAGGCGGCGCGCGCTGTGGATCGCGGGCCGGAGCCAAACACGGCGGGCGGTCATGAGTGCGCTCACCCGCGTCGAACTCCTCTGGCTCGAGAAGCGCGTCGAGCGCTGGATCCGCTTCGGCCGCATTGCCGAAGAGACGATCCTCGACCGCCGCCGGCGTGTCGTCAGCTTTGCGCCTGGCGCCGTGTTCGCCTTCGTGCGCTGGGCCGCGGGCGAGCATGGCACGATCGTCAGCCGCATCGACATCCTGCGCGCAGTCGCGCCAGGCGAGGCCTGCTCGACGATCCCGTTCGTGACGCCCGGCGGCGAACTCCTGCTGCGCCTGTCCGGCTGGCCAAAGGTTGAGGCTGCCCTCACCGCCATCGACGCCGTCGAGCGGGCCGGCGTCGATCCTGCCGACGCCTGTCCCGATCACTGGCGACACGTGATGAACCGGCTCAGCGCAGGCGAGACGCCGCGCGCCTACAGGCCCGACCGCCATCGGGCCTGGCTCAAGCGTCGGAGGCTCGAGGCATGAGCCGCACGATCCTTGCGGCGTTCATGGCGGGCGGCGTCGGCCTCATCGCCGCTCCGGCCGCATTCGATCCGTCCCCGCATCTTGTCTGGAACGCCTCGGCCAGCGCGCCGCTCGGCCTCTATCGGATCGAGCCTGCCGACAATCTCACCGTCGGTGATCTTGTGCTTGTCACACCGCCGGGCCCCGTCGCGGTGCTGCTTGCTGAAAGAGGCTATCTGGCGCCCGGCGTGCCGCTCCTGAAGCGCCTTGCAGCGCTTGCCGGACAGACAGTCTGCCGCGCAGGCGACCGCATCCTGATCGACGGCAGGATTGTCGCAACGGCCCGCGAGATGGATCGCGCCGACCGTCCCTTGCCGCGCTGGCAAGGCTGCCAGCGACTCGGTCCCGACCTCGTCTTCCTCCTGAACCAGGATGCGCCGGACAGCCTCGACGGCCGCTATTTCGGGCCGACGCCCGCCAGCGCCCTGCGGGGCCGCGCCGTCCTGCTCCACACATCCAGGGAGCGCCGATCATGACCGACACCGCATCGCCGAGCGCGCGGCGCAAGCATCTTCCATCCCGGGTCATCTTGCTCGCAGCTACGCTGGCTCTGCTCGCGCTCGCTGCGCCGGCGCACGCCGGGTCTCGTGATCCCTATGCCCGCTATATCGCGGAAGCCGCCCAGCGCTTCGCCCTTCCAGAGCGCTGGATCCGCGAGGTGATGCGGGTCGAAAGCGCCGGTCGGCCGCGCGCCGTCTCGCATGCCGGCGCCATGGGCCTGATGCAAATCATGCCTGGCACCTGGGCGGAGTTGCGCCGCGCTCACGGTCTCGGCGCCGACCCGTTCCAGCCGCGCGACAACATCCTCGCAGGTGCCGCCTATCTGCGCCAGATGCACGACCGCTACCGCTCGGTGCACCTCATGCTCGCCGCCTACAATGCCGGCCCCGGGCGTACGGATCAGCATGTCCGTGCCGGCCGACGGCTTCCGGCGGAAACGCGCGCTTACATCGCCGTGCTCGTCCCCGCGCTCAACGGCACGCCATCGAGTGAGACTGGACCGATCGTGAAGCTGGCCCAGGCCGACCCGGCAACAGGCCCACTGTTCGCGCCAGTGACGCCGCCAAGCGGTCTCTCGGATGCGGCACCTACGCCGTCCGAGCGCCTGTCGCCCGATGAGAGCCGGCTGCTGACGTTGCATCGCCGGCTCGAGGCCGAGGCCCGTCAAGCGCCTGCGGCGGCGGTGGATCCGCGCGGTCGATCGCCCGTCATGGCGAGGAATGCAGTCACCAAGCCTGCGACGCCGTCGCCGACGCGCGTGCTGTTTGCTGTATCGCGGCCTGCGGGATCGACGCCATGAACCTGCTGCCATCGATACATGGCGCTATGCCGCCACCGCTCAGGCGTCACCCGTTCTTGGAAGCAAAGGTCGTCGATTTTGAAGGTCACATGCGTGGGTCAGCGATCGTGCTGAAGGGAGACGTCCACGGATTGCGAGATAAAAGCAGCGATGGCGCTTGGTCGTATGGCGTTGAGAACCATAGCATTTTCGATCCACTTGCCGCAGGCATGCGCGGCGCATTTCGCCGAAAGCGCAATGACATCAACGCACAAAGCGCCATCACGCTCGCTTACACCCAGGATGCAGCGCCGTGAGCGAGCATGACGCCGACCTGACGATCCGGCCGGGCCGCATCCGCGACAAAGGCCCTGGGGCCAGGCGGGCGCAAAGCCTCGTCGGTCAGGTCATGCGCGCCGCACGTCAGGCGGGTCACACCGGGCGCGGCTTCGGCAAGACGAGCATCGGCCGCTCGCGATCACGCTTCGGGCGCGGCCGTGCGGCGACGGTCATCGCCTCGCTGCGCTCGCCCTCGCGGCGCGTCGTCATCAAGGCCCGCGTCGTCCGCCATCACGGTGCGAAGTTCCGCGCCGCGTCTCTCGCCACGCACGTCGCTTATCTCAAGCGCGAGGGGGTGACCCGGGATGGAGGCGAGGCGCGGCTCTTCAATGAGGTCGGCGACGAGGCCGATGGCCGCGCCTTTGCCGAGCGTTGTGGCCAGGAAGGACCAAACGCCGACCGGCATCATTTCCGCTTCATCGTCAGCCCGGAGGACGCGGACCGCATGGCCGACCTCAGGGGCTTCACCCGCGACCTGATGAGCCAGGCCGAGCGCGACCTTGGCACGAAGCTCGACTGGGTCGCCGTCGATCACTGGAACACCGACAACCCGCACGTCCATGTGCTGGTGCGTGGCGTAGCCGACGATGGCCGCGATCTCGTCATCGCCCGCAACTACATCGCCAAGGGCTTCCGCGCCCGTGCGGAGGAGCTGGTCGATCTCGAGCTTGGCCCGCGATCCGAGCAGGAGATCCGAACGGGGTTGGAGAAAGATGTCGCTGCCGAGCGCTGGACTGGCCTCGACCGCGCACTTCAGGCGGCAAGTGACGAGGGTGGGGGAATCCTCGACCTGCGGCCGCCGCGCGGCGGCGCTGACACTGACCTGCGCCGCCTGATGATCGGTCGTGCCCAGACGCTCGAACGGCTGGGCCTTGCTGAAAAGCTTGGGCCGGCGTCCTGGAGCCTCAAGCCCGGGGCCGAGGCGACGCTGCGCGACCTCGGCCTGCGTGGCGACATCATCAAGACCATGCATCGCGCCATAGCCGACCTCAACGCCGAGCGTGCGCCAGCCGACTTCGCCATCCACGGCGAAAGGCCAGAACCGATCATCGGCCGCCTGGCGGCGCGCGGCCTGGACGACGAGCTGAAGGGCACGGCCTTCGCCGTGATCGACGGCGTGGACGGCCGCGTCCACCACATCCGCTTCCCGAGCTTCGAAGCGACGACCGACGTCCCGCCCGGCGGCATCGTCGAATTGCGCCGATACATGGATGCAGACGGCCGCGAGCGCACCGCGCTCGCCCCACGCTCGGACCTGTCGATCAAGGCGCAGGTGTCGGCCACCGGCGCGACCTGGCTCGACCATCGCCTCGTCGAGCGCGACAAAGTGCTGGTGGCGGGTTCCGGTTTCGGAGCAGAGGTGACCGCCGCGCTCACGCGCCGCGGCGAGCATCTCCTTGCCGAAGGCCTCGCGCAACGGCAGGGTCAGCGCATCGTCTTCACTGCCGACCTGATCGGCACGCTGCGCGAGCGCGAACTCGCCAGCATAGGCGCGAGACTCTCGGCAGAGATAGGCCGCAGCTACCGTCCGGTGACTGACGGTGATCCGGTCAACGGCGTCTACGCCCGCCGCGTCGACCTCGCCTCCGGCCGCTTCGCGATGCTCGATGACGGTCTTGGTTTCCAGCTCGTCCCGTGGAAGCCGGCACTCGACGTGCGTCTCGGCGACAAGATCTCCGGCGTCATGCTGCCAGGCGGCGGCGTCGAGTGGAGCCTTAGCCGAAAACGAAGCCCCAGCATCTGAACCGCCGTTGTGCACGCCATCGCCGCCTGAGATGCGACGTCAGGCTGGGGGCTATTGCATCTTGAGCTAGCGCCTCTGAACGCTGCGGCTCATGTCAACCGGTATGTCCGCTACCAAGATCCTCTGGGGTCAACTCATCGTCGTCTTACTCATCGTGCTCGCCGCGGTGTGGGGGGCAACGCAGTGGGTCGCGTGGCGTTTGGGGTTCCAGGCTCAACTCGGCCCGCCCATGAACGTGATCTGGGGCGTGCCGGTCTATCCGCCGCCTGCCTTCTTCCTGTGGTGGTACTGGTACGACGCCTACGCGCCGTACATCTTCTACGAAGGCGCGCTCATCGCAGGCTCCGGCGGGTTCGCCGCGATCGGCATCGCCATCGGCATGTCGGTCTGGCGGGCGCGGGAAGCACGAGACGTGACGACCTATGGCTCGGCGCGATGGGCCAACGAGGACGAGGTGGTCCGCGCCGGGCTGCTGGCGCCCGATGGCGTGGTGCTCGGCCGGTTCGAACGGCGCTATCTGCGTCATGACGGGCCGGAACATGTGCTGTGTTTTGCACCGACGCGCTCAGGCAAGGGCGTTGGCCTTGTCGTGCCGACGCTGCTCACCTGGCCGGGCAGCGCGATCATCCACGACATCAAGGGCGAGAACTGGCAGCTGACTGCTGGCTGGCGCGCGCGCTTCGGTCGCGTGCTGCTGTTCGACCCGACGAATCCGGCAAGTGCGGCCTACAACCCGCTGCTCGAGGTGCGGCGCGGCCCGAGCGAGGTGCGCGACGTCCAGAACATCGCCGACATCCTGGTCGATCCCGAAGGCGCACTGGAGCGCCGTAACCATTGGGAGAAGACCAGCCATTCGCTGCTCGTCGGCGCGATCCTGCACGTGCTCTACGCCGAGGCCGACAAGACGCTCGCTGGCGTCGCCAATTTCCTGTCGGACCCGCGCCGGCCGATCGAGGCGACGCTCGCCGCCATGATGGCGACGCCGCATCTCGGCAAAGTGCCGCACCCTGTCGTGGCGAGCGCGGCGCGCGAGCTTCTCAACAAATCCGATAACGAGCGCTCCGGCGTTCTTTCGACCGCCATGAGCTTTCTCGGCCTATACCGCGATCCCGTGGTGGCGGAAGTGATCAGCCGCTGCGACTGGCGCATCGCCGATCTGGTCGAGGGCCACGCGCCGGTGTCACTCTACCTCGTCGTGCCGCCCTCCGACATCGTGCGCACCAAGCCCCTGGTGCGCCTCGTGCTCAACCAGATCGGGCGGCGGTTGACCGAGACGCTGGAGAACGACCGGAGGCGCCATCGCCTGCTGTTGATGCTCGACGAGTTTCCCGCGCTCGGCCGGCTCGACTTCTTCGAGAGCCAACTCGCCTTCATGGCGGGTTACGGCATTCGCTCCTTCCTGATCGCCCAGTCGCTGAACCAGATCGAGCGCGCCTATGGGCCGAACAACGCCATCCTCGACAACTGCCATATCCGCGTCGCCTTCGCGACCAACGACGAGCGCACCGCCAAGCGCGTATCCGACGCGCTCGGCACCGCGACCGAAATGCGGGCGATGAAGAACTATGCTGGCCACCGGCTCTCGCCCTGGCTCGGGCATCTGATGGTCAGCCGGCAGGAAACAGCGCGCCCGCTTTTGACGCCGGGCGAGATCATGCAGTTGCCGGCGGGCGACGAGATCGTGCTCGTCTCCGGCTCCCCGCCCGCGCGCGTGAAGAAGGCGCGTTACTACGAGGATGCGCAGCTGAAGGCGCGGGTGCTGGCGCCGCCGATACCGGACAACTCAGCCCGCATGCCGCCGGCGACCGACGACTGGAGTGCCTTGCCGGTGATCGCCCCGCCCAAGCCCACGAAGGCCGCACGTGGATCAGAAGACGACGACGGCGGCATCCGCCGCGAGCCCGCCTTGCCAGAGCACGAGCAGGTCGCGCCCGAGCCTGGCCCGCATCCAGAGAAGGAGTTTGCCTTCCTCGACGAGGAGGCCGACGACGACGCAGCCCAGACCCGGGCGATGACCGCCCGCATGCGCGGCCTCGCGCGTCAGGCCGCGCTCGACCCCGACGACGGCATCGCCCTCTGACGTGGAACGGAAGATAATCGATGCGCACCAAGACCACGATCCGCATTCCGCCAGCGTTGAGCGCCCGGCTCGCCGACTACGCCGCGCGCAAACGGGTGAGCCAGTCGGCCGTGGTCGAGGCGGCACTCGACAGCTTCCTCTCGCCTGACGGATCCGAGCGCCTGGAGGCCGCGCTCGCACGTCGCCTCGACCGGCTGACCCGCAGCGCGGAGCGGCTCGAGCGACACGTGACGATCGGCAACGAGGCCGTCGCCCTCTTCGTACGTTTCTGGCTAACCGCCACCCCGCCGCTGCCCGACACGCTGCAGGCCGCAGCCCAGGCCAAGGGCAAGGAGCGGTACGAGGCCTTCGTCGAAGCGCTGGGACGGCGGCTGGCGAAGGGCCAGATGCTGGCGGAGGAGGTGGTTACTGACAGGACTTGAGATTTGCCAAACTCCGGCAGCAACGGGGCCGGAAGCAGACTGGCAGATTTCGCCGCCCAGACAGCTAATGCGGACGTTCAGATCGATAGGCGTAAGGTCTCGACCTGACCTAAACAAGAAGTTCTACGTGACCGCAGAGCGCCACAATGCGGACCTTCATCGTCAAGCGCCGTTCACATCAGGGCCAGCTCCCTTCCGGCAAGCCAAAACGCTCTTACTAGCTTCTAGCCAGCGAAGCCTTCATGCCCCGTTCGATGATCTGGTGCGGCAGAACAATCTGAGCGTGTTTGTTCGGCCCATCAAGCGCGGCAACGATGGCGCGACCGAATGCATCGTAGGGAATGCGGATCGAGCTTAGATCCGGCGCGAGCCACTCGTTCATGGGTGAGTCGTCGAACCCGATCATGCGCGGGGCAGGCGCGGCCGACTCCGCCTCGCGCCAGGCGCGCGCAGCGCCATAGGCGATGAGGTCGCTGGTGCAGATCACCAGATCCGGCCTGAGCCCTGTGGCGATGTGCTGAAGCGCGGCCTCCCTGCCGATTGCGAGATGGTCGCCGGCGCTGGGGGACAGAACCATGTTCTTGGGCAGCGCCGCGCCGGCTCTTTCGAAGCCCGCTAGGATGCCGGACACCCGGTCGCGCGTCGCCGAGGATGATGTCGGCGCGTGGATCAGCGCGACCCTGCGCAGGCTCCGTGCGACCGCCCACTGCGCCACGTCCACCCCAGCCCTGTAGTTGTCGATTCCGACGAAGGCGCTCGCGGCACCGGCCGGGTCGCGCCGGTTGACAAAAATCAGCGGTGTCGGCAGCGCTTGAACCCTCGTAAGCATCGGGCTTTCCACTGCGGCGAGCAGGACGATGGCGCGCGCCTGCTGAGCCAACATCTCGCGCAGGTATTCGTCCTGCAACTCGGGCCGGTCGTGCGTGTCACATAGCACCATGGTGAGCCCGCTTTCCCGCAATGCGACCTCGGCCGAAGCCGCAATCGCTGCCATGGCAGGGTTGGCGAGATTCGCGGCAAGCACGGCCACAAGACGGCTCGTCTTCTGCCGCAGGGCCCGACCGGCGCTTGTCGGCCGGTAATCCAGTGCGGCGACCGCCTGGCGGACGCGCTCGATGGTGTCGGCTGATGCTTTGTTGGCAACGCCGTTCACCACGCGCGATACGGTCGCGATCGAGACACCGGCGCGTTCGGCGACATCCTTGATGGAACTCGATGCTGAGGTGCGTCTGACCACTGGACTTGAACTTTTGCGCGGCGATGATAAGGTTGGCATAGGGAAAACGTTTTCCTTTGTTTTCCCTCAAAGTCAAGCTCGCGAAATGCAGCAGGTCACCAGCCTAGGGAGGAACAGATGGGCATCCTACGTACACTCGCATGTGCCGCTTTTGCGGCCGTCGTCTCGACTCTGCCGGCGAAGGCGCAGCAACTGACTGTTTGGCACGATCTCGGCGACAATGGGATCAAGTGGTTTGAGGCGCTGTCGGCGGAGTTCGCCAAGACGAAGCCTGGCGTTACCGTGCGTTCGCAGAGCTTCCCGACCGACCAATGGTTTGGCCGAGTCATTGGCGCGTTGAACACGGATACCGCGCCGGATCTGATCTTCAATAACTATGAGCGTGTCATCCGCATCCAGAACCAGACCAACAAGGTGATGGATCTGAAGGCAGTTACTGCTTCGATTGGCGACAAGGCCTTCCTGTCCGAGGACGACATGCGGGTCGCGACTTTCAAGGGCCGCCAGATCATCATCCCTGTCCAGCGCGTGCAAATGGCGTTGGGCGTCCGCAAGAGTTGGCTCGACAAGAACGGCGGCAAGTTTCCGGACACCTGGGAAGAAGTGAAGACACTCGCCGCTGCCTTCCGCGACAAGGACCCGGACGGTAACGGTCAGTCCGACACGTTCGGCATGGCGCTGCAGGCCGCAAAGCCCCGCGACCTCATTCACATGCTCGATCTTTTTGTCTTCGGCTCAGGGCTGCGCCACACGCTGATCGATCCTGAAGGCAAGATCACCATCGACCAGCCAGCGCATGCGCAGGTGCTGGAAGAGTTCCTGAAGGCATACTCGACCTACAAGTTCGTCTCGCCAGACACGATCAACCACTCTTTCACGGAGATGTATCAAATCATCGAAGGTGGCCGCGGCGGCATGTTCCGCGTCGGTGACTGGAACGTGCGCAAGTGGGACGGCCCACAGGTGCTGAATGGCGACTTCGTTTCTGGTCCCTGGCCGAAGTTCGCGCCAGATCGCCCGAACGCCGTGGTGATCGGTGGCATGCGCGGTGTTGCGGTGCCAGAAAACTCCCCGAACAAGGCTTTGGCCCAGGAGTTCGCGGCCTTCATGCTGACGAAGGCTGCGCAGCAGGCCTCGCTTGAAAACATTGGTGCAGGCGTACGAAAGGACCTCGACGTCTCGAAACTCTCGGAGCGTTCGCAGTACTTTGCCAAGGCCGAGCACCGGCTGGTCGCCTACGACTTCCCAGAGTCGATCCACACCTTCTACCCGGAGCTTGAGGCCGCTTTCCATCGCAAGCTGCTCTCCGGCATCACCAACCCGCCTGCCGACTGGAAGGCCTTCATCGCCGAGACAGCGAAAGAGATGCGCGACCTCGCGGCCAAGTTGAAAGGCTGATGTTTCCAGAAGGCGATCCGCCGGCAGTTGACTGCCGGCGGCAATCACGAGCGGACGCATGTCGATGATGGATGCTCTTGGAAGCCTGTCGCGCGACAGGATCTTCTACCTCTTTGTCGCCCCCTTCGCCGCCCTGACGATTCTGTTCGGCGTTTGGCCGATTGTTCTCTCGATCCAGGTATCGTTCACTGCGTCGGCGACAGCGTTGCGGCCGAATCCAACCTATGTCGGGTTTGCCAACTATGTCGCCGTCCTCGCAGACCCGATCTTCCTCGCGTCGCTATCACGGACGCTGCTCTACACAGTGCTGTCAGTCTTCGCGAATCTCGCTTTCGCGCTTGGCTTTGCCATCCTGCTCGATTCAACATTGCTGAAGCGCGGCAATCTGTTTTTTCGCTTGGCGATCTTCCTACCCGTCGTAACACCTGATGTAGCTGGCTATGTTGTTTGGCGCTGGCTCTTTGACAGGTCCTTCGGAGCAATCAATGCCGCTTTGAAGATGCTAGGGCTTCCGGCCTTCGGCGGCCTCTCCAGCGTGGACACCGCCATGCTGTCGATCCTTATCGCGGAACTCTGGCATCACGCCGGCTTCTACATGATCATCTTCCTGGCCAATCTCTCGATCCGCGACCGGGCGCTCGAGGAAGCTGCACATATCGACGGTGCCACCACGTGGCAGCGGTGGTGGTACGTGATCCTGCCGCAGCTTCGACCGGCGCTCGTCATCAACACCGTCTATGCACTGATCCAGTTCCTCAAGACCTTTACCGTCGTTGTCGTCATGACCAAGGGCGGTCCGAATGATCAGACGAACTTCGTCAGCTACTACGCCTACCAGCTCTTCGATCAGGCGCGATACGGCGAGGCAACGGCAATGGCCACCATACTCTTCGCCATCGTGATCGGACTTTCGCTGACGGCCTATCGGATAGGTGACAGGGAGCCAGGCAAGTGAACGACGACATTCGCCCCAACCGCCTGTTACAGATCGTGGCCTACGCCGTCGCGATCCTCACAAGTCTGTTGTTCCTCTATCCATACTGGTGGATGCTTGTATCGGCTTTCCGGCCGACGCGGGCGATCATGTCCGCGCCGCTGCGCCCCTGGCCGGAGACGCTGAACTTTCAGATCTTCTCCGAGATCGGACGGATCGGTGGGGTGAACCTATCGACATATGCGGTCAATTCACTGGCAATCACAACACTTTCGACGATCCTGGGCGTCATCGTTACCGCGCTCGGTGCCTATGCTCTCGTACGGAGGCCGAAGGCGCCCGGCTTCACACTCGTGCGCTACGGGTTTCTCATCACCATCATGTACCCCTACATGCTGCTCGTGATTCCGGTGTATCTCGTGATGTTCAAGCTGGGACTGCTCGGCAGCTATGCCGGGATCATCCTGTTCCTCGCGCTGGGGCCTTTGCAGTTCTTCCTGTTCGAACAGTTCTTCCGAAAAATCCCGAGCGAGGTGATCGAGGCCGCGGTGATAGATGGAGCAAGTGAATGGCAGATCCTGACGCGCGTGGTCCTGCCGATGGCGATGCCGATCACCGCAACGGTTGCGCTCATCACATTCCTGCTCAACTGGGCGCAGTGGTTCCCGATCATGGTGATCTCGCGGTCCCCCGATACCTACACCCTGCCAGTTGCGTTGCTGTCCATGAACAGCGAACTCGGCTCCAATTTTCAGGGGATCATGGCGCTGGCCGTGTTGACCACGCTGCCCGTGGCGGCGCTGTTTCTGCTCGCGCAAAAGCGGGTGATGGAAGGTATGGCGGCGGGCGCGGTGAAAGGATGACGCGATGCTGAAGACGATCGGTAGCCGCGAGAAGCTCGCAATCGGGATTGACAACGCCCGCGCAGCCACACTCGACTGGCTCAAGGCGATGCAGGCCGCCGGCAAGCCGAAGGGCTGCATGCGCATCAGCGCGATGCATGATGCCGACCGTTGGCCGGGCGTCCTGCTGCCTGGAACATTTAACGGGATCATGTGTCTCGACCTGCTGGGCGGCCTCGCGGACTGGTCTGCGGCCGAACGTGCTGCGCTCGTGAAATGGCTTGAATCGAGCCGTCTCACGGACGGGCGCTTCCGGATCGAGGGCATGCTCGAGGCTGACGTCTTCAAGAAGCCAGATATTGACGAAACCTGGCGCTACATCGATTTCCACGTCACCAACTACACGCTGGGCGCGATCGAAACGCTCGCCCCAGACCGTCGGCCGATTCTTGAGTTCGCCAAGGACTACCTGGACGAAAAGACGCTGGGCCATTGGCTAAGTCTGCGCGATCTGCGCGACCCTTGGCAGGAAGGAAATAACATCGTCAATCTGGCCAGCTTTCTCCTCCTGCTGCGCCAGCACGGTGATGGGCGCGCGAGCGGCTGCGCGTGGCAACCTAAAGTGGATCGCGCGCTGGAGCAGCTTTTCGCCTGGCATGACCGTCTGCGGGAGCCGACAACCGGCTTCTGGGGCGTGGGTCAGCTCAGCGACAGGACGCAGCTGCTCCACGCCTTTGCGGGTTCGATGCACAACTTCCACATCTGGTATCACGAGGGTCGTGCGCTGGAGGGACAGGATCGTGCTGTAGATTATTGCCTGTCGCTGCCGCCGCGCATTGACAGTGCCTGCATCGATGTCGACGCCGTCGACGTGCTCGTGCACGGGTGGCGACTGCTCGATCATCGCCGCAATGACATTGAGGATTGGCTCGCGGCGCTTCTGCCAAAGCTGCTGGCATTCCAGAGAGCCGATGGCGGTTTTTGCGATGTGCTGAGTGGTGTCCGCCGGCAGGA
This sequence comes from Bosea sp. (in: a-proteobacteria), assembly GCA_023910605.1. NCBI lineage: Bacteria > Pseudomonadati > Pseudomonadota > Alphaproteobacteria > Hyphomicrobiales > Alloboseaceae > Allobosea > Allobosea sp. The sequence goes on along the minus strand of JAAVVV010000001.1, from coordinate 738,253 downwards.
CGGCTGGGTGAAGGGCTACGAGGAGCCCCAAGGGATTTCGAACGCCTTCGCCACCTGGTTCCGCTGGATCGCCATTGCCATGATCGCCGATGTGCTCTGGCCGGGGCGCTGGAACTGGAAGTTTCGTCGCATGATTGGCATCGGTTACCGTGTCATGGCTTGGAATCGCAGGCCATGACGGCGGAGAAGGATCCGTTCCATCATCTCCACGACGAGGGCTATGCGCGAGCCTATGCCGGGCAGCACGCGACAGCCGAGACCATGGTCACACTGGCCGGCCGCCGGACGGAGAGCCTCGACGGCGAATGGCGGATGACGCTGGACCTCTTTGACGAGGGGCTGCGCCAGAAATGGTACGCGCTAGACGAGACGCCGCCCTCCCAATGGGCGACGCCCCGTGACTACGAGATCGAGGCCGGCGACCTCGTCCCCGTCCCATCTTGCTGGAATGTGCTCAAGCCGGAATGGACGCATTTCGAAGGCGGCGCCTGGTATACGCGCTGGTTCGACTGGCTGCCCGGCGGCGAAAGTGAGCGGACGATTCTATCCTTCGGGGCCGCAAACTATGCGGCGCTGGTGTTCGTCAACGGCGAGCATTTGGGCGGACATCGCGGCGGCTCGACGCCGTTCTGCATCGAGGTCACGGCGCAACTGAAGCCCGGCCGCAACCGCCTGCAGGTGTATGTTGAGAATCGCCGCCATGCTGACCGCGTGCCGATGCACCACATCGATTGGTTCAACTACGGCGGACTCTACCGTGAGGTGGCGCTGGTGAGGCTGCCGCCAGTTTTCATCCGCCGCGCCAGCGCAGCGCTCACGGCCGATGGTAGCCACATCCGCTTCGAGATTCAGCTGTCGGACGCGGCCACCGGCATCGCCGAGGTTGCGATTGCAGAACTCGGCCTCAAGGCGAGCATTCCGGTTGTCGCCGGACGTGGGGAAATGCTCATCGAGACATCGGTCGAGCGCTGGTCACCGGAAGCGCCACGCCTCTACGATACGAGCTTCACCTTCGTTGACGACGCCGTCTTCGAACGAATCGGGTTCCGCACCATCGCGACGCGAGGGACCGAAATCCTGCTCAACGGCCGGCCGGTCTGGCTGAAGGGCGTCTGCGTGCATGAAGACGATCTTGCGCTCGGCAAGGTCTCCTCCGAGGCGGACATCCGCCGCCGGTTCCGGCATGCGAAGGAGCTTGGCTGCAATTTTCTCAGGCTTGCGCACTATCCCCACCACGAGACGGTCGCCCGCATCGCCGACGAGGAAGGCTTCCTGCTCTGGGCCGAAGTGCCGGTCTACTGGGCCATCGACTTCGCCAATCCCGACACGCTGGCGGACGCACGCAACCAGCTTTCCGAACTCATCTTGCGGGACATCAACCGCGCAAGTGTCATCATTTGGGGCGTGGGAAATGAAAACGCCGACGCAGATGCACGGCTTGCCTTCATGGCCGATCTGGCCGAGACGGCGAAACGCCTCGACCCGTCGCGCCTCACCTCAGCGGCCTGCCTGATCAACCGGGAGTCCTTCACGATTGAGGACCGGCTCGCGGACCATCTCGACGTCATCGGCCTCAACGAATACTTCGGCTGGTACGAGCCGGATTTCTCTGGCCTCGACAGGCTGCTGGCGAATTCCGCTCCGGCAAAGCCGGTCATCATCAGCGAGACCGGCGCGGATGCGGCGCTCAGCCATCGCGGCGCTGGTCGCGTGCTGTTCACCGAGGACTGGCAGGCGGAATTCCACCGCCAGCAGTTCCGGCGACTCATCGCCTCGCCCTATGTGGTGGGGCTTGCAGCTTGGCTCCTGTATGACTTCCGCACTGAGCGGAGGCAAACCGCCTTCCAGCGCGGCTTCAACCGCAAAGGATTGATAGGTGCTGATAAGACGACACGGAAACTGGCCTTCGAGGCGCTCGCGGAGTGCTATAAGCGGATAGCCTGACTACGCCCGGCCTTGCTTCGCCAGATGCTCGGCGCCGCGCCTGATGGTGTCATAGGTGCGAACCCCGAGGATGACCAATGAAGCAACATTTATCACCCGAAATGCCGTCAGCTAGATTTCCGCAATCGCCGCTCTGCGCCTGCGACCGGAATGGCGGCAGTTGCATTCGGCTTGGGTTCCCAATGTCCGCAGCAGCAGCGTTCTGCCCGTAACCGGAACGGAGAGTTATGGCGCAACAAAGAACTGCCACACGGCACTCGGAATGTCCGCTTTCAGGAAACAGCAAAGTCGCCTCAGTGGCCGAGATGGTGAAGGGTTTCGGGTGCCGTAGGCGTACGAAAGCCCCCCATGCAGGAACCCGCGGTCCGCAGCTGAGCTTTATGGGGATTTGATGATTTCGGCTTGGGCTTTGGTGGGTGTGCGTGCGGCGCGGCAACCCGTGGATGCCGAGGCCGGTTGCGCATTTCGCCACCAGGCGTTGTTGCCGAGGCCCGGATAGGCGGGCATTTGCATGTCATCGGCATCGTGGGTCGTGTGAACGACAAGAGGTTCCATCGGCCAAAGCGCTGGTGCTGTGGCGCGGCTTTCTCGTTGTCCATGCCGGGTCATGGCGAGCACTCCCGGGTGGATGGTTCTGATGCCGGCGGCCCTCGCGATCGGTAGGCACGGGTGATGATCTCGATGATGCTCATGCGGCCACCGCAGCAGGGGCAAGGCGGGCGGTGATCGGACGGGTCGGCGTTGATGGTCTCCGCCGTCATGGTCGGCTCGGCGCGTGGCGCGACCTCCAGAAGAGCACGGGCGCGGACGAGGCTCTCCTTCCTTGTTGTGCTTGCGAGCAGGCCATAATGGCGGATGCGATGGAAGCCACGCGGCAGGGTATGCAGCAGGAAGCGGCGGATGAACTCGTCGGTGGCGAGCGTCATGACCTGTTGACGGGCCGCGCCATCACGACGGTAATCCTTGTAGCGGAAGGTGACGCCGTTCCCGTCATGGGTGATGAGGCGGCGGTTCGAGATCGCGACGCGGTGGGTATAGCGGGCGAGATAGGCGAGCACGGCTTCGGGCCCGGCAAAAGGCGGCTTGGCATAGACGACCCAGCGCTTCTTGCCGATCGGCGCGAGATGACGCTGGAACAAGCGCGGGTCATTGAGGTTCGCCAGCGCGCCATAGAACCTGAGCTTGCCTGTGCGATGCAGGGCCAGCAGGCCATCGAGGAAGAGACGCCGGAACAGCATGCCGAGGACGCGCACCGGCAGGAGGAAGGCCGGGCGCGAGGAGATCCAGCGTGTTCGATCCGGGCTGACGCCGCCACCCGGCACGATCATGTGCAGATGCGGGTGATGGGTCATGGCCGAGCCCCATGTGTGAAGCACCGCCGTGATGCCGATCCTGGCGCCGAGATGCTTCGGGTCGGCGGCAATCGTCAGCATCGTCTCCGAGGCGGCCCGGAACAGCAGGTCATAGACCGGCGCCTTGTTGTGGAAGGCGATCTCGCCGATCTCGGCCGGCAGGGTGAAGACGACATGGAAGTAGCCGACGGGCAGCAGGTCGGCTTCACGCTCGGCAAGCCAGGTGCGTGCGGCCGCCCCCTGACACTTGGGGCAGTGTCGGTTGCGGCAGGAGTTGTAGGCGATGCGCCGATGCCCGCAATCATCGCAGGCCTCGACATGGCCTCCGAGCGCGGCGGTGCGGCAGGTCTCGATCGCCGACATCACCTTGAGCTGGTCGAGGCCGAGATGCCCGGCATGGTCTGCCCGATAGGCAGGGCCAGCGCTGCGGAAGATATCGGCGACCTCGAGCGAGGCCGACATGGCCTCAGCCGTCGGGCTTCCCCAGTCTCATCGGGGCTCTGCCTTCCTCGATCCGCTTGCCCTCCATCAGCGCCATGAGATGCTCGAGCGGGCTCGCCACGGCCTGGATCGTCCGGGTCGAGACCTTGGTGTAAAGCGCGGTCGTCTCGAGCTTGGTATGGCCGAGCAGCACCTGGATGACGCGGATATCGACATCCTGTTCCAGAAGATGCGTTGCAAAGCTGTGCCGCAAGGTGTGCGGACTGACGCGCTTGCGGATCCCGGCTCGCTCGGCCGCTTCCTGAACCGCGCGATGGAGTTGCCGGGTCGAGATCGGCTCCGTGCGGCCTTGCCCGGGGAACAGCCAGCCATGGGGCAACATCACGCCGCGTCGCTTGCCCTCGCGCCACCACAGGCGAAGCAGGTCCAGAAGATGCGGCGAGAGCATCGCATTGCGATCCTTGCGGCCCTTGCCCTGCTCGATGCGGATCAGCATGCGGGTGCTGTCGATATCGTCGATCTTGAGATGCGCGACCTCCGAGACCCGCAAGCCCGCGCCATAGGCCACGCTCAGCGCAGCCTTGTACTTGAGGCCCGGCGCGGCTTCGAGCAGCCGGGCAACCTCTTCAACGCTGAGGACGTCGGGGAGCTTGCGGTGAAAGCGGGTCACCACAAGGCTGCGCGCGAGATCGCGCCGGCCGAGCGTGACAGCAAACAGGAACCGCAAGGCCGAGACCGCGGAGTTGATGGTGGCGACGCCGATGCCGCTCTCATGCTGCTGAAGCTGGAAACGGCGAACATCGTCCACCGTTGCCGTATCCGGCGAGCGCCGGATGAAAGCCGCGAAGGCACGGACGTGGCGGATGTAATCCTGGCGGGTATGCGAACCCAGGCCTCGCATCAGCATGTCGTCCTGCATGCGCTGCCGAAGCGGGCTGACCGGTGTGTCGTTCGAGATCCTGTCCATGGCAAGTTCCTCATTGTTGAAGGAACCCCATGATCACGCGGCAGAATCAGAGCGCCAAAACCTCAACAAGCAGCACAGAACGCCCACACGAGTGCCCATCCCGCGAAGCGGGTTCGTGCATGGCGGCGCGAAGCGGACCCACCCCTCCGCCTGCCTTTCTTCGCCAGATCCCTACGCCTCTTGATCCCTTGTTGATCCGCTTCGGTCCAGCCGCTCATTGATCGTCCCCGCCCGCGTTCGCGATTTCCGCGATGCGGCCCTCGCGAGGGACGGTCATGTCGCTTCATCCGCTGAAAGAGCTCACCAGTGCGCGCGGCGCGCGGATGCTGCGCACCGCGTTCGGGCCGGCGATCGCGGCGTGGCTCGAGGAGCCGGCGGTCGTCGAGGTGATGCTGAACCCGGACGGGCGGCTCTGGATTGACCGGTTGACCACGGGCCTCACCGAGACCGGGCATCGCCTGTCCCGTGCCGACGGCGAACGGATCATCCGGCTGATCGCGCACCATGTCGGCGTCGAGGTCCATGCCGAGCGGCCTTGCGTCTCCGCCGAACTGCCCGAGACGGGGGAGCGGTTCGAAGGCCTCCTGCCGCCCGTCGTGGCCGGACCGGCCTTCGCCATCCGCAAACCCGCCGTTGCGGTGTTCACGCTCGACGACTACGTCGCGGGCGGCGTCATGCACGCCGATCAGGCCTCCGTGCTGCGCGCGGCCGTCGCGGCCCGCAAGAACATCCTTGTCGCCGGCGGCACCTCGACCGGCAAAACGACGCTGACGAATGCGCTTCTCGCCGAGATCGCCCATGAGGGCGGCCGGGTGGTGCTGATCGAAGACACGCGCGAACTCCAGTGCCGCGCGCCGAACCTCGTCGCGCTGCGCACCAAGGACGGCGTCGCCTCGCTCTCCGAACTCGTGCGCCGCGCACTGCGCCTGCGGCCGGACCGCATCCCGATCGGGGAAGTGCGCGGGGCCGAGGCGCTCGACCTTCTGAAGGCCTGGGGCACCGGCCATCCCGGCGGCGTCGGCACCATCCACGCCGGCTCGGCGCTCGGCGCGCTCCGCCGGATGGAGCAGCTGATCCAGGAGACTGTGGTCACCGTGCCGCGCGCGCTGATTGCGGAGACGATTCAACTCATCGCCGTGCTGGCGGGCCGTGGGGCCGACCGCCGCCTCGCGGAACTCGCCGCGGTGAGCGGCCTTAACGCCGCCGGTGATTACGCCCTCGAAGACCCCGTTTTCGTTTCAACCGGAGACCGTCCATGACCTTGTCCCTTCGTGCGCGGCTGTCGGCCGTGACCGCCTGCATCACCTGCCTCGTGCTCGCCGCGCCCGCCCACGCGGCAGGCTCCAACATGCCGTGGGAGCAGCCGCTCCAGCAGGTGCTGGAATCTGTCGAGGGACCGGTCGCCAAGATCATCGCGGTGATCATCATCATCATCACCGGCCTGACGCTCGCCTTCGGCGACACCTCGGGCGGGGCGCGCCGGCTCGTCCAGATCGTGTTCGGTCTGTCGATCGCCTTCGCGGCGTCGAGCTTCTTTCTGTCCTTCTTCTCCTTCGGCGGCGGAGCGCTGGTCTGATGCTGCGGCCTGACGATCCCGTGCCTGGCTTCTCTGCGCCCGTCCATCGCGCGCTGATCGAGCCGATCCTGCTGGCTGGCGCGCCGCGCGCGGTCGCCATCGCCAACGGCACGCTCGCCGCCGCGATCGGGCTTGGCCTGCGTCTCTGGATCGCCGGGCTGGTCATCGGTCTCCTTGGCCACCTTGCAGCCGTCTGGGCCGCAAAGCGCGACGCCCAGTTCGTCGAGGTCGTACGTCGCCATCTGCGCTACCCGGCGCATTTCCGGACGTGAGGGAGGCGCCTCGATGCTGAACCTCGCCGAGTATCGGAAGACGCCGCAGACGCTGGCCGACTTTCTGCCATGGGCAGCGCTCGTCGCGCCCGGCATTGTGCTCAACAAGGACGGCTCGTTCCAGCGCAGCGCCCGGTTCCGCGGCCCCGATCTCGATTCGGCGACGCCGGCCGAACTCGCCGCCACCGCGGCGCGCCTAAACAACGCGCTGCGCCGTCTCGGCTCCGGCTGGACGATCTTCGCCGAAGCGCAGCGCGTGCCGGCCCGGGGCTATCCGTCAAGCCGGTTTCCCGATCCGGTCTCCGAGCTTGTTGATGCGGAACGCCGCGCGCAGTTCGAAGAGGCTGGCTCACATTTCGAGAGCCGGTATGTGTTGACCTTCGTCTGGTTGCCGCCCGCCGACGACGTGCAGCGCGCGGAAAGCTGGCTCTACGAGGGCCAGGCCGACGACGGCGGCGCGGATGGACGCGAGGCGCTGCGCGGCTTCATCGACCGCACGAGCCGCGTGCTTGACCTGATCGAGGCCTTCGTGCCGGAGGCCGAGTGGCTCACCGACACCGAGACGCTGACCTATCTGCACTCGACCGTCTCGACGCGCCGCCACGCGGTGCGGGTGCCCGAAACGCCAATGCATCTCGACGCGCTGCTCGCGGACGAGCCGCTGATCGGGGGGCTCGGCCCGCGGCTCGGCTACCAGCATCTGCGGGTGCTGACCGTGCTCGGCTTTCCGAGCGCGACCTATCCGGGCGTGCTCGATGATCTGAATTCGCTCGCCTTTGAATATCGCTGGTCGACGCGGGCTATCTGCCTCGACAAAACCGACGCCGGCCGCCTGATCGGGCGGGTGCGCCGGCAGTGGTTCGCCAAGCGCAAGTCGATCGCCGCGATCCTCAAGGAGATCATGACCAACGAGTCGAGCGTGCTGCTCGACTCAGACGCCGCCAACAAGGCCGCAGACGCTGACGAGGCGTTGCAAGAACTGGGCGCCGATATCGCTGGCTGGGCTTATGTTACTGCGACCGTCTGCGTGTTCGACGAGGATGCGCGCGCGGCCGACGAGAAGCTGCGGCTGGTCGAAAAGGTCATCCAGGCGCGCGACTTCACGGTGATCCGGGAAGGAGTGAATGCGATCGAGGCCTGGCTCGGCGGCGTGCCCGGTCATCTCTACGCCAACGTCCGCCAGCCGCCGATCTCGACGCTGAACCTTGCACACATCGCGCCGATCTCCGCGCTGTGGGCAGGACCTGAGCGGAACGACCATCTGAACGGCCCGCCGCTCTTTTTCGCCAAGACCGAAGGCGCGACCCCGTTCCGCTTCTCGCTGCATGTCGGCGACGTCGGCCACACGCTCATCGTCGGTCCGACTGGCGCAGGCAAGTCCGTGCTGCTTGCGCTCTTGGCGCTGCAGTTCCGCCGCTACGATGCGGCTCAGGTCTTCGCATTCGACTTCGGCGGCTCGATCCGCGCGGCTGCCTTGGCCATGGGCGGCGACTGGCACGATCTCGGCGGCGCGCTGGCCGATGCCGCAGCCGAACCCGTGGCGTTGCAGCCGCTCTCCCGCATCGACGAGCCCGACGAGCGCGCCTGGGCGGCCGAGTGGATCGCGGGTGTCCTGACCCGCGAAGGCGTCACCGTCGATCCGGTCGCGAAGGATCTCGTCTGGTCGGCGCTGTCGAGCCTCGCCTCGGCACCCGTGCATGAGCGCACGCTGACCGGCCTTGCCGTGCTTTTGCAGAGCCAGGCGCTGAAGCGTGCGCTCGAGCCCTACACCCTCGCCGGGCCATGGGGCCGGCTGATGGACGCGGAGGTCGAGCGGCTGGGCGAAGCAGACGTTCAGGCGTTCGAGACGGAAGGCCTGATCGGAACGGCCGCCGCGCCCGCCGTGCTGGCCTATCTCTTCCACGCTATCGGCCGGCGGCTCGACGGGCGGCCGACCTTGCTCATTGTCGATGAAGGCTGGCTCGCGCTCGACGACGCAACCTTCGGCGCACAGTTGAAGGAATGGCTGAAGACGCTGCGCAAGAAGAACGCTTCGGTCATTTTTGCCACCCAGTCGCTGTCCGACATCGAGGGCTCGGCCATTGCGCCCGCGATCGTCGAGAGCTGCCCAACCCGGGTGTTCCTGCCGAACGAGCGCGCACTTGAACCTCAGATCGCCGCCATCTACCGGCGCTTCGGGCTGAACGACCGTCAGATCGAGATCGTCAGCCGTGCAACCCCGAAGCGCGAGTACTACGCGCAGTCCCGCCGCGGAAACCGTCTGTTCGAACTCGGCCTGTCGGAGGTCGCGCTCGCCTTCTGCGCAGCGTCCTCGAAGACCGATCAGACGGCCATCGCCGAAACCCTCATGCGCCATGGCCGCTCCGGCTTCGCGCGCGCCTGGCTCGAGCGGCGCGGCCTGACCTGGGCCGCCGAGATGCTGCCCATCCCCGCCCCAATCCAGACCTTGGAGGAGACACCCCCATGATCCCGCGACCCTTCGCCCGCCCGCTACGCGCCGCGCTTCTCGGCTGCGCAACCCTCGCCGGCATGGCCACGCCGACGCTGATCGTTACGTCGCCCGCTCACGCGCGCGTCGTCTACGACCCGTGGAACCATGCCGAGAATCTTCTCTCGGCCGCCAGGGCGCTCGACCAGATCAACAACCAGATCCAGTCGTTGCAGAACCAGGCGCAGATGCTGATCAATCAGGCCCGCAATCTTGCAAGCCTGCCATACTCGTCGATCCAGCGGCTCCAGCAATCGCTCCAGCGCACCCAGCAGTTGCTCGGCCAGGCCCAGCGCCTTGCCTATCAGGTGACCGATATCGAGCGCGCCTTCCAGTCCGGATATGGCGCAGGCGCAGGTGCGGGATCGGCCGCGCAGATGATCGATGGAGCGCGCGAACGCTGGCGCACGTCGATGGCAGGCTTCGAGGATGCTCTCAAGACGCAAGCGACCGTGGTCGGCAATCTCTCGACCATGCGGGGTGAGATGGATGCGCTCGTCGCCCGCAGCCAGGGCGCAACCGGTGCGCTTCAGGCCACCCAAGCCGGCAACCAGTTGGTCGCACTCCAGACCCAGCAACTCGCCGACCTCACGGCGCTGATGGCGGCGCAGGGCCGGGCGCAGGCGCTCGAAGCCGCGCGGATCGCCAGCGGCGAGGAACAGGCGCGCGAGCAACTCCGCCGCTTCCTCGCACCCGGCGGCGGCCATCAGGCCGGTTCCGCCCGCATGTTCTACGGCAACTGAGGCGGCACCGATGCGGATCGGCGGTCAGACCCTTCTGCGTATCGTCGCCGGCGCATTCGCCGCGGCGGTGATCGTGCTGGCCGCGATCCAAGCGACCCGCGGGCCGGACGAGGCCGAGCAGTCCGTCAGGTCCTCCACCTTGCCATCGACCGATCCGCTGACCGCCGAGGTCGCGCGCTGCGCCGCCATGGGCGAGGCAGCGCTGCAGGATGACGCCTGCCGCCGCGCCTGGACCGAACATCGCCGCCGCTTCCTCGGCCTCGATCCGGGACAATCGGAGGCGCGGCCATGAACGGCACCGGCGTCATCGAACGCTTTCTCGAGGTCTTCACCCGCTACATCGACTCAGGGTTCGGTCTGCTTGGCGGTGAGGTGGCTTTTCTGGCCGCGACCCTCATCGTCATCGACGTGACGCTGGCAGCGCTGTTCTGGGCCTGGGGCGCGGATGACGACATCATCGCGCGGCTCATCAAGAAGACGCTCTTTGTCGGCGTCTTCGCCTACATCATCGGCAACTGGAACTTCCTCGCGCAGATCATCTTCGATTCCTTCTCCGGTTTGGGCCTTCAGGCCTCGGGGTCGTCCATCACCGCGCAGCAATTGCTGCAGCCCGGCCGCGTCGCGCAGGTCGGCATCGAGGCCGGACGGCCGCTGCTCGAATCCATCTCCGGTCTGATGGGCTACATCTCCTTTTTCCAGAACTTCATCCAGATCGCGATCCTGATGTTCGCCTGGGCGATCGTCCTGCTCTCCTTCTTCGTGCTCGCGATCCAGCTCTTCGTCACGCTGATCGAGTTCAAGCTGACGACCCTTGCGGGCTTCGTGCTCGTGCCCTTTGGGCTCTTCGGCAAGACCGCCTTCCTCGCCGAGCGCGTGCTTGGCAATGTCGTGGCCTCGGGCGTCAAGGTGCTGGTGCTCGCCGTTATTGTCGGCATCGGCTCGACGCTGTTTTCCGAGTTCACGCGCGGCTTCAACGGGGCGCAACCGACGATCGAAGACGCCATGGCCATCGTGCTGGCCGCGCTCGCGCTGCTCGGCCTCGGCATCTTCGGGCCCGGCATCGCCAACGGTCTGATCTCTGGCGGCCCGCAGCTTGGGGCAGGCGCCGCTGTCGGAACCGGCCTCGCTGCAGGCGGCGCCGTGGTCGCAGGTGGAGCCGCGGCAGCCGGCGCAGCCCGACTTGGCGCCGGCGCCATCAGTGGCGCTGCGCGTGGCGGGGCCTATCTCGCCGGCGGAGCGACCGTCGGTGGCAGCGTCGGAGTTGCGCAGGCCGCCGGTTCTGCGGTCGCCAGCCCCTTGCGCGCTGCAGGACGCAGCCTGGGCGACAGCTATGCCGCCGGCCGTGCAGCCGCGATGGGCGGTACGTCATCGGCATCCGCGTCTTCTGCTTCAGACGGTCCGCCCGCCTGGGCGAAGCGGATGAAGCGAGCGCAGAGCATGAGCCATGGCGTCTCGACGGTCGCCCACGCGGTGCGCTCCGGCGACGGTGGCGGATCCGGCACATCCATTCGCGTATCGGAGGAGCGGTGATGTTCAAGAGACCCAGCGTCCGCTACGGTCGCACGCCCGAACCGGAGACGCCCTACCAGAGAGCGGCTCAGGCCTGGGATGAGCGCATTGGCTCCGCCCGCGTGCAGGCCAGGAACTGGCGGCTGATGGCGCTCGGCGAACTGGGGCTGATCGCCGGCCTGGCCGGCGCGCTGGTCTGGCAGTCAGCGCGCGGCACGGTCGTGCCCTGGGTCGTGCAGGTCGACCGGCTCGGTCAGGCGCAGGCGGTCGCGCCGGCCGTCGCGGACTTCCGACCCACCGATCCCCAGATCGCCTGGCATCTTGCCCGCTTCATCGAGCAGGTCCGCTCCATCCCGGCCGACCCCGTCATCGTGCGGCAGCACTGGCTGCGGGCCTACGACTTCACGACCGACCGCGGCGCTCTCGCGCTCAACGACTATGCCCGCGCCAATGATCCGTTCGCCAAGGTCGGGCAGCGCCAAGTCTCGGTCGAGGTCTCAAGCGTCATCCGCGCCTCTGACGACAGTTTCCGCGTCGCCTGGGTCGAGCGAACCTTCGAGAACGGCCAACTCGCCAAGACCGAACGCTGGACCGCGATCCTGACGCTTGTCGTCCAGCCGCCGCGCGACGCCGAGCGCCTCCGCAAGAACCCGCTCGGCATCTTTGTCCACGCCATCAACTGGTCACGGGAGCTCGGCCAATGACCCCAGCACGTCCCGCTTCGCTTGCACTCTCACTCCTCGCCGCGACTGCGCTCGCCGGTTGCGCCACCTGGACGCCGCCCGAGATCGCCTACGACAACGATCCTGTTCCGGCAACGCTGGTCCCGGAGCCGCCGCGCCCGGTGCAGGTGGTCGAGGTTCCACGGCCCTTGCCGTTGCCGGGGCAACTTCAGAGGGTCGAGGCACGGCGCGCAACGCCAGAATCGCCGGAACCGACCACCCGCGTCAAGGAGGCCAACGCCTCGGCCCGCGTGCAGCCCGTCCGTGCGGGCTTCCTCAACGCCGTGCAGGTCTATCCCTTCTCGGCCGGCGCGCTCTATCAGGTCTACACCGCGCCGGGCCAAGTCACCTCGATCATGCTGCAAGAGGGCGAGAGCCTCGTCGGCACGGGGCCTGTCGCGGCAGGCGACACGGTGCGCTGGATCATCGGCGACACCGAGAGCGGAACGGGCGCGAGCCGCCGCGTGCACATCATCGTCAAGCCGACCCGGGCGGACCTGATGACCAACATGATCATCAACACCGACAGGCGCACCTATCATCTCGAACTGCGCTCGACCGAGCGGACCTACATGGCGTCGGTCTCCTGGCAGTATCCGCAGGACGCGCTGATCGCGCTGCGCCGCCAGAACACCGCTGCGGAAGCTGCCGCGCCGGTCGCACAAACCTTGGACGTCTCGCGGCTGCGCTTCCGCTATGTGATCGAGGGCGACACCCCACCCTGGCGGCCACTACGTGCCTTCGATGACGGGCGGCAGGTGTTCATCGAGTTCCCGCGCGGCATCGGACAGGGCGAGCTGCCGCCGCTCTTCGTCATCGGGCCGGAGGGCCAGGGCCAGCTCGTCAACTACCGCGTCCGGCAGAACTACATGATCGTCGACCGGCTCTTCGCCGCCGCCGAACTCCGTCTTGGCCAGCGCCAGCAGACGGTGCGGATCGTGCGCACCGATGGCGTCCGGCGCGGCCTGTTCGGCAGCCATCAGGATGCAGCCATCCCGGTCGATCCAGTTGGACGCGGTGAAGGTGGAGGCTCGTGATGAGCGGGGCCGACACTGGCTCCCACCCCGCGGGCGGTGCGGGCTCGGAGCGCGAGATCGCTCAGGCGCTGCGCCTGCGGCCCGATCCGCCACGCGTGATGCGTCTGTCGCGCAAGGTGCTGATCGGGCTTGGCGTCGTGGCTGGCCTCGGCGTCGGTGGCGCGCTGATCCTCGCCCTCCAGGGACGCTCCGGGCGCGCTGCGCCGTCTGAGCTCTACTCGACTGACCGCAACCCGCAGGCCGATGGGCTCGCCAACCTGCCGCGCGACTATACGGGCATCCCCCAACTCGGCCCGCCGCTGCCCGGCGATCTTGGCCGGCCGATCCTGCGCGCGCAGGAGCGTGGCCAGCCCGTGGCGCCGCCGCCTATCGCGGCAGCGCCGGGCCCCGACCCGGCCGAACAGCGCCGGTTGCAGGAGATCGAGGCAGCGCGCCTTGCCCGTGTGTTCTTCGAGACCGAAGGGCGCACCCGCACACCTGGCGATGGAATGGCGCCGCCGCCGACCGCGATGCCCGGCAGCATCCCGGCGCCTGCACCGAATCCGTTCGGGTTCGATGCCGGAATCGGACCGCCGCGCGCGCCGGACGCGGCCGAACGGCAACTCGCCTTCGTCAATGCGCCTGTCGACCGGCGCACGGCGTCGCCCGACCGCCTGCAGGCCCCGCCAAGCCCCTTCGTCATCCAGGCAGGCGCGGTCATCCCGGCCGCACTCGTTACAGGCCTTCGTTCTGATCTCCCCGGTCAGATCACCGCGCAGGTGACAGAGAATGTCTTCGACAGCCCTACGGGACGCCATCTCCTGATCCCGCAGGGCGCGCGCCTGATTGGCACCTACGACAACCGGGTCAGCTTCGGCCAAAGCCGGGTGCTGCTCGTCTGGACCCGCATGATCTTGCCGAATGGCCGCTCGATCGTGCTCGAACGCATGTCAGGCGCCGACGAGCAGGGCTTCTCCGGCCTCGAAGATGGCGTCGACTATCACTGGGGCCGGCTCTTCCTTGCGGCCGGCCTCTCGACCCTGCTCGGCGTCGGGCTCGAACTCGGGAGCAGCAACGAAAGCGACATCGCCCGCGCAATCCGCGAGAGCGGCCAGGACACGGTCGGGCGCACCGGCGAGGAAATCGTGCGCCGTCAACTCAGCGTCCAGCCGACTCTCACCGTCCGGCCCGGCTTCCCGGTTCGGGTCATCGTCAACCGCGACCTGATCCTCGAACCATACAGGAGCTGACCGATGAGCAAGCTCAAGCTCGGGCCGATCCCTGACGACAAGCCGGTGAAGATCGCGCTGGAACTCCCGGCCGCACTTCACCGTGACCTCGTCGCCTATGCCGAAGCGCTCTCGCGCCAGTCCGGCCAACCGGTCGATCCGGCCCGCCTGATCGCGCCGATGCTGGAGCACTTCATGCGCAACGATCGCGGGTTTCGCCAGGGCGCGGCCAAGCCCAAGACTGACCCGTAAAGGCAGGATCGACGCATTTGCATTTACGAAAGGGTGGAAGACGTGTATACGGAGCGCGATCATCGACAGGCAAAAAATACGAGCAATTGCCCATGCCGCTCAACATCCGCGACCCCCGCGCCGCAGAACTCGCCCGCGATCTTGCCCGGCGGCGCGGCACGACCATGACGCAGGCGATCATCGGCGCGCTCGAGGCCGAGATCGAACGTGAACGCGCAGCAAAGCCGCTCGCCGAGCGGTTGCTCGCCATCGCCAACCATCTGCATGCCAAAGCGCGGCCCGGCGGGCGGCGCATGACCCGCGATGAGATCGATGATCTCTGGGGGCAATGAACAGGAATGTTCATCGATAGCTCCGCCTTGATCACGCTTTTGGCGAAAGAACCGGACGGCCGCCGGGTCACTGAAGCGATCAGGCGCGCTGAACAACGTCTGACGCTGCCCATCGTCAGGCTGGAAACCGCGATGGTCCTTTCGACCCTGCTCAGGGTCGAACCAGACGATGCGAATGCGGCGATCACAGATGTGTTCGAGGAATGCGGCGTGTCGGTCGTTCCCGTCACTGATGAAATGGCAAACGAAGCCGTTTCCGCCTTCGCCCGATTTGGGAAGGGCCGCGGACACCCGGCCCGGCTGAACTTCGCGGACTGCCTGGTCTATGCGGCAGCCAAAACCTTTGATTTGCCGCTGCTGTTCATCGGCGACGACTTCACCCGCACGGACATCGTGAGCGTGCTCGACGATCCGCGCCCGATGACGCTTTGAATTGATCTACTGAGCCGGCTTCGGAAATCGCTTCTTCAAGAGCGACACGAAGCGGCGCAACGCAGGATTGTCGTTCGACGGTAGCCATACGGCATAAAGCGGGATCGCGGCTCCCGGCTCCCCGATCGGCACGAAAGCGAACCCCGGGGTGTTCGCGAACCCGGACGAGGCCGGGGCGACCGTGACGCCCGCACCGGAGGCGATCAGGCTCAGAATGCCTTCGCGCGAGCACTTGTGGATCGCGAACTGCGGCACCTGTCCGGTCTGGGCGGTCAGATGATCCTTGAGCGAGACCCAGTCATCCTGATCGCCAACCAGAATCGGGTGAGCCAGCAGGTCCGGCCATGAGGCCTCGGTCATGCCCTCGGCCTTCTCGGCAGGGAGAACCAGCATCATCTGCTCGGTCCAGACGCGCCATTGATCCAGCCCTTCCAACGGCTGACGCCCGGCGAGAAACCCTATGTCGATCTCCCGGTCGAACACCGCCGCCGCGATCCACGCCGACCCGCCTTCGCGAACGCCCAGGCTGACATCAGGAGCAGCCGCCTTGAAGGCTTTCATGGTCGCTTGCGCCTGGCCGTTCGCGATCGTCCAGATCAGCCCGATCTGCAGCATGCCTTCTTTGCCGGCGCCGGCTGCCCCAGCCCTCATGACCGCCGCGTCAAGTTCGCCCAGCACGCGGTCCACAGTGTCGAGGAAAGCCGTCGCCGCGTTGGTCGGCCTCGCCCCGTTCGCCATGCGATGGAAGAGCGAAACGCCGAGATGATCTTCGAGGGCCCGCACCCGGCGGCTCAGGATCGAAGGCTGCAGATCGAGGATCGCCGCTGCGCTGCGGAAACTCCCCGCTTCCCGGACAACAAGGCAAGCACGCAGCCCTCCGAGATCGAGAGGGTCGCCTCTCGATCGGCGTCGATGCCTGACCTTCGCGCCTTCACGGCCTTGCGCCATGGGTGTCGAGCTCCAACACCCCCCGAACGGTCATCATAAGGTCGGACAATCGAGAAGACCAAATCAGGAGGAATGCGGGCGATGAAGTGCCCTTTGAGCGCGCCCGAATCGACCCTCCCCAGGGCTCCGGAACGCTCCGGAATTTCCTTCCAACTGCTTCCGTGGTGCTTCCGTGCGCAGAAATCGAGGCCGAGGCCTCAAGGGGCCTCTTGCCAAGTCATTCAAAAAATGAGAGAAAATGGCGCACCCGACAGGATTCGAACCTGTGACCTCTGCCTTCGGAGGGCAGCGCTCTATCCAGCTGAGCTACGGGTGCGTGACGTCGGCTGTAGGTCACCGATAGCGGATCGGGGCGCAGGCGGCAACATCGAAAGAACAAGGCCCGGAAGGGCGGGGATCACAGGTTCGAATCCTGTCAGGCGCCTGCGCCTTGCCGGGTGGACGGGCGCTGGGTGTCGCCCCTGGTGGTGGTGGAGCTGGATGGAGCCATCATCCCGGCTGCGCGCCGAACATGCAGCCAACTCCGGCAGCTTCCGGTGAGCCAGGGATTGCCGGAAGTTTTTCGGGCAGCCCCGGCGGCGCAAGACGGAATGGACCGATTGCGGATTCCTGAACTGCTGGTGAGCGGCGCATGAGAGAAGCGGGTCACCCGGCACCCGGCCCGGCAATTGACCCGGCACCCGGCCCGGCAATTGACCCGGCACCCGGCCCGGCAATTGACCTGGCAATTGACCTGGCAATTGACCTGGCAACGAGCGGCCGGGACATGGCGGCGCCAACCACGTTGATGACATCGGGCAGCGGACCCGGCAGCCGCCTAGCCCGCCTGGCTGTCGACCGGCCGGGTCCGTTCGGATGGCATCCAGCGGCGCACGATTCCGCGCACCGTGACGTAGAAGACAGGCGTCAGGATAAGCCCCAGCACCGTCACGCCCGCCATGCCGAAGGCCACGGCAGTGCCTATGGCCTGGCGAAGCTCCGCACCGGGGCCGGTCGCGATGGCCAGCGGGATCACGCCGAGGATGAAGGCGAGCGATGTCATCAGGATGGGCCGCAGCCGCAGCCGGCAGGCCTCAACCACGGCATGGGCCGGCTCGTCCCCGTCATCCTCGCGCTGGCGCGCGAACTCGACGATCAGGATCGCGTTCTTCGCCGCGAGCCCGATCAGGACCACGAACGCGACCTGGGTCAGGATGTTGTTGTCCATGCCCCGGA
The DNA here is from genome assembly GCA_023910605.1 of Bosea sp. (in: a-proteobacteria). NCBI lineage: Bacteria > Pseudomonadati > Pseudomonadota > Alphaproteobacteria > Hyphomicrobiales > Alloboseaceae > Allobosea > Allobosea sp. Next base: position 720,815 of record JAAVVV010000001.1, on the reverse strand, counting down.
AGACCACCCCGCCCAGCGCCGCCAGGATCGAGAGCGGCACGATCAGAATGATGGCGAGCGGCAGGCTCCAGCTCTCGTATTGCGCGGCCAGGAACAGAAAGACGAAGAGCACCGCAATGGCGAACACGTAGATCGCCGTGTTGCCGGCATTGCGCTCCTGGAAGGCGATTTCGGTCCATTCGAAGCCGGCTCCTTCGCCGAGAGTCCCGGCCGCGACGCCCTCCATCAGGCGAAGGGCAGCGGCCGAGGACACGCCCGGCCCGCCCGCGCCCTGCACAGAGATCGCCGGATAGATGTTGTGGCGGGTGACCGTGGCCGGCCCGGTCGCCTCCCGGAAGCTGACCAGCGTGCCGAGCGGGACAAGCGCGCCCGTGGCCGAGCGGACCTTGAGGTTGATGAGATCGCTGGCGTCGACACGGTAGGGCGCGTCCGCCTGAGCGGTCACCTGGAAGGCGCGGCCGAGATAGGAGAAGTCGTTGACATAGGCAGATCCGACATAGACCTGCAGCGCCTGGAAGATGTTCTGCACCGGCACGTTCAGGATCTGCGCCTTGGTGCGGTCGATGTCGACGAAGAGCTGGGGCGCGCGCGTCGAGAAGGTCGTGAACACGCCCACAAGTCCCGGCGTCTGGTTGGCGCGGGCCAAGAGCGCCTGCGTGCGCCTTTCGAGTTCCTCGAGGCCGATCGAACCGCGGTCCTGCACCTGCATGCGGAAGCCGCCGCCTTGTCCAAGGCCCTGCACGGTCGGCGGCTTGAGCACGATGACGAAGCCATCCTGGATGGCGAAAAGACGGCGCTGCAGGTCCGCGACCACAGCCTCTGCGCTCCTGCCCGACTTGATGCGTTCATCAAACGGCGCCAGCGGCACGAAGATCGCGGCGGCGTTCGAGGCGGCCGTGAATGTGGCGCCCGAGAACCCGGAGATTGCGACGGTATGGGCGACGCCGGGGGTCTCGCGGATGATCTCGACGGCACGCTTCACCACCTGGTCGGTGCGCTCCAGCGAGGCGCCGTCCGGCAGTTGCGCGGCGACGATGGCGTAGCCCTGGTCGGAGGCCGGAACGAAGCCGGTGGGCACGCGGCCGACGAGCCAGAAGGTCGCCGCGATCAGGCCCGCATAGATGGCGAGGAAGACAACACGGTGAGCGGCCGCGAAGCCGGCCGTACGGGCATAGCCGCCCGAAAGCCGGTCGAAGCTCCGGTTGAAGCCGTCCGACAGGCGCTGGCCGAGGCCGCGCCGCCCGCCATGCTGATGAGGCTTGAGCAGGATGGCGGCAAGCGCTGGCGACAGGGTCAGTGAATTCAGGCCGGAGATGACCGTCGCAGCCGCAATCGTGACGGCGAACTGCTGGTAAAAACTGCCAGACAGGCCGGGAATGAACGCGGTCGGCACAAACACCGCGCACAGCACGAGCGTGATCGCGACGACAGCCGTGCCGACCTCGTCCATGGTCTTGTGCGCGGCCTGGCGCGGCGACAGCCCCTCGCGGATGTTGCGCTCGACATTCTCGACCACGACGATCGCGTCGTCGACGACGATGCCGATGGCCAGGATCAGCCCGAACAGGGTCAGCATGTTGATCGAGAAGCCCAGCAGCGCCATCACTGCGAAGGTGGCGACCAGCGACACGGGAATGGCCAGAATCGGGATGATCGCGGCCCTGAACGACTGCAGGAAGATGAACACGACCAGGATAACGAGAATGATCGCCTCGATGAAGGTCGAGCGGACGGCCTCGATGGAGGCAGAGACGAACTCGGTCGGATTGTACACGATGGAATAGCGCAGCCCGGCCGGGAAGCTGCGCTCGAGCTCGGCCATCTTGGCCTTGACATTGTCAGCCGCCGTCAGCGCGTTCGTGCCCGGGCGTTGCTGGACGGCGATGCCGACAGAGGGCAGCCCATCAAGATAGGAATTGGTGGAGTAGCTGCGCGCCCCGATCTCGACCCGCGCCACATCCCTCAGCCGGAGGATCCGGCCATTGCTGCTGCGCACGATCACGTCGCGGAACTGATCGGCCGTCTGGAAGCGGCCTTGCGTGGTGACCGTGACCTCGAAGGCAAGCCCCTGCGGCGCTGGCGGAGCGCCGAGCGTCCCGCCGGAGACCTGGACGTTCTGCTGCTGCAGCGCGGAGTAGACGTCGCCGGCCGTCAGCCCGAAGGCGGCAAGCCGGTTCGGGTCGAGCCAGACGCGCAAGGAGGGCTCCCTTACGCCGAACAGGAAGGTCGAGCCCACGCCACCGACGCGCCCCAGCGTGTCGTTGATGTTGACCAGCGCGTAATTCGACAGCTCGTACTCGGTGAGGCTGCCATCGGGCGATGTGAGGTTGACGATCAGCAGAAAGTCGGACGACGCCTTGTTCACTGTCACGCCGAGCTGGCGCACCTCGGCGGGCAGGCGTGGTTCGGCGGTGGAGACGCGGTTCTGCACCTGCACCTGCGCGACATCGAGGTTGACGCCCGGACTGAACGTCACGGTCAGCGAGAGCGTGCCATCGCCCGTGGCCTGCGACGTCTGGTAGATCATGCCTTCGACGCCGTTGATCGCCTGCTCCAGCGGCGTGGCGACGGTCTCGGCGATGGTCTGGGCATTGGCGCCCGGATAGGCCGCGCGCACCGTGATGGTGGGCGGCGCAATCTGCGGATACTGCGCGACGGGCAGCGACAGCAGCGAGACCGAGCCGATGACGACCAGCACGATCGAGACGACCGCCGCGAAGATCGGGCGGTCAACGAAGAAATGTCCGAATTTCATCGCACCCGCTCCGTCAGCGCTTGGCTGCGGAGGGCCACCCGAGATCGGGCGGCACGGTCAGTTCGGTCGGCTGCGGCAGCACCTTGCCTCCCGGCCTCGCCCGCATGAGTCCGCTGACTATCACCCGATCCTCTGCGGTCAGACCGCCGCGGATGGCACGGAAAGCGCCCAGGCGCGGTCCCGCCTGCACCGGCTTGGGGGCCACGACGCCCTCGGCATTCACCGTCATGACGTAAGTGCCGGCAGCGGAGGTGCTGACTGCGGCATCCGGCACGATGAGAGCATCAAAGGGAAGCCCGACCGGCAGGCGGACGCGTCCGAACAGCCCGGGCGTAAGCCTGCCGTCGGGATTGGGCAGCACCGCGCGCACGGCCACGGTGCCTGTCGCGGCATCCACCTGCGCATCGACATAATTGACAACGCCGCGATAGCGGAACTCGGTTTCGTCCGGCAGCGCGACCGAGACCGGGATCTGCGGGGTCCCCCCAGGCCCTCCCACGACAAGCCGGCGGTAGTTCAGGTAGGTCGTCTCGTCCACGTCGAAGAAGAAGTAGATCGGATCAATCGAGAGGATCGTGGTCAGCAGGCTGCCCTGCCCCTGGGTGCCCGGGGCGACCAGGTTGCCTTCCGTGATCAGCTTTCGGCTTATGCGACCATCGATCGGGGCGCGGATCGTCGAGAATTCGAGGTCAAGCCTGGCGCTGGCGAGCGCAGCGCGGGCGGAGGCCAGGCTCGCCTGGGCCTCGAGGAAGGCCTGCTGGCTCGCCTGGAAGGTGGCATCGGTGATGTTGCCGGTGCGCTGAAGGGCGCGCGAGCGGTCGAAATTCGACTGCGCCAGATCAAGGCGGGTCTGTTGAGCGTCAAGCTGCGCCTGGGCCTGCGCGGCCGCCGCCTCGAAGGGCCGCGCGTCGATGACGAACAGCACGTCGCCGGCCTTGACGTTGCCGCCTTCGGTGAAAGGGGCTTTCTCGAGGAGGCCCGAGACGCGCGAGACCACCTGAACGGTTGCGGAGGCCTGGAAACGGCCCGTGAACTCGACCGTCTCCGTGACGTTGCGCATCACGGGCTTGGCGACCGTGACCGGCAGCGCCTGCGGGGGCCCTTGCTGGGCTGAGGCGGCGGCCGCATGTCCGATGGCTGCAGAAACGAGAAGAGCCCCTATTGCCCAGGATAGCCTCATCATCTTTTCCTCCGCACGATCACTCGATACGGCATCTAGAGTAGTTCCTGCTTGATACTCAATGGCAAACATCAATACGTTTTGGCCGTGCCGGAAAAACAGGGCCTCGGGCCGCCCTTCCTCTCCGTCTGCTTCAGCTGCGGGATGCCGCCTCGTGGTCCGGCCGGATGGGCGTCGCCAGCACGACCCGCGCCCCGCCGCGTTCGCCTGAGCGGGGTGAGCCCCCGGCCTGATCCGTCGCGGCGATCAGCGTGACCTTGTCAGGCCAGTTCGCGGCGGCGGGCGGCAAAGAGCGCGCCCATGGTGATCGCGACCAGCACGAGGCCGACGCCGCCGGCGAGGTATTCGCCCATCAGCAGGGGCCAGCAAGCCACCGCGACCAGGGTGAGGGTGGCCAGTTCCATGAGCGTGACCGTCACCGGGCTCTTCATGCGCCGACGGATCATGCCCGTGCGCGCCAGCCGCGACTGATGCCACAGGTTGACGAACATGGCGCAGAGAATGGCGAGGGCGGCCCCGGCGAAGCTGACCAGCCCGGTCCAGGCGTCGAACAGCATCACCAGCATCAGCGGCGGCGCGGCGAGGGCCGCCGCCAGCCAGGCGACGGCGGCGAGGCGCGCGCGCTGGCGCAGGCGGCCGTTGAGCGGAGCGGTCAGGGAAAGCTCGGACGCGTCGTCGCCCGACACCGCGATCCACGTCAGCCCGCCGGCGATCTGACCCGTGAGAACGATGAGGATGGGGGCGAGCGCGCTCGTGTCATTCGCCCCGGTCACCACGCGAAAGACGGTCACGATCACGATAGGCAGCAGGAAGATGCACTGCATCAGGATCTGTGACATCAGCCACGGATCGCGCAGTATGATGCGGCGCTCCTTGAGCATCAGCACCGCAAACGGCGAGCGGCCGAAGCTCGCCTTGCTGCGGTGCGACTTCATGGGGCCGGACGTGGCGGAGCCGGCCGCCAGCACCGCGTTGCGCACGAAGCTTTCGGCAAGGGCAATGAACATGAGGGCAGCGAACAGCCCCGCCAGCGCCAGCATGGCCGCAAGGGCTGCCGGATCGGTCGTCATCGCCCGCGCCGGCAGCGTGACGAGGCGCCAAAGCGGCGCCGCCTGGTCGGCGGCATAGGCCTTGATGAGCGCATCCCTGGGCCCGGGGCCGAAGATCGCGTCCCACTTCACCATGACGAGGACGAGGAGGCCCGCCAGCGCCGCCACGACCTGCGCCACCACCCGCATGCTGCGGACCCCGATGAGGCGCACCAACCCCATGGCAAGGCCGATGGCGAGGGCTGTCGCCATCAGCGCCAGCGCCAGCATGAGCGGCAGGCCGGCGAGCCAGTGCGCGCCGCGCTCCCAGGCCAGCAGGAGGATGAGCGGCGCGCCATAAAGGCCGGCCTTCGCCACGGTGAAGCCGAGCACGTTGAGCGCCCTGACCAGGAGCACCGTGCGGGGAGACAAAGGCGCCGAGAAGAGCAGATCATAGTCGCCGCGCGCATAGAGCGCATGGGCCGCCGAATCGAGCGCGGCCGAGACCATCAGCACGAAGATGAAGGCGAGGTTGATGGTGAGCATGATGCGCACGCCGGGATCTGCGGGATCGAGCGCGCCAGCGTCGAGCAGCAGCATCTGCGCCACGCCCGTGATGATGAGGAGGATGACGGCGATGACGCCGCCGATGCGCCAGGGGCGCGACGGACTGGCAGGGCCGGCCATATCCATCAACCCGCGAAGGGCAAGCCGTCCCTCATGGGCGAGGACCACGCGGGTCGGCCCGCTCATGGACGGGAGAAGGCCTGGCATGATCAGGCGGCCTCGTCGCGGTCGACGATATCGAGGAAGACATCCTCGAGGGTGGATTCCGGGGCGGCGCCGGCGCCCCGCAACTCCGCCATGGTGCCTTCGCGGACCAGTCGGCCGTTTCGGATGATGCCGATGCGGTCGCTGAGCCGTTCGGCGACCTCGAGGATGTGGGTGGTCAGGATCACGGTGACGCCACGGCGCACGCGCTCCTGCAACAGGCCCTTGACATGCCGCGCCATCGAGGCGTCGAGGCCGGTCAGGGGCTCGTCGAGGATAAGAAGCTCGGGCTCGTGGATCAGCGCGCCTGCGAGCGCCACCTTCTGGCGCATGCCCTTGGAGAAGCCCTCGCAGCGCTGGTCAGCAACCCGCACGAGATCCAGCGTGGCCATAAGCTCGTCGCGCCGGCGAACCGCCAGCGCCGGCGCGACCTGCCAGAGCCCTGCGACCAGTTCGAGATACTCGACCGGCGTCAGCTTGTCATAGACCATGGGCTCGTCAGGCAGCCAGGCAACCACGCGCTTGGCGCCCACGGGATCGCGAAGGCGGTCGACGCCGCATATGGCGATGTCGCCGGCATCGGGGGCCAGAAGCCCGGCCACGATGCGCAGCGACGTGGTCTTGCCAGCGCCATTGGGACCCAGAAGAGCGTAAAGCTCGCCGCGACGCACGGTCAGATCAAGCCCGTTCACCGCCGTGAAGCCGCCGAAACGCTTCACCAGCCCCCGCACAACCAGAGCATCTAATCCGTGCATCCTGCCGATCCCGCCTTGACGGGCCCTTATACGGCATGAAGGGTGACGAGCCGGTTAAATGCAGATGCCGGATTCAGCTGGCCTGCACGCCGGCTCCGCCGAACGCAACGCGCCCCTGCCGCGATGGCGCGCCCAAGGACGCCAACCCGCCCTCGTCATTGGCCACATCGGCGCCGCCCTCGCCAGGACAGGCGGCACAGCCCACCGTGCAGCCGGTGAAGCCAGCCTCGACCAGGATTTCGCGGACAGCGCTGGCGCAGCAGCCGCATTGCGGCGCGCAGCCCAGGCAGCGCTGCACCTGCGCCGGCGTGCGGGGCATGACGACATGCTCGCGCGCAAAGACCGACAGCACATCGGCCCTGGTCAGGACATTGCACTGGCACACGATCATCAGCCGCGCTCCGCGTCGGGCTCGATGCGCGCGAGGCGCACGACGACATCGACGCCCACGATGCGGAAGCCCGGCGGCGCCTCGGGAACCGGGCCGATGGCGATCCCCCCATCGGGCACGTCGAAGACAAGATCCTCATCCTCGACGACGAAATGGTGATGCGAGCCGGTGCAGGTGTCGAAATAGGCCTTGCCCGAACCGACATGGACCTGCCGGAGAAGGCCGGCTTCGGAGAACTGCCGCAGCGTGTTGTAGACGGTGGCGAGCGACAGCGCCGCCCGAGCCCGCGTGGCCTCGCCGTAGAGATCCTCGGCCGAGACGTGGCGGTGGCCCCTGGCGAACAGAAGCCAACCCAGAAGGATGCGCTGGCGCGTCGGGCGCAGGCCCGCCACCCTCAGCCGTTCGCGCACGGCGCTGACTGGGCAGCCGCCTGCCCCGGCGCGGCCGCCGGGCTGGTGAGCCGCGCTTGCCTTCACCCAGGATGCCAGATGCGCGTCCATATCGACCTCGCAGATTAGAATGAATAAAAACTGATATCTTTCAGTACTTTAAGCGCTAGCGTGCTGCACCGTCAACCCCAGGCCCGCATCCTGCCTGTGACAAGCACGCGCGGGTTTGACCCCGATCAACCCTCTGGCCGGCGCGTCGTCAGGCTGGCGCCCCGGCGCGAAGCGGCGCTTCCCACCGCGCCCGAGCCAAGGCATGCTGCGTGACAGCTTAACCGTCAGCGCCCATGGGCAAGACGGCGCAGGGGAGCCAACATGACGTTCAGCCTCAAGGGACGGACCGTGCTGATCACTGGCGCGTCTTCGGGGCTTGGAACCCATCTCGCGCAGGTGGCGACCAGCGCCGGCGCGCAGGTGGTGCTGGCGGCGCGGCGGCTGGACCGGCTAGAGGCTCTGGCCGGGGCGCTGGCGGCGCAGGGGCACAAGGCAAGGGCATTGTCCCTCGACGTGACCGACGAGGCTTCCATCGCCGCCTGCATCGCGGCGGCCGGGCCGCTCGACGTGGTCGTGAACAATGCCGGCATCGCCGGGCCACAGGCTGCGGTCGATGTCAGCGCCGCCGCCTTTGACCGCATCGTCGACACCAATCTGCGCGGCTGCTTCCTCGTCGCCGCAGCGGCCGCGCGCAGCCTGATCGCGGCGGACCGCGGCGGCAGCATCATCAACATCGCCTCGATCCTCGGGATGCGCGTGGCGGGGGCGGTGGCGCCCTACGCCATGTCGAAGGCGGGCGTGATCCAGATGACCCGCGCGCTCGCGCTCGAATGGGCGCGCCACCGCATAAGGGTCAATGCAATCGCGCCGGGGTACATGCGAACCGCCATAAACGATGATTTCTTCGCATCGGCCGCCGGCGAGGCGCTGGTCAAGCGCGTGCCGATGCGCCGCCTCGGCGAACTCGAAGAGCTTGACGGGCCTTTTCTCCTGCTTGCATCGCAGGCATCTTCCTTCATGACGGGCTCCGTCATCGCGGTCGATGGCGGCCATCTCGTCTCCTCCCTGTGAGCGCTGGCCATGGATTTCACGCTTCCCCCCGAGATCGACGCCGTCCGGCGGCGCACGCGCGCCTTCGTCGAGACCGAGATCATGCCGATCGAGGCTGACCGCACAAACTGGGATAGCCATGACAACATCGCGCTGCCCGCGCTGGAGCGCCTGCGCGCGAAGGCGCGGGTGGCGGGGCTGTGGTCGCCCCAGGCGCCGCAGTCTGCTGGGGGCATGGGACTTGCCGTTGTGGGCTGGGCGGCGATGTACGAGGAGGCAAACCGCTCGATCTTCGGGCCCGTGGTCTTCAACTGCGCGGCGCCGGACGATGGCAACATGAACATCCTCGCCAAGGTCGGCACTGCGGCGCAGAAGGAGCGCTGGCTCAGGCCCATCGTCGAGGGCCGCGTACGTTCGGCCTTCGCAATGACCGAGCCGCATCCGGGCGGGGGGTCGGACCCCGCCATGATCCGCACCCTTGCGGAGAAGACCAGTGCCGGCTGGGTGATCCGCGGCCGCAAATGGTACATCACCGGCGCGGCCGAGGCGGCGCATTTCATCGTGATGGCACGGACCTCGGACGATCCGCGCAAGGGCCTGAGCGCCTTCCTCTTCCACCGGGACCAGCCCGGCTGGCGTATCGAGCGGCGCATTCCGATCATGGGGCCCGAGGAGCATGGCGGGCACTGCGAACTCTCCTTCGACGGGCTGGAGGTGGCCGATGAGGACGTGCTCATGGGGATCGGCGACGGGCTGAAGGTCACGCAGATCCGGCTGGGCCCGGCGCGCCTGACCCATTGCATGCGCTGGCTCGGCCTCGCCAAGCGCTCCATGGAGATCGCGCAGGCCTATGTCTCGGTGCGCGAAGGCTTCGGCGTGAAGCTCAAGGACCGCGAAAGCGTGCAGATCAAGCTGGGCGAGGCGGCCTCCGACATTCAGATCGGGCGGCTGCTGGTGATGCACGCCGCCTGGAAGCTCGATCAGGGCGCGAAGGCGCGCAAGGAGATCTCCATGGCCAAGGTTCATGTGGCGAACGCGCTGCACCGCTGCGTGGACATGGCCATCCAGCTCAATGGCGCGCGGGGCTACTCGCGCGACACGGTGCTGGAATGGATCTACCGCTATGCCCGCCAGGCCCGGCTCGTCGATGGTGCCGACGAGGTGCACCGCATGGTGCTGGCCGGCCGCTATGGCGAGGAAGGCGGCGATTTCTGGCACTGGGGCGCAGGCGATCTCGCGCCTTGATGGCCAGCATCGCACGGCGGGGCTTCACAGCCTCGATATTTCAAGCTTAAAATACTTCCGTGGGACATTGTCGGGCGCAGAGGGACGCGACATAACGAAGCGCGGGCGCGGCGCCGGTTACCAGGAAAACAGGTTCGCAAGGGAGATTGTCGATGGTTCTCAACTGGAAGACGCTGGCGACAGCGGGGGCGCTCGCGGCCATGATCGGTGCCGCGCAGGCCCAGGAAAAGCTCAAGGTCGGCATCATGGTGACGCTGTCGGGCCCCTCGGCGGTGCTCGGCCAGCAGGCGCGTGACGGCTTCCAGCTGGCCGTGCGGCAGATGGGCGGCAAGCTCGGCGGCCTCGACACGGAACTGGTGGTCGTCGATGACGAGCTCAAGCCCGATGTGGCGGTGACCAAGGTGCGCGGCCTCATCGAGCGCGACCAGGTCAATTTCGTCGTAGGCCCGATTTTCTCCAACGTGCTTCAGGCCATCCACAAGCCCGTGGTCGAGAGCAACGCCTTCCTGATCAGCCCCAATGCCGGCACGTCGAACTTCGCGGGCGCGCAGTGCCATCCGAATTTCTTCGTGACCTCCTACCAGAACGACCAGAACCATGAGGTTCTGGGCAAGCATGCGCAGGACAAGGGCTTCAAGCGCGTCTTCCTGATGACGCCGAACTACCAGGCGGGCCGGGACTCGATGGCCGGCTTCAAGCGCCACTTCAAGGGCGAGGTCGTCGCCGAGCTCTACACGCCGCTCGGCCAGCTCGACTTCTCGGCCGAGCTCGCGCAGATCGCCGCGGCCCGCCCGGACGCCGTCTTCACCTTCATGCCCGGGGGCATGGGCGTGAACCTCGTGCGCCAGTATCGCCAGGCGGGCCTCGCCAACATCCCGTTCCTCAGCGCCTTCACGGTGGACGAGTCCACGCTGCCCGCGCAGCAGGATGCGGCTGTCGGCTTCTTCGGCGGCGCCAACTGGGCGCCGAACATGGACAACCCGCAGTCCAAGGCCTTTGTGGCCGCCTATGAGGCTGCCTTCAATGCCGTGCCCGGCACCTACGCCATGCAGGCCTATGACGCGGCGCTGATGATCGACGCCGCGATCAAGGCGGCGGGCGGCAAGGTCTCGGACCGGAACGCCGTGCGCGCCGGCCTGCGCAAGGCCGACTTCAAGTCGCTTCGCGGCGACTTCAGGATCGGCGTCAACGGATTCCCGATCCAGGACTTCTACCTCGTGCAGGCCGCCAAGCGCCCGGACGGCAAGTTCCAGACTGAAATCCGCGAAAAGGTGTTCGACGATTACGTCGACGTCTACGCCAAGGACTGCAAGCCCGCCGGCTGATGGCCTTCGCGCCAGACGTCGCGCCCCGCGATGGCATCCGGAGGCGGCCCGGGCGGCTGCGGATGGACCTTGCTTCGCGGGGGCGACGGATGGACCCGTTCCGCCGCCGATGGCGCGCCGGGGATGGCGCCTCAGACATATCCGCAGACTGAGGACACGTGGCGGCGATGACCTTTTCGCTTTTCCTGATCCAGATGCTGAACGGGATGCAGTTCGGCATCTTGCTGTTCTTCATCGCCGCAGGGCTGACGCTCGTGTTCGGGGTGATGGACTTCATCAACCTCGCCCACGGCGTGCAGTACATGATCGGCGCCTATCTGGCGGCGATGTTCACGGCGCTGACGGGCAACTTCTTCCTCGGGCTGATGCTGGCCCTGCCCTCGGCGCTGCTGTTCGGGCTGCTGCTGGAGTTCCTGGTGTTCCGGCATCTTTACGCCCGCGACCACCTCGATCAGGTGCTTGCCACCTTCGGCATCATCATCTTCCTCAACCAGGCGGTGAAGGTAGTGTGGGGGGCGGCGCCGCTCTCGGTGCCGGTGCCTGACATCCTGTCGGGCACGGTCGTGCTGCTCGACGGGGTGCTCTACCCGGTCTACCGGCTCGCGCTGATCGGCTCGGGTCTCGCCATCGCGCTCCTGCTCTACATCCTCGTCACCTATACACGCATCGGCATGCTGGTCAGGGCCGGAGCCGCCAATGCGCCCATGGTGTCCGCGCTCGGCGTCGACATCTCGAAGCTGTTCATGGTCGTGTTCGGCTTCGGGGCCATGCTGGCGGGCTTCGCCGGCGCGATGGTGGCGCCGATTCTTTCGGTGGAGCCCGGCATGGGCGACAACCTGCTCATCCTCACCTTCGTCGTCATCGTGATCGGCGGCATCGGCTCGATCCGCGGGGCCTTCATCGCCGCGCTGCTGGTCGGGCTCGTGGACACGCTGGGGCGCATCTTCGGCCCCTTCCTGCTGCGCATGATCATGGACGGCTCGGCCGCGAGCCAGACCGGCCGCGCGCTGGCGCCCATGCTGATCTACATCCTCATGGCGGCGGTGCTGTTCTTCAGGCCGGCGGGCCTCTTCCCGGTCCGCAAATGAGCGCGCCGGTGCAGGACCGCCCAAGCCTTGCCGCAGCCACGCCAGCCCATGGGGCAGGCTTCCTGCGGCGCGAGCGGCTGCCGATCGTACTGTTCTCGCTGCTGGCGCTGGCGCCGCTGGCCGCGACGCTCGGACCGGAAAGCTACACGCTCAGCCTCGTAACGCGCGTGATGATCTTCGCGCTGGCGGCGCTCTCGCTCGACCTGATCCTCGGCTATGGCGCGCTGGTCAGCCTTGGCCATGCGGCCTTCCTCGGCATCGGGGGCTATGCGGTCGGCATCCTGGCCTCCCATGGCCTCAACGACGCCAGCGTGCAGCTGCCTGCCGCGCTTCTCGCCTCCGCGCTGTTCGCGCTTGCCACGGGCGCCATCTCGCTTCGCACCAAGGGCGTGTACTTCATCATGATCACGCTCGCCTTCGGGCAGATGGCCTTCTTCTTCGCAGTGTCGCTCTCGGCCTATGGCGGGGATGACGGGCTTACGCTCAGTGCGCGCAGCCGGCTCTTCGGCTTTTCCTGGCTGGCCAGCGACCGGGCGTTCTACTTCGTGGTGCTGGGGCTCCTGCTGGGCTGCTATGTGCTGGCCCGCGCCATCGTGGCCTCGCGCTTCGGCCGGGTCATCCGCGGCGCCAGGGAGAACCCCGTGCGCATGGAGGCGATAGGCTTCTCGCCCTTCCGCTACCAGCTTGCCGCCTATGTCATCGCCGGCATGATGTGCGGGCTCGCCGGCTTCCTGCTGGCCAACCAGGCGGAGTTCGTCGCCCCCGCCTACATGTCGTGGCAGCGCTCGGGCGAGATCCTTGTGATGGTCATCCTCGGCGGGCTGGCTTCGCTCCACGGCGCGATCATCGGCGCGGCCGCCTTCCTTCTGCTGGAGGAGATCCTGTCGGGCTACACCGAGCACTGGAAGCTGATCTTCGGCCCGTTCCTCGTGCTGGTGGTGCTGTTCGCGCGCGGGGGCCTGCTCGGGATCATCAAGGGGACGCGCCGTGGCTGACGCTCCCGCGATCGAGCTCATCGACCTGAACAAGGCCTATGGGGCGCTGAAGGTCACGGACCATGTCTCGCTGCGCGTGCCGCATGGCGAGCTTCACGCCATCATCGGCCCCAACGGCGCGGGCAAGACCACGCTGATCCACCAGATGTCAGGCCTTGCGCCCTCCGATTCAGGCCAGGTTCGCCTGGCGGGCGAGGATATCTCGGCCCTGCCCATGGCGGCGCGGGTGCGCAGGGGCCTCGCCCGGTCCTTCCAGATCACCTCGATCATCCCGGGCTTCTCCGTGCTCGAGAATGTCGCCCTGGCCGTGCAGGCGCGGATCGGCACCTCCTTCCGCTTCTTCGGCGACGCTTCGGCGGAGGCGCAGCTCAACCGCCCCGCGCTGGAGATCCTCGCAACGGTGGGCCTGTCGCCGCGCGTGGCGCTGCCCGCTGGCCTGCTCTCGCATGGAGAGAAGCGCCAGCTCGAACTCGCCATCGCCATCGCCACCGACCCCAAGGTGCTGCTGCTGGACGAGCCGCTGGCCGGCACGGGCCCCGAGGAGAGCGAGGCCGTGATCGCCCTGCTGAAGCGGCTCAAGGGGCGCTACACCATCATCCTGATCGAGCATGACATGGAGGCGGTGTTCGCCCTGGCCGATGCCGTGTCCGTGCTGGTCTATGGCCGGATCATCGCCAGCGGCCCGCCGGCGGCCGTGCGCGCCGACCCGGCCGTCCGCGAGGCCTATCTCGGCGAGGAACAGATCGGCGGAGACGCTCCGCCATGCTGACGGTCGAGGGGCTGCAGAGCGCCTATGGCGAAAGCCAGGTGCTGTTCGGGGTCGATCTGGCGGTCGGCGCGGGCGAGGTCGTCACCCTGCTCGGACGCAACGGCATGGGCAAGACCACCACGATCAAATCCATCATGGGCCTGCTCAAGCCCAGGGCCGGGCGCGTGACGCTGGCAGGAGCCGATGTCACCGGGGCGCCCCCCTACCGCGTGGCGCAGCTCGGCATCGGGCTGGTGCCGGAGGGACGGCAGGTCTTTCCAACCCTGACCGTGGAGGAGAACCTCATCGCCACCGCCGCCGCCCGCCATGGCCCCGCGCGCTGGACCTTGCCCGGCATCTACGCGCTCTTTCCCCGGCTGAAGGAGCGGCGCGGCAACATGGGCAACCAGCTTTCCGGCGGCGAGCAGCAGATGCTGGCCATCGGGCGGGCGCTGATGACCAATCCGCGGCTCATCATCCTGGACGAGGCGACCGAGGGCCTGGCCCCTCTCATCCGGCAGGAGATCTGGGCCTGCCTCGCCATGCTCAAGAGCGAGGGCGAATCCATCCTCGTGATCGACAAGAACGTGGACGCGCTGGCGCAGCTCGCCGACCGCCATGCCGTCATCGAGAAGGGCCGCATCGTCTGGACCGGCACATCGGCCGACCTGATGGCCAATCCCGAACTGAAGGACCGCTACCTGCACGTCTGAGATCTGCAAGGCAGGCATCTGCATCGTTGCAAGCAAAGGAAGCCCATCATGAAGCTCAACCCCGGGATCACCCGCGCCGGCGACGGCATCGACGGCATCGCATGGAACATTCTGGGCCAGACCTACGTGCCCAAGGAAGTGTCCGAGCACTCCTTCGCCTGGCACGCCACTTTTCCGGCCGGGACCTTCGTGCCCCCGCACATCCATCCCACACAGGACGAGTTCATCTACATGCTCGAAGGCGAGCTGGAACTCGTCATGGACGGGCGCGAGATGAAGGCGGGGCCGGGCGATCTCGTGAAGATGCCCATGGGCATCCCCCACGGCATCTTCAACAAGAGCGGCGAGACGGTGAAATGCCTGTTCTGGGTGGCGCCGACCCGCCGCCTCTATGACCTGTTCTGGGCCATCCATTCCATGACCGAGCAGAACCCGGCCGAGGTGGTGGCGCTGTCGGCGCGCCACGAGGTCGATTTCCTGCCGCCGCCCGAGGCGTGATCGACGCCAACGCGTCCCTATGGTTTCCAAAACAACCCTTTGGGATACCTCGCCATAGGGAATGCGGAGGGGCGAATCTTGACTGTTCTCCGAATTCACGACCTTGTTGAAGGCCGCCATGTCTTGGCTGTCGATCTGCATCATTTGCTCGACCTTCTTGGAACCCGCGCTCTTCATTCGATGTGGGAGGTGGATCCGGTCGATGACGAGCTAATGATTGCGGGCGAAGAAGCCGCCGATGAACTCGAAGAGATTGCGGCATGGAAAGGACGGGTTTCCGGGGTTTTGTTGTCGAGACTTGCCCATGCTGTGCACCAGGTTATCTGGGGAGAGTTTCGAGGCCTTGAGGAGCAGAGCGCCCAGACTTGGGTGATCATTCGAGCCATCGACAGCACCTGCTACGAGGTCGAAACGGAGGATGTGAGCATCCTCACTCTCGTTAGAGAGACGTTCAAGGATGTTCGCGAGGCCAGTCAGTGACTTCGCTTCAGCTCGCCTTGCGGTTCACCTGGGTCAGCGCGAAGCCGGCCGTGCCGGCATAGCCGCGCACGATCGCCTTGCGCTCGTCATGGGAGAGCACGCGGTCGATGTCGGCGAAGCCGGCCGGGGCCAGCTTCTCCACCTCGTCGATCACGCGCTCGGGCCCGCCCTTGCGGTTCAGCGCCACGATCTCGGCCGTCTTCGGCAGCCGGTCGGCCTCATAGGCCGCGAGCGCCTGATAGGGGTGCTCGGCGCGCGCCAGATGATCGGCGAGCGAGCGCGCATCGAGGATGGCCTGGCTGGCCCCGTTTGACCCTACCGGATACATCGGATGGGCCGCGTCGCCCAGGAGCGTGACGCGGCCATGGCTCCAGCGCGGCAATGGATCGCGGTCGCACATCGGGTATTCATAGAAGGCCTCGGTCGAGCGGATCAGCTTGACCAGATCGAAGCCGGGAATCTCGTAGCGGCGCGCATAGGGCAGGACCTCATCAAGCCGCCCACGCCGCGACCAGCTTTCCTTGCCGGGCGGATGCTCGGTGTCGCTGACGCGGGCGGTGACGACCCAGTTGGTGAGCCTCGTCCCGGGCGTCTTGCCATTGCCGATCGGGTAGAGCACCAGCTTGGCGCCCATGCCGCCGGCGATGATCATGGACCGCCCCGACAGGAAGGTGGGGAAATCGGCCGCGCCGCGCCACATCATCACGCCGTTCCAGCGCGGCAGGCCCTGCTTCGGCGCGTAATGGCCGCGCACCACGGAATGGATGCCATCCGCGCCCACCAGAACCTCGGCGCGCACCGTCTCGCTGCCCGCCCCGTCGAGGCTGTCGACGAACTGGGCCGTGACGCCGCCATCATCCTGGATGAAGCCGGCGAGCTTGCGTCCGGTGCGGATCGCGCCCGCGCCAAGCCGCTCGACCACCGCATCGTGGATCAGCTTCTGCAGCCGGCCCCGATGGATCGAGAATTGCGGCACATCGAAGCCGGCGGCGAGGCCGCGCGGCTCGCGCCAGACGGTCTGGCCGGAGCGGTTCATGTAGAGCAGCTCATGGGTGCGGATGCCGGCTGCATCCAGCGCCGGCAGCAGGCCGAGATCGGCCAGTTCCTTGATGGCATGGGGCAGCGTGTTGATGCCCACACCAACCTCCCGCACCTCGCTGGCCTGCTCGTAGATGGCGCAGGAGATGCCACGGCGGTGGAGCATGAGCGCCAGCGTGAGCCCGCCTATGCCCGCGCCCGCGATGATGACCTTGACTCTCGATGGCGCAAGCCCCGGAGGCGCCGCCGGCATTGCGGCCACGACGAGAGCGATGGCCTTGCCATTGCCATTGCCGTTGCTCTTGCTCTTGCTCTTGCTCTCGCTCTTGCCGGCCTTCTTGTCCTTGCCCACGGATTTGCCCATCGTCCTGCCCTCTGATCCCGGATGGCGCCGAGGCTGCACTGTGCCGGTTCCCGGGCTGGCAAAGCAAGCGCTGCTTCGCAACAGGCTTTCCGCAGTATCTTTGGCCCATTCATCCGAGCGCGCGGATCGCATCCGCGATGACGGCGCCGGGGCCGTGATCCCGGGCGGGGCGGGACTGATCGGGATAGCGGCCATGATCCAGCCCCGGCTCGACATGGCTGTGATCTGCTCCAACGCCGCCGGCTTCCGGGCCGCCGCCGGCAGGCGCAGCGACATGACCACCGACGCGGTGGAAAGCGCAGGGCTCTCGCCCGGCCTGACGCACATGCCGGCGCAGGGCCGCGCCCAACCTTGAGCGCCTTGTGGCCCCGCCCTTGCGCTTGGGGGCCATCAAGGGCATGTTCCGACCCCGTTGAACAGAAGGGGCATCCATGTCTGGCTGGATCATTCTGGCGATCATCGCCGCGGTCGGCGGCTATCTGGTGATGGCCTATAACGGCATGGTGGCCTTGCGCCGCAGGGCTGATCAGGCCTTCGCGGACATCGACGTGCAGCTCAAGCAGCGGCACGACCTCATTCCCAATCTTGTCGAGACCGTCAAGGGCTATGCCGCGCACGAGAAGGAAACCTTCGACGCTGTGATCAAGGCGCGCAACGGCGCGACCGCAGCTAGCGGACCCCAGGCCCAGGCCGCCGCCGAGCAGCAGCTTTCAGGCACCGTGGGCCGGCTCCTCGCCCTGGCCGAGGCCTATCCGGACCTCAAGGCCAATACCAACTTCCTGAAGCTGCAGGAGGATCTGGGCTCCGTCGAGGACAAGCTCTCGGCGGCGCGGCGGTTCTTCAACAATGCGGTGGGCGAATACAACGCCCAGATCGAATCCGTGCCATCCGTGTTCTTCGCAGCGAAGTTCGGCTTCCTGCCGCGCGAGTTCTTCGATGTGGGCGCGGATAAGCGCACCCAGCTCGAGGCCGCGCCGACGGTGAAGTTCTGACAGGGCCGCAACCCGCCCGGGGGCTGCCATGATCGGCGAGGCGTTCGGTCTGTACACCCATATCCGCAACAATCGCATCCGCTCGCGGCTGCTGCTGGGCGGGCTGTTCCTGCTCACCTACCTCGCCGGCTTTGGCGGCATCCTGGCGGCGACCGGCTTCATGCACATCGAGCGCGGAGCCAACCCTTTCGACATCGCGCTCGGCCTCTTCTTCGCGGCCTTTCCCTTCCTCACGCTTGGCGTCGTGGCCTGGATCTTCATCGGCTACCAGGCCAACGTGGCCCTGATCGGCACGGTGACGGGCGCGAAGGGGCTGGAGCGCAGCCAGGCGCCACAGCTCTACGGGATGCTGGAGAAACTTTGCATCTCGCGCGGGATGACCATGCCAAGGCTGATGATCATCGAGGACGGCGCGCTCAACGCCTTCGCCTCCGGGGTCAATGAGCGCCAATTCACGGTGACGGTCACGCGCGGCCTCATCGACACGCTCGACAAAGCGGAAATCGAGGCGGTGCTGGCGCATGAGCTGACCCATATTCGCAACGGTGACGTAAAGCTGATGGTCATCGCCGTGGTGATCGCGGGCGTGCTCTCCTTCCTCAGCGAGATCGTCTTTCGCAGCGTGCGCTTTTCGGGCTCGTCGTCGCGCCGCTCCTCGGGCGGCAAGGGTGCGGGCGCGGCCATCATCATCGGCCTGCTGATCATGGCGCTGGCCGGAATCCTGGCCGCAGTGATCCGCTTCTCGCTGTCGCGCTCGCGCGAATATCTTGCCGATGCCGGGGCGGTGGAACTGACCAAGAACCCCGATGCGATGATCTCGGCCCTGCTCAAGATCTCGGGGCGCGCCGACATCGCTGGCGTGCCGTCGGGCGTGATGGACATGTGCATCGAGAACGATCCTGACGACATGTCGGACCTGTTCTCAACCCATCCCTCGATCTCCAAGCGCGTTCAGGCGCTGGTCAAGACCGCAGGCGGACGCCTGCCCCCGCAACTCGCGGCCATGGGCGAGCGGCCGGACCTGCCCTCGATCATCGAGGCGCGCGGCCCCTGGGGTCCACGCCCGCAGGCGTGACGCGACCCTCCCGCAGCCTTCAGAACAGCGAACCCTGCCCGCCTTCGCCGTCGGCTCCGCCAGCGCGGCGACGCGCAGGGCGCGGCGAAGGTTCTGCAGCAGGCGCAATCCGAGCGGCCACCATAGCGGCGGGCGCCCAGGGTTCCTGCAGTGCGGGGCCGTCATTGGCGACCTTGTTCACGGCCGGGCCGACGCGCAGCATCTCAAGGCTGTCGTCATCGGGCGGCTGCAGGAGCCGATGCGCGGCGTCGGGCGTCGTCTCGGGATCGAGCCAGGCATCATGCCGGTCCGGCTCGAGGATCACCGGGCAGCGATGGTGGATGGCGGACATCAGGCCATTGGCATGGGTGTTGAGCAGCGCCACGGTGTCGATCTCCCCGCCATCGGGCTCGATCCAGGTTTCCCAGATGGCCGCGAAGGCGAACAACCCGCGATCGGGCCTGCGGAAGAGATAGGCGCGGTTCTCAGGGCCGACCTTGCACCACTCGTAGAAGCCATCGGCCGGCATGAGGCAGCGCCGGCGCATGAAGGCCGCCCGGAAGGAGGGCTTCTCCCGCGCGGTCTCGGAGCGCACATTGATGACGAGGGGAAAATCCTTCGGGTCCTTGACCCAGGACGGCCTGAAGCCCCAGCGCATCAGGGTGAAGGAGCGCTGGCCGTGCCCGGAGCGAAGCACCGGAACGGGCTGGGTCGGCGCAATATTGTAGCGCGGCGGGAAGTTCGGCTGTTCGGCATGACGAAAGAAGGCCCGAACGGCCTCAGGCGGCAGGATCAGGGCGTAGCGCCCGCACATGGTCAGGTTCCTCCGGCCTGTCGATCAACGATGGCGTGAAAGCATTTGTTTCAGGGTTTGTGATTTCTGTCCTGCATGAGTTCCAAAGCCGGCGATACGGAGCTGCCCAGCCCGAACCTCCACGAGCCCGACCGGTTCGTCGAGGCGGCGGCGCTCTCCACCGACTACCTCAACCATTTCGCCGAGGCTCTGATGCTCATGGAGATGGCGGCGGACCATCCCTTGCTGGTCCATGAACTCGCGAACTGGACGCCGACGACCTATCTCGCGCATTTCGACGATTCCGGCCTGCGCTGCGCCGATGTGGCGCTGGCGGCCTATCACGAACTCGACGCGGCCTCGCGCAGGGCTTTCGAGGCGCTGTGCAGCGCCATGGACCGGCTTGTCGCCACCGTCGTCCTGACGCTCGACGAGATCAAGGACCCGGCCGAAGCGCTGCCCATCGTCATGATCGCGGCCGCGGCCTTCCGCAATCTCCTCGCCCGGGCCACCGGATTCATCAACTCGGGCGGCGACATGGCCTGCGCGGCCTATGACAAGGTCGAGCTTCAGGACGTGATCGACCGCATCATGAGCGTCAGAGCCAGCGCTTGTGCTTGAAGAAGGTGTAGGTGCCCACGGCCGAGGCCACCATCATCCCCAGCGCCATCGGATAGCCATATGACCATTCGAGTTCCGGCATATTCTTGAAGTTCATGCCGTAGGATGAGGCGATCAGCGTGGGCGGCAGGAAGATCACCGCCGCCACCGAGAAGATCTTGATGATCTTGTTCTGCTCGAGGCTGACCAGACCCAGCGTGGCGTTGAGGATGAACTGCACCTTGCTGCTCACGAAGCTGGCGTGGTCCTCGATCGACTGCACGTCGCGGATGGCGCTGCGCCACTCGGCCTGAAAACCCGTGCGCCTGGAAGGCCGCTCGTAATTGGCCTGCATGAAGATCAGGATGCGCTCAAGCGACACCATGCTTTCGCGCACGTTGGAGATCAGCGCCGCCTGCCGGCCCAGCTTGCGGATGACGCCCTGATAGCCGCCCGTGCGCTCGAGCTTGCGGCTCTCGCGCTCGAACACGGAGCGCGAGAGCTCCTCGGTCTGGTCGCCGGCCCGGCCCAGGATTTCCGCCGCCCTGTCGATCACCGCCTCGACGATGCCGTCCAGCACGGCCTCGGGCTGGCGGCCGCAACCTGCCGGCTTGACGGCGCGCTGGGCGAACATGGCGAGGGAGCGCGGCTCATCATAGCGCACCGTGACGAGGGCGGTGGCGGTGAGGATGAAGCTGAGCGGCACCAGCCGGGGCTGCTCGCTCTCCGACTGGCAGAGCACCCGCGCTGTCATGTAGCGGGCATCATCCTCGGCATAGATGATTTCCGAAGGTTCCAGATCCTGCATCTCCTCACGCGTGGGGATGGAGATCTTCAGGAAGGATTCGACGAGTTCGTCCTCGGCGCGCGTCGGCTCGAGCATGTCGATCCACAGCGCATCGGGCGGAAGCGCCATGCCCGGCGCAAGCACCACCCGGTCGAGGCCGAGGGTGTCGCGGGAGGGGGAATGGACGATGATCATGGCAGGCTCCGGGCACGCTGCGCCTTCACGGCGCTCGCACCATCATCGCGTGACAGCGCGATGACAAGCGCCAAATGCACACCGACGGGCAGAAGCTTCAGAGGCCGAAGCGGCTCCAGAGCGCCTTGGCTTCCAGCGCCCCGATGACATGTCCGGGATCGACGAGGCCCTGCGGCGCGTCGCCATGCGCGCCCGCCCCGGCAGCCAGCGAAGGCAGCAGGCGGCGCAGCAGGCCGCCGCGGCTGGGGTCGGGCACGAGCCTGAGATCGACCTCCTCGCCAAAGCGCGCGCGCATCACCGAGCGCATGTCGTCCAGCCCGTCGATGAGGCCAAGCTCCCGCGCCCGGCGTCCGGTCCAGTAGGCGCCGGTGAACAGGTCCTCGGCTGTCTCGACCAGCCGCGCGCCGCGCCGCTCGCGCACCAGCGCGATGAAGCTGTCATGCACATCGGCCTGCAATGCCTTGAGCCGGGCGATGTCATCCTCGCGCTCGGGCAGGAAGGGATCGAGCATGGCCTTGGACGAGCCGGCCGTGTAGACGCGCCGCTCCACACCGATCTTCTCGATGAGGCCGGCGAGGCCGAAGCCAGAGGAAACGACGCCGATCGAGCCCACCATGGAGGCTGGATCAGCGAAGATCTCGTCTGCCGCGCAGGCCAGCATGTAGCCCCCCGAGGCCCCCACATCCTCGATGAAGGCGAAGACAGGGCGCCTGGTCTCCTCGGCCAGCGTCCGGATGCGCCGGAAGATCAGGTGCGACTGCGCCGCGGCGCCGCCGGGCGACTTGACCAGAAGGGCGACGGCGCAGGCATCCTCCGCCTCGAAGGCGGCCTCGATCTGGCCGGCGAGCCCCGCCAGCGTCAGCGCGCCCCGGGTGGGGAACGACATGCCGATCGGCCCGTAAAGCCGCAGGACAGGCACGAGGGGCCTCGTCTTGCGCAGCTTCTCCGGCAGGAAGCGGGGCGGGATGAAGGAGAGCGGCGACTTGCGCCGCGACAGGATCTTGGTGGGCATCACCCGATGATGGGGACCGCGGCCCCGGCCCGCAAGGCCGCGCCGGCTCATGACCTCAGCGCGGCAGCGCCTCGCGCGGCGGCAGCGCGTCCAGCGCCCGGCGCAACGCCCGCAGATCCGCCCAGGCCTGACGCTTGGCGATGGGATTGCGCAGCAGGTAGGCGGGATGCAGCGTCGGCAGCGCGGGGATCGTCCGCCCATCCAGCTCAAGGCTGCGCCACTTGCCGCGCGACGCCATGATCCCGGTCAGGCCAAGCAGCGCCTGCGCCGCCGGGCCGCCGAGCGTGACGAGGATGTCAGGGGCCGAGAGCGCGATCTGGCGCAGGACGAAGGGCCTGCACACCATCATCTCCTGCGTGGTCGGCGTCCGGTTGCCGGGGGGGCGCCAAGGCACGATGTTGGCGATGTAGACATGCTGGCCGCGATCGAGCCCGATCGCGGCCAGCATCTGGTCCAGCAACTGGCCCGACACGCCCACGAAGGGCAGGCCCTGCCGGTCCTCGTCCGCGCCGGGCGCCTCGCCCACCAGCATGATGCGCGCGCCGGGCTGGCCATCGGCGAAGCACAGGTTTTTGGCCGTCGCCTTCAGGGCGCAGCCCTCGAATGCCACCATCGCGGCCCTGAGCTCATCGAGAGTGCGGGCGCGGTCCGCCAGCATGGCCGCGCTGCCGGCCGCCTCGTCCGCACTCATGGCGGCGCCGGCGAGAGCCAGGCGCGATGGCTCCGGCGGCGCAGGCGCGCCGCGCTGCAGGCCGGGCCTTGAAGGCGGCGTGCCGGCGCTTGCGCCGATGACGACAGCCGGCGCCGCAGCGGCTGCGGCCGTGAAGCGGTCGATGGCCTTCTCCTCAAGCGCGCAGTCCACGCCGGCATCGGCGAAGAAGGCGAGGATGTCGGCGAGCGTCGCTGGCTCGATGCGGTCGGTGGCGGCCATGCGCCATCTTAACGCCTTGGCGACCCCATGTGAACCGCCGCAAGGCCGGTGCGACGCGGGCAGGGCTTGCGCGGCTTTCGCTCATCGCCCAAACACAAGGCCAAGAAAGACATGGAAATCGAAATGGTTCATATATAAACCATCAGGGCTGCGTTGCGCGGCGAGATGGTCCGGGAGTGGACGAGATGAACGATTTGCCCGAACGCGAAGCCATGGACTACGATGTCGTCATCGTCGGCGCCGGCCCCGCCGGCCTTGCCGCGGCGATCCGGCTCAAGCAGCTTGACCCGGATGTTTCGGTCGTCGTGGTCGAGAAAGGCTCGGAAGTCGGAGCGCACATCCTCTCCGGCGCGGTGATCGATCCCATCGGGCTCGACCGGCTGCTGCCCGACTGGCGCAGTGCGCCCGACCGGCCGCTGACCACCGAGGTCAGCGAGGACAGGTTCTATTTCCTCGGTCCCGCCGGCGGCATCCGCCTGCCCAATTTCGCCATGCCGAAGCTGATGGACAACCACGGCAACTTCGTGGGCTCGCTGGGCATGGTTGCGCGCTGGCTGGCGCGGCAGGCCGAGGCGCTGGGCGTCGAGATCTATCCCGGATTCGCGGCCGCCGAGATCCTGCATGACGACAAGGGCGCCGTGATCGGCGTGGCCACGGGCGACATGGGCATCGCGAGGGATGGCAGCCTCAGCGAGCGCTTCACGCGCGGCATGGAGCTGCGCGGCAAGTACACGCTGTTCGGCGAGGGCGTGCGCGGCAACCTCTCCAGGCAGCTGATCCGCCGCTTCGATCTGCAGAGGGATCGCGACCACCAGAAGTACGGCATCGGCCTCAAGGAACTCTGGCAAGTCGATCCGTCGCGGTTCCGGAAGGGGCTGGTGCAGCATTCCTTCGGCTGGCCGCTGGACCAGCGCACGGGCGGCGGCTCCTTCCTCTATCACTTTGACGATAATCTCGTTTCGGTGGGCTTCGTGGTCCATCTCAACTATGAGAATCCGACCCTTTCGCCCTTTGACGAGTTCCAGCGCTTCAAGACCCATCCGATGGTCCGCGACGTGTTCGAGGGCGGCAAGCGGCTGTCCTATGGCGCGCGCGCCATCGCGGAAGGGGGCTGGCAGTCGGTGCCGCGGCTGACCTTCCCGGGCGGGGCGCTGCTCGGCTGCTCGGCCGGGCTCGTCAACGTGCCGCGCATCAAGGGCAGCCACAACGCCATCATCTCTGGCATGCTTGCGGCCGAGCATGTCGTCGCGGCGCTGGCGCAGGGCCGCGCCCATGACGAGGTCAGCGGCTATGAGGAGGCCTGGCGCTCTTCCGACATCGGGCGCGACCTCAAGCCGGTGCGCAACGTCAAGCCGCTCTGGTCACGCTTCGGCACCGTGGGCGGGGTGATGCTCGGCAGCATCGACATGTGGATGAATGCGCTGACCGGTTTGTCGCCCTTCGGAACGATGAAGCACGGCAAGGCCGACCATGAGAGCCTCAAGCCGATCGACCAGGTGAAGCACCTGACCTACCCCAAGCCGGATGGTGTCGTGAGCTTCGACAAGCTGTCCTCGGTGTTCATGTCCTCGACCAACCATGAGGAGGACCAGCCGGCGCATCTCAAGTTGATCGACCCGTCCGTGCCGATCACCCAGAACCTGCCGCGCTATGGCGAGCCGGCGCGGCTTTACTGCCCTGCGGGTGTCTATGAGGTGGTCTATGGCGATCCGGCGGCGAAGACCGATCCCCGCTTCGTGATCAACGCGCAGAACTGCGTGCACTGCAAGACCTGCGACATCAAGGACCCGGCGCAGAACATCGTCTGGGTCACGCCCGAGGGCGGCGGCGGGCCCAACTACGCCACGATGTGAGGCGCGTCAGGAGGCGCGCACCGCGTCATTGCGCACCCGGTCCACAAAGACGGCGACATCGTCCGCCAGCCTTGCGGCGATGGCGCGCATGTCGTCGGCGGTCTGTCTGACCTCGCGCGCCACCTCGTCGGCTGCCTGGGCGGCATGGGCGGTGTCGCGCACGGAGCTGAGATTGAGGCTGGCATCCTCGGCGAGCATCGCCATGGTCGAGGCGATCTCGATCACGGTGGCGTCCTGCTGGCGGATCGCGGCGGACATCTCCACGGCGATCTCGCGCATATCGAGCACGACGCGGCTCATGTCGTGGATCGATCCTGACATGTTGTTCGCGCCGCTCTGGATCGCCTCGATCTTGCGGCCGATCTCCTCGGTGGCGGACTGGGTCTGGGCGGCGAGCGTCTTCACTTCGGCCGCCACGATAGCGAAGCCGCGGCCCGACTCGCCCGCCCGCGCCGCCTCGATCGTGGCGTTCAGCGCGAGCAGATTGGTCTGGCTGGCGATCTGGCGGATCAGGGTCACGACGTCGCCGATCTGGCTCGAAGTCGCCAGAAGGTCGCGCATGCGCTGCTCGGTCTGGTCGACCTGCAGGATTGCGCCATCGGCGGCGCTGGCCGCTCGGCCGGTCCCCTGAGCGATCGCCGCGATGGTCGAGCTCAGCTCTTCCGTGGCCGAGGCAACTGTCGTGATGCGGCTCGTCATGGTCTCGGTCGCATCCTGCGCCATCCGCGTGCGCTCGGTGACAACCTGGGATGCACGGTCCAGGTGTTCCGATGAGGCGCCGAGATTGGCGCCGGCCTCGCCCAGGCCCGAGAGCACGGCGCTCACCGCCTTGTCGAACTGGCCGACCGCAGCCGCGACCGAAGCGGCGCTGCGGCCACGCTGCTCGGCCTGATGAACCACAGTCTCGCTCATGCGCTGGCGCGCCAGCATCGCATCGCGGAAGATCGCGGCGGCCCGCGTCATCGCGCCGATTTCGTCGTGCGCGTCCTGGCCATGCAGCTTCGCCTCGGCTTCGCCGCGCGCGATCCGCTCCATGGCGAGGCGCAGCTGCTCGAGAGGCTCGCTGATCGAGCGGATCACCAGCAGCGCCAGCAGCAGGCAGCCCAGAAGAAGAACCAGCGCGCCGAAGGCTGCCGCCGATTCATCGCGCGCCAATTGCGCCGCGCTCTGCTTGCGGTGGCTGGAGATGATGGTCTCAGCGCCGTCGCGGATCGTGTTCAGCGGCTCGTGCAGAAGCGTCAGGGCGTTCTCGACCTTCAGCATCTCGCCATCGAGCGCGCGCACTGCCGCTGTCCAGGCCGACAGCCCCTCGGCATGGCGGCGCAGCGCCGGGGCGAGGCGCGAGCCAACCACTGGCGCTGCCTGGATCGCTTCGACGAGGCGCAGCATGCGGTCGCTCTCGCGCGTCAGCTCCGCCTCGACGGCCACGTCGCGCTCGACCATGAGCTGATGCATGCCGCGGATCATCGCCTGAACCCCGGTCGCCAGGGGCTGCATCTCGGGCATCCCGGTCGCCAGCGCCGCGCGTACTGCGCTTTCGAGCTCAAGCGTCGCCGCCGCAAGCTCGCCGCGGAGCCCCGTATTGCGGGTCGAGCCCACCACAGCCTGGACATGCTGCACGCTGTCGATTTCAGCCCGGATGTTCTCAAGGCTTATCTGCAAGTCGAAGAGCTGCGGAACCAGCGCACCCTCGGCCTGCGCGCGGGCGCGCTCGACGATGACGATCACGGCGGCAAGCGAGGACTTGAAGCGCTCGCCAAGATGCTCCATCGGCAGATGCGCGAATTCAAGGAAGCGGGCCTCGCTGCGCGCCAGCTCCGCCCCGAGCTCGAGAATTGAACGGCGCATTTCCTCAAGCCGCATGGTCCGGGCATCATGATGCAGCCACATGCCGCGCGCGTGCAAGGCGAAGGCGGAGACCGTGACCACGGCGGCAAGGCCGATGGCCGCAAGCAGCGCGATTCGCGCAAAGACAGAAATATGCCGCAACATCTTGCACGTCACCCGGATATCTGCCGGCTGGGCCGCCGCATGGTCGCCAAGGCGTAAACAGGATTGCTTAACCGTCGGTTATCGGCGCTCTGGTCCGCCCCAGCGACCGGCCAGGCGAGCCTGAATCCATGGCGCCGTCAGCACGGAACTGTGACACTCGCGGCGACTTGTGCAAAACGCAGGTTGACGCCATCCTGCCATCGGTCGCGCCCTGCCGCTGATTTGCTCTCGCGCTCGCCTCGCCGGGCCGCTATGGCTTTGAAGCGGCTTGTCGGCATGGCCTGCGGTTTCTCTCGGCCGCATGCTTGCTTGGCCACATGTTTCGTTCGTCCGGTTCGAGGCTGGGGTCTCGACATCGGATCATCCGGCAACGCCGCCAAGCGGCCGATGCCGGCGCATTCAAACCCGCAAGAGGCGCGCCGCGTGACATTGATTTCCAAGACCGGACAGGCGGGGCCGTCCAGCCTGAGCCGGCCAATCACCGGGGTCATGACGCTGGGTGCGAAGCTGCGCCGGGTCAGGGCCGGGCTTGTCGCAGCGGCCGCGCTCTGCGCATTCCTCGCCGCGCCCGCCCTTGCCAACACGCCGCTGCGGCTCAGGCCGGCCGAGCGCGTCGAGCCGGCCGAGAGCATCGAAGGCAACTATCTCGCTGCCCTCATCGCAGCCTCGGTGCGCGACAGCTCGGCCGCCGCCACATTCCTGCGCGAGGCGCTGCGGGCCGATCCGCGCAATCAGGAACTGATCGAGCGGGCCTTCATCGCCTTTCTCAGCGACGGCGCGATGCCCGACGCCTTCCGGCTCGCCGAGCGCATTGTCCAGCGCGACCCGAGCAACGGCCTTGCTCAGATGACGCTGGCCGTGCGCGCCATCAAGAACCGGCAATTCCAGGCCGCCAGGGAGCGGCTGCGCGGCAACACGCGCGGACGGGCGGCCGACATCACCTCCACCTTGCTCACCGCCTGGGCCTTTGCCGGCGCGGGCGAGCAGACGCGGGCCATCGAGACTCTGGACCGGCTGCGCGGGGACGGCTCGCTCACCACCTTCCGCGACTACCATGCCGGCCTTGTCCACGAGATGCTGGGCAACATCCCCGAGGCCCAGAGACGGCTCAAGGCCACCTATGACGGTGATCCGGCGACCTTGCGCGTCGTCGATGCCTGGGGGCGCTTCCAGTCGCGCCGCGGCGACTTCGCAGGCGCGCGCGAGACCTATGAGCGGTTCAACCGCCTCCTGCCGAACCACCCGATCGTGCGCAACGCGCTCGCCAACCTCGCTCCTGAGGGCAAGGCCGCACCACGGCCGCTGTCGCGCACCATCTCGACAGCCCAGCAGGGCGCTGCCGAGGCGCTCTACGGGCTGGGCAGCGCCGGCAACCGCGAAGACAACGAGACCGCGATCGTCATGATCTATCTCAGGCTCGCGCTCTACCTCGACCCTGGGCACGAGCTCGCCATCCTGACGCTCGGCGACACACTGGAGCGCGCCAAGCAGCCGGATGAGGCTATCGCGGTGTTCGACCGGATGCCCACCACATCGCCGCTGCGCAACAATGCCGAGATCCAGATCGGCCTCGCGTTCGAGGCGCTGGGCCGCAAGGACGAGGCGGTGCAGCACCTCGAAGCGGCGATCAAGGAGGACCCGGACGATCTCGACGCCCTTTCGGCACTGGGCGGGCTTTACCGCAGCCGCAAGGATTTCGCGCGTGCCGCAACCTATTACGAGCGGGCCGTCGCCACGATCAAGGCGCCCGAACGGCACCACTGGAGCCTGTTCTATTCGCGCGGCATCGCCTATGAGCGGACCAAGCGCTGGCCCCTGGCGGAAGCGGACCTCAAGAAGGCGCTCGAACTCATCCCGCCCAACATGGGCGCGAGCCGCGCGCTGGTGCTCAACTATCTGGGCTATTCCTGGGTGGACCAGGGCATCAATCTCGACGAAGCCTTCGAGATGCTGCGCAAGGCGGTCGAACTCAAGCCGCGCGACGGCTACATCATCGACAGCCTCGGCTGGGCGCATTTCCGCCTGGGCCGCTATGAGGAGGCGGTGCGGGAACTGGAGCGGGCGATCGAACTCAAGCCGGCCGACCCGGTGATCAACGATCATCTGGGCGACGCCTACTGGCGCGTGGGGCGGAAGCTCGAAGCCCGCTTCCAGTGGAACCATGCGCGCGACCTCAACCCCGAGCCGGAAGAGCTGCCGAAGATACTCGAGAAGATCGAGAAGGGCCTACCCGATCTTGCCAGGCCCGCCTCGGCCGTAACCGAACCGGCGGCGCTGGAGAGCCCTGCCCGCAATGGCGGCTGAGCCGACTTCGCCGCATGCCCGGCCGGCTCCTGCCGCGCGATGCTGAGCACGCGCGCGCCCGCGAAGGTCAACCTCAACCTCGCCGTCCATGGCAGGCGGCTGGACGGCTACCATGAGCTGGTCAGCCTCGTGGCCTTCGCAGGCGTGGGCGACGGCCTGACGCTGGAGCCGGGGCCCGCCCCCAGCCTCGTCATCGCCGGGCCGTTCAGAAGGGCCCTCGCCGCCGATGGCGCCAATCTGGTTCTGAAAGCCGTCGGGCACCTGCATGCCCTTCTGCCCGGCCTCGTGGCGGGGTGCTTCACCCTCGTCAAGCGGTTGCCCGTGGCTTCCGGCATTGGCGGCGGCTCGGCCGATGCCGCTGCGGCGCTGAGGCTTCTGGCACGGCTGAACGGCCTGCCCATGACCGAGCCTGCGCTCATCGAAGCCGCATGGCGGACCGGGGCGGATGTGCCTGTATGCCTCGCTTCGAAGGCTTGCGTGATGTCGGGCGCAGGCGAAAGTCTCGGGCAACGCCTGCGCCTCGCCCCGCTGAATGCCGTGCTGGTGAATCCCGGCGTCGCGGTGTCGACAGCGGCGGTGTTCGCCGCGCTGGGGCTGGCGCCGGGCGAAAGCCTCGGCAGCGCCAGCCCTTCGCATGAGCCGGCCGGCCCTGAAGGGCTCGATGCCGCTGGCCTGGCCGCATGGCTGCGGGACGGTCCGGGCAATGATCTTGAAGCGGCGGCTTGCCGGGCCGCGCCCGCGATCGCCGATGCGTTGGCTGCGCTCGCGGAAGCCGGCGATTGCCGCCTCGCCCGCATGTCCGGGTCGGGCGCGACCTGCCTTGGCGTTTACGCTGATTGCCGGGCAAGCGCCGCCGCCGCGCGCCGCATCGCCGCGCGGCATCCGGGCTGGTGGGTCAAGGCCACCGTCCTGCGCTAGATGTCCGCGGCTGCGCGTTCAGTGGGCGCGGGCGATGCAGAACTCGACGGTGGCGTGCATCGCCGTCTTCAGGTCGCTCGCGGGGAAGAGCGCCAGCGCGTCATGGGCCATGGCGCCGTAATGGCGCGCCCGCTCGATGGTGTCGTCGATAGCGCGATGCTTCCTCATGATGGCAATGGCGTTCTCGAGGTCGCCCTCGCGCACGTCGCCCTCCTGCAGGGTCCGACGCCAGAAGGCGCGCTCGCTCTCATTGCCACGCCGGAAGGAGAGCACGACCGGCAAGGTGATCTTGCCCTCCCGGAAATCATCTCCGACATTCTTGCCGAGCTTGGCCGCGACACCGCCATAATCCAGCGCATCATCGATAAGCTGAAAAGCGATGCCGAGGTTGAGCCCGAAGCCCCGGCAGGCGGCATGCTCGGCCTTGGGCCGGTCGGCGAGCACGGGGCCGACCTCGCAGGCAGCGGCGAACAGCTCCGCCGTCTTGCCGCGGATGACGGCGAGATACTCGTCCTCGGTCGTCTCGGTGTTCTTGGCGGCGGCCAGCTGCATGACTTCGCCCTCGGCGATGACCGAGGCGGCCGTGGACAGGATGTCGAGCGCCCGCAGGGATCCGACTTCGACCATCATGCGGAAGGCCTGGCCGAGCAGGAAGTCGCCCACCAGCACGCTGACCTCGTTGCCCCAGAGCATGCGCGCGGCCATCTTGCCGCGGCGCATGTCGCTTTCGTCGACGACGTCATCATGCAGAAGCGTGGCGGTGTGCATGAACTCGACCGACGCGGCGAGTTTGACATGGCCCTCGCCGCGATAGCCGCACAGATTGGCGGTGGCCAGGGTGAGCATCGGCCGCAGCCGCTTGCCGCCCGAGGAAATGAGATGGTTGGCGACCTCGGGTATCATCGTCACCTGCGAGCCGGTGCGCGACAGGATCATCGCGTTGACGCGCTCCATGTCGGGCCTGGTCAGGCCCACGAGCGCTGCAATCCCGTCGCGGGCGGCGTCCTTGTCTTCAAACGGCAAAACCAGTCCCAAGACCCACTCCCATGGTCCCGCGCTGCGGCCGAAGCCCGCAGCCTCCGGAGCAACGATATGGCGCGCCGGCTGCGCTCCACCTTGCATCCATAGCGTCCATGCGACAATTGGCTGGCTGCCGCAAGACACCGATGGCAAGACTCTGCAAGGCGACGCTTGCGGCAAACGGCCGCCCGGAGACATCACCATGGTCGAGATCATGCGCACGAATGACCTCGTGGTCATCAGCGCGGTGGAGGCGCTGCTCGCCTCCGCGGACCTGCATGCGCTCGTTCTCGACGGCTACATCAGCGCGCTTGAGGGCGGGATCGGAGCCTTCCAGCGCCGCATCATGGTGATCGACGAGGAAGAGGACGAGGCGCGGGCGATCATCATCGCCGCAGGCCTGGGGGCCGAACTGCGCGAGAAGCGGCGTGGCTGAGGCCGGGCCTTCGCCTGCGGCCGAGGGCAAGGGCACGGACGAGCCCGGCCTGACGCTGGACAGGCTCCTGGAGGGCCGGCTCATGCTCGTGCAGCCTGCGCGCGGGCACCGCGCCGGCACGGATGCGCTGCTGGTGGCGGCGGCGGCAGGTTCGGCCCGGCATGTGGTCGATCTGGGCAGCGGGGTCGGCGCCATAGGCCTTGCCCTGCTCGCGCTGGGGCGCGCCGAGCGCGCCACGCTCGTCGAGCGCGAGCCGGATCTGGCGGCGCTGGCGCGCCGCAACGTGGCCCTCAACGCCATGGACAGGCGCTGCGCCGTCGTCGAGGCGGATGTGACGGCACGGGCGAGCCTGCTCGCGGCGGCAGGGCTGGAGCCCGGCCTAGCCAACCTCGTGGTGTGCAACCCGCCCTATAACGAACCGGGCCGGCACCGCTCCTCGCCGGATGCGCGCCGGCTGGCCGCCCACGCGATGGCCCCGGAAAGCTTCGAGGCCTGGGCAAGGGCCGCAGCCCGCTCACTACGGGGCGACGGACGGCTGGTGCTGATCCACCGGCCCGAGGCGCTGGCCTGGCTCCTGCCGCTGCTAGCCCGGCGCTTCGGCGCGCTGGAGATCATCCCGGTGCATGGCCGTGCGGATCAGGCGGCGATGCGCGTGCTGATCAGGGGACGGCTCAACAGCAGAGCGCCGGCAAGGGTCCTGCCGGCGCTCGTGCTGCATGGTTTGGACGGAAGCGTCACCGGGCCGGGTCACGCCATCTCCACCGGAGAACTCAGGCTGGAGGAGCAGCGCGGTCCGTGATGCCCGGCCGGGGCCGGCGCGATCAGACGCCGGCCTTCGATCAGCCGCAGACCTGGCGGTGGCCCACGACCCAGCTCCATCCATCCCAGTAGCGCACCTTTCGGACGTGGCAGCGCGGCCGGAACCCGCCGTAGCCGCCGCCATAGACCGGGCGTCCGCGCCAGCCATGGCCGTTGCCGCCGTGCCAGCCGCGATCCCAGCCGCGTTCACGGCCCCAATCGCGGCCGCCATGCCAGCGGCCATGGCCATAGCCGCCATGTCCGCCCCAGCCATCGCGCACAGGCGAGGCATAGCCGCCGCCATGGCCGGTTTCGATGGACAGCGACCAGGACTGCGCCTGCGCAGCGGGGGCAGTCATGAGTGAGGCGGCGCCGAGAGCAGCCGCGCCGACGATTCCGAGAGAAAGCTGACGCATCATGACGGTGATCCTGTCATCCCGGCGATGGCTGACGGACACTGCGTCCCATCTCTTCGCCACCATTGACAGGATCATCGCATGGGCTGGCTGAACGGGGCTTGAGGGCGCCATTCAGCCAGTATTCAACCTGGGCCTCAGTAGCGGCAGATGCGGGTGGGCTTATGCTTGATGCCCTGCAGGGTATAGACCGTGCGCACCTTGATGTAGCAGCGCGGGCCATAGTCATAGCCGCCATAGTAAACGGGGGCGGCATGGACCGGGCGGTAGCGCACCGGACGATACCGGACGGGGTGGTAATGGACCGGACGATACCGGACGGGGCGGTAATGGACCGGGGCGTAATAGGGCCGGTAGGCGCGTGGACGATAGCCGTACCGGTGATGATAGCCGTACCGGTGATGATGGCCGTACCGGTGATGATGGCCGTACCGGTGATGATAGGCATGGCGGCGATGAACCCGCCAATGATGCTGGACATGCCGGACGTGGTGGAGCCTGTGATCGCGGACTTCGGTGAGCAGCTCGCGCGATGCCTCGCGCGTGGCCTTGTCCATGCCTGAGGCACCCGCAAGAGCCGGCGCGGCATGGGCCGCTCCGGCCGCAGCCAGCGAAAGCCCGGCTGCCATGATCCAACCCATAATGCGCTTCATCATGATGTCTCCCCATGCCGGAACCGCGGCAGGCCATCTGCGCGATTCCTCTCCTCACGCCATAATGCTTCATCCCTGAACAGAGGCTGCACGAGCGCGTTGAACTTGCGTTAACCGGATTATCAGCATCCGAATTCCGCCATTTTGTTTTGGGCGGGGGCCGGGGCCGCGCTAAGACTATCCGATGTCCATGGCCTCAGGCTTGCGGGTGACGCATGAAGTGGGATGATTACCGGCAATCCGACAATCTGGAGGACCGGCGCAGCGGCGGCGGCTTCGGCGGCGGCACGGGCGGACGCTCCGGCCTCGGGCTGGGCGCCGTGGTCGCGCTCGGCCTGCTGGGCTATGCGCTGGGCATCGATCCGCGCATCCTTATCGGCGGCGCCGAGATGCTGCAGGGCGCACGCGCGCCGACGCAGCAGACATCGACCCAGACCATACGGCCCGATGACGAGATGGGCCGCTTCATCTCGGTGGTGCTGGCGCAGAACGAGGATGTCTGGGAGCGCGTGATGCCTCGCGACACGGGCAAGGCCTACGAACCGCCGCGGCTGGTGCTGTTCCGGGGCGTGGACCGCTCTGGCTGCGGCACCGCGCAGGCTGCGATGGGGCCATTCTATTGCCCGCCGGACCGCAGGGTTTATCTCGACGCCTCCTTCTTCGACGAGATTCGGCGCAAGCTCGGCGGCGGCGGGGATTTCGCCTATGCCTACGTGATCGCGCACGAAGTCGGCCACCATATCCAGAACCTGCTGGGCGTGCTGCCGCGCGTGGAACAGGCCAAGCGCCGCGCCTCCGAGCGCGAGGCCAACGCGCTATCGGTGCGTGTGGAGCTACAGGCGGACTGCATCGCCGGCGTCTGGGCTTTCCACGTCCAGCAGATGGGGCGGCTCGAACAGGGCGACATCGAGGAGGCCATGCGCACGGCAAGCGCCATCGGCGACGACAAGCTGCAGAAGGCGGCGCAAGGCTACGTCGTGCCTGACAGCTTCACCCACGGCACGGCCGAGCAGCGCAGCCGCTGGTTCATGACAGGGTTCCGGACCGGCGCCTTGCGCTCCTGCGACACCTTCGCTACCCGCAACCTCTGAGCGCGCCCATGTCCCGCATCGACGAGAGCAGACCCTTCATCCCGATCGGCATAGCCGTGCTGACCGTCTCGGACACGCGCACGCTCAGCGATGACCGCTCCGGCGACACGCTTGTCCAGCGCATCGCCGATTCGGGCCACAGGCTGGCTGCGCGCGACATCGTGCCCGATGACCGCGACGCCATCCAGGCTCGCGTCAGGCAATGGGTGGCCGACCCGGCCGTGGATGCCGTCATCACCACGGGCGGCACCGGCTTCACGGGGCGTGACGTGACGCCGGATGCGCTGGAGCCGCTCTTCGACAAGCGGATGGACGGGTTTTCCTGGGTTTTCCACCAGATCTCCGCCGCCAAGATCGGCACCTCCACCATCCAGTCGCGCGCCACGGCGGGGCTGATCGGCACGACTTACGTCTTCTGCGTGCCCGGCTCTCCGGGCGCATGCAAGGATGCGTGGGACGGAATCCTGGCGCTCCAGCTCGATTTCCGCCACCGGCCCTGCAATTTCGTCGAGATCATGCCGAGGCTCGACGAACACCTCAAGCGCGGCGCCGGCAAGGCCTGATCGGCGTCAGGCCACGAGCCGCGCCCGCCCGACCGGCAGCCGGACCGGCGCGCCGCCTCTCCTGCCCGCCGAGACAGGCTCGCGCGGCGCAATGAGGCCCGCATGCGGCGCGGACGCGGCAACCGCCCAGAGCAGGCGCTCGCGCCATCCCGCAGCGCCCTCCAGCGGCAGCATGGCGGGCCTGCGGCTTTGCGCCGTCTGCTGCAGCAGATGGCGCTCGATGGCGCCGATCCAGCCATGCTGCGGCACCTCGCCGGCTTCAAGCAGCAGCAGCCAGGCGCCGCGCGCGATGCGCGCCGCAGCGGGCCAATGACCGCCGGACTGGATCAGCACCTGAGCGCCCATGGCGTCGGCGATGCGCTCGGATGCCGCCTCGGCCTGCGGGAGCACGACCACGGCATGGCTGATCAATCCATCGGCCACCGCCGGAACCAGCGCGGATAAAGTGGCTGCGAGGGCGCCGGGCGTGGCGTTGGCATGAACGAGAGCGGTCAGCATCGCTGACCTTCTAGACGCGCAGGGGCAGGCTTGAAAGCAAAGTTTTAGGCAGAACGGCCCCCGGCCTGCCGCACCGGGGAGGCGAGAGGGCTTTGACATTGTTCCTGCTTTGTATGCATAAACAAATCAGGAACGGGAGATTCGCATGACCCTCCGCCCGCAGCCTACGGTCGAGAAGCGCATGGAGCCCGACCCGGTGCGGGCCTCGGCGCCCTTTCGGCCCGCTGATCCCGTTGCCATGGCCGGGCACAGGCTGGACGTGGACCGCCGACGCGGGCGCGGGGCCACCATCAACCCGCATGGGCGCTTCGAGGCGCTGGCCCGCGTCGAGGAGGATGATGGCTGGGGATCGCTGGGCGAGCTGCCGGCTTTCAGGACCGAGGTGGCGATCGAGAAGCCGCGCACCATCATCACGCGGAACAATTCGCCAGACATCTCCTTCGATCGCTCGATCAACCCGTATCGCGGCTGCGAGCATGGCTGCGTCTATTGCTTCGCGCGGCCAGGCCACGCCTATCTCGGCCTCTCGCCAGGGCTCGATTTCGAAGCGCGGCTGACCGCCAAGCCGGATGCCGCCGCGCTGCTCGAGAAGGAACTGGCGGCGCAAGGCTACGCGCCGCGCATGCTCGCCATCGGCACCAACACCGATGGCTACCAGCCCATCGAGAAGAAGCTGCGCATCATGCGCGGCCTCCTCGAGGTGCTGTCGCGCTTCGACCATCCGGTGGGCATCGTCACCAAGTCGGCGCTGGTGCAGCGCGACATCGACATCCTCGCGCCGATGGCTGAGAAGGGCCTCGCCAAGGTTGCGATCTCGATCACCACGCTCGACCCCAAGCTGGCGCGCACCATGGAGCCGCGCGCGGCGAGCCCGGCCAGGCGGCTCGATACGATCAAGCGCCTCTCGGAGGCCGGCATTCCCGTCAGCGTGCTCGTCGCGCCCATCATCCCGGCCGTGAACGATTCCGAGATCGAGCGCATCCTCGATGCCGCCTTTGCCAATGGCGCGCGCGAGGCGGGCTATGTGCTGCTGCGCCTGCCGCTCGAGCTGAAGGACCTGATGCGCGACTGGCTGCTTACCCATTATCCCGACAAGCTCAGGCATGTGATGTCGCTGGTGCAATCCACCCGCGGCGGCAAGGATTACGACGCCGGCTGGGGGCAGCGGCAGGTCGGCTCCGGGCCGTATGCGTGGATGATCGGGCGGCGTTTCGAGCTGGCGGCGGAGCGAATCGGCTTCAACAAGGCACGCCAGCGCCTGCGCACCGACCTGTTCCACCGTCCGCAAGGCGGGCCCGAGCAGCTCCAGCTCTTCTAGGCGCGCTGTGCCGATGGGAACGCCGATGCGTCGCGCTTGACGGCAGCGCCCGATTCGGGCGCTTGTCGGCCGATGGACAGGGTTCTCGACAGGATGAGGCCAGAAGCGCTCGATGCGGCGCGCGATCCTGTGCGCCTCGCCAGCCCTTGCCGCATCGCCGGCGTGGACGAGGTCGGTCGCGGGCCGCTGGCCGGGCCGGTGGTGGTGGCGGCCGTGATCCTGGACCCGGCGAACATGCCTCAGGGGCTCGCCGATTCGAAGACTCTGACCCCGGCCCGGCGCGAAGCCATCGCCGCCGACATCCTGAACCTTGCCCTTTCGGTGACCATCGCCTCATCCAGCGCCGCAACGATCGACCGGATCAACATCCGGGCCGCGACGCTCGCGGCGATGGCAAGGGCAGTGCGCGCGCTGGAACTGCCGCCCATGCGCGTGCTGGTCGACGGGCGCGACGTCTTCCCCTGCGATTGCCCCTGCGAGGCGATCATCAAGGGCGATTCCAGCGAGCCGGCCATCGCAGCCGCCTCGATCGTGGCCAAGGTGGCGCGCGACCGGCTGATGGCCCGGCTGGGGACGGCCCTGCCCGCCTATGGCTTCGAGGACCACGCCGGCTATGGCACGCGGCGGCATCTCGACGCCATCGAAACGCATGGCCCCAGCCTGCATCACCGCTTCAGCTTCGCGCCGATCAAGGCCCGCTGGCCGCGCCCCTGAGCCATCGGGGAAACGGCTCCGTGCAGCCGCTGCACGTGGCGCACCCGGCAAATTCTGCAGCCCCAAAACGACACGCTTCCTTTTCGTGCGGGTGCACGGGGCTTTTACGCTGTTGAGGCATCTTCCTCCCCGTTGAGTTGCGTAACCGGTGCAGCACCATGGGTACTTCGCGTACCGGGGCGACCGATGCTTCTGTCCGGATTGGGGTACAGCGTACCGGACGGATCGCATCGGCGCCTCGGATGGGGCCTTCGAGCCTCGCTAACGGGCCGTTGCCCCTGAACCGCATCCTGGCGGGCGATTGCATCGCCGAGCTTGAGAAGCTGCCGGCCGCTTCGGTGGATCTGATCTTCGCCGATCCGCCGTACAACCTGCAACTCGGCGGGGATCTGCGCCGTCCCGATGACAGCCTCGTCGATGCGGTCGACGATGACTGGGACAAGTTCGCGTCCTTCTCCGATTACGACGCCTTCACCAGGGCCTGGCTGCTGGCGAGCCGCCGCGCGCTCAAGCCCGATGGCGCGCTGTGGGTGATCGGCTCCTATCACAACATCTTCCGCGTCGGATCGATCCTGCAGGATCTCGGCTACTGGGTGCTGAACGACATCGTCTGGCGCAAGGCCAATCCGATGCCGAACTTCCGCGGCCGGCGCTTCACCAATGCGCACGAGACCATGATCTGGGCCGCGCGCGAGGAGAAATCCAGGTACACCTTCCATTACGAGGCGCTGAAAGGGGGCAATGAGGACCTCCAGATGCGTTCGGACTGGCATATCCCGCTATGCACCGGCGAGGAACGGCTCAAGGGCGCGGATGGGGCCAAGCTGCACCCGACGCAGAAGCCCGAGGCGCTGCTGGCGCGCGTGCTGCTCTCCTCGACCAATCCCGGCGACGTCGTGCTCGACCCCTTCTTCGGCACGGGCACCACCGGCGCCGTGGCCAAGGCGCTGGGGCGCAACTTCATCGGCATCGAGCGGGATGCGGGCTACATCGCTGGCGCTGCGGCGCGGATCGCGGCGGTGACGCCGCTGCCGCCCGAGGCCTTCAGCACCGCTCCCTCCAAGCGCACCGAGGCGCGCGTGCCCTTCCTCAGCCTGATCGAGGCCGGGCTGGTGAAGCCGGGCGAAAGCGTGAGCGACGAAAAGAAGCGCTTCACGGCCACGGTGCGGGCCGATGGCACGCTGGCGCTCGGCCCGGCGGTCGGCTCGATCCACAAAGTCGGCGCGCTGGCCCAGGGCCTGCCCGCCTGCAATGGCTGGACCTTCTGGCATGTGGAGCGCGAGGGCCGGGCCGTGCTGATCGATGTTCTGCGCGGCGAGGTCAGGGCCCTCATGGCCGCCTGATTTTCGCGTCACGATGACCGCGACCCCGCATACGGGGTTGCGTTTCGGGCCAAGACGGGTTTTCACGGGGGCCTACAGGATGCGCTCCCCATGCCCGATCTTCTGCTCGAACTGTTCTCCGAGGAAATTCCCGCGCGCATGCAGCGCAAGGCCGCGGAAGACCTGCAAAAGCTGGTCGCCGACGCGCTGGTGGAGCGCGGCTTCCATTATGAGGGCGCGCGCGCCTTCGCCACGCCACGGCGCCTGGCCCTGCACATCGCCGGCCTGCCCGTGAAGGGCGCGGACGTGCGCGAGGAGCGCAAGGGGCCGCGCGTCGGCGCGCCGGACGCCGCCATCCAGGGCTTCCTGAAAGCCGCCGGCCTCACCTCCATCGATCAGGCCACGATCCAGAGCGACCCCAAGAAGGGCGACAGCTATGTCGCGCTGATCGAGCGGCCGGGCCGGCCCACCGGCGAGGCCATCGCCGAGATCGTGCCGCAGGTGGTGCGCGCCTTTCCCTGGCCGAAATCCATGCGCTGGGGCGCCGCCTCGGCTGCGGGGGCCAGCCTGCGCTGGGTGCGCCCGCTCCATTCCATCCTGTGCAGCTTCGGGCCGGAAACCGGGGAGCCGGAGGTCATCCCCTTCGAGGTGGACGGCATCCGCTCCGGCGATGTCACCTTCGGCCATCGCTTCCTGTCGGACGGGCAGCCCATCCGCGTGCGCCGGCTGGATGATTATGTCGCCAGGCTCGAAGCCGCCCATGTCGTGCTCGATGCCGAGCGGCGCAAGGCGCTGATCGCCAACGAGGCCCGCAACCTCGCCTTCGCCCAGGGGCTGGAGCTGATCGAGGATGAGGGCCTGCTCAATGAGGTGGCCGGGCTTGTGGAATGGCCCACCGTGCTGATGGGCTCCTTCGACGCGGCCTTCCTCGCCATTCCGGGCGAGGTGATCCGCGCCACGATCCGCGCCAACCAGAAGTGCTTCGTGCTGCGCGATGGCGACGGCAATCTCTCGAACCGCTTCCTTCTGGTGACCAACCAGATCGCGCCCGATGGCGGCAAGGCCATCGTGGCCGGCAATGAGCGGGTGGTGCGCGCGCGCCTCTCGGACGCACTGCATTTCT
The DNA here is from genome assembly GCA_023910605.1 of Bosea sp. (in: a-proteobacteria). Taxonomy (NCBI): domain Bacteria; kingdom Pseudomonadati; phylum Pseudomonadota; class Alphaproteobacteria; order Hyphomicrobiales; family Alloboseaceae; genus Allobosea; species Allobosea sp. The sequence continues at coordinate 680,568 of JAAVVV010000001.1, read as the reverse complement.
GGAAGACAGACCAGAGGCCGCTGCCCGATGTCGACAGGCTGAGGTACAGCGCCGAAAAGCTCGGCCTTGATCTTTCCAGGCCGCTGGACCAGCGCATGGCCCGGCTCGACCATCTCGGCGTGGTGTTCCACGAGAAGCTCGGCACGCAAGGCGCACGCGTGCAGCGCATCGCAGCCCTGGCGCGTGAACTGGCCAAGGTGACCGGTGCTGACCCGGATCTCTGCGCCCGCGCCGCTGTGCTGGCCAAGGCCGACCTGCAGACCGAGGTGGTGGGCGAATTCCCCGAACTGCAAGGCTTCATGGGCCGCCGCTATGCCGAACTGCAGGGCGAGCCCCCATCGGTCTGCGCCGCCATCGAGGATCACTACAAGCCGCTGGGCCCATCAGACCGCGTGCCCACCGACAAGGTGGCCTTGACCGTCGCGCTGGCTGACAAGCTCGACACGCTGGTCGGCTTCTGGGCCATCGACGAGAAGCCCACCGGCAGCAAGGACCCCTATGCGCTAAGGCGCGCGGCGCTGGGTGTGATCCGGCTGGTGGTTGAGAACGGGATGCGGTTGGGGTTGGCCTATGCACTTATCTCCGCTTACATGGGTCATCTGAAGACTATGTGGCATTCGGACAAGCTGCTCGAGGAGCGAAAAGAACGAATTGTCCACTGGTCCACTCAGAAAGCAGGCCAAGAAGAGAATGAATTAAACGAAAGTGATCTGAGATTTGGCTTCCCTATTCTCAATCGTGCATCACGCTACGGCGTATATTACAAAAGTGATGATGAGTTTTTTACCGTTCTAGAAACGCTTAACTCCGGCACTTACTGGTACATGAATGATGTTAATTGGATGCTGCCTTTGGACCACGTCCACTCCGACCTCCTCTCATTCTTCCACGAGCGCCTCAAGGGCAACCTGCGCGATGCCGGGGCGCGGCATGATCTGGTTGATGCGGTGATTGGCGCAGGAGCGCAACTGCTCGCCGCCCCCTCTCCCCTTGCGGGAGAGGGTGAGGGAGAGGGGTCGAGCCGCTCTTCCCACGTTTCGCACGACCCCTGTCCGTACCTCTCCCGCAAGGGGAGAGGGGACTTTGACACCGCGCCTGGTTCTTCGGGTCTGTCGCCAAGCCCGAGCGGCTCCAAGCCCTCTCCCGTCCCTTCGGGCCACCCTCTCCCGCAAGGGGAGAGGGGACATAACGACGACCTGTTGCTGATCACTCGCCGCGTCGAAGCGCTGACGGCGTTCCTTGCCACCGAGGACGGCGCAAACCTGCTGGCTGGTACAAAGCGTGCCGCCAACATCCTCAAGGCCGAGGAAAAGAAGGATGGCGAGGGAGCCTTCGCGGGCCAGCCTGACGCGGCGCTGCTCAGCGAGCCAACCGAAAAGGCACTGCATGCGGCGCTGTTGACAGCGCTGCCTGCTGCCGCGAAAGCTGCCGAGGCCGAGGACTTTGCCGGCGCGATGGCTGCGCTTGCCGCGCTGCGCGGGCCGGTCGATGCGTTCTTCGAAGCGGTGATGGTCAATGCGCCCGAACCCGCCATCCGCGCCAACCGGCTGAAGCTGCTCAACTCCTTACGCGCCGCGACGCAGAGTGTGGCGGATTTCGGCAAGATCGCGGGCTGAAGGCTTACCTCTTCGCCAGCGCTTCCGCCCTGATGCCGGCCAGCGTCTTGGCGGGCGTGATGGCTTCCGGATCGATCATGCAATGCAGGATCGCGGGCTTGCCGCTGGCGAGGGCGCGCTCGAAGGCGGGGGCGAACTCGGCGGTGGTTTCAACCCGCTCGCCATGTCCGCCGAAGGCCCGCGCATAGGCCGCGAAATCCGGGTTCTTCAGCGCGGTGGCGGAGATGCGGCCGGGATAATGCAACTCCTGGTGCATGCGGATGGTGCCATACATGGCGTTGTCGACGATCACCACGATGATGGGCAGCTCATACTGCACGGCGGTGGCGAACTCCTGCCCGTTCATCAGGAAGCAGCCATCCCCGGCGAAGCAGACCACCGTGCGCTCCGGGAAGATGCGCTTGAGCCCGACCGCGGCGGGAAGGCCATAGCCCATCGAGCCAGAGGTCGGCGCGGCCTGCGTGCCGAACTGGCGGAAGCGGTGGAAGCGATGCACCCAGGTGGCGTAGTTGCCCGCGCCATTGCACAGGATGGCGTCGTGCGGCAGCCGATCGCGCAGCCAGACCATGGCCTCACCCGGGTGGAAGGCGCCGGGGATCGGCGCGGGCTTGTCGGTCCAGCCATGGAAGGCTGAATGGGCCTCCGCCGCCGCGCCGGCCCAGGCAAGCATCTGCGGCGGATGCACAGTCTGCAGCGCGGCGCCGAAGGCCGTTGGGGAGGCGTTGATAGCGAGCGCCGGGTGATAGACGCGGCCGAGTTCGCCCGCATCGGGATGGACATGCACCAGCGTGCGGCCCGGCTCGGGAATGCCGAACAGCGAATAGCTCTGGCTCGGCATCTCGGACAGTCGCCCGCCAACGAGCAGCACGAGATCGGCTTCCCTGATGCGGGCCAGCAGCTTGGGGTTTGGTCCGATGCCGAGATCGCCGGCAAAGCACGGGTGATCGGCGGAAAAAAGCATCTGCCGGCGGAAGGTGACGGCGACGGGCAGTTCAAAGCGCTCGGCAAAACGCTGGAAACGATCCACCGCCTGTGGGTCCCAGCGCGAGCCACCAAGCAGCGCAATCGGTGCTTTCGCCGCCCAGAGCATCTTCTGAAGCTCGATCATCTGGGTGAGCGAAGGGTGCGTCTCGATGGGTGTGCAGGGCGCGGCGTCCATCACGGCGGCAGCCTCGGTCAGCACATCCTCGGGCAGTGCAATCACCACCGGGCCGGGGCGGCCGCTGGTGGCGACATGGAAGGCGCGGGAGATGATCTCGGGGATACGGGCGGGATCATCGATCTCGGTGGCCCATTTCGCCATGGGGCCGAAGACGGCGCGGTAGTCGAGCTCCTGGAAGGCTTCGCGCTCGCGCATGCCGCGCTCGATCTGGCCGACGAAGAGGATCATCGGGGTCGAATCCTGCCTGGCGATGTGAATGCCGGGCGAGGCATTGGTGGCGCCCGGCCCGCGCGTGACCATGCAGATGCCTGGCCTGCCCGTGATCTTGCCGGCGGCCTCGGCCATCATGGCCGCTCCGCCTTCCTGCCGGCAGACGGTGACGCGGATCGCGGCGTCATGCAGCGCGTCGAGCACCGCCAGATAGCTCTCGCCCGGCACGCAGAACACGTCCTGCACGCCCTGCAGAATGAGCTGGTCGACGAGGACCTGCCCGCCGGTGCGGGCCTTCGCGTCAGACGGCGCCCGGGTCACGGCTGGCCTCCCCAGTTCGGGTCTTTCATGATGTCGGCCTCATGCTCGCCAAGGCGCGGGCTCGGGCGCTCCGAGACCTGGCGCACGCCATCGATGACAATGGGCGAGGCCACGGTGGGAATGCTGCCGGCGCTGGCCGCCGGCGCCGCAAGATCGCGGCGGACGGCGCGCGCCACCACCTGCGGATCGGCGAAGACCTCGTCGGTGGTGTTGATGGGGCCGGCCGGCACGCCTGCCGCCTCGAGCCTGGCGAGGATGTCGGCCCTGGCAAAGCGGCTGGTGAGCCGGCCAAGATGCGGGATCAGCACCCTGCGGTTCGCCACGCGGTCCTTGTTGGTGAGATAGACGGGCTGGTCCGCCAGCTCCGGCTCGCCCAGCACAGCGACGAGCTTGCGCCACTGGCCATCATTGCCGCTGGCGATGATGATGTAGCCATCGGCCACGGGAAAGACCTCGTATGGCACGATATTGGGGTGGGCGTTGCCCAGCCGGCCCGGCGCCTTGCCGGTGACGAGGTAGTTCATGGCCTGGTTGGCCATCACCGCCACCTGCGCATCCATCAAGGCCAGGTCCAGCGTCGCGCCCTCGCCGGTTAGGTCGCGGCGGCGCAGGGCGGCCAGGATGCCGACGGCGCCGTACATGCCGGTGAAGATGTCGGCGGTGGCGTAACCCGTCTTGGTGGGCTGGCCGGCCGGGTCGCCCGTGATCGACATGGCGCCGGCCATGCCCTGGATCAGGAAATCATAGCCGGCGCGGGCTGCATACGGACCATCCTGCCCGAAGCCGCTGATCGAGGCGTAGACGAGGCGCGGAAAGGCCGCCCGCAGCGAGGCGGCATCGAGGCCGAACTTCGCCAGCCCGCCGACCTTGAAGTTCTCGACCACCACATCGGCATGGGCGGCAAGCTTCAGCACCAGCGCCCGGCCCTCATCGGTGCGGAAATCGGCAGCGATGGAGCGCTTGCCCCGGTTGCAGGAGTGGAAATAGGCGGCCGAGAGGTGCCCCTCGACGCCCTCCACGAAGGGGGGGCCCCAACTGCGCGTGTCGTCGCCCTCGGGCGCCTCGACCTTGACCACGTCCGCGCCGAGATCGGCCATCAACTGCCCGATCCAGGGCCCGGCAAGAATGCGCGCCAGCTCCAGAACCCTGACCCCTTCAAGCGGCCTCATCGCCTCAATCCTCTTGTGTCTCGTCGCCGGAATCCGGCTCCACTCCGAGCGCCGTGCCCAGCGCCATCAATCCAAGAATCTGCGCGATGTAAATCTCCAGCGAACGCCGGCCGCAGAACCGCAGCATGTCCGCGAGCGCGGCAGGTGGCTGCCAGCCGAGGTCGACGCGCCGGAAGCGCAGCAGCAGCGCGCTCGCCGCAATGATCGAGCCGGCTGCGACGAAGGCGTCGACGGTCGCGAATTCGTAGTCGTGGATCTCGTTGGCGACGAAGAACAGCGTCGCGATGGCGCCGATCAGGCGCCGGCCGAGCCAGGCCGGGTCGCGGGCTTTGTCGGGGCCGCTCTCCAGCGCAAGGCGATGGGCGCGGCCGACAAGCGCGAGGAGCCAGCCCGACGAGCCGTAATCGATCACCATGTCCGCGACATGGGACAGGCCGAGCAGCAGCGCGACCAGCAGCGCCGTGCGCCAATGCCGGGCCTTGACGCCCGCGCCCATGACATGACGCTCCACGAGAGGCATCGCCCAGCGGATGACGGCGAAGCTCAGCAGGATGTTGAACGTGACATCGTCAATGTCGCGGCCCATGCGCAGCCAGTCGAGCGCGGTCAGCAGCACGCCGGCGGCCAGCCAGAACCATGGCACGCGCTCCGTCCTCGCAAAGCCGATCAGGAAAAAGAAGATCGGCAGGGCGCCGCGCCCGAGCGCATGCATCCAGTCCTGCTCCGGCGCGACGTAATGGGCCCAGTGGTCGAACAGCATGAGCAGCAGGGCGAGCGCCTTCAGCGCATCGGTGCTGGTAACGGCACGCGGCGAGAGCGCGGGCCGCTTGTCGGCGGGCCTTTCGGTCAGCGCCACGAAACGATCATGTCAGCACATGGTCGAGGCCACGGCGCACGCCGATGAAGCCCGAAACCTTGCGCGCGGCCAGGAGCGTGCCCGCCACATAAGGAGCCGCCGAGGAGCCGGCATCGTGGCGGATCACCAGCCGCTCGTCAGGCGCGCCGAAGATCGCCTCGCAGGAGAGCACGAAGGACGGCATCCTGACCGAATGCACCTGCACGGGAATGGGCCTGCCCAGCGCCGCGCCCCGCGTCCCGCGGGCGCCGCCGAGCTGGTCCACGGGCCTGGAGGTGCCGGCCAAGCGCACCTGCGCCATCAGTTCGGCCAGCTCGCGCCCCGTGCCGGAGGGCGTGTCCGGCTTCTTGGCCGAGGCATAGTCGATGATCTCGACATCGGGCACGTGCTTCGCCGCCTCGAGCGCGAAGCGTCGCAGCAGCGTGGCGGTGATGGAGAAGTTGCCGGCTGCGAGCACGCCCTTGCCCGCCTGGCGCGCGGCGACGTCGATCTTGTCGTAATCCTCGGCCGTCAGGCCGGAGGTGCCGACCACGACGTGGCGCCCCTTGGCGAGCGCCGCCAGCGCATGATGCTTCACCGCATCGGGCTTGGTGTAGTCGATGACGACGTCGGAGGGCGTGGCCAGCGCCTCGCCGATGCTGGCGTGGATGGGAACGCCGATGGGGCCGAGCCCGGCCACCTCGCCGGCATCGCGCCCGGCGGCGTTGCGGGAGACGGCGCCCACGAGCCTGAGGTCCCCCGCGGCCTGGATCGCGGCGACAAGCGCCTTGCCGACCCAGCCGGAGACGCCGGCGATCACGATGCGGACGGGTTCGGTCATGTCAGGTCACTTGCGCAGGAGCTGGAGCAGGGGAAACAGGGCGAAAGCGATTTGCGGAGACAATTCTAGCACACCCTTCGCCGTCGCATAGGCCGCGAAATGCGCTGCCAGCGTGCGGCCGAAGCCCAACACCGCGACAAGCGCCTCACCGGTCAGGAGGAGCAGAAGCGCCAGCGCGCCCATCGCAAGCCGGCTGCCAAGCCTTGCCGGAGCGCCGAGGCGGCGGATGATCCACCAGCACAGCAGCCAGGCCGCCATGAGGATGAGGGGCCCCTCGACCAGAACCACCGCATCGCGGCCGAACAGCGGCGCAAGCCAGAGCTCGCGCGCCGTGCCGAGGATGAAGCCGAGCGCGAAGATGAGGAGGCCGTAGAGCAGGCCGGCGGGAACGGCGCTGCTCACAGCGCCAGCGCCATGTAGCGGATGCGCTTGCCGGCGGCGACGTCGCGCTGTCCGATTTCGGCGAAGCCAATGCTCTCGTGAAGCCTGTCGGATGCAAGGTTGGGCGGATCAAGGTTGATTTCGCAGCCGATGAGCCTGCGCTCTTCCAAAATGGCCCTTGCAAGAAGGGCGCGATAGAGCGCGCGCGCCAGCCCTCGCCCGCGCGCCGCCTCCGCAACGATGATGCGGTCCACATAAAGAAACCGATCATGACGCGCGCGAAACCAGGCGAGGTTCTCGTTGGGATGATCCGAGCGCTCGTCGAAGGCGATCAGGAATGCGTCCGGGCTCGTGCCGATACAGATGGCAACGCTCGATGTCGCCAGAAGGCATTCGTAGCTGTCAGGATCGAGACGCGAGGTCTCGATCTCGTGGGCGTTGTTGAGCGCGATGACAGCTGCCGCGGGGACATCACGAAGTTCAGTCAGCCCGTACAGCGGGTCCTCGCCAGCCAGTCCAAGCATCAGAAGAAGGCCTGAAGCCCCGTGATCGCGCGACCGAGGATCAGCGCGTGGACGTCATGCGTGCCCTCGTAAGTGTTCACGGTCTCGAGGTTCGCCGCGTGGCGCATCACCTGATACTCGATCTGGATGCCGTTGCCGCCGTGCATGTCGCGGGCCTGGCGGGCGATGTCGAGCGCCTTGCCGCAATTGTTGCGCTTGACGATCGAGATGACCTCGGGCGGCAGCTTGCCCTCGTCGAAGAGGCGGCCGACGCGCAAGGAGCCCTGCAGGCCCAGCGCGATCTCGGTCTGCATGTCGGCCAGCTTCTTCTGGAAGAGCTGGGTCTGCGCCAGCGGCTTGCCGAACTGGTGACGATCAAGCCCATAGGACCGCGCCTGCGCCATGCAGGCCTCGGCCGCGCCCATCACGCCCCAGGAAATGCCGTAGCGAGCGCGGTTTAGGCAGCCGAACGGCCCTTTCAGCCCCGCGACATTGGGCAGGAGCTGGGATTCGGGCACGAACACATTGTCCATCACGATCTCGCCCGTGGTGGAGGCGCGAAGCGAGAGCTTGCCGCCGATCTTGGGCGCCGACAGGCCCTTCATGCCCTTCTCGAGGATGAAGCCCTTGATCTCGCCGCCATGGGCGTCGGACTTGGCCCAGACCACGAAGACATCGGCGAAAGGCGAGTTGGAGATCCACATCTTGGAGCCGTGCAGCACGAAGCCGCCATCGACCTTGGTGGCCCTGGTCTTCATGCCGCCGGGATCGGAGCCGGCATCAGGCTCGGTCAGGCCGAAACAGCCGATGAACTCGCCGGATGCGAGCCGGGGCAGGTACTTCCTGCGCTGGGTCTCGTCGCCATAGGCATAGATCGGGTACATCACCAGCGAGGACTGCACGCTCATCATCGAGCGGTAGCCGGAGTCCACGCGCTCGACCTCGCGGGCCACCAGCCCGTAGGCGACATAGGATGCGCCGACGCCGCCATATTCCTCGGGCACGGTGACGCCCAGCAGGCCGACCTCGCCCATCAGGCGGAACAGCTCGGGATCGGCCTTTTCCTCCATATAGGCCTCGGCCACGCGGGGGGCCAGCACGTCCTGCGAGAAGGCGCGCGCCGTGTCGCGGATCAAGCGCTCTTCCTCGGTGAGCTGGCTCTCGAGGTCGAACGGGTCTTCCCAGTTGTAGACGGCCCTGGCGGCCTTGGCCTTCATCTCCGGAACAGCGCTCATGGGGCGGCCTTTCTCGCGAATGATCCTGTGTGACGATCCTTCTAGACCCTCGCGCGCAGCGTTCCAAGCCGCGCGATGATCGCTTCGGCCTCGGAGACGGTGCGTTCGATGATCGCAGCGGCGGGCGCGATGTCATGGATGAGGCCGGTCGCCTCTCCCACCCAGACCCCGACCTCGTCGGGATCTCCGGCCGCTACGCCGGCCTGATAGGCGGCGCGCAAACCCTCGGCGGCAGCGCGGTGCGCATCGGGACGCGGCTCCCATTCCTGCACGAACCGATTGTTCAGCACGCGCGCCGTGAACGCGCGCGGCCAGTCATGGCCGCGCGCGATGTCGGTGGCGCGCTGGCGGATGGTGCCGTCGCCATTGGCCGCAAGCGCCGCGCCCTGATGATGCGGGTGGGTCAGAGCCTCGCTCGCGGCCCAGAAGCGCGAGCCCATCAACACGCCATCGGCGCCGAGGGCGAGGGCGGCTGCGAGCCCGCGCCCATCCGCGATGCCGCCTGCCGCGACGAGCAGCGTCTGCGGCGCCTCGCAGGCCAGCAGGTCCGCGATCTCGGGCACCAGCGTCATGGTGGCGCGATCGGCGCCATGACCGCCGGCCTCCGTGCCCTGCGCCACGATGATGGCCGCGCCCGCCTCGGTCGCCTCGCGGGCATGGGCGAGGCTCTGCACCTGGCAGATGAGCGCGCTGCCGGCCGCGGCGATCTCGGCCGCGAAGGGTCTGGGATCGCCGAAGGAGAGCATCAGCGCCGCCGGCGCGTGGCTGAGAGCCTGCGTGAGCAGGGCGCGGTCCTTCGCCATCGACCAGGTGATGAAGCCTGCGCCGACACGCGCATTGCCTGCCGCAGCGAATTCGCGCTTCAGCCAATCCGAATCGCCATAGCCGCCGCCGATCAGGCCAAGGCCCCCCGCATGGGTGACGGCCGCAGCCAGCGCCCCTCCCGCTGCAAAGGCCATGGGAGCGCTGATGATCGGGTGGCGGATGTCCAGCCGTTCGGTGAGGCGGGTGGAGAGCATCAGGTCATTCCGTCAGGGCGAGCAGAAGCAAGCCGTCCCGATCGCGGCCAGAGGCTGCGTGGCTTCCGCTTCGCCTCGCAAAGACGGCGGGCGCCAGCCTCACCCCTCCACATCGAAGACCACGCCCTGGGCGAGCGGCAGCGTGCGGCCGAAATTCACCGTGTTGGTGGCGCGGCGCATGTAGGCCTTCCAGGAATCGGAGCCGGCCTCGCGGCCGCCGCCCGTCTCCTTCTCGCCGCCGAAGGCCCCGCCGATCTCTGCGCCGGAGGGGCCGATGTTGACATTGGCGATGCCGCAATCGGAGCCGGCGGCCGACATGAAGGCTTCCGCCTCGCGCATGTCGAGCGTGAAGATCGAGGAGGAGAGACCCGCGCCAACCGCGTTCTGCAGGGCGATGGCCTGCTCCAGCGTGCTGTAGCGCGTGACATAGAGGATCGGCGCGAAGGTCTCGTGCAGCATCGGCCCGGCCTGCGCCGGCATCTCGACCAGCGCGGGGGCGGCATAGAACGCGCCCTCGCCCATGCCGTCGATGCGCCCTCCGCCATGGACGGCGCCGCCGGCGGCGCGGGCCGCGTCCAGTGCCTTCTCCATGGCGCGGAAGGCCGTCTCGTCGATCAGCGGGCCGACGAGCGTGCCGGCCTCGCGCGGATCGCCGATGCGGACCGAAGCGTAGACCTTGGCGAGGCGCGGCACGAGGGCGTCATGGATGCTGTCATGAACGAAGAGGCGGCGCAGCGTGGTGCAGCGCTGGCCGGCCGTGCCCATGGCCGCGAAGGCGATGCCGCGCAGGGCAAGGTCGAGATCGGCGCTGGGAGCCACGATGGCGGCGTTGTTGCCGCCAAGCTCGAGAATGGCGCGGGCGAAGCGCCTCGCGAGTTTGGGGCCGACCTCGCGGCCCATGCGGGTGGAGCCGGTGGCCGACAGCACCGCGACACGCGGATCATCGACCAGCGCCTCGCCGATCTCGCGCCCGCCCATCAGCAGCGCGCACAGGCCCGGCGGCGCATCGGAGCCAAAGCGCTTGAGCGCACGCTCGACGATGGCGTGGGTGGCGAGTGCGGTGAGAGGCGTCTTCTCGGACGGCTTCCAGACCACCGGATCGCCGCAGACGAGCGCGAGCGCCGCGTTCCAGGACCAGACCGCCACAGGGAAATTGAAGGCCGATATCACGCCGCACACGCCGAGCGGGTGCCAGGTCTCCATCATGCGGTGGGATGGGCGCTCGGTGGCGATGGTGAGGCCATAGAGCTGGCGCGACAGGCCGACCGCGAAATCGCAGATGTCGATCATCTCCTGCACCTCGCCAAGGCCCTCGGAGGCGATCTTGCCGGCTTCCAGCGTGACGAGCAGGCCCAGATCATCCTTGGCGGCGCGCAGTTCCTCGCCGAGCAGGCGCACCAGCTCGCCCCGGCGCGGCGCAGGCACGAGCCGCCAGGCGAGGAAGGCCTCCTGCGCCTGCGCGATGATGGCGCTGGCCTCGGCGGCGGAATGGGCGCGGACCGTCGCCACTTTCTCGCCGGTGACGGGAGAGCGCGCCTCGAGCCCGGCGGAGGCGAAGGCGCTCCCGGGCACGCCGAGGCGGTCGAGCAAAGGCAGCGCCTGGTCGCGCACGGATTGGGGCATGGTCGTTCTCCGATCGAAGCAGGCGGCAAGATGCGCTGGCCCACTTCGCGGCGCAATCGCCAAGATGCGCATGCCGACGCAGGCGAAGGGCGCATAGCGCATGGGCGGCCTGCAGCGTCGCGCGCGGCTCCGGGCTTGCCAAGCCGCCCGCCCGCTGGCCATGCTCCGCCGCATGTCGAACCTCAGCTCAAGCCATGATGTCGTGATCGTCGGCGGCGCCGCGATCGGTTCATCCACCGCCTATCACCTGATGGCGCAGCCCGGCTTCCGTGGGCGCGTCCTCGTGATCGAGAAGGACCCGAGCTACAAGCTGTCGGCCTCGGCGCTGTCGGCCGCCTCGATCCGGCAGCAATTCTCGAGCCTCGTGAACATCCGCATCTCGCTGCACGGCATCGCCTTCCTGCGCGATGTCGCGACGCATCTCGCCACCGGGGACGACATCCCCGACATCGGCCTGCGCGAAGGCGGTTATCTGTATCTCGGCGACTCCAGCGGTGTGGCGGGGCTGCGCAAGGTGAACGCGCTGCAACGCTCGGAAGGCGCCGACATCGCCCATCTCGACAGGGCGGCGCTGGCGGCGCGCTTTCCGTGGCTCAACCTCGATGACATCGAAGGCGGCAATCTCGGCCTTTCGGGCGAGGGCTGGTTCGATGGCTGGGGCCTGCTGCAGGCCTTCCGGCGCAAGGCAAGGGCGCTGGGCGCCAGCTTCCTGACAGGTCAGGCGGCCAGCTATGAGCGCGAGGGCGGCCGCATCGTGGCCGTGCGCCTCGAGGACGGCACGCGCATCGCCTGCGGCCATGTGGTGAACGCGGCCGGATCACAGGGCGCGCGGCTGGCCGCCACCGCCGGCGTCACCATCCCCGTGCAGCCGAAGAAGCGTTTTGTCTTCACCTTCCAGTGCAAGGGCGACGTGCCCAATTGCCCGCTGCTGATCGACACGAGCGGCGTCTATTGCCGGCCCGAAGGGCATCGCACGGCGGAGGGGCAGATGTTCATCTGCGGCGCCTCGCCGCCGGCCGACGCGGACCCCGACTGGGACGAGAGCGCCCCTGACGTCGCGGATGTCGACTGGTCCTTCTTCGAGGAGACGGTCTGGCCTGCGCTGGCGGCGCGGGTGCCCGCCTTCGAGGCGATTCGGCCGGGGCAGGCCTGGGCGGGGCCCTACGACATGAACCTGCTCGACGCGAACGCCATCGTGGGACCAGCGGCGGGCCTGCCCAACCTGCTGCTCGCCAACGGCTTTTCGGGCCACGGTCTACAGCAGGCGCCGGCGGTTGGCCGCGCGCTTGGCGAACTCGTCGCGCATGGGCGCTATGTGACGCTAGATCTGGGCGACCTCGGCCATGAGCGCATTGTGGCGGGCCGGCCGCTGCTCGAGAGCAACGTGATCTGAAGGAGCTGGCCGATGATCGGCGTCCAACATGTGCGGACACTGGCGCGCTACAACGCCTGGCAGAATCGCAGCCTCTATCGCGAGGCTTCAGCGCTGGGCGAGCAAGCGCGGCGTCAGGATCGCGGCGCCTTCTTCTCCAGCATCCATGGCACTTTGAGCCATCTGCTCTGGGGCGACCAGGTCTGGATGCACCGGTTCGCGGGCACACCGAAGCCGGTCGGAGGCATCGCCGAATCCGCCGCCTTCATCGGGGCGTGGAATGATCTCGCCGAGGCCCGCGCTGCCTCCGACGCCAAGATCACGCAGTGGGCAGATGGGCTGGAGCAGGGCTGGCTTGACGGGCCGATGACCTGGTTCTCGCGTGTGCAGGGGCGGGAACTGTCGAAGCCCAGATGGCTTCTGGTGACGCATTTCTTCAACCACCAGACCCATCACCGCGGCCAGGTCCACGCAATGCTGACCGCAGCCGGAGGCCAGCCCGACGACACCGACCTCGCCTTCATGCCGGATGCCGCCGCAGGCTGAAGCGGCCGCCCGTAGCCTCAAGATTCAGAGGTGCAGGTCCGCCAGCCTTGGCGGATCACAGCCTTGGCGGATCACAGCCTTGGCGGATCACAGCGCGCGCGTGCAGGTCAGAGCCGCCACGCGGGAGGCGAAGGCCAGCCAGCGCGTCAGGGCTTGCGCATCCGGCTCAGGCCCGGGCGCGCCCAGCGCGCCCTCGCCTTCCCCGGCGGGCTGCAAGATGGCGAGCGGCATGGGCGCCGGGCTGTCGCCCAGCAGGGACAGGTCGGCGCCCTCATGCGCGAGCAACTCGCGAAAGCGACGGCCCAGCGCATCGGAGGACAGCGTCGAGGCATAGGCAGGGACGAGGCATAGGCAGGGACGAGGCCCAGCCGCGCCAGCGCCAGGGCCGTATTGAAGCCAGAGCCGCCGGGCACGCAATCATGGCGCAGCGGCCGACGGCAGGAAATCGGCGATGGCCTCGCCGATCACGAGCACCCGGGCCATCGTCGGCGCCTAGATCAGTCCACGGCAGGCCAGATGGCGCATGAGGTGGCTGGCGCCGTAGGTCCAGGGTTCGCATTCGGTGGAATGGCGCATGCGGTTGACCAGCGCGCCGAGGCAGGGCGCGCTGATGGTGACGATGTCGCCGAGCTTGTGGGTGAAGCCCGCGCCGGGCTCGCCGCGATCCTTCACGGGGGCGAACATGGTGCCGAGATAGAGCGCGGCGCCATCCGGATACTGGTGGTGCGGGCCGATCATCTGCTTCACCAGATCGGCGGGGTCGCGGCTGATCTTCGCCAGCGAGGACGAGCCTTCGAGGGTGAAGCCATCCTCGCCCACCACCGAAAGCGAAACCACAGTCGAGCGCACGTCGTCGAGCCCGAAGCTGTCGTCGAACAGGCGCAGGAACGGGCCTACGGCGGCGCTGGCGTTGTTGTCCTTGGCCTTGCCCAGCAGCAGCGCGGAGCGGCCCTCGACATCGCGCAGGTTGACGTCATTGCCCAGCGTCGCGCCCACGATGCGCCCGTCCGAGGCGACGACGAGGACCACCTCGGGCTCGGGATTGTTCCAGGTGGAGACGGGGTGCAACCCGGCATCCATGCCGGTGCCGACCGCCGCCATTGGCGGGGCCTTGGTGAAGATCTCGGCATCGGGGCCGATGCCGACCTCAAGATACTGGCTCCAGGCATTCTGGGCGACGAGGACCTTCTTCAGCTCAAGCGCCTCCGGCGAGCCGGGGCGCAGCCTCGACAGATCATCGCCGATGAGGCTGCTGATGCCGGCCCGGATCGCCGCGGCGGCCGCAGCGTCGCCGCGCGCCTTCTCCTCGATGACGCGCTCGAGCATCGACACCGCGAAGGTCACGCCCGCCGCCTTGACAGCCTGCAGGTCGATCGGCGCCAGCAGCCAGGGCCGGGCAGGATCACGCCGGGCTGGCGGCGTGTTGTCCAGGATCTGCGCGAGGCCGGCGATCACCGGGCCTTGCGCCTGCCTCAGCGCAAGGGCGGGCTGGGGCAGCTCCGCGAGGTCCCGCACTGTGGGAAAGGTTCCGGTGACGTCGACCACGCCCTCCTCCCGCAGCGCGACCACCGAGGGGCCGCCCAGATCGGGGCGCCAGACCCGCCCTGCAAGCGCGCCGGCATAACCATCCCCGGGAAGAGCCTCCTTGACGGTGAGGGTCAGCATCGCAAAACTCCATGAGCCCGAAGATGGCGCCTCTCCTCGAGGCCAGCGCCGCGGAAGGCGGAGCCTCAGATTGAGGAGGCTATCCGCAAAAGCAAGCGCTTGAAAGCAGCGGATCGGCATCGGGGACGCCGCAGGCTCCGGATGAAAGCGCCATGACGACCAGCGTCCGGGAACCTCCGGCGCACAGGCAAAGTTGTCATCATTCTGTCATTGGAATTTGAGCCCGGTTTCGTGCTAGCGTCGAAACAACCAACAACGAAGCGCTCATCGGGAGCGCGTCTTGGGAGGCATCATGCGTCATTATCGTTTTCTCGCGGCCAGCGCCGCCATCGCCCTCTCGGGCGCTGCGGCCCAGGCCCAGACCGAGCTGCAATGGTGGCATGCCATGACCGGCGCCAACAACGACGTGATCGTCAAGCTGGCCGAGGAATTCAACGCCGCGCAGAAGGATTACAAGGTCGTGCCGGCCTACAAGGGCTCCTATGCCGACACGCTGAATGCCGGCATCGCCGCCTTCCGCGCCGGTCAGGCGCCGCACATCATGCAGGTCTTCGAGGTCGGCACCGCGACCATGATGGGCGCCAAGGGCGCCGTGAAGCCGGTGCAGGACCTCATGAAGGAAGCCGGCGAAGCATTCGATCCGAAATCCTACCTTCCCGCCATCACCGGCTATTATTCGACCGTGAAGGGCGAAATGCTCTCCTTCCCGTTCAACTCCTCATCGGCCGTGATGTGGTACAACAAGGACGCCTTCCGCAAGGCCGGGCTCAACCCCGACGCCCCGCCCAAGACCTGGCCCGAGGTGTTCGACGCCGCCCGCAAGCTCAAGGCCGCCGGCTGGGACAAGTGCGGCTTCTCGACCGCCTGGATCACCTGGCTCAACGTCGAGCAGCTCGGCGCCTGGCACAACACGCCGGTCGGCACCAAGGCCAACGGCTTTGACGGCTTCGACACGGTCTTCCAGATCAACAGCCCGCTCTACGTGAAGCATCTCACCAACCTGGTGGACCTGCAGAAGGAAGGCGTATTCTCCTATTCGGGCCGCACCAACACGGGCGAAGGGCGCTTCACCTCGGGTGAATGCCCGATCTTCCTGACCTCGTCGGCCTTCTTCGGCAACGTCCGCGCCAATGCGAAGTTCGACTGGGGCAACACCGTGATGCCCTACTATCCGGATGTGGCGGGCGCTCCGCAGAACTCGATCATCGGCGGGGCTTCGCTCTGGGTGATGGGCGGCAAGACGGCGGCCGAATACAAGGGCGTGGCGCGCTTCTTCACCTTCCTGTCCGATGTGGACCGCCAGGTGAAGCTGCACACGGAGTCGGGCTACCTGCCGATCACCAGGGCCGCCTACCAGAAGGTCAAGGATGCGGGCTTCTACAAGGACCGCCCCTTCCTCGAGACGCCGCTGCTCCAGCTCAACAACAAGGAGCCGACAGACAATTCCCGCGGTGTGCGCTTCGGCAACCTTGTCCAGATCCGCGACATCTGGTCCGAGGAGATCGAGGCCGCGCTCAATGGCCAGAAGGCGCCGAAGGCAGCGCTTGACGCCGCAACCGAGCGCGGCAACGCCGTGCTGCGCCAGTTCGAGCGGACAGTGAGCCGCTGAGGCCGCGCCTGCCACGACGATGCCGGGATCCGGCTTTTGCCGGGTCCCGCCTGACATCTTCCGGGCCTGCCGCGCCGCCTGATCCGCGAGGGCAGGGCCGCAACCCGCCAGCCGGGCCGCCTCGGGTGGGTTGACCAGCCCCTGCCCCGCCGCGCACCATGCGACGCCCGTGTTTTGCGCCCATCGCCGGCCTCCTGGCGACGAATGCCACCATGAACAAGACCGCCACCTTCAAGGGCTACCTCGTACCGTTCCTGCTGCTCGCGCCGCAGCTTGCGATCACGATCGTGTTCTTCTACTGGCCGGCCAGCCAGGCGGTGTGGCAGTCCTTCCTGGTGCAGGACGCCTTCGGCATCTCCACCGAATTCGTCTGGTTCGAGAACTACAAGGAGCTGTTCTCCAAGCCCGACTACTACAAGGCGCTGTGGAACACGCTGGTGTTCTCGACGCTGGTGACGGGCTTCTCGCTCTCGATCGCGCTCCTTCTGGCTGCGATGGCCGACCGGCAGATCAGGGGTCATCAGGTCTACACCACGCTGCTGATCTGGCCCTATGCCGTGGCGCCGGCCATCGCCGGCGTGCTCTGGATGTTCATGTTCAACCCGTCGCTCGGCATGATGGCGCGGGGGCTCAAAAATCTGGGCTATGACTGGAACCCGCTGCTCAATGGCAACCAGGCCATGGCGCTGGTGGTGATGGCCGCGGTCTGGAAGCAGATCAGCTACAATTTCCTGTTCTTCCTCGCAGGGCTGCAGGCGATCCCCAAGAGCGTGATCGAGGCGGCAGCGATCGACGGAGCCTCGCCGATGCGGCGTTTCTGGACCATCATCTTCCCGCTTCTGTCGCCCACCACTTTCTTCCTGCTCGTCGTGAACGTGGTCTACGTTTTCTTCGACACGTTCGGGATCATCGACACCATCACCGGCGGCGGCCCCTCCAAGGCGACCGAGACGCTGGTTTACAAGGTGTATTCCGACGGCAAGGGCGGCGCCGATCTCGGGGGCTCGGCCGCGCAATCGGTGATCCTGCTGATGATCGTGGTGGCGCTTACGGCCGTCCAGTTCAAGTATATCGAGCGCAAGGTGACCTACTGATGGCTGGCGTGATGTGGAAGGAGCTGACCGCGCAGGAGATCGGCGCGCTCGCGGCCCGCGACGCGGTGGTGGTGCTCCCCGTCGCCTCGATGGAGCAGCACGGGCCGCATCTGCCGGTCGGCGTCGACACCATCCTGTGCGAGGGCGTGTGCCGCGCCGGCGCGGAGATCGCCTCGGCCACCCGGCCGGTGATCGTGGCGCCGACGCTGTGGTGCGGCATGGCCGAGCATCACATGGCGTTCGGCGGCACGTTCACCTTCGACATTCCCACCTACCGCGCGGTTCTTATTGCCTTCCTCGGCAGCATCAGGCGGGCGGGCTTCCGCAATGTGGCCATCGTCAACGGCCACGGCGGCAACATGAGCGCGCTGAACGCCTTCCTGCCCGATTTCCAGCGCGAGCTTGGCCTGCGCCTCTACGCCACCACCTATTTCATGCTGGCTGCGGACGATCTCGCGCAATTCCTCGACCGGCAGAAGATGGTGATGCATGCCTGCGAGGTGGAGACCTCGATGATGCTGGCGATGGCGCCCGAAACGGTCAGGCAAGAGCGCTTCGCGGAGGCGCACGGTCCGATCTTCGACGATCCGCGCGCCGTGCTGGCCCCTGCCTGGCAGAGCTTCCGCCCGTTCAAGGACCTCTCGCCCTCCGGGGTGATCGGCGACGCGCGCACCGCCAGCCGCGAGAAAGGCGAGAAGATCATCGCCGCCTGCGCCAAGGGCCTTGCCGCCAGGCTCACCGACGCCGGATTGTGGAGCGCCTGATGGTCGAGGACCGCACCTTTGGCGATCGGCTCGCCTACTTCATCCTCACGCTCGGCGTGCTGATCCTGGCATTTCCGGTCTATCTGACCTTCGTGGCCTCGAGCTGGGACGCGAGCACCATCATCAACGGGCAGATGCCGCTGTATCCCGGGCCGCTGCTGCTCGAAAACTACTACCGCACCCTGTTCGTGGGCACCGCGGGCACCACGCGCGAGCCGGTGGTCAACATGCTGTTCAACTCTTTCGTGATGGCCATGGCCATCGCGGTGGGCAAGATCCTGATCTCGGTGCTCTCGGCCTATGCGGTGGTCTATTACCGCTTCCCATTCCGGATGACGGCCTTCTGGCTGATCTTCGTGACGCTGATGCTCCCGGTCGAGGTCCGCATCTTCCCGACATTCAAGGTGGTTGCAGATGTCGGTTTTCTTGACACCTATCAGGGCCTCGCCGTGCCGCTGATCGCTTCGGCGACGGGGACGCTGCTGTTCCGCCAGTTCTTCATGACCATTCCGGACGAGCTGCTGGAAGCCTCCAAGATCGATGGGGCCGGCGCGTTCCGCTTCTTCAAGGACACGGTGCTGCCGCTCTCGGCCACCACCGTCGCGGCGCTGTTCGTGATCCAGTTCATCTATGGCTGGAACCAGTATCTGTGGCCGCTGCTGATAACGACCAAGGATTCGATGCAGACCATCGTCATCGGCATCCGCAAGATGATCGTCACCGCCGACGCGCTCACCGAATGGCAGCTCGCCATGGCGACCGCGATGCTGGCCATGATCCCGCCGGTGGCGGTCGTGATCCTGATGCAGAGGCTCTTCGTCAAGGGTCTCGTGGACCAGGAGAAGTAATGAACCGGCAATCAGCAGCCGGCAGTCGGATGGCTGTGGGCTCTCGTCGTCTGGCGTGCATCCTCGCGATGCCGCGATGCGTTCCGCCTGCATAACTGCCGATTGCCGATTGCGGACTGCCCACTGCCTTATGTCTGGAATTCATCAATGGCCGAAGTCAGCATCACCAACGTCCGCAAGATCTATCCGGGCAATGTCGAAGCCGTGAAGGGCGTGTCGATCGACATTCCCGATGGCGGCTTCTGCGTGCTGGTGGGCCCGTCCGGCTGCGGCAAGTCCACCCTGCTGCGCATGGTGGCCGGGCTTGAGACCATCAGCTCCGGCGAATGCCGCATCGGCCAGCGCGTGGTCAACGATGTCGGGCCAGCAGACCGCGACATCGCCATGGTCTTCCAGAATTATGCGCTCTATCCCCACATGAGCGTCTACGACAACATGGCCTATGGCCTGCGCAACCGCGGCACGCCCCGGGACGAGATCGAGCGACGGGTCAACGAGGCCGCGAAGATCCTGAGCATCGAGGCGTTCCTGCAGCGCCGGCCGCGCCAGCTCTCGGGCGGCCAGCGCCAGCGCGTGGCCATGGGCCGGGCCATCGTGCGCAAGCCCCAGGTGTTCCTCTTCGACGAACCCCTCTCCAACCTCGACGCCAAGCTGCGCGTGCAGATGCGCGTCGAGATCAAGAAGCTGCAGCGCGCGCTGGGCGTGACCTCGATCTACGTCACCCATGATCAGGTCGAGGCCATGACGCTGTCCGACAAGCTCGTGGTGATGAGCGCGGGCCGCGTCGAGCAGATGGGGCTTCCCAACGAGGTCTACCGCAAGCCTGCGTCGAAGTTCGTGGCGACCTTCATCGGCTCGCCGCCGATGAACATCGCCCACGGCGTGGTGCGCGGCCCCGGCGCGGTGGCGATCGGGGATGTGGTGCTGCCTGTCACCGACATGGCCGCCGATCTTGCCGCCGGCTCCGCCATCGAGGTCGGGCTCAGGCCCGAGGATCTGGCGGCGACCCCGGACGGCACGCTCACCATGCAGGTTGACTTCATAGAGGAGCTGGGCGCGACGCAGCTCTTCCACGGCGCCCTGGGCGGCGCCACACTGGTGATCCAGGCCGCGTCAGGGGCCGTGCCGGCCGATTCGAAATCGCTCAGGCTATCGATCGATCCAGCCAGGGTGCATCTGTTCGATCCCGAAACGGGCTTGCGCCGCGGCCGGTGATGGCCGCTCAGCCCAGTTCGGCATAGGCGATGAAGGGCGCGCTGTCGCCCGGCTTCAGGCCGGTGAGATCGTCGGCAAGCTCGATCAGCCCATCGGTCTGGGTCAGCGATGACAGCATGCCCGCCCCTTCGCGCGGATGGCGCACGGCGTCGAAGCCGCCATCGGCGCGCCGTGTCAGGCTCACGCGCACGAATTCCCGGCGGCCCGTCTTCTTGCGATATCCGAAGCGCGCCGTCACCATGATGCGGCGCGGCTCCTGCCACAGCGCGCCGGCGAGCCGTGCGAGCAGCGGGCGCAGGATGAAGGCGAAGGTGACGTATACCGCGACCGGATTTCCCGGCAGGCCAACGAAGGCAGCGCCGTCTATCACGCCCATGGCCACGGGGCGGCCGGGCTTGATCGCCACGCGCCAGAGCACAAGAGAGCCCACGCTTTCGACGGCGGGGCGAACATGGTCCTCTTCGCCAGTGGATACGCCTCCAGAGGTGACGATGAGATCGCAGCAGGCCGCCGCTTCCTTCAATCGCGCTGCAAGCTCCGCGCGCCTGTCGCGCACGATTCCCAGATCAACCGGCTCGGCGCCCGCAGCGGCCACCAGCGCGAGCAGCATGCTGCGGTTGGAATCGTAGATGCCCGCCTCGGGCAAGGGCTGTCCGCCTTCGGTGAGCTCATCGCCGGTCGAGAACACGCCGACCCGGAGGCGGCGGCAGACGGCAAGATGCGTGTGGCCCAGGGCCGCGGCCATGGCAATGTCCTGCGGGCGCAGCCTTTGGCCCGCCGGCAACGCAAGCTCGCCCAGCGCGATGTCCTCACCCGCCGGCCGCGTGTTCGCGCCTGAGGCGAGACCGGCCGGCAGCCGGACGGCCCCCTCGGCGACCGTCACATCCTCCTGCATGAAGACCGTATCGGCATCCGGCGGCATCGGCGCGCCGGTGAAGACCCGGATGGCCGCGCCTTGCGCCGTGATGCCCTTGCCTGATCCGCCCGCAGCGATGCGCGCCCCGATCGGCAAAGTCGTCGGCCCGTCGGGCGCCAGATCGGCATGGCGCACCGCATAGCCATCGACGGCAGAATTGCGGAAGGGCGGCAGCGGCAGCGGCGCGATCAGGTCCGCGGCAAGATGGCGGCCGAGCGCCCCATGGAGCGGCACCGTCTCGACATCGCCGATCGGGGTGACCCGGCCCGCGATCAGCCGGCCGGCCTCCTCGATGCGGAGAAGCGGCCCGCCAAAGGCGAAGCAATCATCGGTGAGCTGGGCCATGGGCTTCGGCGCTGTGGTTGAGCCTCGCCAGAACCTCATCGATCGGCTCGGCGAAGGCAAGGGCCATAGCAGCGATGGCCTCGATGTCGTCGAGCCCGACCACGGGGCGGCCGGCGGCCGGAAAGGGCGCATCCGAGGCGATGGCCACGATGCCCGGATTATCCGGGTGCAGCGGCGGCTTTCCATTCGCGGTCCTGTGAACCTCGAACATGCGGTGGCGTTCGCGCTTGAAGCCCTCGACGATCACCAGATCGACCGGGCTCAACCGGGGCAGAAGTTCGACAAGCCTCGCCTCGGGCTCGTCGCGGAGCTCGTGCATGAGGGCCCAGCGCCGGCCTGACGAGACCAGCACTTCCGAAGCGCCTGCCAGGCGGTGGTCATGCGAGTCCTTGCCCGGATGATCGACATCGAAGGCATGGTGGGCGTGCTTGAGCGTGGACACCTTGAGCCCGCGCGCCACGAGATGGGGGATGAGCCGGCCAAGCAGCGTGGTCTTGCCCGCGCCGCTCCAGCCCGCGAGCCCGATGATGCGTGTCGTCACGTGTTTGCCCTTGCGCCTTGCAGCGCCGGCCGGGAATGAAACGGCCGGCATGACAAAACGGGCGCCTGAGCGCCCGTTTCAACCCGTCATCGGGGAAGGTTCAGATCACTCGGCGGCCTGAAGACGGCCAGGAATCGTGCCCTTGCTCATCTCTTCCTCGACCCAGAGGCCGTGATGCTCCCTGGCCCAGTTGAGGTCCACCTCGCCCGAGCCCATGGCGTCGAAGGCGCCTTCCATACCGACCGAGCCGATATAGGCATGAGCGAGCATGGCGCCGATCAGGACCATGCTCACCACGCCGTGGACCACGTTCCAGAACTGGAGGTTGAGGACGCCGCCGGCGGTGTAGGGGAAGAGGAGATACCAGCCCGACAGCGACAGCGCCGCGCCGCCGAGGATCACTGACCAGAACACCATCTTCTGGCCGCCGTTGAAGCGCCTGGCCTTGGGGTGGCCCTTGCCGATCAGGCCCCCGCCCTGGAGGAACCACTGCACATCGAGGGCGGTCGGGATGTTGTCCTTCACCCAGATCAGGAACATCAGCACGAGGCCGATCATGAACGGGAAGGCGAGATAGTTGTGCGCATACTTGCCGAGCTGCGCCGCAGCCGCGAAGGCGGACTCGCCGAAGACCGGAATCAGCAGCGCCTTGCCGAAGGTGATGTTGAGGCCGGTGAGGGCAAGAACGATGAAGCAGCCCGCCGTCGTCCAGTGGACGAAACGGTCCACCGCGCCGAAGCGCAGGATGGTCTGGCCCGAGGGGCCGCCGGCGATCATGATCTTGCCGCGCGTGAACCAGAACGCCGCGAGCACGGCGATCATGCCCAGGATGGCGATGGCGCCGACCAGATGCATCGTGCCCTGATGGAACTCGCGCCAGTCGCGCCCGGCGGGGCGGATCAGCGTCGAGGACTTGGCATCGGGAATGGAGACGCGGCCGCCGATCTCGGCATTCGCGCCGGGACGCAGCGCATTGAGAAGCTGCTCCTCGGTCACCGCCCTGGCAGTCGGATTGATCGGCGCGCCCTGCTGGGCAGAGGCCGGGGCGGAAAGGCCAAGGCCGACAGCCAGGGCCGCCATGCCAAGAAAAGAAAGAATGGACCGCGTCAGACGCATGTTGTCCCTCCGGAAACTGTGAATTGAGAAGGCGGACAGCCGCCGGCAGCGCCGGCGGCCTTCCGTGCGTCAGATGGCGACGGTTTCCTTGTAGGCCGTCTTCCAGCCCCAGGCGCCGGAGCCGTAGCCGCGCTTGACCACGCGCTCCTTGTAGATCTTGGCGATGATGTCGCCATCGCCGGCCAGGAGCGACTTGGTCGAGCACATCTCGGCGCAGAGCGGCAGCTTGCCCTCCGCCAGACGGTTGGAGCCATACTTCTGGAACTCGGCAGGGCTGAGATCGGCCTCGGGGCCGCCGGCGCAGAAGGTGCACTTGTCCATCTTGCCGCGCGAGCCGAAGTTGCCGACCTTCGGATACTGCGGCGCGCCGAAGGGGCAGGCGTAGAAGCAGTAGCCGCAGCCGATGCACAGATCCTTGGAGTGCAGCACCACCTTGTCGACCGTCACGTAGAAGCAGTCGACCGGGCACACAGCGGCGCAGGGCGCATCTGTGCAGTGCATGCAGGCCATGGAGATGGAGCGTTCGCCGGGCTTGCCGTCATTAATGGTGACGACACGGCGGCGGTTGATGCCCCATGGCACCTCGTTCTCGTTCTTGCAGGCGGTGACGCAGGCGTTGCATTCGATGCAGCGGTCCGCGTCGCAGAGAAATTTCATGCGAGCCATAATTCAGATCCTCCCTCAGGCCGCTGCAATCTGGACGAGCGTGACCTTGCCTTCGTGCATGCCGGTCACCGGGTCATAGCCGTAGGTCGTGACCGTGTTCACGCTCTCGCCGAGCACGATCGGGTCCGTTCCCTTCGGATAGTTTCCACGCTGATCGCGGCCCTGGTAGAAGCCGCCGAAGTGGAAGGGCATGAAGGCCACGCCCTTGCCGACACGCTCGGTCACCAGCGCCTTGACGCGGGCCTTGCTGTTGCTCTCCGGACCGGAGACCCAGACGAACTGGCCATCGCGGATGCCGCGGGGACCTGCGTCCTCGGGATTGATCTCGACGAACATGTCCTGCTGAAGCTCGGCCAGCCATTTGTTGGAGCGGGTTTCCTCGCCGCCGCCCTCATATTCGACCAGGCGGCCGGAGGTGAGGATGATCGGGAACGCCTTGGCAACCCCCTTCTCGATCGCAGCCTTCTGGAAGGTGGTGTGCAGGTTCGGGATGCGCAGGGTGCGCTCATCCGGACGTGCAGGCCACTTGGCCACAAGATCGACGCGCGGGGTGTAGATAGGCTCGCGATGGACCGGGATCGGGTCGGGCAGGTTCCACGCATTGGCGCGGGCCTTGCCGTTGCCGAAAGGCACGCAGCCATGCTGGAGGGCGACGCGCTGGATGCCGCCCGACAGGTCGTTGGCCCAGCTCACGGAATCGACCGCATTGCCGCCGATCCAGGCGATGGTCGCCGCCTCGGACGGGGTGAGGTCCTTGTCCCAGCCCAGCCGCTTGAGCATCCCGAAGGTGAATTCGGGGTAGCCGTCGCGGATTTCCGAACCCTTGGGCCAGGAGCCTTCCGCCAGCAGCGTGACGTTGACCTTGGAGCCGTCGGGACGGGTCTCCTCGCGGGTGAGGCCGAAGCGGGGACGGAATGCGCCGCCGCCGTTGATGGGCTCCAGCGAGGTGTCATACAGGATGTGCGTGCCCGGGTGCTTGAACTCGGGCGTGCCCCAGCACGGCCATGGCAGGCCGTAATAGTCGTTTTCGACCGGCGAGCCCTTGGCGCCGCGCAGCGTCACCAGATCGAACTTGTCCTGGTTAGCCATATGCAGCTTGAGGCGCTCGGGCGACTGGCCAGTGTAGCCCGTGGACCAGCCGCCGCGGTTGATCTCGCGCAGGATGGATTCGGCCTCCGGCTCATCGCCGAACTTGCCCTTCACCAGCTTGATGTTCTTGAACATGTCGGCAGCGAAGCCAAGCTTCTGGGCGAGCTTGTACATGATCCAGTAGTCGTTGGCCGATTCGAAGATCGGCTCGACCACCTTGTCGCCCCACTGGATCGACCGGTTCGAGCAGGTGCGCGTGCCGCTGCACTCGAACTGGGTGCAGACCGGCAACAGGTAGGTGTTGTCCTTGCGCTGCGCCAGGGAGATGAAGTTGGTGGGATGGGGGTCGGCCACGACCAGAAGATCCAGCTTTTCCAGCGCCTTCACCGAGTCCGGAATGCGCGGGATGGTGTTGCCGCCATGGCCGAAGACGATCATCGCCTTCAGGTTGTCCTTCTGGTCCACCTGCTCGGCCGGCAACGACGCCGCGTCGAACCAGCGGGTCGAGGTGTGGCCAGACGTCTCCATGTTGGCCTTGCGGTTGCGTGCAGGGCGGCCGCCCTTGGCCGGAACCTCGTCGAAGCGGCTCTGGAGATAATCATAGGAGACATCCCAGACGCGGCCCCAATGGCGCCAGGCGCCCTCGACCAGACCATAGTAGAGCGGCAGGTTGCCGACATCGAGGCCCATGTCAGTCGCGCCCTGCACATTGCAGTGGCCGCGGAAGATGTTGGCGCCATTGCCCATGCCGCCAACATTGCCGGTGGCGAGGAGCAGATTGCAGATGGCGCGGACGTTGGCGGTGCCGACGCTGTGCTGCGTCACGCCCATGCACCAGATGAAGGTGGCAGGCTTGACCTTGGCGAAGGTCTCGGCGGCGCGCTTGAGCTGCGCCTCGGGAACGCCGGTGATGTCCTCGACCGTCTTCGGATCGTATTTCTCGACCTCCTTGCGGACGTCATCCAAGCCGTAGACGCGCTGGGAGATGAATTCCTTGTCTTCCCAGCCGTTCCTGAAGATGTGCCACATCATGCCCCAGATCACGGCGATGTCGGTGCCGGAACGGATGCGGACATACTCGGTGGCGTGGGCGGCCGTGCGGGTCATGCGCGGGTCGAACACGATGACGTTGGCGCGGTTGATCTCCTTGCCGGCCAGGACATGCTGCATGGAGACAGGATGCGCCTCGGCCGCATTGGAGCCCATGAAGATCACGGTCTTGGCATTGCGAATGTCATTGTATGAGTTGGTCTGCGCGCCATAGCCCCAGGTGTTGGCGACGCCCGCCACCGTGGTGGAGTGGCAGATGCGGGCCTGGTGGTCGACGTTGTTGGTGCCCCAGAAGGCCGCAAACTTGCGGAAAAGATAGGCGCCTTCATTGGAGAACTTGGCCGAGCCAAGCAGATATGCCGAGTCGGCGCCTGACTGGGCGCGGATCTCGAGCATCTTGTCGCCGATTTCGTTGATGGCCTGCTCCCAGGAAATCCGGGTCCACTGGCCGCCGACGAGCTTCATCGGATACTTGATGCGGCGGTCGCCGTGCACCAGCTCGCGCACCGAAGCGCCCTTGGCGCAATGCGTGCCGCGGTTGATGGGGCTTTCCCAGGCCGGCTCCTGGCCGACCCATACGCCATTGGACACTTCGGCCTTGACCGTGCAGCCCACCGAGCAGTGGGTGCAGATGTTCTTGACCACACTGGTGCCGGTCGCGGGGCCAAGGCCGGCGGCCTCGGCCTTGCGGACGGCGCCGATCTGGATTGTCCCGGCCACGGCGAGGCCGCCGGCCACGAGGCCAGAGCGGCGCAGGAAGCTGCGGCGGTCCATGACACCGGCGGACAGGCCGCCCAGCGCGGCCTGCAGGCGGCCGCGCGATGCGTCTGCGCTCTTGCGTTTGATCAGCATGTGCGTTCCCCTCAGTATCCGTTGGTGCGGTAGAAGGCCTTGACGTGATCGGTCTCCCGATAGCGGCCCTTGGTTTCTTCCTTGCCGGGATCGTAGGCCTCGGCCGGCGTGACCAGCCCGGGCGCGACCGAGGCCGCAGCCGCAGCGCTGCCCAAGCTGACCACCTTCATGAAACCGCGGCGGTCGAGCGCCTGCTTGGCTTTCTTCTCAGACATCACACTGTCCTCCCGTTCGATCACGCGGCCAGCTCCATGGCGCCGGCCTCGACTTCCAGAAACACGCGGCCCACGGCCCCGACGACGCGATAGAAGGCCGAGGTCTGGGTCATCTCCAGATCCACGAACATCCGCGCCGCCCAGGGCTTGAGGTGCCGTTCGAAAAAGATGCGGTCATCAAGGCCATCGGCCCCGAACTCGCCCATGATGAGGCCGCGCATGACGTCGAAAAGCATCGCCGCATGGTCCTCGGGCTCGCCGACGCGGACTTCACGGGCGAGGCCGAGAGCCTCCATGTCCCGCCGCACATCGGCCAGCGGCCGCTCGTGCAGGAAGCCGGTGCGGTAGAAAGAGGCGTAGGGGAGGATTTCCCCGCGGCCGACGCCCACGAACAGATCGAAATACTCGCGCTGGAGGGCTGCGGGGTCGACGGCGCGCGCAGCATCGGCAAGCATATGGTGCGCTGCGCCAAGCTCCGATGCATCGCCGCGCAGGCCGGCCAGCTGGCCCAGCAGCTGGGCGGTGGGCGCGCGCCAGATCAGCGCGCCGAGAAGGGCATATTCCTCGGCCCTCGCCATATCCTCGGGCGCGATGTCCGGCGAAGCCTGCTGCGGCGCG
The DNA here is from genome assembly GCA_023910605.1 of Bosea sp. (in: a-proteobacteria). Taxonomy (NCBI): domain Bacteria; kingdom Pseudomonadati; phylum Pseudomonadota; class Alphaproteobacteria; order Hyphomicrobiales; family Alloboseaceae; genus Allobosea; species Allobosea sp. Next base: position 653,132 of record JAAVVV010000001.1, on the reverse strand, counting down.
GCGCCCGCGAAAAGATCAGGGCGCAATTCGGCACGGGGAATGCCCGTCGCGGCCTCGACGGCAACGAGCCGATCGGAGGGAATGCGCTTCCAGGAGGAGATGGCCGGCTGGGAAATGCCCAGGGCGCGGGCAAGCGCACGCACGCCGCCGGCAGCCTCGATTGCCCTGTCCAGAGCCATATCCCTCATAAGGGTGTTTCCCCAATTCCTTTGGCGTCAGCCCGTCTTGCTCGCAGGTTCAGCCGTCCGAACTGATAATGAGCGGTTATCACGGAAATTTGCAACCATTCCAAAGTCGGCAATAACCGATTTAAATTGGGGTGGCGCCGCCTCCACGGCGCCTTGGCAGGCCCATTGCACCGGGTTTTTCAGTGATTTGAGCCTTATCCTCAGGCCCGACCATGTTGCGGTGCATCGCAACGGAACCGGCCGCAAGCGTGGCTGATGGCGTATTCTGACGTATTTCGGGTGAACTTCCCCCGCATTCCGAAATGTCACCCTCATGGGCCTCAAGCGAATCATGTTGCGCCGCAGCATCGGTTAGCCGGAGCGCATTCGGAGGCTCCACCTCACCCCCCTGCGACTCATTGTCACGATTCGTGCCAGGCCCCGCGAATTCGTCCGGAATTGCAGCCTCGCCGCCGACCGCGGCCTCCGACACGGGCGAATCCGGCCTGGAAGCGGGCTTGCTGAACACCTCGCCGAGGAAGGCGCGCGCCTGCTCGATGTCTGACTCGCTCAAGGGGCCATAGCCCGGCGCCCCGCCAGGGCTGTTGTAGTCATAGGCATAATCGAGCGCCGGGCTGACATAGTCGCGGATGGCGGGGTCCGCCATCCAGAGGGTGCGCAGCGCTTGCCGGCGCAGCGCTTCGGGCACGCCGCGCCGCATGAAGGGCGACAAATCCGCGCCCGGGCCCAGCGACGCCACATCGGGCAGCGTCTTGAGCCATTCCTCATCGATCAACTCGCCCGTTTCCGGATCACGCGGGCGCGTGTCTTCGTCGGGCGCGGCGGCCGGAGGCGTCGCAGCCTCAAGGGTTGGCGCCGGAGCGGCTGGCTGCCCCGGTTCGCGCTTGCGGCGCGACCAGCGCGCGAGGAAGCCTTCCTCGCCCCCGGACGAGGCGAGCCCCTGCATGGCGCCCTGGCCAGGATCGTCCTTCGCGCTCATCGCTCAATCATCCCCATCATCGGGCTGGCCGATCGGGCGGCCGCCTTCGGTGAGCGGCGCACGGGTCTGCTGCGTTCCGGGCGTGAAGGCGTTGCGGCCGGCCTTGTCGCGCTTGCGCTTGACGAAGGGGCGCTCGACATGGTGCGCGTGGTAGAAATCCAGCACATGCTCCGCGATGCCGTCGGGCATCGGAACGGCCTCGACCACGTCGCCCATGCCCTCGAGAAAACCCTCGCCCTCGCTGGGGTCGGCCGTGACGCCGACCAGTTCGAGCGGCGGCTCGATGCCGGTGGGCCGCACGCTCACCCAGAGCTTGCCCGCGCCGGGAACGAAGTTCTCGATGAGGTGGCCCGTGTCAGACGAGTAAAGGCTCAGCGCGGCCGGGCCGAGATAGAAGCGCTCGACCCCGCCCTCGCGCCCGAGCGAGGTCCATGGCGGAACGTCCGGCGCATCGGGCAACACCGCGACCGGCGCCCAGACATGGTCCACCCAGGGGTTGTCGATGCTGCGGCGCTCGACCACCACGCCGACCATCTTGTGCGAGACAGCCATGACCCCTCCTCAATTGCCCGAAAGCAGCGGCAGGCCGGTGACGAGATTGTGCGGCTTGAGCCTGAGATGCCGGTCCTCGGTCATGGCCATGATGAGATAGACAGGCTTGTCGCGCGCCACCTCGGTGACGCGGGAGTTCTCAACGAAGCGCAGGCGGAACAGGCCGACGACGCGCGCCTGCAACTCGGGCGGCACGGCCTTGCCGGCCCACAGGGCGTTGCCGATCCGGGTTGCGTCCGAATCGAGCCCCACGAACCAGCGCCAGTCGCCATCCTCGATGCGATCGAGCGGCTCCACGGTGACCGTGACGCCATGCAGATGACGGATCCAGATGGCGAGCGCGCGCGCCATGGCGGCGCGGCCGGACGGCTCGCCGCCCAGGTCGAGCACCATGTCGAAGGCATCCGAGCGCTGCCAGTAGCCCTCGGCATTGGCGGGCTTGAGCACATCGAGCTTCCTGGAGGCGGCCTCGCCCATCATGGACAGGAGCGGCGAGGCATGCCGCTCCTCCTCGTGCAGTTCGACGATGTCGGAATCGGCGAGAAGGATGGTGCCATCCTGAACGGTGACGCGCTGGGAGCGATAAAAGCACTCCGCCGCGCGGACCACGAAGGGATCGTCGCAATCATCGAGCGCGTTGCGCAGGATGACATGGGCGATCTGCAGCATGAAGAGCGGTGGAACGCCCTTCCAGCCATCGCGCGTCAGGGCGACATAGGCCGCCTCAAGCGTGGGCGCGGCCCTGAGGCGGTCGCGGAAGGCGAGCATGAAACCCCAGTTCTCGCGCGCGTCGGCGTCTTCGATGGCTGCGATCTCGGCGGCCGTGACCGCGGCGCGCGGGTCGTCGAGCAGCCGCGCGTGGAGCGCCCGCTCGGCGGCGCAGGCATCCTCGGGGGGGATCAGCTCCTTGCGGGCGAGATAGGCCTTCAGATACTCGTCCGTGACGAGCAGGCCGCCCGAGGCGTCATGTTCGAGCAGGACATGGCCGGACGAGGCCCAGAAATGCTTGCTCATCGGGCCTTGTCCTTCATCATCGCCAGAAGGTCGACATGTTCGGTGACCTCATCCGCGTCCCCCTCGACCTCGAAGAAATCGAAGGCGCGGAAGCCGCCCTTCGGCGCACCGGCGCCAAGGGCCTCGGCGCGGGGGGTCAGGGTGCGGAAGCGCTCGCGCGGTTCGCCATCCTCGATCGAACGATGGACGGCGACCAGCGTCTGCTCGGGATGGTCGCACAGCGCGGCCGAGAAGGCGATCTCCTCCTCGGCGGCGGCGCGGGCCGTGTCGATGTCAGGCGCGCCAAGCTCACGCATGAAGGCGGCGGCGAGCGCGGTCACCAGCGCCTCGCGCTCGTCAGGCCTGATCGGACTGACGACGGCGAGCGTCGACCATCCGAACGAGGCGGCGCCCAGAAACCCCGAGCGGAAGGCGGCGCGCTCCTTGGGGCCCAGCGCCTCGATGTCGGCATCGATGAACATGAAGGAGCCCGGCACGGCCCATTCGCCCGGCTCGGCGGCCTTGGCGAAGACGAAGGTGTCGGAAGGGTCCAGCCGGATGGTGCGCAGCAGCTTCACAGCTTGGGCTCCCCGCGCCCGGGGTCGAACCAGTCGGCCCGCGCCAGCGCCTGCTCAAGGCTGCGCCGCTCCTCGCCGCCCTGGCTCTTCACCACGAGGTCGCCATCGGGCTCGATGCCGTGACGCAGACCCTGTTCGCGGCCGAGCCGGTCGAGGAAGCGCTTGACCACCGCCTTCGGCCCGCGCGTGAGCCATTCATCAGAGCCGAGCATCAGGTGGCGGCAGAAGCTCTCCACCAGATCGACCGGCGTGACGCCCTCGAAGCCGAGTTCGTCCATGGCGATGCCGGCGCCGGGCGCGGCAGAGCGCAGGCCTGAATCCATGTCCACCAGCGAAGCGGCGCGCAACATGGCGCCGAACACGACCCAGCGCGGGGTCTCGTGCTCGGCGCAATCCGCCGGCCAGGCGGTGCGCCCGCCACCGATCAGCCCATGGTCGACCAGGAGCGCATCCGGCCAGGCGAAGATCATCGGCCGCTCCGCCGGGCCATGCACGGCCACGGCGTCGGCGAGCGCATTCATGCCCATGTAATGCGCGAGCCGCGCGGTGCGCAGCGGCGCCTCGGGCTCCAGCACCACCGCGAACTCGACCAGATCATAGCGGCGCACGAAGACCAGCGAGGCCGCCCCCAGCTCGTCGGCATGAGCCACGGCATGGGCGAAGGCATCGCCTGACTCGCGCAAGGGGGCGCAGGTGAAGCCAGGCGGCAGCAGCGGGTCGCGCCGCATGGACGCCTGCCGGGATGACGCGCTCGCTGACATCTATGCGATCCTCGGATTGTCATGCCCAAACCAGTCGGCCCGGCTTTTTGCGGCGACGCCGGCTGTTTTGAATTCGTTCAGTTCCATATAAGACGCCCTCAGCGCAAGTGCAGGGGCCGGGATCGACGTGCCGGCCCGGCAGCGCGGCGCCAGCGAAAAGAACCGGACCAGGAGGATTTCATGGCCGAACCCACGCGCATCGTCGCCGTCTGCAGTTGCGAGGACACGATGCCGCTCGACGTGGCGGCCATTGCCAAAGGCTGCGGGGATGCCTCGCTCAAGACGGCTCGCCATCTGTGCCGCAGCCAGGTCGACAGCTTCAAGGCCATGCTGTCGTCCGGCGCCTCGGAAATCACGGTCGCCTGCACGCAGGAAGCGCCGCTCCTCGCAGAGATCGCCGAGGACCTCGCCTTTCCGGGCGAGGTGCGTTTCACCAATATCCGCGAGTTGGCCGGCTGGTCCGACCAGGCCCGCGATGCCGGGCCGAAGATGGCGGCCCTGCTCGCCGCCTCGGCCGAGCCGATGGCGCCGACGCGCTTCGCCACCCTGTCGAGCGCCGGCGTTGCGCTGATCTACGGGAGCGACGACACCGCCATCGAGGTAGCGCGGCGGCTGTCCGACAGCCTCGACGTGACGGTGATCCTGACGCGGCCGGGCGACATCACGCCGCCGCGCGTGGCGGATTTCCCCGTGTTCCGCGGCACGGTGGCTGGCGCGACGGGCTGGCTCGGCGCCTTCGAGCTGACCATCGACGATTTTGCCGCCGCCGCGCCATCCTCGCGCGCCCGGCTGGCATTCGGCGAGACGCGAAACGGCGCCAAATCCTCCTGCGACCTCGTGATCGACGTTTCCGGCGGCCGGCCGCTGTTCACCGGGGATCACCTGCGCGAGGGCTATCTCCGCGCCGACCCGCGCGACCGGGCAGCCATCGAGGCGCTGACAGCCCGCGCCGCGACGCTTGTCGGCGAGTTCGACAAGCCGGCCTATGTGAACCTCGAACAGGGGCTGTGCGCCCATTCACGCTCGCGCAAGACCGGCTGCACGCGCTGCCTCGAATTGTGCCCCGCCGGCGCCATCACCTCGATGGGCGATCATGTCGCCGTCTCCGCCGAGATCTGCGCTGGCTGCGGGGCCTGCGCCTCGGTGTGCCCCACTGGCGCGATCACCTATGCGCTGCCCCCGTCCGACGTGGTGCTGCGCAAGCTGCGCACGCTCATCACCACCCATGTCGAGGCCGGCGGACGCCCGCCCGTGCTGCTCGTCCATGACGGCGACCATGGCGAGCCGCTGATCGAGGCGCTGGCGCGCTTCGGGCGCGGGCTGCCCGCGCATGTGCTGCCGCTCAGGCTCAACGAGGTGACGCAGGCGGGGCTGGAGCTCAGCGCCGCGGCGCTCGCCTTCGGCGCCGCGGCCGTGCGCTTCCTCGTCAGGGGCAAGGCGAAGCACGACCTCTCGGGCCTCGCCCGCAACATCGACTACGCCAACACGCTCGGCGCCGCGCTGGGCTATGGCGAAGGCCGCGCCGGGCTGATCGAGACCGATGATCCCGATGCGCTGCGGCAGGCGCTCGACCTGCCAAGCCCCGGCATGCCGAGCCCGAACCCGGCGCGCTTCCGGCCCATGGGCCAGGGCCGCCAGCTGCTCAAGACCACGATCGGCGAGCTGCACCGCGCCGCGCCCGCGCCGGTCGAGGCCGTGGCGATGCCGGCGCGCGCGCCCTTCGGCGGGCTCGAGATCAATGTCGATGGCTGCACGCTGTGCCTGGCCTGCGTCTCCGCCTGCCCGGTTCAGGCCCTGCAGGACGACAAGGACAAGCCGACGCTGAAATTCCAGGAGGACCTGTGCGTGCAGTGCGGGCTGTGCGCCGCCACCTGCCCCGAGAAGGTCATCACGCTGGAGCCGCGCATAGACTTCAAGGCCTGGGCGGAACCGGCGCGGGTGGTGAAGCAGGAGGAGCCGGCCCACTGCATCCAGTGCGGCAAGGGCTTCGGCGTGCAGTCCACCATCAACCGCATCGTGGCCAAGCTCGAGAACAAGCACTGGATGTTCGCCGGCGACATGGCCAGGCGCGCCTCGCTGATCCGCATGTGCGAGGATTGCCGCGTCGAGGTCGTCGTCAACGAGAGCTTCGATCCGCACGAGAACCGGCCGCGCCCGAGCCCGCGCACGACGGAGGACTACCTGCGCGAACGGCGGGAGCGCGGGGAGGACCCGCTCGGCTGAGCCTCAGCGCGTCACCTTCTCCAGCCAGTCCACCAGCGCCTTGCGGTCCTCGGCGGAGATGATGACCTGCTCGGGCATCTTGGTGCCGGGCGTCATGGCGTTGGGCCCGATCTCGAACAGGCGCGCGATGGTCTCGCGGCTCCAGATGATGTCCATCTGCTGCAACGCAGGCGAGAAGGCGTAGCCCGGCGCTGTACCGATGCGGCGGCCCATGACACCGTGCAGGGTGGGCCCGGCCCGCGCGCCGTCATCGGGCGTCAGGGTGTGGCAGGCGGCGCAGGCGCGAAACACCTGCGCGCCGCGCTCGCCCCGGAAAGCCTCGAGCGGATCGGCGCCAGCGCGCGGCACCACCGCGCCGATATGCTCGCCGGTGCTCGCGTTCCAGCGGCGCACAAGCCGGTCGGCCCCGCCCGAGAGCACCTCCGCGCCATCCGGCGTGAAGGCGAGCGACCAGACCGGCAGCCCCGGCCCGACCAGATTGGCGCGCACCGTCTTCGAGCGGCGATCGATGATGGAGACATTGCCCCTGATGCCGCCGGTGGCCAGGGCTGAGCCGTCGCGCGTGATGGACAGCGCCACGAGCGGGGTCTCGGCGATGGCGAGTTCGGCGCCGGCCGCGCCATCGGCGCCGACGAAGCGCAGGCGGCCATCGGCGCCCGCCACCGCAGCCTCGCCATCGGGCGCGGCGACAACGCTGTTGAGCACGGCTGGCAAGGTGACGATGCGCGCCGGCGCGCCATCGGCGGTCCAGAAGCGCAGCGTCGCGTCATAGCCCGCCGTGACGACGCCGCCGCCCGGCAGGAAGGCGATGCCGTTGACCTGGCCGCGATGCCCCTCAAGCACCCGCGCCTCGCCGCCGCCAAGCGGGGTGAGCCGCGCCGTGCCGTCCCAGGAGGCGGAGCCGATGACGCCGCCATCCGGGGAAAGGGCAAGCGCCGCGACAGGCGCGGAATGGCCGGTGACGATGCGATCCGGCGCGGCCTGGCCGACGCGCCAGATGGCGATGCGCCCATCCTCCCCGGCGCTGGCGAAGCGGCCGTCGGCCAGCGCAAGGGCGGCGTTCACCGAGCCCTCGTGGAACCGCAGCACCGCCTCGGCCACGCCCGCCCGCAGCCGCCACAGGATCACGGACTGGTCGAACGAGCCCGTGATGGCGAACGCGCCATCGGGCGAGACGGCCACGGCCCTGACAGGACCGCCATGGCCACGCAGCTCCTGCGCGCTCATCGGGAGGGGCCAGGCGGCGGAGACGGCGAGGGCGAGAGCAGCGGCGAGCAGACGAGGCATGGATGGCAGCATAGACCGCTTCACGGCTGATTTGCGACGGGGAAGCCCATGCATCCGAGCCTCAGTGCAGCGTGACGCGGGCGTGCGGGCTCTGCAGCGGGAATGGCGGGATCACGGCATCGAAGCGGCCGCCATCCTCCATCAGCATCTCGAAGGTGCCGGTCATCGAGCCATGCGGCGTGGCCAGCGGACAGCCGGAGGTGTAGCGGAAGCGCTCGCCCGCGCGCAGCACAGGCTGCTCCCCGACCACGCCCGGCCCCTTCACCTCGTGAAGCTGGCCGTTGCCATCGGTGATGCGCCAGTGCCGCGAGACGAGCTGCACCGTTTCGGCGGCGTTGTTCACGATCTCGATGGTGTAGGCCCAGAAAAAGCGCTGATCGGCCGGGGACGATTCCGTCTCCATGAATTCGGGCGTCACAGAGATGTGAACGCCCCGCGTCGTGGCGTTGTACATGATGGCACCTTTCGAGGCTGCACAAGGCTTGACCATATCGTATCTGGCGGCAAAGGCGGTGTCATGCCCGCTCTGGCCGTCAGGGCCTGCGACACGCGAGCCCGCCCGGCCGCCCAGGCCCGCCACCGAGGAGGACCGATGCTCGACGGCATCATGCGGCGCATCATCGATCCTCCGCTTCTTGAGATGGGACGCGCGCTGGCGCGGCGCGGCGTCACCGCCGATGCCGTGACGCTTCTGGGCCTCGCCTGCGGGGTGGGCTGCGCGGCGGCGATCTGGCTGCGGCTCGACCTTCTGGCGCTGGTTCTGCTCGGGCTCGGCCGCTTCTGCGACGGGCTGGACGGAGCCATCGCCGAGGCGCGCCGCCGCACCGATCGGGGCGGCTTCCTCGACATCGTCTGCGACTTCGCCTTCTACGGTGCGGTGCCGCTGGCCTTCGCGCTGCGGGACCCGGCCCTCAACGCCCTGCCGGCGGCGGTGCTGCTCGCCAGCTTCTACCTCAACGGCGCGACATTCCTCGCCTATGCGGCGCTTGCCGCGAAGCGCGGCCTCGAGACGACGAGCCGCGGGCACAAGAGCCTGTATTTTACCGCCGGCCTGGCGGAGGGATCGGAGACCATCCTCGTCTTCGTCGCCATGCTGCTCGCGCCTGACTGGTTCTGCGTGCTGGCCTATGCCTTTGCCCCGCTGGTGCTCGCCACAGCGATCAGCCGCAGCCTGATCGCCTGGGCGACGTTCCGCGATTGACGGCTTTCCCCGGCTTTTGCATCGATGCCTGTTGCGATTTCGGGCGTGAGGCGTAAGAAGCGTTGATCCTGACCTCGCCTTCACGCTCACGCCATGAACCCCAGCCCGATGACGCCGATCCTGCCCGGCATCCAGTCCGACGAGACGATCGCGGCCATGATCGCCTCGGGCGTGGTCCGCACCGGCGTGCCGCCCGTGGAAGGGCAGATCCAGCCCTCCAGCCTCGAACTGAGGCTGGGCCGCCGCGCCTGGCGGGTGCGGGCCAGCTTCCTGCCCGGCCGTGAACGGCTGCTGCGCCAGCGCCTCGACCAGTTGGCGCTGCACGAGATCGACCTCACCGCCGGGGCCGTGCTCGAGACCGGCTGCGTCTACATCGCCGAACTGCTCGAAAGCCTCGCGCTGCCGGCAGGGCTTGCGGCCTCGGCCAATCCGAAAAGCTCGACCGGCCGCCTTGATGTGTTCACGCGCGTCATCACCGACCGCTCGCGCGAGTTCGACGTGGTCGAGGAAGGCTATCACGGGCCGCTCTACATCGAGATCAGCCCGCGCACCTTCCCCATCCTGGCGCGCACCGGCTCGCGGCTGAGCCAGATCCGCTTCAGGGCAGGGGGCGCGCGGCTTGACGACGCGGAGCTGGCCGAACTGCACGGCCGCGAGACGCTTGTGGCCTCGGCCGAGCCCAACATCCAGGGCGGCGTGGCGGTCAGCGTGGACCTGTCCGGCTTCGACGGCGTGATCGGCTACCGCGCCAGGCGCCATACGGGGCTGATCGATGTCGACCGGGTCGGCGCCTATCGCGTGGCCGAGTTCTGGGACAGGCTCGATGCCGACGGCTCGGGCTCGCTGATCCTCGATCCGGGCCAGTTCTACATCCTGGCCTCGAAGGAGGCGGTGCATGTGCCGCCCGACTATGCCTGCGAGATGATGCCGTTCGACGCGCTGGTGGGCGAGTTCCGCGTGCACTATGCCGGTTTCTTCGATCCGGGCTTCGGCCATGCCGGCGCGGGCGGGGCCGGGGCGCGGGCGGTGCTGGAAGTGCGCTCGCGCGATGTGCCGTTCATCCTCGAGGACGGGCAGGTGGTGGGCCGGCTGGTCTATGAGCGCATGGCGCGCCGGCCAAGGGCGCTGTACGGCGCGGACCTCAAGTCGAACTATCAGGGCCAGTCGCTCAAGCTCTCCAAGCATTTCAGCGGCTGAGGCGGGCTCAGGCCTGTCTTGGTCAGGCCTCCGTGGCGCCGATCGTCATCCAGCCGGACAGGGCCTCTCCGGGCGCCAGCGAAGCCAGCGGCGTGACGGCGCGCGCAGCCGCTTCGCTCGGCGCGCCGATGCCATGGCTCTGGGGCTCGAAGCAGACGAAATCCGCACCGGGAGGGCTCCACAGCACCGGGTGGCGCAGGCTGTGGTCGGCCGCGATGACGATCGAGAGGCCTGAAGCGCGCGAGGTGAAAAGCGCCTCCCCCGTCCAGTCAATGAGGCTCTGCGCCACCTCCTCGCCCACAGGCAGGCTCGCGCCCGCGCCAAAGCGCCCGCCGCCGGGCAGATCCACCACGCCGGTCGCGCGATAGCCAGGGCCGAGGGCGAGCGCCTGGCGCGCGCGGATGGTCAGGATCGTATCCGGCGCGCGCGGCAGCCAGGGATGAAAGCCGATGCCGAAGGGCAAGGCCTCATCGCCCGTGTTGGTGACGGCCAGGAGGAGCCGCGCGCCGCCGGCCTGAAGGCCGATGTCGAGCGTCGCCGCATAGGCATAGGGCGCTGCGGCATCCGCCGCCCGCTCATGGCGCAGCCTGGCGCTGTCACGGCCTTGCGCAACCACCTGCCAGGGCGATTGCCAGCCGAAGCCATGAATGGCCGAGCCAGTGGCCGGATCGTTTAACGGGAGCTGGATGCGGCGTTGGCCATCATCCACGATGCCGCCGAAGGCGCGATTGGCGAAGGGCACCATCGGCCAGAGCCCGAAACGGTTGGGCTGGGCAGTCTGCGGGTTCAGCCCGGCCGGGCTGAACAGCAGATCGTGAACGGCGCCCGAGGGCGCGCGCCAGCGAAGCTGCGTGACGACGGCTCCGCAGGCCGGGCCGATCATGGCCTCGAAGCCATGGGCCGCCAGCGCGATCATCGGGCGCCCGCCCACGGGCGCAGCCCCCGGCATGGGCAGGACGGCGGCATTGCGTGCATCATGCTTTTCCTTTTCGACGCGAAGCGCTATGAGCAGCGCACGGAAGCGGGCCGACATGGCCTCGACACGCAAAAACCGGATGGAGTCTGGATGGCAAAGGAAGAGCTGCTCGAGTTTGATGGAACTGTCGCTGAAGTGCTGCCGGACGGCCATTTCCGCGTCAAGCTGGACAATGACCACATCGTGCTGGCCTATGCCGCCGGCAAGATGAAGAAGAACCGCATCCGCACCATTGCGGGGGATCGCGTCGTCGTGGAAATGTCGCCCTACGATCTCGATCGCGGCCGGATCAACTTCCGGCAGAAGACCGCAGCTGTGGGCGCGCCCGCTGGCGGCAATCGGCGGCCTCCGCCGCGCCGGCGCTGAGATCGGCGCTGAGATCGGCGCTGACATCGGCTCGGTCCGGCATGCGGACCGGACCCACCCTCACGCTTCGAGCGGCCTGCCAAGCCAGGCCAGCGCCCCATGCGCGGCGGCGACGCCGCTGGCGAAGCTGGCCTGAAGCAGATAGCCCCCCGTCGGGGCTTCCCAGTCCAGCATCTCGCCGGCGGCGAAGATGCCGGGCCTGGCTCTCAGCATCAGGCGTTCATCGAGTTCCGCGCGGCTGACGCCCCCGGCCGACGAGATCGCACGATCGAAGGCGGACAAGCCGGTTACCGCAAAGGCGGCGGCCTTGATGCGCCGCGCCAGCGCGCTGGGCCCGGCGGGCAAGGGTCCCGCCTCCCGCACGAGGCCTGCCGCCACGGGCGACAGGCCGGCGCGCTTGCGCAGGATCGTCGCCATCGAGGCCCCGCCGCGCGGGCCATCAAGCCTGAGCGCCAGCGCATCGAGCGCGATGTCGGGCCTCAGATCGATGGTGAGCGTCGTGGTGGGGGCGCCGTCAAGCGCCGCGCGGATGGCCGCCCCGAGCGCATAGACCACACCGCCCTCGAGCCCGTCCCGCGTCAGCACCGCCTCGCCGCGCAGCGTGCGGCCTTGATGGGTGAGCGCGATGCGCTTGAGCGGCTCGCCGTGGAACCGCTCGCGCAGCACGGACGACCAGCCGATCCTGACACCGACATTGGCAGGCCTGAGCGGGACGACCGCAATGCCCTGCTCGCTCAGCAGCGGCGCCCAGGCGCCATTGGAGCCCAGCCGTGGCCAGCTCGCACCGCCCATGGCCAGGATCACGACATCCGGACGCGCCTGCGTCTCGCCTTCGGGGCCGGCGAGGCGCAGCGCGCCGGCAGCGGTCCAGCCACGCCATTCCGAGCGGGTCACGATACGCACGCCGAGCGCGTCGAGCCGCGACAGCCAGGCGCGCAGCAGGGGCGAGGTCTTGAAGCCCTGCGGAAAGACGCGCCCCGATGAGCCGACGAAGGTGGGTTGGCCCAGCCCCTCCGACCACGCGATGAGCGCGGCCGGGGGATATCCGGCGAGCAGCGGGGCGACCCAGTCCGCCGCCTCGCCATAACGGCCGGCAAATCTTTCCATCGGCTCGGAATGGGTGAGGTTGAGGCCGCCGCGCCCGGCCATCAGGAACTTGCGGGCGACCGAGGGCATGCGCTCATGCACGGTGACGGAGAGGCCCGCGCGCGCCAGCGTCTCGGCCGCGATGAGGCCGGCAGGGCCGGCGCCGATGATGGCAGCGCTGTGCGGCGATGCGGCGGACTGCGAGGCGGGGGCGGTCAAGCGAGCGGCTCCGAAAGAGCGCCGGAGGGAGGCGGATAGGCATGCGCCACGCCGTGCCTGTCCGTGACGCGCCAGCTCCCGTCCGGCTGGGGGGCAAGATAATCGGGGCCGATGGGCGCCTTGCCGTGGCCGCCGGGGATGTCGAGCACATAGAGTGGCTGGGCGAGACCCGAGAGATGACCCCGCAGCGCCCGCATGATCGCCTGCCCTTCGGCGATCGAAAGGCGGAAATGCGCAGTGCCAGGGGCGAGATCCGGGTGGTGCAGATAATAGGGCGTCACCCGGTTCTCGACGAAGGCGCGCATCAGCGCCGCCAGCGTCCCGGGGTCTGCATTGACGCCGCGAAGCAGCACGGACTGGCTCACGAGCGCGATGCCGGCATCGGCAAGCCGCGCCAGCGCCTGCCGGGCGGCGGGCGTGAATTCGCGCGGATGATTGGCATGGACGCCGACATAGACCGCCTTGCCGCCCAGCTTTAGCGCGCGCACCAAGGCGTGCGTGATCCGGCCCGGATCGACCAGCGGAACGCGGCTGTGCCACCTGACGACCCGCACATGCGCCATGCCGGCCAGGGCCTGCATCAGCGCCTCGACGCGGCGCGCCGAGAGCATGAGCGGGTCACCGCCCGTCACGATCACCTCCCAGATATCCGGGCGGGAGGCGAGGTAGGCCATGGCGCGGTCGAAGGCGGCTCCGGTCAGAGCGTCGCCGCCCGGGCCCACCATCTCGCGCCGGAAGCAGAAGCGGCAATAGACCGGGCAGGCATGGAGCATCTTGACCAGAGCGCGGTCAGGGTAGCGATGGACGATGCCCTCCACCGGCGAATGGGCCGCGTCGCCGATCGGATCAGGCCTCTCCTCCGGCTCGTTCCGGGCCTCCCTGAGATCGGGAATGAACTGCCGGGCCAGGGGATCATCCGGATGGGCGCCGATGAGCGCCGCCATCTCGGGCGTGACGGCGATGGCGTAGCGCTGCGCCAGCGCCGCGATGGCCGGGGCGTCGGAGGCCGCGATCAGGCCGGCGCGCGCCAGATCGTCGGCGCTGCGCAGCGCGGCCGGGCGGGGCTCAAGGTCAGGCACGGACGGGACAAGGCTCACGGACGGGACAAGGCTCATGGACGGGACAAGGCTCATGCCCGCGTCATGGCCGGTTCCGCCACCGGCGTCCAGATGACATCGGCGACACAGTTCGCGCCGACCGCCATCATCACCAGCCGGTCGAGGCCCAGTGCGACGCCGGCGGTCGGCTGCATCAGCGCCAGCGCCGCCAGCAAATCCTCGTCGATTGGGTAGCGCTCGCCATAGATGGCCTGCTTGAGGTCCATGTCCGCCTCGAAGCGACGGCGCTGCTCGGCCGGATCGGTCAGTTCGGCGAAGGCGTTGGCCAGCTCCACCCCGCAGGCATAAAGCTCGAAGCGCTCCGCAAGGCGAGGATCTCCCGGCTTGGGGCGGGCCAGCGCCGCTTCGCTGATGGGATACTCGCACAGGATGGCGGCGCGTCCGACGCCCAGCTGGGGCTCGACCCGGTCCGAGAGGATGCGGCTGTAGACATCGCTCCAGCTGTCGTCATCGGCGGTGCGCAGGCCGATCGCGTGCGCCTGCCTGACCAGCGCGGCCACGTCGCCCAAGCCGGCGGAATCGAGCGTCGCCATGAGGTCCACACCGGCATGGCGTCGGAAAGCCTCGGCCACGGTGAGGCGCTCGGGCGGGGCGAACGGGTCCATGACGGCGCCGCGATGGCTGAAGCGCTCCGCCCCGGCCGTGCGCGCCGCCAGCGCCAAGAGCTCGGCGGCATCATCCATGAGCTGCTCGTAGGGCTCGCCTGCGCGATACCATTCGAGCATGGTGAACTCGGGATGGTGCAGGGCGCTGCGCTCGCGGTTGCGGAAGACGCGGGCGAAATCGACGATGCGCGTCTCGCCGGCGGCAAGCAGCTTCTTGGCGGCGAATTCGGGCGAGGTGTGCAGATAAAGCCGACGCGACGCGCCATCGAGGCCGACCTCGTCGGTGGCGAAGGCATGAAGATGCGTCTCGTTGCCGGGAGAGACCTGAAGCGCGGCGCCCTCGACCGTGACGAAGCCGCGCGCGGCGAACCAGGCCCGCAGCGAGTCCACGATGCGGTTGCGCCCCAGGAGGAAGGGCCGCCGGCGCTGGTGCTCGTCGCGGCTCCACCAGGTGCGGCCCTTGCCGGATGCAGGCTGCATGGGGCTTTCCTTCAAACACAAAATCTGTCAGTGACGCGGCCGAAATCACCGTTTCGGGCGCGCTCGCGCCAGACTTATTCCCAAGGACATCACGTGACCAGAGTCATCGCCAGCTCCGTGCGCAAGGGCAACATTCTCGAGGTCGAAGGCAGGCTTTACGCCGTCCTCTCCGCCGAGAGCTTCTTCCCCGGCAAGGGCACGCCCACCACGCAGATCGACATGCGCCGGCTTTCGGACGGCGTGAAGACATCGCACCGCTACAAGACCACCGAGCAGGTGGAGCGGGCCTTCGTGGAGGATCGGGAATTCTCCTTCCTCTACCAGGACGGAGAAAATTTCGTCTTCATGAACCCGGAGAACTACGAGCAGCTGACCGTGATGGCCGACGTCGTGGGGGATTACGCGCCCTACCTGCAGGAAGGCATGGTCTGCCAGCTCTCGATCTTCGAGGAGAATGCGGTCGGCATCCAGCTTCCAGCCCGCATCGTGCTCGAAGTCGTGGAGACAGAGCCGGCCATCAAGAACCAGACCGCCTCCTCCTCCTACAAGCCCGCCATCATGAACAATGGCGTCAGGGTCATGGTGCCGCCCCACATCGCCGTCGGCACCCGCATCGTGGTGCAGACCGAGGATGGCACCTATGTGGAACGCGCCAAGGACTGAGGCCGGCCCCACCCCGGCCTAGGCCGCAAGGAGCGCAGCCACCTCATCGCCGATCGCGAGGCTGGCCGTGAGGCCAGGGCTTTCGATGCCGAAGAGCGTCGCGAAGCCTGGCACGCCATGCGCCGCCGGGCCCTCGATCCGGAAATCGGGCATCGGCTCGCCCGGGCCATGCAGCTTGGGCCGGATGCCGGCATAGTCGGGCGCGAGCGCGCCGTCCGGCAGCGCCGGCCAATAGCTCCTGATCGAGGCGTAGAAGCGCCCGGCGCGTGCCGGATCGACCATCAGGTCCTGATCGTGCTCGACCCACTCGACATCTGGCCCGAAGCGCACGCGGCCGCCAAGGTCGAGCGTGGCGTGAACGCCGAGCCCCGCCGCCTCCGGCACGGGATAGACCAGCCGGCGGAATGGCTGGCGACCTGACAACGCGAAGTAATTGCCCTTGGCATAGGCCTGCCGCGGCAGGCGCGCGCGCGGATAAACCTCAAGCAGCGCGGCAAGCGCCGGAGCGCCATGGCCAGCCGCATTGACGAGGCAGCGCGCGCGGATCGAAGCGGGGTCGGGGCCGCCCACCGACACCACGAAGGCGCCCTCCTCGCGGCGCAGCGCCGCGATGGGCGCATGGAAGGCCAGGACGCCGCCGGCATTCTCGATGTCGCCCTGCAGGGACAGCATGAAGGCGTGGGAATCGACGATGCCGGTCGAGGGCGACCACAAGGCGGCGAGCGCCTCGACCTCGGGCTCCATGGCCTTCACCTGCGCGCGGCCGATGATCGAGAGATCGTCCACCCCAGCGGCCTCGCCATGGGCGCGGATCGCGGCGAGCCTCGCGATCTGGCCCTCGGCCGTCGCCACGATGAGCTTGCCGCAGCAGGCATGGCCGATGCCGCGCGCGGAGAGGTAGCGATAGAGCGCCAGCTTGCCTGCGACGCAGAGCCGGGCCTTCAGCGAGCCTTCAGGATAATACAGGCCGGCATGGATGACCTCGCTGTTGCGGGCCGAGGTCTGGGTGCCGATGCCCTCGCGCGCCTCGAGCACCAGCACCTCGCGACCGGCCAGCGCCAGCGCGCGGGCGATGGCGAGGCCGACGACGCCGGCCCCCGCCACGATGCAGTCGACATCCGCCATTGCGCCGATCAGACCGGCATGGCGCTTTCGGCGATCTTCACCCAGTAGGCCACGCCCACGGGAATGGCCTTGTCGTTGAAGTCATAGGCGGGGTGATGCAGCCCGGCGCTGTCGCCATTGCCCATGAAGATGTAGGAGCCCGGCCGCTCCTCCAGCATGAAGGAGAAGTCCTCCGAGCCCATGGTGGGCGGCACGGTCAGGTCGACATTGGCCTCCCCCACGACAGCGCCAGCCGCCTTCGCCGCGAAGTGCGTCTGTTCGGCATGGTTGAAGGTGACAGGATAGCCGCGCTCATACTCGATCGCACAGGTGCAGCCCATGGCGCCGGCAACGCCGGTGACGATGGCGCGCAGGCGCTCCTCGGCGAGATCGTGCATCTCGGCTGTGAGCGTGCGCACCGTGCCCTTGAGCTCAGCGGTCTGCGGAATGACGTTGAAGGCTTCGCCCGCCTTCACGGCCGTGACGGAGATCACCAGCGATTCCAGCGGATTGGCGTTGCGCGAGACCACGCTCTGGAGCGCCATGATGATCTGCGCGCTGGCGACGACCGGATCGATGGACTCGTGCGGCTTGGCCGCATGGCCGCCCCTGCCCTCAAGCTTGATGTGGAAGCGGTCCGCCGCAGCCATCATAGGGCCGGGGCGCACGGCGAAGGCGCCGATGGGCAGTCCGGGCATGTTGTGCAGGCCATAGACCTCCTGAATGCCGAAGCGCGCCATCATGCCGTCCGCGACCATCTCGCGACCGCCGCCGCCGCCCTCTTCCGCCGGCTGGAAGATCATCACGGCCGTCCCGTCGAAATCGCGCGTCTCGGCAAGATACTTCGCGGCGCCCAGCAGCATCGCGGTGTGGCCGTCATGGCCGCAGGCGTGCATCTTGCCCGGCGTGCCGGAGCGATAGGGCAGGTTGGTTTCCTCCTCGATCGGCAGCGCGTCCATGTCGGCGCGCAGGCCGATGACCTTGCCCGAAGCAGGGCCGGCGCCCTTGCCGCGGCCCTTGATCACAGCCACCACGCCGGTGCGGCCGATGCCGGTCACCACCTCGTCGCAGCCGAAGGATTTGAGCTTGTCCGCCACGACCTGCGCGGTTCGATGCACATCGAACAGCAGTTCGGGGTTGCGGTGAAAATCGCGGCGCCACTCGGCGATCTCGCTGGCCATGGCTTCGATGCGGGGATGAATGGTCATGGAGGTTCCGTTCTGGAAGGCTGAAGCGTCAAGGTTAGCAGAGCCGGGCGCGCTGAACAGGGGCATGGATGCGCCGGCGCGCATGTGCCTGCCGCAATACGCGCAAGGTCAGTAGCCGCGCCGGGCGTCGACCCGGTGCTGCAGCGGCTCGCCGCGCTCGAGCCGCGCGATCTGCGCGGCGATGAGCCCGCAAATGGCGTCGGGCTCGCTCATCGCGGCATTGTGGGGCGTGACCGTCACCTTCGGATGGCGCCAGAAGGACGAGGCATCGGGCAGCGGCTCGATGCTGAAGACATCGAGCGTGGCATGGCCAAGCGTGCCATCGTCGAGACAGGCGAGGATGTCATCCTCGGCTTGCGTCGCGCCGCGCCCGGCGTTGATGATCATCGGCGCGCCGAGCCGGCCATCGCGGGCAAGGCCGGCGAAGAGCCGGCGGTTGAGGAAGCCGCGCGTGTCCGGCGTCGAGGGCAGAAGGTTCACGAGGATGTCGGTGCGCGCCAGGAAGGGCGCGAGCTGCTCTGTCCCGGCGAAGCTCGCGAGGCCGGCAAGGGCCTTGGGCGAGCGGCTCCAGCCGGCCACATCGAAGCCCATGGCAGCAAGCCTGGCGGCGGCATCCTGCCCGAGCACGCCGAGCCCAAGGATTCCGACCCGGACATGGCGGGCAGCCGGCTGCTCGCGGTCATCGAGCCACTGCGCCGCCACCTGCTGGCGATCATAGCGGCGCTGCTGGCGCAGCAGCATCAGGCAATGCATCACGACGTATTCGCTCATGCGCGCGGTGAGGTCAGGATCGACAACACGGGCGATGGGCACGTCGGGCAGGCGCGCATCGGTGAGAAGATGATCGACGCCGGCACCCAGCGAAAAGATCGCTTCCAGGACGGGCAGGCCTGCAAGGGTGCCTTCGGGATGCTTCCAGCTGGCCGCAAAACGAACCGAGCGGCGGTCGAAGGGCTCGCCCGGCGCCACGATGTCCATGCCCGGCAGATGCCTCCGGAAGCGAGCGCGCCAGCTTTCGAGGTCCCAGCCGGAGAGGGCAAGCAGAAGGGTCATGCGGTGATGCGCTCCAGCACGGCTGCGGAGCGCGCGACGGGCTGCTCCGCGATGCGATAGGCACGGGCGAGGCCCTGCGCCGCGCGCGACAGGCTGGCCTCGTCGCGCGCATGGATGATGGCCAGCGGCCGGCCCGGGCCGACCTCGTCGCCCTTGCCGGCAAGGTCGGTGAAGCCCACGGCATGGTCGATCACATCCTCGGCGCGCGAGCGCCCCCCGCCGAGCTCCACCACGGCGATGCCCACGGCGCGGGTGTCGATGGCCTCGATGAAGCCGGAGCGCGGGGCTTCCAGCGCGCGCGCCAGGGGCGCGGCCCTGAGATGCGCGTCGGGCTTCGCGACCAGATCGGCGGGCCCGCCCAGCGCGCGCACCATGCGCTGGAAGGCTTCGGCCGCAGCGCCGGACGCGATGGCGCGCTCCATGCGCTGGCGGCCGTCGAGAAGGCTGGTGGCGAGATTGCCCAGCACGAGCATCTCCGCCCCCAGCGCGAGCGTGATCTCGTGCATGCGCGGCTGGCGGCGGGCGCCGGTCAGGTAATCGATGGCATAGCGCACCTCGAGCGCATTGCCGGCGGCATCGGCCAGCGGCTCGTCCATGTCGGTGATGAGCGCGGTGGTGGCGAGGCCAGCGCCATTGGCCACCGCCACAAGCGAGCGGGCCAGTTCGCGCGAACGATCAAGCGTGGGCATGAAGGCGCCCGAGCCGGTCTTGACGTCGAGGCTGAGGCCCTGAAGCCCGGCCGACAGCTTCTTGGACAGGATCGAGGCCGTGATCAGCGGCACGGATTCGACCGTCGCCGTCACGTCGCGGATCGCGTAGAGCCGCTTGTCGGCCGGCGCCAGATCCGCAGTCTGGCCGATGATCGCGCAGCCTGCCTCGCGCACCACCTGGCGGAACAGCGCATTGTCAGGCTGCGTCGTGTAGCCGGGGATGCTGTCGAGCTTGTCGAGGGTGCCGCCCGTATGCCCGAGCCCGCGCCCCGAAATCATCGGCACGAAGCCGCCGCAAGCCGCGACGGCAGGCCCCAGCATCAGCGAGACCGTATCGCCCACGCCGCCGGTGGAGTGCTTGTCGAGCGCCGGGCCGGGCAGGTCGCTCCAGTCGAGAACCGCGCCTGAATCGCGCATCGCTTCGGTCAGCGCGACACGTTCCGAGGTGGACATGTCCTGAAAATACACCGCCATGGCGAAGGCGGCGGCCTGGCTGTCGGTCACGGCGCCGCTGGTCAGCCCCGCGATCATCCGCGCTATCTCATCTGAAGCGAGCTCCGCCCCGTCGCGCTTGCGGCGGATGATCTCCTGCGGAAGAAAGCTCATCAGTATGCTCCATCGCCGGGCTCGGCGCCGCCGCCGCCCGCCAGCACATCCACCAGCACCTGATGCAGCCCGCTCGCCCCGAAGCGGAAGGTGCGCGGGCCGGCCCAGCCGGGGCCCATCACCTCGTCCGCCAGATCAAGATAGAGCCTGGCATCGGCCAGGGTGCGGATGCCGCCTGAGGGTTTTATCCCGACGGGGCGGCCGCTTGCCCTGATGGCGCCCAGCATGGTGCGCACCGCCTCGGGCGTCGCCGAGGTGGCGATCTTGCCCGTGGAGGTCTTGATGAAATCGGCCCCTGCGCGGATGGCGAGGTCGCTCGCGGCGCGGACGGCTCCCGGATCAGGCATCGCGCCGGTTTCAAGGATGACTTTCAGCAATGTGCCTTCGCAGATGGCCTTGATCTCCGCGATCATGTCCTCCGCCAGCTCCGGCGAGCCCTGAAGGAAAGCCTTGTAGGGCATCACGAGGTCGATCTCGTCCGCGCCGTCGCCTATGGCCTCCACAGTGTCGCCCGAGATGCGCCCGACATTGGTGCCGCCAGCCGGAAAATTGACGACGGTCGCGACGCGCACCGCGCTGCCCTGAAGCGTGCGCCGCGCCAGGCTCACGAATTGCGGCCAGATGCAGATGGCGGCCACAGGGCCGGGCTGCGCCACGGCCCGCGCGCAGAGTTGCAGCGTGCCGGCCTCGGTGGCCTGCTCGCCCAGGTCGGTCAGGTCCAGCAGGCGAAGCGCCCGCCGCGCCGTCTCGCGCTCCGTTTCGGTGCGGTCACTCATCCGCAATCTCCTTGAGAAACGCCCTCACCAGCGCCTTGAGGCGCGGCGCGGCGCTGTCAGCCACGTGCTTGGTCTCGCCGTGATTCGGCGCGACCACCTGCATGCCGGTCCCATAATTGGTGACGATCGACAAGGCAGCGGCCTCGAGGCCGAGGCGACGGGCCATGATGATCTCCGGCACGGTGGACATGCCGACGAGATCCGCGCCGACCCGCTGCGCCAGCCTGATCTCGGCGGGCGTCTCGAAGCTCGGGCCGCTCCACCACATGTAGACGCCTTCCGAAAGGTTCATGCCGGCCCGGCCGGCCGCGCGCGACAGCGCGGCGCGCATGGCGGGGCTGTAGGCGTCCGCCATGGGCACGAAGCGGCGCTCATCTGCGTCCCCGATCAGCGGATTGGGCGAGCCAAGGCTGATGTGGTCGGCAATCGCCACAACATCGCCGGGCGCAAGAGCGGGATTGACCGAGCCGGCTGCGTTGGTGGCGAGCAGGCGGGGCGAACCCAGCCGCGTGAGCAGGCCGAGCGGCACCTTCATCGCAGCTGCATCGCCGCCCTCGTAGTAATGCGAACGGCCGGCGAAGACGAGGACGCGGCGACCTTCGAGCCGGCCCGACACCAGCGCCTTGGCATGGCCGGAGACCTGGCCACGGGGGAAGCCGGGGATTTCCGCATAGGGCACGCTGACCGCATCCTCGACCTCGCCGGCAAGTGAGCCGAGGCCAGAGCCCAGGATGATGGCGAGATCAGGCGCCGCGACACCGCGCAAGGCGAGGAAGGCCGCCGCCTCGTCGAAAAGGGTTTCGGGATGGTCGCTCCAGGCCATGGCCACCGCTCAGCTCGCGAGGTTCTCGGGGCCGAAGGAGGCTGGCAGCAACTCCTCCACCGTGAAGCTCCGGCGCAGGCCCTCGGCACCGGCTACATGCACCTTCGCCGTGAGGGGGGCAAACTCGCGCAGGCGCTGGCGGCAACCGCCGCAGGGCGTGCACAGCCCCGCCCCGTCGCCGATCACCAGCGCCTCGGCGATGCGGGTTTCGCCAGCGAGGATCATGGCGGCGATGGCGCTGGCCTCGGCGCAGTTACCCACAGGGTAAGCCGCATTCTCGACATTGCAGCCGGCATAGATGGCGCCTGACGCACCGCGCAGGGCCGCACCCACGCGAAAGCGCGAATAGGGAACATAGGCACGCTTCTGGGCGGCGCTCGCCGCATTGAACAGCGCCTCGATCTCGGCGTTCATGAACGATCCTTGAGATAGGGCACGCCGACCGCGCGCGGAGGCGTCGCCTTTCCGATGAATCCGGCCAGCAAAATCACTGTCAAGAGATAAGGCAGGGCCTGGATGGCCTGCACCGGCACCTGGCCGATGCCGGGCAGGCTGACGCCCTGGATGCGCAGCGCGACTGCATCGAGCAGGCCGAAGAGGAAGCAGGCCCCCAGCGCAGGCAGGGGCCGCCATTTGGCGAAGATCAGCGCCGCCAGCGCAATGAAGCCCTTGCCGGCGGTCATGTCCGTGATGAAGCCAGCCGATTGGGCGATGGCGAGATAGGCGCCGCCGAAGCCGCACAGGATGCCGGCCGTGATGACGGCGGAATAGCGCAGCCGCGTCACCGAGAGCCCGGCCGTGTCCACGGCCGCGGGATTCTCGCCCACGGCGCGCAGCCTGAGGCCCCAGCGCGTGCGATACAGCGCGAACCAGGTGAGCGGCACCAGCGCCAGCGCGGCATAGACCAGCACGGAATGGCCCGACACGACCTCGGCATAGAAGGGGCCGATCACGGGAATGCTTCTCGCGCTCTCGGCGAATGGCAGCGTCAATTCCCCAAATCGCGCGGAGGGCGGCAGCTGCGGCGTGCGCCCGCCCTGATTGAACCAGGCATTGCCGAGGATGGCGGTGAGGCCCGAGGCCAGCACATTGATCGCGACGCCCGAGACGATCTGGTTGCCGCGCTGTGTGATCGAGGCGAAGCCGTGGACCAGGGAAAACAGCACCGAAGCCATGACGGCGGCGAGAAGGCCCATCCACGGGTTGGGCACCACCGCAGCGACAGCCCCCGCAGCGAAGGCGCCGATCAGCATCTTGCCCTCGAGGCCTATGTCCACGACGCCGGCCCGCTCGGAATACAGGCCGGCCAGACACGCGAAGAGCAGCGGCACCGACAGGCGCGTGGCGGAATCAAGCGCGAGCAGGATCGTCTCGATCATGCCGCGACCTCCCGGCCCGTGACGCGGCCATAAAGAGCGGCGATCCTGTCCGCGAACATCATCTCCAGCGCGCCGGCGAACAGGATGACGAAGCCCTGGATGACGATGATCATCTCGCGCGTGATCTTGGGCTTGTCGAAGGCGAGTTCGGCGCCGCCCTGATAGAGCACGCCGAAAAGCAGCGCAGCCAGCACGATGCCGAATGGATGGCCGCGGCCCATCAGCGCCACCGCGATGCCGACGAAGCCAGCGCCGGCTGTGAACTCGTTGATGAGGCGGCCCTGCACGCCCAGGATCTCGTTGGTGGCCATGAGCCCGGCGAGCGCGCCCGAGATCAGCAGCGCGATCACCGTGACGCGCGCCGGGGAAATGCCGGCATAGACCGCCGCATCCGGATTGGCGCCTACCGTACGGATGGCATAGCCCAGCCGCGTGCGCCAGATCAGCACCCAGACCGCCACGGCCGCCAGAATGGCGAAGAGAAAGGACAGGTTGAGCGGGGTCCTCGTCAGGCTGACGCCGAACCATGCGGCCATCTGGTTCATCAGCGGCAAGGTCGCACCGGGCGCGAACTTCGCCGTCTCGGGGGCCATGGAGCCCGCCATCTTCATGGGGCCGACCAAGAGATACACCAGCAGCGTGGCCGCCAGGAAGTTGAACATGATGGTGGTGATGACGATGTGGCTCCCGCGATAGGCCTGCAACCAGGCGGGGATCAGCACCCAGGCCGCGCCGGCGGCGGCGGCCCCCAGCACGCAGAGCGGCAGCAGCAAGGGCCATGGAAGGAAGGGAAGGGACAGCGCCACCAGCGCAGCGCCCAGCCCGCCCATCAGGGCCTGACCCTCGCCGCCGATGTTGAATTGGCCGGCATGGAAGGCCACCGCGACCGCAAGCCCCGTGAAGGTGAAGCTCGTGGCGTAGTAGAGGGTGTAGCCCAGCCCGTATTGCGAGCCGAGCGCGCCGCGCAGCATGATGGACAGCGCCTCAAGCGGGTTCTCGCCGATGATGGCGACCACCACGCCGGCAGCGAGGAAGGCCACCGCGACATTGACCAGCGGCACGACGCCGGCGGTCAGCCAGAGCGGAACGGGACGCGCGCTCATCGGAACAGCCTCATGCCGCTTCCCGCGGATTGTCGGGGCCGACTCCCGCCATCAGCAGGCCCATATCCTGCTCGTTGGTGTCCTCCGGGCGGCGCTCGCCGGCGATACGGCCGCCGCACATCACGAGCACCCGGTCGGACAGGGCCAGCACCTCGTCAAGCTCGGTCGAGACGAGCAGGATGGCCTTGCCGGCATCACGCAGGGCAATGATGCGCTTGTGGATGAACTCGATGGCGCCGATGTCCACGCCGCGCGTGGGCTGGCCGATCAGCAGCACCCTCGGATCGCGCTCGATCTCGCGGGCGAGGACGATCTTCTGCTGGTTCCCGCCCGAGAACAGCGCCGTGCGCAGGGTGGGGTTGGCGGGGCGCACGTCGAAGGCCTGCATCTTGCGGGCGCAGTCGGCCAGCACGGCGGCACGGTCGAGCAGGAAGCCGCGGCCAAAGCCCGGCTCGTCGGCACAGCCGAGGATGGCGCTTTCGGCCGCGTCGAAGGGTTTGACCAGCCCCATGCGGTGCCGGTCCTCGGGCACGTGGCGAAGGCCCTTGGCCCGCAGCGTGCGCGGGTCGTCGGCGCCGCCCGGATCGAGCGCATGCCCGTCGAGCATCACCGTCCCGCCGGCCGGGCGGCGGATTCCGGCGATGGCTTCGAGCAGTTCGGACTGACCGTTGCCCGAGACGCCGGCCACGCCCACGATCTCGCCGGCCCGCACATCAAGGCTGACATGGTCGAGCCTCGCGACGCCGCGGGCGTCGCGCACGCTGAGGTCGCGCACCGAGATCTCGACCGGGCCGGGATTGGCCTTGCCCTTCTCCACCGTGAGCACGACCCGCCGGCCGACCATCATTTCCGCCAGATCGGCGGGGGTGGTCGCGGCGGTCCTGACAGTGCCGACCATCGCGCCGCGACGCATGACCGAGACATTGTCGGTCACGGCCATGATCTCCTTCAGCTTGTGGGTGACGATGATGATCGTCTTGCCCTCGCCCGCCAGCCGCCTGAGCAGCACGAAGAGCTTGTCCACCTCGCTGGGCGTCAGCACGGCGGTCGGCTCGTCGAGGATGAGGATGTCGGCTCCCTTGACCAGAGCCTTGAGGATCTCGACGCGCTGGAGTTCGCCCACCGCAAGGTCCGAGACCAGCGCATCGGGGTTCACGTCCATCCCATAGGAACAGGACAGCGCCTGCAGCCTGGCGCGGACGGCGGAGGCGCCCCTGGCCGTCAGCACGCCGCCCTCGGCGCCGAGCATCACGTTCTCGACCACGGTGAAGGTCTCGACCAGCATGAAGTGCTGGTGGACCATGCCGATGCCGGAGCCGATCGCATCGGCCGGGGTGCGGATCAGGCTGGGCTTGCCGTTGATGGCGATCGCGCCCGCATCGGCGTGATAGAAGCCATACAGGATCGACATCAGCGTGGACTTGCCCGCGCCGTTCTCGCCGATCAGGCCATGGACCGTGCCCTTCTCGACCGTCATGTCAACGGCGCGGTTGGCATGGACCGCCCCGAAGCGCTTGTCGATGCCGGTCATCTGTATGGCGGGCGGAAGGGTCAAGCGGGCAACCTGGATATCTGGGACGCGCAAGCTCGGCCTCGACCGCTGGCGGCGGCTCCTGCCAAGCCCATCAAACGAGATGGCCGCCACGAGGGCGGCCATGACACTACGAGAAAAGCGCCGTCATGCAACGTGCAGCGGTGGGCGTCGACATGGGCTCACTGCACCGGGCAGGCGCTGTTCGACATGAAGTCGTGCACGGCGACGCGGCCGGCCTTGATGTCGTCGGCGGCCTTGCTGACGGCGGCCCGCATCTCGGCGGTGATCAGCGGCGCGTTGTTGGCGTCGTCGGCCCAGTCCACGCCGCCCTCGGCGAGGCCGAGAACGGTGGTGCCGGGCTTCCAGTTGCCGGCGCGGGCGGCCGTGAACGAGCCATGCACCGCGACATCGACGCGCTTGAGCATCGAGGTCAGCACCTTGCCGGGATGAAGCGCATTCTGGTTGGAGTCGACGCCGATGCCAAGCGCGCCGCCATCGGCCGCAGCCTGGAGCACGCCGATGCCAGTGGCGCCCGAGGCGTGATAGATCACGTCCGCGCCCTGGCTGATCTGCCCGCGGGCCAGTTCGCCGCCGCGCACCGGATCGCGGAAGGCGGCGCCGGTGGTGCCGGTCATGTTCTGGATCACGGTCGCGCCGGACCTCGCGGCCTTCACGCCCTGCACATAGCCGCAGGCGAAGCGGCGGATCAGCGGGATGTCCATGCCGCCGACGAAGCCGACCGTGTTCTTCTTGGTCGCCATTCCGGCGAGCACGCCGACGAGATAGGAGCCCTCATGCTCCTTGAAGACGATGGACTGCACGTTGGGCAGGTTCACCACCGAGTCGATGATCGAGAAGCGGGTGTTGGGGAATTCCGCCGCCACCTTCTCGAGCGCCGCGCGGAAGGAGAAGCCGACCGCGACGATCGGGTTCTGGCCGCGCTGGGCGAAATTGCGCAGGGCCTGCTCGCGCTGGGCGTCGTTCTGGATCTCGAAATCGCGATACTCGACATTGGTCTCGCGCTTGAAGCGCTCGGCGCCGGTGTAGGCGGCCTCGTTGAAGGACTTGTCGAACTTGCCGCCCAGATCATAGACCACAGCGGGCGTGACGGCCTGTTGGGCGAAGGCCGCGACGGCCGACATGGCGACGCCGGCGAGCGCCAGCCCCAGTGATTTCAAACGCATGGAAAACCTCCCCATTGACGACGGAACACGCTAGGCCGCCGCGACCGGGACCTAGGATGGCACGGCACATAGGCTTTCGCCAAGCGCCGGCAAGGGATGGAAAAGCCCCGGCATGTGGAAAGAAGGGGCGAAACGGCCACAAACAAGGCCGTTCTGGCCCTCAGCCGGCAAAGCAGCGTCCCGTCACGCTCCCGGCAACGCCTGTTCCCGCCATTGCAGCGCGTGGCGGAGGGCGCTAACCCTTAAGCCATGAGCCTCAGCGACGACGAGATCGAACGCTATGCCCGCCACCTCGTGCTGCCGGAGATCGGCGGGCCGGGCCAGGCGCGGCTGGCCGCGGCGCGTGTGCTCGTCATCGGCGCGGGCGGGCTGGGCGCGCCACTTCTGATGTATCTCGCCGCGGCCGGCATCGGCGCCATCGGCATCGTGGATGACGACACGGTTTCGCTTTCCAACCTGCAGCGGCAGGTGATGCACGGCACGGGCGACATCGGCCGGCCCAAGGTCTCCAGCGCCGCCGAGGCGATCGCGCGGCTCAACCCGGGGGTGATCGTCGAGCCCCATGCCCACCGCATCGAGGCGCGCAACGCACGCGCGCTCATCGCCAACTACGACGTCGTGGCCGATGGCTGCGACAATTTCGCGACGCGCTATGTCGTGGCGGATGCCTGCGAGGCGGAGGCCAAGACGCTTGTGACCGCCGCGCTCGGCCGCTTCGACGCGACGCTGACCACGCTGAAGCCGCACGCGGCGCGGGATGACGGCGCGCGCTATCCCTCCTATCGCGACCTGTTTCCCGTGCCGCCCGCGCCGGGCGTGGTGCCCTCCTGCGCCGAGGCCGGCGTGCTTGGCGCGCTTGCAGGCATGATGGGCGCGATGATGGCGCTTGAAGTGATCCGCGAGATCACAGGCTTCGGCACAGGGCTGGCCGGACGGCTGATGATGGTGGACGCCATGGGGATGCGCTTCGAAGAGGTCGGGTATTGAACCGCCCGTCAATCCTGCCGATAGTCGGCGGCAAAATCGGGGGAATGGCCATGAGATCCCAAGAACGCCACGGCGGGACGCCGACACCGGCGCGGGCCAGATCGTCAGGGGCCAGATCGTCATGGGCCAGATCGTCAGGGGCCAGTGCACGCTTGAGGAGCAATCGGCGGCGCCGAGCGCAGGCGATGTCTACGCGCCGCTCGACCAGCCGCTGGCGGGGCTTGTCACGGTGCTGCTCGAGCCCGAAAGCACCGCCGGCTTCGTCGCCAACCGCGTCATCGCCGCCAGCGAAGGCGCCCTGCTGCCCTTCGCCCGCCTGAGCGTCGCGCCGGGGCCGTGAGCGAGGGTGGAGGAATAGCCGGCTGGAGCGGCGAACGCCGTGGGGATGCGGTTTGAGGCGGTTGGATGTTGGCGTGAGGGTCACATCCTGCATGGCCTCGCGCCGCCGGATAGCAAGGGCGTCATGAATGCGTGAGTGGCTGCGAGGGGGCCGGAAGCAGATCTCCAGGCCGTCCACCCCATCAAGAATTTTGAAAGCGCGGGTAGGTCCTCTAGGATTGGATTTCGGAAGTTTCCGAGGAGTTCATGTCGACAGATCCATCAACTGACCTGAAAAGTCTCTTCGACCGCGCAATGATCGGCCTGGACGAAGAGGTCGAGGCATCCGAGGCCAACCCGACCGGTTGGGCGGCAGTTGCCGCTCTACAGCGATCAGGCAGCCGCGAAGTGCTCGACGCCGCGCTCGCCGCGTGCACGGATT
Organism: Bosea sp. (in: a-proteobacteria); assembly: GCA_023910605.1. Lineage (NCBI taxonomy): Bacteria > Pseudomonadati > Pseudomonadota > Alphaproteobacteria > Hyphomicrobiales > Alloboseaceae > Allobosea > Allobosea sp. The sequence goes on along the minus strand of JAAVVV010000001.1, from coordinate 624,433 downwards.
GTGATGCGCTCAGGCGCCGTGTCGGCGCGTCTGTCCTGGGCCAGCTCGGGCACGTTTTGCCCGATTTCCAGCCGGTCTTTGAGGAAGAGCGGCACCAGGGCCTGGCGGGCCTTCTCGCGGCCGAACGCGAGGGGCCGGGTGATCCTGACGTGCTCGCGGATGTGTGCGCAGCTCTAGGACATCTGCACGACCCGCGAGCCATACCCGCCCTTCTTGATCTGCGCGCGCATCCAGAGACGCGCGTCCGTCGCGGCGTCGTGTCTGGGCTGACCGGTCACGCCGCACAGGAGGCCATCGACGGGCTGATCGAACTCTCGGCCGATGCGGACGAGGATGTGCGCGACTGGGCGACCTTTGGCCTCGGCCAGATGATCGAGGCGAATACGCCCGACATTCGGGCCGCGCTGCACGCGCGCCTTGACGATCCTTGCGACGCCGTTCGAGGCGAGGCGATCGAGGGCCTTGCGACGCGTGGCGACCGTTCCTTGCTGCCGTTTTTGATCCGGGAACTGTCGGAAGGCGTGTCGGCACCTCTGCTCAACGCGGCGACTGCGCTCGCGACGCCAGACTTATGTGAGGCCTTGGCCGCCGCGCGAGATGGCGGCCTCGTCGTGCAAACCACTCAGCCGCAGGGCTTCGATCTCACGGAACTCTGGCAAGAAGCACGCCGTGCTTGCGGCTGCTAAGGATCGGTAGCAGACCGGCAGGACCGGGTTGGGAAACGGACTGGCAGGTTTTGGGCTGCCGCATCAGGAAAGCCGCCTTTTATCTGGTCTATGGGCTTCGGCGGCAGAACACCTGAATTTGCGACCGCGAGGCGAGCCGCCCAGCAGCCACACCAGATGACCGATAATCCGTTAGGTGATGCACTTCAGATTTGAGACCGCCAAATATGTCAGGAAATTGCTATCTATTGACATCATAAGAGCGTGCCCACATCATGAATGAAAGGAGCACGCCCATGCCAAATGTCAGCCTTGGTGACCATTTTGAGGAGTTCGTCAGCCGCCAGGTGGCCGATGGACGGTTTCAGAACGCCAGCGAGGTGGTGCGCGCTGGCTTGCGGATGCTGGAAGATTTTGAGCTGAGCCGCGCCGAGCGCGCCGCCCGACTGGCCCGTGAGATCAACGACGCCTTTGACGATCCCGCGCCCGACGTGCCTGCCGAAAAGGTCTTCGCCAAGCTTGAACAGCAGTTCAGCGCTGACAAGGCCGCCCGTTCGCATGGCGCGTAGGGTTTTCTTTCGCCCTGCCGCCGAGCGCGACCTTGCCGCCCTCTACGCCTACATCAGGGACGCCAACGGCGGCCCCGAGGTCGCAATTGGCTATGTGCGCCGCATCCGCAGCTTTTGCGAGGGGCTGGAGCCTTTCCCCGAGCGGGGCGTGGCGCGTGATGACATTCGCCCAGGGTTGAGGCTTGCGCACTTCGAGCGGCGCGTGGTGGTGGCCTTCACGATCAGCCCCGACCAGGTACGGATTGGACGGATATTCTATGGCGGACGAGACTATGCGGCCTTGCTTACCGAAGACCCTGAATAGCCACGGGACAAAAAGAACCTCAAAAGACGGGAACCGCCAATGACTACGTTTATGCAAACATCCCACGAATTCGTTGGCGATCTCCTTTCTCGGCAGTTGCACTACATCGTCCCTGAGCACCAAAGAGATTTTGCGTGGACAGATGACGAAGTCTCTCAGTTTTGGGACGATATCACTTTTGGAATGCAAAATGACACTGAGCATTTTCTAGGCCCAATAGTCGTCAGGCAGGTAGAAGAAGGCCGCCTCTATGAAGTTATCGACGGTCAACAACGGCTCACTACATCGCTGATACTTTTAGCGGCTATGCGAAATTTCTATCATGAAAACAACGATACCCTCGCACAGACACTACAATCTACATACTTTGGTTACGTTGATAGAAGGACACGAGAAACACATCCAAAATTCTCGATGAACACTACTAATAATGAAACTTTCAAATCGTTTATAACATCTATAAAACCTCAATCAGCTATCGATGTTGAGTTGGCAAACAGACGCCTAAAGCTCAGCAATGGAAAAATTTTGCATTGCTATCTCAATCTTAAGGAAAAAATAAATAAACTCTGCACAATAGATGGTCGTATTACGCTTTCGCCGCTTGCAGATATTGAAGAATACATCAAGGAAAAACTCTCGATTATTCAGATTATTGTTTCCGACGAAGCAGATGCCTATACGCTCTTTGAAACCCTCAATGAGCGGGGTATCGAGCTGTCCATCCTCGACCTCTTGAAGAACCATCTATTCAAGGTGGCAGGGGCGGGAGCAAGTCGAGAGGCTATGAAGCAAAAGTGGTTTGAGACGCTTTCAAACCTGGATGACTCGCAAGGTTCGAAGTTCATCAGGCATTATTGGGTTTCGAAACACGGGCGCGTTCAGGCTGGAGCACTGTACCGTGCCATACGTGATTCAGCGCGCACAAAAGCTGCCGTAGCTCAGAGACTGTTTGGAAAGTCGGCGATTGGTGTTTCGGTGGGCTGGCGAATGTGATTCACATTACGGATGTGGACACATGAGAACCGGGGCCGGATGGCCAAGATCGCCAAGAAGACGAAGCGCTATCCCTGCGACCTGACGGACGAGGAGTGGGCCCGGATCGCGCCCTTGATGCCCAAACCCGGACGGACGGGACGGCCTCGGGAGACGGACTTCCGCGAGGTGATCAACGCCGTGCGCTATCTGGTGCGCTCGGGCTGCGGCTGGCGGATGCTGCCTCATCATTTCGGCCATTGGCGAACGGTTTACGGCTGGTTCCGCGAACTGGCGCGGCGCTTCCTGTTCCAGACCATCCACGATGTCGAGCTGATGCTCGACCGGGAGCGGGTTGGTCGCGAGGCAAGCCCCACGGCGGCGGTGATCGACAGCCAGTCGGTCAAGGCTCCGCAAGCCAAAACAAGGGGTTACGACGCCAACAAGAAGATACGCGGCCGCAAGCGACATATCGCGGTCGATACCGACGGACGGCTCTTGATGGTCAATCTGACGACCGCCGACATCTCCGACAGCGCCGGTGCGCAAGCCATCCTCGATGCCATCCGCAAGCGCTGGCCCTGGGTGAAGCATCTCTTCGCCGACGCCGCCTACGACCGCCTGACCTTGATGGACAAGGCCGCCTATCTCAACTTCGTCATCGAGATCATCCGGCGCTCCGAGCAGCAGAAGGGCTTCCATGTTCTGCCCCGGCGCTGGGTCGTCGAGCGGACCTTCGGATGGATGATGCGCTGGCGCCGCCTCGTCCGCGACTATGAAAAACGCATCGACGTCTCAACCGCCATGATCCACGTCGCCATGGGCGGCCTTCTTATCCGAAGAAACGCTCATCCCTGACTTTCCAAACGGACTCTGAGATGGAGGACTAACCAGTGAGCACTGAGCAAATCACGCTCAGGTTGTCCCCACAAGGCGTTAGGTCACTTCAAATCCACAGGAAAAAGCTACCAGAGGCGCATAAGCGCAGTGCTGGCGAGCTATGTGGATGCTAAGGAAAATACACGGGCGAGCTAATGCTCGCTTTACGGCCTCAGCAAATGCCCAGTAAAACATCAAAGTCGATAAATCGCTATGTAGCCTTCAAGCTTGACGGAGGCGGCATAGACCGTATTGTTAGTATTTTTAGCCAGTACGAGCGCGGTTACAATATCAAATTTAAATTGAGCGATAAATCTGTTGTAAGTACAGATGATGTAAATGTTCTAAAAAAATTCCCAAATATCAACGAAAGACGAATACAAGAGGTTAGCTTCAAGGCAGATTTTGCTCTAAATAAACCCTCAATTGAAATCACATTTTCATACGCAGAAGGCGCAGGGGCTCGCATTAATTACGATTTATCGGGAGATGATAAAGACGTTTTACACATTTCAAGCGAATTCGAGACATTAATATCTAGTTTAAAACTTATATATTCACCTCTCGTTGTTCGAAATAATTATGCTATAGGAGCAGAGTTTGTTTTAAAGGGTTTACTGTTCACTTTAATGGTATCTCTATCTTTAATTATAATATTTTATAAAGACAATATACCGCCGAGCGCACCGATACATAAGGCGTTAAATTTGATTTGGTATATTTTTGTATCTAGCCTATTTTATATGCCTATATTACGCTTCTTATTTCCTCCTACTTGCTTTGCTATTGGCCAGGGCGTTAATAGATATGAGGCGAAAACGTTTTGGCGCATTACCGTACTTCTTGCTTTGGTAATTGGCGTAGTTGGCTCGTTAGTCGCCGTCAAACTAGAGTGGCTCGTAAAGTGAGGGATTGCTCGTGTTTGCATAATTCAAGAATTATGCAACGCGGCTATAGGGGCTTTTAGCCCGATGCGGAGCTTTCCTCGCGATCGACGATGACACCAGAGCGGCAGTCCGCCGTGATGGTGATCGGACCGCGCCTGTCGATCAAGGTCCACGCCGGATCACCTTCGGCTGTCATGAACGAAGAAACGTGCAGTCCGCCGGAGAGTGAGAGCATGAGTTCAGGTAGCCGCCCGAACGTCGCTATATTCTCGACTTGCCGGCCCAGAAGACGAGCAAAACTCGGCTCCCAAAGCTCTTCGTCGCTCCAGCTGCCGCACAGAATGGAGCGCTGCTCCTCTATCCGCCAACTCCACTGAATCATGAGTTCGATCTCGCCCTGCGGCTGGCCGGGGCCGCCGTCACGACGCGCTCGTGGGGTCAAAATGCCAAACTGGATGAAAAGGGCTGAACCGTGTCCACGCCAAACATGGGAGACGGGCATGCCGCGAGTGGCAGCGGCAAAACGGGCGATCGTATCCTTCATGCGGCAATCGTAGCCAAAGTCGAAAGGCCTGCAAACCACCCGCTGTGGCCATCTGGTTCCGGCATGAACATCTCAAGAATCATGCAACAGCTTGGAGCGCCAAGGTGCGGGGTCCAAGGTGGCCCGAAGCGCATCCAGAAAACGTCCGGTCCGTGCAGCGCGAGCCTGCCGTCGCGATCCCATAAGGGCCACGACGGGCGCCGCTGGCAGGTCGTAGCTGTTCAGGACACGGATCAAGCGGCCTTCCCTCAGATCATCGGCCACATCCCATTCCGATCGTACGATCACCCCTCGAGCGGCTAACGCCCATCCGCGCACGACCCCGCCATCGTTGCTCGACAAGTGCGGCTCGATCCGTACCCGCTCCTCGCCTCCCCCCTTACGGGACCGGAACCGCCAGAGCGCCACATCCTCATCATTCTCACGTAGGGTGATGCACGTATGCTGGCGCAGATCGCGCGGCTCTGTGGGCGCACCATGCCTGGCGAGGTAGACGGGCGAGGCGCAGGCTATTCTTTCATTCGGAGCGAGAGTGCTGACGATCAAGTGGGGGGTCGCGTCTCCGGTTTCTCCGACATGAATGGCAAGGTCCCATGTGTTGTCCGGGGCCCGCCCGATTCGATCCGACAGCAGCACGTCGATTTTGACCTTTGGATGTTCGGCTTGAAAAGCGGCCGCGACCGGGGCCACGTAACGGCGGCCAAATCCCAAGGGCGCGATCACCCGCAGATGCCCAACCACTTGGCCCCGCCGGTCAGCGAGGGCGTCGCCGAGCTCATTAATGGAGGCAAGCACCTCCCGCCCTCGTTCCGCCAGCAGTTCACCCTCATCCGTCAGGGTGAGTTGGCGACCCGCGCGATTCACCAGATGGACGCCGAGGCGCTCTTCCAGCCCCCGCAACCTCTGCGTTACTGCGGGTGGCGAAACACTAAGGTCCCGCGCCGCTCCCGCAAGGGATTGGGCGGCCGCTATGGCAATGAAAAAACGGAGGTCATCGGTCCCGATCATTAAGTCGGATGTTAATACGAAATACGAAGATTGTTAATAGCTACTGGCGTTAGTTCGGTGATTAGTCAGGAGGTGAGAGCCGGGAGACACATCATGCTGCAAGAGCCCAAGCCCCTTGAAACCCTCGACACACCCTCACTGATTCTCGATGAGGCGAAGTTGCAGGCTAACGTCAAGCGGATGCGAACTCACATTGAAGGCCTCGGGGCTAAGTTCCGCCCACACCTGAAGAGCGCAAAATCCCGGGAGATCGCCCGCATCGCCATGAACGGCCCCGCAGGGCCTGCCATGGTATCGACGCTCCACGAAGCTGAATATTTCGCCGAGAGCGGCGTGCGGGACCTCATCTATGGCGTTGGGATCGCGCCCGCAAAACTTCCTCGCGTTTCGGCCATCCGGGCAGGCGGCGTCGATCTTGCGATCATTCTGGACAGCATAGAACAGGCCGAGGCGGTCGCGTCGCATGTCGGGCAAACCGGGGAAGCCATTCCCGTGCTGATCGAGGTTGATGCAGATGGCCACCGCTCCGGCGTCCAACCGGACGACGCGGCGACCCTCGTGGCGATCGGCGAAAACCTGACCCGAGGCGGGGCCACCCTTCGCGGCGTATTGCTCCATGCCGGCGACAGCTACGCACTAACCAATCCGGCAGCGATTGCCCACGTAGCCGAGGCCGAGCGCGCCGCTGCGGTGACGGCTGCCGAAGTACTCCGGGCTGCCGGTCTTCCCTGCCCCATAGTCAGCGTGGGCTCTACGCCGACCGCCCGCTACACCCGCGACCTGACTGGCGTGACCGAAGTGCGGGCTGGGGTGTTTATGCTCGGCGATCTCTATCAGGCAGGCGTCAGTTCGGTTGACGTCGGGGATATCGCGGTTTCGGTCCTTGCCACCATCATCGGGCACCAGCGCGCCAAGGGCTGGATCATGACGGATGCCGGGTGGATGGCGATGTCGCATGATCGGGGGACCGCCAAACAGGCAGTGGATCAGGGCTATGGCGTCGTGTGCGACCTTTCCGGCACTCCTTATCCCGGCTTGATCGTGGCTGGCGTAAATCAGGAGCATGGCATCCTCGCAATACGGAAGGGGGAGGTCGGAAGCCTGCCATATCTGCCGATCGGAGCGCGGGTGCGCATCCTTCCCAATCACGCTTGCGCGACCAGCGCCCACTATGACCGTTACCACGTCCTGAACGCCGCCGGTCAGGTAGGGGCGGTTTGGTCGCGCACCAACGGATGGTGAGACGCGTCATGGCCACGATCGAATACGTCACAACGAACGCCGCGCCGGTCCCGGCTGGCCACTACTCGCAGGCTACCAAATGGGCAGGGCTGATCTTCGTATCGGGCCAGCTCCCTATCCGGAGCGACGGCACTCACACCGTCGATCAGCCCTTTGAGGCCCAAGCCCGGCAGGCGCTGGTCAACGTGCTCGGCCCCTTGTCGGAGGCGGGGTGCGGCCCTGAGCACGTCCTGCGGATGACGGTCTACATAGTGGGTATCGAGAACTGGCCCGCTTTCGACAGCCTTTATGCCGAAGCTCTTGGGAGCGCAAAACCTGCCCGAAGCGTCGTTCCCGTGCCCGAGCTTCACCATGGCTACCTAATCGAGATCGAAGCCATCGCCGCTCGTGGCGGGTGATTCAAAAATCATGCAACAGACCCAAACGCCTCTGCAAACACCCCTGCAAATCAGGATTTTCTGCTGCGTAAGTCTGGTGCGTGTTTCGCTGATGGAGTGCGTTTGCCATGGGCGACCACAGAGGGTGCGAAACCGACCCGTCATCTGGGCGTGAACATCTCCGCTCTCGGAGACCGGGCATTGACGTATGGGCGGCGAAAACGGGGCGCAGTTCTTCCTTCAGCCCACCTTTCAGCCCTCCCTTCACCCAATCTTCCCCTCGATCGCGTTCCACACATCCACGGCGAGGTCCGGGCCGCCCAGGCGCTTGATCGCCCTCAGCCCTGTGGGGGAGGTGACGTTGATTTCGGTGAGGTTGCCGTCGATCACGTCGATGCCGACGAAGATCAGGCCGCGGGCCTTCAGCGCCGGGCCGATGCGCTCGCAGATCTCGCGCTCGCGGGCCGAAAGGTCAGTGGGCCGGGCGGCCCCGCCACGCACCATGTTGGAGCGGATGTCGTTCTCGGCCGGCACGCGGTTGATCGCGCCAGCCGCCACGCCATCGATCAGGATGATGCGCTTGTCCCCTTCCGTGACCTTGGGCAGGAAGCGCTGCACCACCCAGGGCTCGCGGAACATCTGGGCGAAAAGATCGTAGAGCGAGCCGAAATTCGGGTCGATCGCACCCACCTTGAACACGGCCGCGCCGCCATTGCCATAAAGCGGCTTCATCACGATGTCGCCGAACTCGGCCCGGAAGGCCTCGATCTCGGCCTTGTCGCGGGTGATGAGCGTGGGCGGCATGAGATCGGGGAACTCGGTGACGAAGATCTTCTCCGGCGCGTTGCGCACATGGGCGGGATCGTTGACCACAAGCGTCTTCGGATGGATGCGTTCGAGCAGATGCGTGGTGGTGACATAGCCCATGTCGAAGGGCGGGTCCTGCCTGAGCAGCACCACATCGGCGTCGGCGCCCAGATCAAGCCGCTCCTCGGGGCCGAGCGTGACATGATCGCCCTCGACATCGCGCACCGTTGAGGGCCGGCCGACCGCCGTCACCGTGGCGCCGCGCATCGAGAGCCGGTCAGGCGTGTAGGTGAAAAGGCGGTGTCCGCGCGCCTGCGCCTCCAGCATCAGGGCGAAGGTCGAGTCGCCCGCGATGCGGATGCGCTCGATCGGGTCCATCTGCACGGCGACGGTGAGGCTCATGGGCGTGTTCCTGAAGCTAGGGAGGCAGGCGGGGCTCGGCCGCCCTTATCGGCGCGCCGGGGCCTCCAGCGCAAGCCCGGTCAAAGCAGGTCCAGCGGCGCGACGGCGGCGACGTGGCGGGGCCAGCTGCCTTTGCCGACGAACACCGCGTCGATGCGCAGCACGCAGCCGGCGGCCCAGGGATTGCGCGCGCGCCAATCGCCAATGCGGCGATGCATCAGCGCAAGCTTGGCCGGGGTGATGGCGGTCACGGCATCATCAATCTGTATCCGGGCCTTGACCTCGACGAAGGCGATGGTGCGGCCGCGCTTGACGATGAGGTCGATCTCCCCGCCCTTGCCGCCGAAGCGCCGTGCCAGCGGCCTGTAGCCCTTGAGCGCGAGCGCGCACAGCGCCATCCGCTCGGCGCTGAGGCCGCTGGCGACCGAACCTTTTGCGCGGGCGCTGCGATCGGGCGGCATGGCGGCTCAGGGCCGGCGCGTCAGCTCGAGGGCGCGGGCATAGACCTTGCGCCGCGGCTGGCCGCTGGAGGCCGTGACCTGGGCCACCGCCTCCTTGAGCGAGAGCGTGGCCAGCGCCGCCTTCAGGGCGGCGTCCACCGCGTCCTCCGCTTGCGCCGACCCAGCCGGCTCGCCCGCGCCGATCAGCAGCACGATCTCGCCGCGCGCGGTCTCGCCCGCCTCATACAAAGCCGCCAGCTCAACGAGCGTGCCGCGCCGCACCGTCTCGTGCAGTTTGGTCAACTCGCGCGCCACCGCCGCAGGGCGCGGCCCCAGCATGGCGGCGGCGTCCTGAAGGGTCTCGGCAAGGCGGCGGGGCGATTCGAACAGCACGATGGTGGCCGCGATCGCGCCAAGCTCGGTCAGCCGCGCCCGCCTTGCCGCCCCGCGCGGGGGCAGGAAGCCCTCGAAGAAGAAGCGATCCGTGGGCAGGCCCGCCACCACCAGCGCAGCCAGCACCGCCGAGGGACCGGGCGCGCCGGTGACCGGATAGCCCGCCTTCACCGCATCCTCGACGAGCCGATAGCCAGGGTCCGACACCAGCGGCGTGCCGGCGTCCGAGACCAAGGCGAGGCGGGCCCCGCTCGCCAGGCGCGCCAGCACTTTGGGGCGCATCTCCTCGGCATTGTGCTCGTGATAGGCCATCAGCGGCGCGGTGATGCCGTAATGCGCGAGCAGCACCTTGGTCACGCGCGTATCCTCCGCGAGGATCATGTCGGCGGCCGCGAGCGTGGCCAGCGCGCGCAGGGTGATGTCCCTGAGGTTGCCGATCGGCGTGGCGACGACATGCAGGCCGGGGCCAAGCGGCTCCGCCTCGGCCTTGATGCCGAAAGCGGTGAAGCTGCGCAGGGCGTGATCGTCGCGGCTCATTGGGGGCGTCTGTCCATGCGCCAGAGGTGCCATGTTCCGCCGCGCAAGGCCAGCCCGGCGGCGCGCAGCAGCGGCCATGGATCGACCCCGCCGCGCAACAATCATTAACAGGTTGTTAGGGAAGGGTTTTTGTCGAGAAGGCGCTGTCAACTGAAGCCAAAGCTTGGTATGATTCACCAAACCTTGTGCATGAGGATGCGCGTCTTGTCCGATTTCCATCCCACCCGCCGCGCCGGCCTGAAGCTTCTCGGCGTCACGGCGCTCTCCACCGGGCTCGGCGCCTGCATGGGCGGAATGCCCGGGTTCGGCACCGACGAGGCGCGCGGCCCCGGCGGGGCGCGAGGTCCCGGGCCTGCCCCGGCCCAGCCCGGCGCGGCTGGCGGCGTGCCCGTGGCGCTCATCGTGCCGCTGACGGCAGGCGGCCAGGGCGGGGTCGCAGGCAACGCGCTGCGCAAGGCCGCCGAGATGGCGCTGGCCGAATTCCAGAACCCCAACATCCGGCTCATCGTCAAGGACGACAAGGGCTCGGCCGATGATGCGCGCACCGCCGCGCAGGAGGCGCTGGCCGAAGGGGCGGAAATCATCATCGGGCCGCTCTTCGCGCCCGCGGTGCAGGCCGTGGCCTCGGTGGCGCGGCCGGCGGGGAGGCCGGTCATCGCGTTTTCGACCGACGCCTCCGTGGCGGCGCCCGGCGTCTACCTGATGTCGTTCGTCGCCGAACTCGAGGTGCAGCGCGTGATGGGCTATGCCGCGCAGCAGCGGCGACGCTCCTTTGCCGCACTGATCCCCGATACCGCCTATGGCCGGGTGGTCGAGGCCGCCTTCCAGCAGACCGCCGCCCAGCGCGGGCTCAGGGTCGTGGCCATCGAACGCTTCGCGCTCGATCAGGGCCGGATGCAGGAGGCCGTGACGCGTCTGACCCCGGCGCTGGCGCAGATTGACAGCCTGTTCTTGCCCGAAACCGCCGACACGCTGCCGGCGATCGGCGCGGCGCTTGAAGCGGCCGGGCTCAACACGCAGCGCGTGCGGCTGCTCGGCACCGGCATCTGGAACGATGCGCGTGCCTTCCGCGTGGCGCAGTTGCAGGGCGGCTGGTTCGCCGCGCCCGATGCAGGGGGCTTCAATGCCTTCGCCCAGCGCTACCTCGCCCGCTTCGGCGCCGCGCCCACGCGCATCGCCTCGCTCGCCTACACGGCCGTGACGCTGGTGGCGGCGCTGGCGCGCCAGCAGGGCGCGCAGCGCTTCTCGGAGCAGGTGCTCACCAATGCTGCGGGCTTCGAGGGTGTGGACGGGCTGTTCCGCTTCCGGCCGGACGGGATGATCGAGCGCGGCCTCGCGGTGCAGGAGGTGCGCAACGGCACCGCCGTGACGGTGAACGCGGCCCCGCGCGAGTTCGGCCGCAGCGCCTGAGCCCCCTCGCCCCTCGCCCCTCGCCCCTCGCCCCTCGCCCCTCGCCCCTCAGGCGGCGAGGTCGGCGACCACTGCGTCAAGCACGAGCGCGCCATCGGGGGTGGCGGCGATGCGGCCGCCGGGGCGCAGCGACACCAGCCCATCCTCGATCAGCGACGCGAGCCGCGCCTCGGACAAATCGCGGCGGGACAGCGCCCGGTACATCGCCGGATCGATGCCTTCGGCGAGGCGTAGCCCCATGAGCAGGAACTCGTCTCCGGCAGCCTCGGCATCCAGCGCCTCGTCCTCGACCAGGGCCGAGCCCTCGCTCAGCACACGCGCCAGCCAGTTCTCCGGGTGCTTTTCGGTGGACTGCGCGCGGCGCACGCCATCGATCACCAGACGGCCATGCGCGCCAGGGCCGATGCCCGCATATTCGCCATAGCGCCAGTAGACGAGGTTGTGGCGGCACTCGGCGCCGGGCCTTGCATGGTTCGAGATCTCGTAGGCCGGGAAGCCGCGGGCCTCGCACAGCGCCTGCGTCGCCTCGAACAGGGCGCGGGCGTGGTCCTCGTCCGGAACCGCGAGCTTGCCGGCGGCGCGCAGGGCGTGGAAGGCCGTGCCCGGCTCGATGGTGAGCTGATAGAGCGACAGGTGCTCGACGGCCCGCTCAAGGGCGCCGCCAAGCTCGGCGCGCCATTCGGCGACGCTCTGCTCGGGCGAGCGGGCATAGATCAGGTCAAAGGACATGCGCGCAAAATGCCGGGCCGCGACATCGACCGCGGCCAGAGCCTCCTCGGCGCTGTGAAGCCGGCCCAGCGCCTTGAGGTCGCGGTCGTTGAGGGCCTGCACGCCAAGCGAGACGCGGTTGACGCCAGCGGCGCGATAGCCGGCGAAGCGGCCGGCATCGACGCTGGTCGGGTTCGCCTCGAGCGTGACCTCGACATCGGAGGCGGTGGGCCAGGCTCCGGCCACGGCATCGAGCAGCGCCGCCACGGTGGCAGGCTGCATCAGCGACGGCGTGCCCCCGCCGATGAAGATGGACGAAACCGTGCGCCCGGGCGTCAGTGCGGCGCGATGGGCGATCTCGCGCCGGAAGGCGGCGACATAGGCCGCTTCATCCGGCTGGTGATGGCGGACATGGCTGTTGAAGTCGCAATAGGGGCATTTGGCGGCGCAGAAGGGCCAGTGCAGGTACACGCCGAACCCTGCCTCGGCAGTGGCGTGGGGCAAGGGGAGGCGCGGCGCGGCGGCGAGGCTGGCGGGGATTTGATCGTTCATCGACGATCCCTTGCGCGCTCCGGCGCGCGCGCGCAAGCCACATCATGGCTTCTGCGCTGCCTGGAGCTGCGCCGCCGCACTGTCATGCCTGCGGGAAAGAGGCCTGTCGCAGCCTCAGGTCGCGGCGCATACCGGCTGGCCGCTGCGCTCGACCTGTTGGGAATTGGTGGTGGTATTGCCGGCTCGCGGCCGGAAAAACATCGGCTTGGAGCTTATCTGGAAACTGGGCGTGAGGTTGCCGCCAAAGTCCAGCTTCGTCGTGGCGACGATGTAGGAATAGGTCGGCACCGCCATGTCGTTATTGGGCAGCGGCACGATCGTGCCCTTGGTGAGCCCGGCCACGGTCTTGAGCAGCGTTCCCGGCTTGCCGTCCTCACGGGCCTCGCTCCAGCAGACGCGGGCCTTGCGGTCCGTGCCCACCACAACGCTGGAAATCTCCATGCGCGGCAGCTTGCCGTTGTAGGGCGACAGCACAACGGCGCTGGCGGTGAAGATGTTGTCGATCTGGGCGGTGGTCAGCGAGTTGCTCTGCGAGGTCAGGTCAGCGAGCGTCCTGTTGAGCTGAACCACGCGCCATTTCATCGAGAGCGCGCTGCTGATATCGACGAGACCGACCAGCAGGGCGAGCATGATGGGGGCGACGAAAGCGAATTCCACTGCCGCCACGCCGCGCTCATCCTTGCGCAGGCTCGGCACGCGGCGGCGGGCAGGCAAATCGGGGGCACTCATGGGGCGCGCTCTCACATTCTCATGACGAGTAAGGTTCGGCCTTGAACGCCACCACGGCCTGGACCACGTTCTCGCCCGTGTTCAGCCGCGCGAGTTGGCCGAAAAAGCCCGGCGAAAACACCGGCATCGTGTAGGCCACGCGGACGACCGCAACTTCCTTCTCAGCCACCGGGCGCATCATGAAGGAGGCGGCGTTGATGGTGCGGGCCGAGATCATGCTGGCGGCCTGGGCGGCGGGAAAACCGGCGCCTACCGGCTGCACGTCGATGAACAGCCTGCTCTCGCAGGTCGACGACGTGGTCATGCGCGCGCAGATGGCTTTACGGAAGGCGGCGGTCTGCACGGCGACGGTGCCGGTGTAGAGACTGCGGCTCTGGCCGGTGAGGATGGTGCGGGCCGCCTGCGAGACAGACTCCTGCAGGATCTGCCGGGTCCAGAAGACCATCGCCATCTCCACGATCAGGAAGAGCATGAAGAAGAACGGCATGGCGAGCAAGCCGAACTCGACGGCCGTGGCGCCTTTGCGATCGCGGCGGAAGCGCCGCAGCATGCCCCTGGCGACCGGAACCCTGTTCACGCTGGACGTCATGCCCGAGCCCCTCCAAAACCTGGTGGAAGAACTAGCAAGCATTGTTTGCAGAAGTGTTAGTCCGTTGCGCGGCCATGCCGAACCCGGCGTCAAGATGCGATTAGGCTTAACCGCGCCGGGCGCAATGGCGGCCTCAGCGCGACGGGGCGGCCATCTTGCTGCGGTTCGTCGCCTGCCCGCCGACCTCGTCGAAGAACTTGATGGAATCGCCAAGCTGGATCGCGGGCTGGCACCTTGGGGCGCATGAATAGGATTCGCGTTCCATGCCGCGCTGGACGACCACGACGGAGTCGGACGCGGCGCTGACCGTGACGCGCGATTCAGCCAGCATCCGGCCGCCGCCATCGAGAGCGATGAAGTTGGTCACGCCAAAGCTCTTCCCGGTGACGACGAGGATGCCGTTCTTCTGAACTGCAATGTCGGCGATCATGGGATTGCCGACGATGACTGTCTGGGTCTTTTCGGGAAGGCGGATGACCTTGGCCTGGTCGACGACGACCTGCACGGCGGCGGCGGTCCCGGCGGCGGTGGTCCCGGCGGCGGCGGTCCCGGCGGCGGTGGTCTCGGTGGCGGTCGCCTGGGCGCCCGGCAACCCGAGCGCGAGCGACGCCAGCACAAGCAGCCTGACGCAGGCCAGAGCTGCGGCGCGCTTCCTGGTGTGATCCGCGTGATGATACCTGACCGGCATGGCGTCGTTGTCCCGAATGCGTTGCTGTCCGGCTGCATCTGAACCGATCATGGTGAAGAATTTGATAACGCCAGCGCCGTGAAAGCAGGCCCGGCCAGGGAAACGCCGGGGAAACGCCGGGGAATGGCGGCAACATGGTCCCGCTTGCAGCGTCGGGCAAGCCGGACGGGCGTGCAATACGGCGCCGGGCGCGATGCCAGCCATGGTTCAAGCACGGATTTTCATCAAGCTCACCTTGATAGATATTTGGATGGCGCCGTATTTATTGAGATTAGATTTGATAAAAACGTAATTATCTTTTGTATATGTGTCATATTAGGATTTCATAAACGAGCTTTTGCTTGAAATCATTAAAGTTAAAGTGTCAATTAACTATAATCTATACGTTGCACTGATACAGTCAAGTCTGTTTTTGATTTAACGAAACTGCAAGATATCATCGGTATGGTCCGGTCAGTCGACGATTTCTGGACAGGAAGCCAGCGACGATCGACACAACCGTGGTGTTTAAGGAGTGCTCCCAATGTCCAATCTCATGAATCGCTTCGCCAAGGACGAGTCCGGCGCGACCGCAATCGAATACGGCCTGATCGCCGCCCTCATCGCCGTGGCCTGCATCGCGTCATGGCGCGCGCTGGGCGGACGGTTGGTGGTTTATTTCAATTGGATCGCCGCAAACATGAATACCTGATCCACCAAAGCCAGGCGCTTCGTGGCCGGGTGCCCCGTGGTCCCGGCCCGGGCGCCTGGCTCCTGGCTCCTCCAGCCCAATCCAACCCAGAGGACCACAATGACCAATCTCATGAATCGCTTCGCCAGGGACGAGTCCGGCGCGACCGCAATCGAATACGGCCTGATCGCCGCCCTCATCGCCGTGGCCTGCATCGCGTCATGGCGCGCGCTCGGCGCACGGTTGGTGGATTATTTCAGTTCGATCGCCGCAAACATGAATACCTGATCCACCAAAGCCAGGCGCTTCGTGGCCGGGCGCCCCGTGGTCCCGGCCCGGGCGCCTGGCTCCTCCGCTCGCGGCAGGCTGCGCCCATGGCGCGGCCGGGTCCGCCAAAGCGCGGCGATCGCGTCGCTGTCCCTGTTGCCGCCAAACGCGATGTTCATGCTCCCCGGCTGATGCCGGAGGGCTTCACCGGTCCGGAACGGAGGCTTCCATGTCCGCCATGACTCTCGCCACCTTGCTGGTTTTTCCGGCCTTCATGGCATTTGCCGCCGCGAGCGACCTGTTCTCGATGCGCATCTCCAACCGCATCACGCTCGGCCTCGTCGCCGCCTTCTGCGTCTTCGCCACCGCAGTGCAGATGCCGCTCGAGACGCTGGCGTGGCATCTGGGCTCAGGCGTTCTGGTGCTGGTGGTCTGCTTCGGCATGTTCGCCAGGGGCTGGATCGGCGGGGGTGACGCCAAGCTCGCCGCCGCGACCGCGCTGTGGATCGGGCCGGAGCTTCTGCCCCATTACGTGGTGATCTCCAGCTTCCTGGGCGGTCTGGTCACCTTGTCGATCCTGCACATGCGCACCCAGCCGCTGCCGCGCTTCGCATGGGGGTGGGGCTGGCTGGAGCGACTTCACGCGCCGCGCAACGGCGTGCCCTATGGCATTGCGCTGGCGCTGGCCGGGCTGTGCATCTTCCCTGAGTCCGCGATCTGGAAATCGGTCGTCCTGTTCGGCTGAGACAAGTCCGATCCTGACTTACGCAACGGCACAGCAAAATCATCAACGCGCAATTAACCATAAGTTGACGATTCGGCCCGCATGGTGACGTCGAGAAACGTCTCCATCGGGTGGGTCACCATGTTGGGTTTAACGCGCGCCAGAGCTGCTGTCCTTGGAATCTCGCTGCTGACCATGTTCGCGGCGTACATGATGATTTCGCCGGCGCCCGCCCCCGATCCGGCCAAGGCCGCGAAGGAAGGCTCGTCCGCGCGCACCGTCGAGGTGCTGGTTGCGGCCACCGACCTGCCGCTGGGCAACACACTCAGCCAGAACGACGTGCGCTGGGTTGCCTGGCCGATGGACAGCGTGCCGCAGCTCGTCTTCCGCAAGGAGGAGGCCGCCGCGGTCGACAAGGAGGTGATCGGCTCGCTCGTCCGCTCCTCCTTCATCGCCAATGAACCCATCCGCCGCGAGAAGCTCATCCGCGCCGAAGGCTCGGGCTTCCTCGCCGCCGTGCTGCCGTCCGGCAAGCGCGCCATCGCCATCTCCATCGACCGCTCCGGCAACAGCACGGCGGGCGGCTTCGTTCTGCCCAATGACCGCGTCGACATCGTCAAGACCGCCAAGGAGGATTCCGGCGACAGCTTCAACAGCGAAACCATCCTGACCAACATCCGCGTGCTCGCCATCGGCCCCAACACGCAGGACCGCAACGGCGAGAAGGTGATCGTGGGCGAGACGGCCACGCTCGAGCTTGATCCCCGGCAGGTGGAGACCGTGACCCTCGCGCAGAAGTCCGGAACGCTCTCGCTCGCGCTGCGCTCCCTCGCCGACGCCAAAGAACCCATGCCCGAGAACGGCGACCGCCAGGGGCTGACCCTGGTCCGGTTCGGCGTCACTTCCCAGTCCGCGAAGCAGTGAGATCGAACATGACCCGAAGCAGCCTGCTTCCCAGCTCCCGCATGATCCGGCTGGCCGCCATGGCCGCAGCCGTGGCCATCCCGGCCCAGTTCGCCATCAGCGCCGCCGAGGCGCAGAACGCCTCCTCCAGCCACCGCATCAGCACGCGGGGCGCCGCCGGCACCGGCCAGCGGATCGACCTGTCCATCGGCAAATCGATCATCATCGAGCTGCCGCGCGACGCCAGGGAGGTCTTCGTCGCCAACCCGAAGGTGGCCAATGCCGTGGTGCGCTCCGCCCGCAAGCTGTTCATCATCGGGGTCGCCGACGGCGCGACCTCCATCTTCGCGATGGATGCCGACGGCCAGCAGATCGCCACGCTCGACATCGCGGTCGGCAGGGACCTCAACGTGCTGCGCCAGACGCTGCGCACCGCGCTGCCGCGCGCCGAGATCGAGGTGAAGCCCGCGGGCGACTCGATCCTGCTCATCGGCAACGTGGCGAACGCCTCCGACGCCACGCAGGCCATGGACATCGCGCGCGCCTTCGTCGGCGTCTCGGGTGGCGGGGGCGGCGGGGGCGGCGGGGGCGGCGGGGGCGGCGCAACCACCGGCGCGGTCATCAACTCGCTCACCATCCGGGGCCGCGACCAGGTCCTGCTCAAGGTCACCATCGCGGAAGTCTCGCGCCAGACCATGAAGCAGCTCGGGGTCGATGCGGCAGGGAGCTGGATCACGCGCGGCTTCGACGTGGCCGGCAAGCTCAGCAACCCGTTCACGGTCAACCTCTCGCAGCCCGATTCCAGCGTGAACCTTGGCGCAAGCTCCAACGGCGCCGTCCTGCGCGCCATGGAGCGCGCGGGCGTCTCGCGCATCCTCGCCGAGCCCACGCTCACGGCGGTGTCGGGCGAGTCGGCGAAGTTCACGGCCGGCGGGGAAATCCCGGTGCCGGCCAGCCAGAGTTGCCAGGCCTCCGCCATCCCGGGCGTGGCGCCGACCTGCCAGACCAGCGTCGAATTCAAGCCCTTCGGCGTGTCGCTCAACTTCACCCCGGTCGTGCTGTCGGAGGGGCGCATCAGCATGCGCGTCGCCACCGAAGTCACCGAGATCGATGTCGAGAACGCCCGCTCGATCGGCAACATCCAGGTGCCGGGCTTCCGGGTGCGCAAGGCAGACACCACCATCGAAGTGCCGTCGGGCGGCTCGATGATGACGGCAGGCCTGATCCAGCAAGCCTCGCGGCAGGCGATCAACGGCTTTCCCGGCCTGCTCAACCTGCCAATCCTCGGCGCACTCTTCCGCTCGCGCGACTACCAGCGCAGCGAGACGGAACTGCTGATCATGGTGACGCCCTATCTGGCGCGGCCCGCTGACCCTGGCCAGATCGCAAGGCCCGATGACGGCTTCGTCGACGCCCATGACGCGCAGGGCGTGCTCCTGGGCCGCCTCAACAAGATCTACGGCGCGGGCAAGCCTGCCGCCGCCCATGGCTACCGCGGCCGTGTCGGCTTCATCGCAGATTGAACGGAACGAGGAACCCATGCCGCTCCACCCTCAGCATCGTCCGTCGCGCCTGTCCGCTCTGGCCGGCATCGCGCTCCTTGGCCTCACCCTCGGCGCCTGCAACCAGCGCAGCGTCGATGTCACCGCATCGATCCCGTCCGATTATCGCGAACGGCACCCGATCGTGCTGTCGGAAGCCCCGCGCACCATCGAGATCTTCGCAGGCTCGGGCTATCTCGACGCGCGCGAACGTGACGATCTCGCAGCCTTCGCAGCGGAATACCGCCAGCATGGGCGCAGCCACATCGTCGCCGAGGTGCCAAGCCATGAAGGGCGCGGCGGCAATGGCCATAGCGGCCTGCACGCCATCCGCAAGGTGCTGGCCGGCGAGGGCGTGGCGCCCTCGCTGATCTCGGTGCGCGGCTATCCGGCCGGCGACCACACCGCCGCCCGGCCGATCCGGCTCTCCTATGCCAGGCTGCAGGCCGGCGTGCCCGGCCCCTGCGGGCTGTGGCCGGAGGATCTCGGCTCTTCGGGCTACCGGTTCTCGGCCTCGAACCGCAGCTACCACAATTTCGGCTGCGCCACGCAGAACAACCTCGCCGCCTTCGTGGCAGATCCGCTCGACCTGCAGCGCGCCAGGCCCGAGACCCGCATCGACACCGCGCGCCGCATGACCGCCATCGGCAAGCTGCGCCAGGGTCAGGACCCGTCCACGAACTATCGCGACAGCGCGACCCGCATCAACCAGACCGTCGGAAACTGAGCATGAGCATGCACAGCGCAGTTTTATCTGAAGCCAGCATCGATGTCATCGCGCCGGTTCCGCGCATCACCGTGCAGGCCTTCTGCGACACGCATGACGTGGCGGCCGCAATCCAGGCGGCCGTCACCGACCGGCGCATGCAGAAGGCGCTGTCCAAGGTGCAGATGGGCGGGCCCGCTGCGGCGTTGGAGGCCTTCCAGGATTCGCCAACGCCCAACGCGCTCATCCTTGAGAACACGCTGGACCGTGCGCAGCTCTTCGCCCATCTCGAACGGCTGTCGGAGGTGTGCGACCCGGGAACCCGCGTCATCGTCGTGGGCCATGTCAACGACGTGCAACTGTATCGCGAACTCACCGCCAAGGGCGTCAGCGACTACCTGATCGCGCCGGTCGGCGTGCTCGATGTGGTGCGCTCGGTCTCGCATCTCTTCGCCACGCCCGGCGTCTCCAGTCTTGGCCGCACCGTCGCGGTGGTCGGGGCCAAGGGCGGCGTCGGCTCCTCGACCGTGGCGCACAATGTGGCCTGGGCAAGCGCGCAGAGCCTCAACGCCTCGACCGTGCTGGTCGATCTCGACCTCGCCTTCGGCACCGCAGGGCTGGACTTCAACCAGGACCCGCCCCAGGGCGTGACCGACGCGATCTTCGCACCGGACCGGCTGGACCAGGCGATGGTCGATCGGCTGCTGTCGCGCTGCACCGACAATCTGAGCCTGCTCGCCGCGCCGGCCATCCTCGACAAGACCTATGACCTGTCCGAGGAAGCGCTCGATCACCTCACCGACATCCTGCGCGGGCTGGTGCCGACGATCGTCTTCGACGTGCCCCATGTCTGGAACGCCTGGACGCGGCGCGTCATCACGAACTCGGACGACATCCTGATCGTCGCGACGCCGGACCTGGCCTCGCTGCGCAACGCCAAGAACCTGATCGATCTGTGCAAGCAGACTCGCACCCATGACCGTCAGCCGCAGCTCATGCTCAACCAGGTCGGGATGCCGAAGCGGCCCGAGATCGCGGAAGCCGAGTTCGCCAAGACGTTAGGGATGGAGCTGGCGGCGGCGCTGCCTTTCGACCCACATCTCTTCGGCACAGCCGCCAACAACGGCCAGATGATCGCGGAAGTGCAGCCCAACGGGCCCGTGGCCCAGCTTTTCGTGAAGCTGGCGGCGGGTCTGATGGGCCGCCCTGAGGTCAGGAAACCCAAGCGCAGCCTGATCGAGCCCCTGATGGCGAAGCTCATGCGGCGCAAGGCTTCCTGAGGCTCGGCACAGGCAAGGACTGATCCATGTTCGGCAAGCGTTCCACCACAGCTCCCGCAGGCACCCCGGCGCCCATGCAGCCCGCGCCGGCGGCGACACGCGGCCTGTCGCCGACCCCGGCGCGCGCCCCCGACCCCGTGCGGCAGCCCGAACCGGCCCGCGCCACCCATGTCATGCAGGAGATGGTGCGGTCGGAGGCGTACTATCAGACCAAGAGCATGATCTTCGGCGCGCTGATCGAGGCGATCGACCTCGCCCAGCTCGCCAAGCTCGATGCCGAGTCCGCTCGCGAGGAAATCCGCGACATCATCAACGAGATCATCTCGCTGAAGAATGTCGTGCTCTCCATCGCCGAGCAGGAGGATCTGCTCGCCGACATCTGCAACGACATTCTCGGCTATGGCCCGCTCGAGCCGCTGCTGGCCCGCGACGACATCGCCGACATCATGGTCAACGGCCCGAACAGGACCTACATCGAAGTCAGCGGCAAGATCCAGCAGACCGCCATCCGGTTCCGCGATGCCCAGCAGCTGATGAACATCTGCCAGCGCATCGTCAGCCAGGTCGGCCGCCGCGTCGACGAATCCTCGCCGATCTGCGACGCGCGCCTGCCCGACGGCTCCCGCGTCAACGTCATCGCCCCGCCGCTGGCCATCGACGGCGCCGCGCTCACCATCCGCAAGTTCAAGAAGGACAAGCTGACGCTCGACCAGCTGGTCCGCTTCGGCGCGATGACGCCGGAAGGCGCGGCGATCCTCAAGATCATCGGCCGGGTGCGCTGCAACATCGTCATCTCGGGCGGCACGGGCTCGGGCAAGACCACCTTGCTCAACTGCCTGACCAACTACATCGACGCGGACGAGCGGGTGATCACCTGCGAGGACACGGCGGAACTGCAGCTGCAGCAGCCGCATGTGGTGCGGCTCGAAACCCGCCCGCCCAACCTCGAGGGCCAGGGCGCGATCACCATGCGCGACCTCGTCAAGAACTGCCTGCGCATGCGGCCCGAACGCATCATCATCGGCGAAATCCGCGGTCCCGAGGCTTTCGACCTGCTGCAGGCGATGAACACGGGCCATGACGGCTCCATGGGCACGCTGCACGCAAACTCCCCGCGCGAGGCGCTGTCGCGCATCGAATCCATGATCACCATGGGCGGCTTCTCGCTGCCCACGCGCACCATCCGCGAGATGATCGTCTCCTCGGTGGATGTGATCGTGCAGGCCACCCGCCTGCGCGACGGCTCGCGCCGCATCACCCACATCACCGAGGTGCTGGGCATGGAAGGCGATGTGATCATCACGCAGGACGTGGTCGTCTATGACATCAGCGGCGAGGACGCGAACGGCAAGATAATCGGCGCCCACCGCTCCACCGGGATCGCGCGGCCCAAGTTCTGGGAGCGCGCACGCTACTACAACGAAGAGAAGAACCTCGCCGCCGCGCTGGACGCGATGGAGGTGAGGCCCGAGAACCTCTAGGGCGCGGCTGGCTCGCCATGAGCCGGACGCGGCCTAGCCGCCTGTCACAAAACAGCCTGGCTCCGTCCGCATCCGCGGACAGGAGCAGACCTCCGGGCCGGAGCGCCGCATGCTTGCCACCTATGCCCCCTTCCTGCTGATCGCGGCCGCAGCCGCAGGCATCGCCTATGCGCTGATTTACCCTATCCTCTCCGGCCAGGCCCGCAGCGAGAGCCGGCGCAAGGCGCTGAACCTCACCGCGCAGGCCCGGCGGCCAGCGCGCGGCGAAAGCCCGCAGCGCAACAAGCGCGATCAGGTGGCGCAAAGCCTCAAGGAGGTGGAGCAGCGCGAGAAGGCGAAGGGCAAGCGGACGCTCGAGGAGAAATTCCTGCAGGCCGGGCTCAAGATCGACCGCAAGACGTTCTTCCTGTTCAGCGCCATCAGCGCGGCCGGCTTCGCGGCCCTGGCGTTCATGATGGTGGGCCATGCCTGGAGCATGATCCCGGGCGCCGTCGTCGGCGGCCTCGGCTTTCCCAACTGGTTTATCAGCTACCGCATGAAAAAACGCACCAAGGCCTTCCTGCGCGAATTTCCCAACGCGCTGGACGTCATCACGCGCGGCCTCAAATCGGGCCTTCCGCTGAACGACTGCGTGCGCATGATCGCTTCCGAGGCGGCCGAGCCGGTGCGCTCCGAGTTCCGCACCATGATCGACGCGCAGGGGGTGGGCCTGTCGCTGGGAGAGGCGATCGAGGACCTCTACAAGCGCATCCCCGTGCCCGAGACGAACTATTTCGGCATCATCATCTCCATCCAGCAGAAGAGCGGCGGCAACCTGGCCGAGTCGCTCAGCAACATGGCCAAGGTCGTGCGCGAGCGGCGCAAGCTGCAAGGCAAGGTCCAGGCGCTGAGCGCTGAAGCCAAGGCGTCGGCCGGCATCATCGCAGCCTTGCCGGTATCGGTGGGGGTGATGGTCGCCGTCACCTCGCCCGGATACATGGACTTGCTCTGGACCACGCAGGCCGGGAAGTTCACCCTCGTCGGCTGCGCCACCTGGATGCTGATGGGCGTGCTCATCATTCGCAAGATGATCAACTTCGAGGTCTGACGCGAGCGTGCCATGATTGAACTTGTCATCCAGAAATTCATCGACCCGCGCTTCATCGCCGCGATCATGTTCTCGATTGCAGCGGCTGTGACGGTTCTGACCATCTCGCTGCCCTATCTGAGCGAGGACGGCCTCAAGCGGCGCATGAAGTCCGCCGCCACCGAGCGCGAGGCGATCCGCCAGCGCGAGCGCTCGCGCCTCAATCAGAGCTCGAGCCGGCGTTCCGCGCCGAAGGCTTACATGGCTCAAGTGGTGGAGCGCTTCCAGCTCGCCAAGCACCTGGGCGTCGAAGGCGCCCGCGCCAAGCTGGAGCAGGCGGGCTATCGCGGCAAGGGCGCGGAAGTGGCGCTGCTGTTCTACCGCCTTGCCGGGCCCGTGCTCGGCGTGCTCATGGGGCTGATCTACTTCGTCTACCTCGACGTGCTGGGCCAGAGCCTGATGGCCAACCTCATCGCGACGGGGATCTGCGGCTTTCTGGGCCTCAAGCTGCCCGAGTTGCTGCTGAATAACCAGATCAAGAAGCGCCAGCTCTTGATCAAGCGCTCCTTCCCCGATGCGCTCGACCTGCTTCTGATCTGCGTGGAATCGGGCATGTCGATCGAACACGCCTTCCGCCGCGTGGGCGCGGAGATCGGCACACAGTCCATCGCGCTCGCCGAGGAACTGGTGTTGACCACGGCGGAGCTCTCCTACCTCCAGGAGCGGCGCTTGGCCTTCGAGAACCTTGCGGCCCGCACAGGGCTGGAGTCGGTTAAGTCCGTCACCACGGCGCTGGTGCAGGCAGAGCGCTACGGCACGCCGGTGGGCACGGCGCTGCGGGTTCTGGCACAGGAAAGCCGCGACATGCGCATGGCGGACGCCGAGAAGAAGGCCATGTCGCTGCCGCCCAAGCTGACCGTCCCGATGATCATTTTCTTCCTGCCCGTGCTGATGGTGATCATCATGATGCCGGCCGCGATCGGCGCCATGGGCTGGAAGTGACCGCCTGGCGGGCGCGCGCCACTCGCGCCGCCCTTCCAAAGCGCCGGCGAATCCGCCAGTTTCCGGCCCATCATGCGTCTGTCCCTGTTCGCCCCACCGCCTGACCCGGCGCACATCGAGATCGCCCACGGCGAGCGCCGCTTCACCGTCGCGGTCCGGCGCCGCACAAGCGCGCGCCGCTTCACGCTCAGGGTGTCCAACGCCAGCGGCGAGGTGGTGCTGACGCTGCCCGAGCGCGCCGACCTCAAGGCCGCGCGGGTTTTCGCGGAAGCCCATGGCGGCTGGATCGCAACGCGGCTGGCGAAGCGGCCCGAGGTGGTGCCGCTGATCGCGGGGGCGAGCGTGCCCTTTCGCGGCGTCTCCCACCGCATCGTGCACTGGTCCACCATCCGGAGCGTGACGCGCGCCGCCGCCGACCGCGACGGGGCGCCGATCATCGCCGTGTCAGGCGAGGCCGCGCATGTCGCGCGGCGTGTGACGGACTTCTTCAAGCGCGAGGCTCTGAAGGATCTCGGCGCCGCCGTGGACCGGCACACTGCGACGCTTGGCATCCCCGCGCGCAAGATCGCGGTGCGGGACACGGCCAGCCGCTGGGGCTCATGCTCGTCCAGGGGCCATCTGAGCTTCTCTTGGCGGCTGGTGATGGCGCCGCCCATGGTGCTCGATTATCTCGCCGCCCATGAGGTGGCGCATCTGAAGGAAATGAACCACTCGCACCGGTTCTGGGCGCTGACCCACAGGCTTTGCCCCCGCACCGAGGAGGCCGAGGCCTGGCTGAAGAAGAATGGGGCGAGCCTGCATCGCTATGGCTGAGCATCAGCCGGCGCGGATCAACCGATGCGGCGCAGGCTGGTGATCGGCCCGCCGCCCCTGGCGAGAATGCGCTCCACCGCAACGGCCAGGGGCTCGCTCGCCACCAGCATGTGGTGGCCATTGGCGTGCAGCAGGCGCGTCTCATCCTGCATGAGGCCGACATGGCCCTTCCAGAACACCAGATCACCGCGCCTGAGCGGCGGCAGGGCGCCGTCCTGCACGGCATCCGGCCCGATGCGCAGGCCCGCTGACCTTTCCTGAAGATCGCTGTCGCGCGGAACGGATATCCCGGCTGCGTCGAGGCTGAGCTGCACGAGGCCCGAGCAATCGAGGCCCATGCTGGATTTGCCGCCCCACAGATAGGGCGCGTGCAGCAACTGCTCGGCCACCGCCATGGGATCATGCGCGTGGGCGTCGAGCGCACTCAGATGCTGCGCCCAGATGAAGGAGCGCGCCAGCCCTGCTACGCCGGCCACAACCGCGAAATCGCCCTGACGGTCGAGCACATGCACCCGCGAGCCGAGGGAGAGCGTCATGGCGCGGGGCAGCTTCATGGAAGGGCCGGGATAGGCGAAGGTGCGCACCGCGCTGACCCGGTGCGTCGCCGGCGGCGACACGGCTCCAAGCCGCTCCGCCGGCAGGTAGCCGACATAGCCATCCGAGGCGAGCTGCCCCCAGGCCCAGCCCTCCTCGACCTCGAAGACGGTGACGATCTCGCCGCACAGGGCCTCGGTGTCGAGGCCGGCATCCTTGCGCGGCTCCCGGCGCAGCGGCGCGGCATGGGTGATGACCTGCATGGGCTCGCCCGCCACGAAGCGCGCGGCCTCGACGCGGCCCAGCAGGGAGGCATCGGCGAGATCGGGACGCCAGGCATGGAGGCGTCGGTCGAGCGCTGTCATGCGCGCAGTTCCTTGAGGTGGAGCACGATGCGCTCGGCCAGGTCGTCCACCGCCTGGGCCCCGGCGACGGTGCGCTTGATGATGACGTTTCGGCGGTCGAGCGGATCGCGCTCGCGGGTCACGAGGCCGAGCTTGCCCATGGTGTCGAGCGCGCGGGTGATGACCGGCTTGGTGACCTTGAGACGCTCGGCGAGGCCGCGCACCGTGTGGGGCGGCAGGTCGAGATAGATCACCATCAGAATCGCATACTGTCGCGAGGACAGGTCCGGCGCGCCGGCCCTGACCAGGTCGAGATTGACATCCCGCCACATGTAGAGGGCCTGACCGGGCCTGATCTCCTGAGCCATCGCGCCGCCTTCCGCATCCTTGCGCCCCCCGATGCGTTGGTGCCACGAACAGGGTGAATGAACCGTCAAGGCGGGGCGCCTCAGGTGGGCGGGGCGTGGCGCTCGCGCAGCAGCGCATAGACCGCGCGCGCCGCCTGCACCTCGCCGCCATCGGGGCGCCCGGGCCTGGCGGCGGGATTCCAGGCATAGATGTCGAAATGCACATGGGCACGGGCCCGCGACACGAAGCGCGCGAGGAACAGCGCGGCCGTGACCGAGCCGGCGAAGGGACCGCTCGAAATGTGGTTGAGGCTGGCGATCCGCGAATCCAGCATGGATTCGTAAGGTGTCCAGAGCGGCATCCGCCAGAGCGGATCATGAACCCTGGCCGACAGGCGCGCGAGATCGGCGGCCAGCCGGTCGTCATGGGTGTAGAAGGGCGGCAGGTCCGGCCCGAGCGCGACCCGGGCGGCGCCGGTGAGCGTGGCGAAATCGGCGATCAGGACAGGCTCCTCCTCATCGGCGAGGGCGAGCGCATCGGCAAGGATCAGCCGGCCCTCCGCATCGGTGTTGCCGATCTCGACGCTCAGCCCCTTGCGGCTTTGCAGCACGTCGCCCGGGCGGAATGCGCTGCCGTCGATGGCGTTTTCGACCGCCGCGACGAGCAGGCGCAGCCGCACGGGCAGGCCCGCCGCCATGACCAGGCGCGCGGCCGCGATGGCGGCGGCCGCGCCGCCCATGTCCTTCTTCATCAGCAGCATGGCGCTTTCGGGCTTGATGTTGAGCCCGCCCGTGTCGAAGGCGACGCCCTTGCCGACCAGCGTAACGCGCGGCGCGCCCTCCGCGCCCCAGCGCAGGTCGATGAGCCGCGGCGCGCGCGGCGAGGCGCGGCCCACCGCATGGATCATCGGCAGGTTGGCCTGCAGAAGAGCCTCGCCGACCGTGACCTCGACCGCAGCACCGAACTCCGCCGCCAGCGCGCGCACCGCCGCTTCGATCTCGTCGGGGCCCATGTCGTTGGCAGGCGTGTTGATGAGGTCCCGCGAGGCGCAGACGGCCTGCGCGACGCGCCGGGCCTCGCCGATATCCGCCCCGCGCGGGGCCACCAGCCGCGCCTTCGGCAAGCTGGCATTCTTGTAGCGCTCGAAGCGATAGGCCGACAAAAGCCACGAGAGCGCCGCCCCTTGCGGATCCGGCAACGGGCCCTTGAGCACGTAGTCTCCGGCCGGAAGCACGCCGGAGAGACGCCCCGGCCCGAACGGATCGCGATGGCGCGCCTGCGTGGGCTCGATCCCCAAGAGGACGCCCGCAACCCGGCCGCGCGAATCGGGCAGCACCAGATGGCGCCCTGCCTGGCCCGAGAAGCCCGTCGCCTCGGCATAGGCCTGCATCGCGCGCGGCAGGCGCTGCTTGCGGCTGTCCCAATCCTGCGTGGAGACCATATGGATCGGGGCAGGCGCTGGCGCCTCGGCGATGAGAAGATCAAGCACGGCGGGGCTTCCTGGACATGACGCGAAGCGAGTCATTAACGCTCGGTTAAGGTTAACCCTTTATCACCGGACAGGCCACAGGGTTCGGCGACTGCCCGTCAGAGGCGACGACTGTTCCCATGGCGGGACAAGGTGGGGCAGGACCATGCCGTTCAGGCTTCGGACACTCGGAATCGCGGTGGCGCTGGCTGTCGCATGCAGCGGATGCATGGGGCGCGGCGCCGCCAACATCACGGGCTCGCTCGGCGGGGGCGCAAGCCAGCCCGTGACGGAGGCCCAGTGGCGCGCCGAACTTGCCGCATGGCAGCCGCGCTATGACGCGAACCCCACGGACCGGACGGCGGCGCTGGGCTATTCGCGAGCCTTGCGCGCGCTGGGCCAGCAGGCACAATCGGCGGCGATCCTCCAGAACGCCGTGATCAAGCACCCCAAGGACATGGAACTGCTCGGCGCCTATGGCCGGGCTCTGATGGACATCGGCCAGCTCAAGCAGGCGGAGGATGTGCTGGCGCGGGCGCATCTGCCCGAACGGCCGGACTGGCGCATCCTTTCGGCGCAAGGCGCCGTGGCCGACCAGCTCGGCGATCATGCCCGGGCGCAGGGCTTCTACGAGGCGGCGCTGAGGATCAATCCGGGCGAGCCGACGGTGATGTCGAACCTTGGCCTGTCCTACGCCCTGTCCAGGCGCCTTCCCGAAGCCGAGCGCGCCTTGTCGGAAGCCGCGCAGCATCCGTCCGCCGACAAGCGGGTGCGCCAGAACCTCGTGCTCGTGCTGGGCCTTCAGGGCCGCTTCGCCGAGGCCGAGCGGCTTGCCGCCCGCGACCTGCCGCCCGCCGAGGTGACGCGGACGATGGCCCAGCTCAGGCAAATGGTGAACCAGCCGAACAGCTGGGACATGCTGCGGCAGGGCGCAGGCACCCGGCCCAGGACCGCCCCAGCGCGAACGGCGCAGGCTGCCACGCCGCCGGCTCAATGAGCCGGGGCGATTGATCGGGAACGGGGCCGCGAAGCCTCCACTCCAACCCTTCAGGAGCTGCGCACGGCCTTGATCGCCATGCGGGCTGCCTGGGCGTTGGTCTCGCTGCGCGCCTTGGCGGCGTCCATGTCCAGCGACAGCATGAAGTCGGCGATGCGCGGGGCGATCTCCGACCGGAAGCGCGAGCCGTTGAACACGCCGTAATGGCCGACGCCGAGCTGAAGGTGATGGGCGCGGCGTGACTGCGGGATGTTCACGCACAGGTCCTGAGCGGCCTCGGTCTGGCCGACGCCGGAGATGTCGTCATTCTCGCCTTCGACAGTCATCAGCGCCACCCGGCGAATGGCCTTGAGGTCGACGGGCTTGTCGCGGTGCATCATCTCGCCCTTGGGCAGCTGATGCTTGCAGAACACCTTGTCGACTGTCTGCAGATAGAACTCAGCCGTCAGGTCCATGACGGCCATGTACTCGTCATAGAACTCGCGATGCTTCTCGGCGCTGTCGCCATCGCCCTTGACGAGATGCTGGTACATCTCCTGATGGGCGGAGATGTGCCGGTCGAGGTTCATGGCCATGAAGCCCGAAAGCTGCATGAAGCCAGGATAGACCTCGCGCAGCGCGCCGGGATAGACTAGCGGCACGCGCACCACGCAGTTGCGGCGGAACCAGTCGATCCCGCGCTCCTGGGCGACGTTGTTCACCGCGGTCGGCGCGCGGCGCGTGTCGATCGGCCCGCCCATCAACGTCATTGAACGCGGCGCGGAAGGGTCGTTCTCGGCTTCCATGCGGGCCACGGCGGCGATCACCGGCACGGCTGGCTGGCACACGGCCATCACATGTGTGTCCGGCCCCAGCATCTGGAACATGGCGATCAGGTAGTCGATGTAATCGTCGAGGTCGAAGCCGGCCGTCGTCAGCGGCACCATGCGCGCGTCGATCCAGTCGGTGATGTAGACCTCGTGGCCCGGCAGGAAGGCCTCGACCGTGCCGCGCAGCAGCGTGGCGTAGTGGCCTGACATCGGCGCCACGATCAGCACCTTGGGCCCCGTGATCTGGCCTGGGCTGAGCGCGCGCTCGAAGTGCAGCAGCCGGCAGAAGGGCCGTTCCCACACCACCCGCTCCATCACCGCGACGCGCTGGCCGCCGACGAGCGTGGTCGGAAGGTCGAAGGCCGGCTTGCCATAGCGGCGCGTGGTGCGCTCGAACAGCTCGGCCGATGCCGCCATGGCGCGGCCGAAGGGCGTATAGGTCAGCGGATTAGCCGGATTCTTGAACAGCAGCCGCGTCGCATCCGACACGGCCCTGGCGGGGCCCATCATCATGTGCGCCGCCTCATACATGTTATAGGACGCTGTCATCGAAGCTGCATTCCTCTCGCGTCCGGTGTCACCGACACTGGAAATGGTGCATCGCACAAGCGCATAAAATAACTGTTCCCATTCGGGATTCAATCACGCATTAGGCTAATGTCCGGTTTGTACGTGTTCTTACACTTAACGCCGAGCCTGTGTGGTTCTTGGCTGCCATGCGCAGGACGCAGAGCCAATCGCCGCAGGGCTGCGCCCGCGCTGTCGCGGCGAGCCGCTCTGCCCTAGGTACGCATGACGTGCCCTGAAGCGGGGTGCGGCGCAGCCACGGCCGGGCAAGGGACATCAATGGCGGACCAGATCCAGATCGCCCTGGCGCGCGCCTCGCGGCGCCTGAGGCTCGATACGCTCGTCAAGCTGCGCTGGTTCGCGGTGGCCGGGCAGGGCCTCGCCATCGCCTTCGTGCATCTGGGCCTCGGCTTCCCCGTGCCGGTGGCGGCCTGCGTGGCGCTCATCGCGGTCTCGATCTGGCTCAACATCCTGCTCAGGCTGCGCTATCCCATGAGCCACCGGCTCGGCGACGGGGCAGCGCTGGCTCTGCTCGCCTATGACGTGCTCCAGCTCGGCGCGCTGCTCTACCTCACCGGGGGGCTGGAGAACCCCTTCTCCCTGCTCTTCCTGGCGCCGGTGCTGATCTCGGCCACCGCGCAGCCGCCCAGGCACACGCTGGCGCTGGGCGCGCTGGTGGTGGCTTGCGCCAGCGTGCTGGCTTTCGTGCATCTGCCGCTGCCCTGGGACAAGAACCGGCCGCTGGCGCTGCCCTCGCTCTATATCGGCGGCATCTGGGTGGCCATCCTGCTCGGCGTCGGCTTCACGGCGGTCTATGCCTGGCGCGTCTCGGCGGAGGCAGATGATCTTGCCGAGGCTCTCGCGGCAGCCGAGATGGTGATGGCGCGCGAGCAGCACCTGTCCCAGCTCGACGGACTGGCCGCCGCGGCCGCGCATGAGCTGGGGACGCCGCTGGCCACCATCACGCTCGTGGCCAAGGAGATAGCCAATGCCGCGCCGCCAGACTCGGCGCTGGCCGAGGACATCGCCCTGCTGCGCCAGGAGGTGGACCGCTGCCGCACCATCCTGTCGACGCTGACCTCGCTGGACGAGGATAGCGGGCCGCTTTCGACCTTCGTGCTCAGCCAGTTGCTCGAGGAGATCGCCGGGCCGCAGCGGCCCTTCGGCGTGCCGATCATCGTCAGGGTCGAGGGAGAGGGCGAGGAGCCGGTGATGCGGCGCAACCCCTCGGTGCTCTACGGCGTGGGCAACCTCGTGGACAATGCTGTCGACTTCGCATCCAGCGGCGTGACCCTGTCGGGCAGGTGGAGCGCAAGCCGCGTCGAGATCGAGGTCAGCGATGACGGTCCAGGCTTTGCGCCCGAGATCCTGCTGCGGGCCGGCGAACCCTACATCACCTCGCGCGGGCGCAGCCGCGGCCGTGGCGCCAGCATGGGCGACGACCGCACGGCGCGGCAGGGCCTCGGGCTTGGCCTGTTCATCGCCAAGACGCTGCTGGAGCGCGCAGGCGCGCAGGTCGCCTTCGCCAACCATCCGCGCGAGCGGGGGGGTGCGCGCATCACGGTCACGTGGCCACGCAAGGCTTTCGAGGTCCGCACCGGCCTAGTCGGTGACGCAGGCCTTGAACATTGGAACCCGATGCCCAAACTCTTCAAAAGAGAGCCGATCTGATCCAGCACGCCCTCTGGGCGTATGCTGTTCCAGGGGCAGCGGATCATCCGGAAGGGATTTGACGTCGTGACCAGCGCAGCGGCCGAGATCAGCATGACCACGACCACACCCGAAATGAGCCTGCTGCTCGTCGATGACGACAGGCCCTTCGTGACGCGACTGGCGCGCGCCATGGAAGCGCGCGGCTACTCGGTCCGCACGGCGGAAAGCGTGGCCGACGGGCTGGCGCAGGTCGAGGCGAGCCCGCCAGCCTTCGCCGTGATCGACATGCGCCTGCGCGACGGCAACGGCCTTGACGTCATAGCCCGGCTGAAGGAGCGCAGGCCCGAGGCGCGCGGCGTCATCCTGACCGGGTATGGCAACATCGCCTCGGCGGTGAGCGCGGTGAAGATGGGCGCGGTCGACTATCTCGCCAAGCCCGCCGACGCCGACGAGATTCATGCCGCACTCGGCGCCGCGCCCGACGCCAAGCCGGACCTGCCGGAAAACCCGATGTCGGCCGACCGCGTGCGCTGGGAGCATATCCAGCGCGTCTACGAGCTGTGCGACCGCAACGTCTCCGAGACCGCGCGGCGGCTGCAGATGCACCGGCGCACCCTGCAGCGCATCCTCGCCAAGCGCGCGCCGCGCTGAACGCGCGCTAGAAGCAGCGACCGGGATCGAAGCCAGGATCGTCCAGAGTCATCAGCCGCCCGGCGACGAGCTGCGCAAAGGCGAGCGTCACCGCTTTGCGCCGCGCCGGGGCCAGAGGTTGGCGCTCCGGGGCGCGGATGAGGGCCCCGCCGAAGCCATCGGCCACGATCAGGCCGATCGAGGCCGGGATCATCTCATGGGGGAAATCCGCCGCCACCGCGAAGGCCAGCGCATCGCAATAATCGGCATAGCCGGTCCATTTCGCGTCCGCCCGGAAGTCGGCGAGGCAGGATTTGACCTCGACGATCCAGATCTCATGATTGGGGCGCAAGGCGACCAGATCGGCGCGCCGGCCGCCGGGAAACGTCACCTCGGCGGCGACGACGAAGCCTGCCTGCCGAAGGTGCCGCGTCGCGCCCCGGCGGACGGCCAGAGTGGTTTCAGGGCGCGACAGGGCGGCGGCCGGCGTCATCATCGGCGCGCATCCTCCGCGATCATCGCCGCGCCCTTCTCGGCGATCATCATGGTGGGCGCGGCGGTGTTGCCCGAGGTGATGGCCGGCATGACCGACGCGTCGACCACGCGCAGGCCCCCGACGCCGTGCAGGCGCAGCCTCTCGTCGACCACAGCCAGCGCATCGCCGGCCATCCCCATGCGCGCCGTCCCCACAGGATGGAAGATGGTCGTGCCCAGATCCCCCGCCGCCTTGCGCAGGTCCGCTTCCGAGGTGATGTCCGGCCCGGGGCGATATTCCTCGGGGCGGTAACGCTGCAATGGCGGCTGGCTCACCACGCGCCGCACGAAGCGGATGGCGTCGGCTGCCACCGCGAGATCGTCCTCGGTGCTGAGGTAGTTCGGCCGGATGGCCGGCGCTTCGCGTGGATCGGCGGAGCGCAAGGTGATCTGTCCGCGGCTGGTGGGACGCAGGTTGCAGACGCTGGCGGTGATGGCCGGAAAATCATGCAGACCCTCGCCGAAGCGGTCGAGCGAGAGCGGCTGCACATGGCATTGCAGGTTGGCCGTGGCGTAGCTGGCCGAGGACCGCGCAAAGATGCCGAGCTGCGAGGGCGCCATGGTCAGCGGCCCGGTGCGGGCCAGGGCATATTCGAGCGCCATGCCGGCCTTCCTCAGCAGAGAACGGCTGTCGCCGTTGAGGGTGCGGACACCGCTGACACGATAGACCGGCCTCAGTTGCAGATGGTCCTGCAGGTTGGCGCCGACGCCGGGCAGATCGCGCAATACGGGCACGCCATGGCGCGCCAGCTCCTCGCCGGGCCCGATGCCAGAGCGCATCAGCAGAGCGGGCGTGGCCACGGCGCCGGCGCTCAGCACAACCTCCCGCCGCGCCATCGCCGTCTCGACCCGGCCGTCGATCTCGTACTCCACGCCGCAGGCGCGGCCTTCGGAGAACAGGATGCGGCGAACGAGCGCGCCGGTGCGCAGGGCGAGGTTTGGCCGGCCAAGGATCGGCTTGAGGAAGGCCGTGGCGGCGCTCCAGCGACGGCCGCGGCGCTGGTTGACGTGGAAATAGGCCGCGCCCTCATTGTCGCCGCGGTTGAAATCATCGAGGCGAGGACTGCCGACGGCGATTGCGGCCTCCAGGAAGGCATCGAGCACCTCCCAGCGCACGCGGGGCGTCTCCACGCGCCACTCGCCGCCGCGCGCGTGGAGCGGGCCCTCGAGCAGCGCATGGTCCTCGTGCCTGAGGAAATAGGGCAGCACATCGTCCCAGCCCCAGCCGGCGAGGCCGCGCTGGCGCCAGCCATCATAATCAGCGGCCTGGCCGCGCATGTAGATCATGGCATTGATGGCGGAGCAGCCGCCGATGACCTTGCCGCGCGGATAGTTGAGAACGCGCCCGTTCAGCCCGGCCTCAGCCTCGGTGCGGAAGAGCCAGTCGGCGCGCGGATTGCCGATGGCGTAGAGATAGCCCACTGGAACATGGAACCAGATCCAGTCATCCTTGCCGCCAGCCTCAAGCACGAGGACGTTGTTCGCCGGCTCAGCCGACAGCCGGTTCGCGAGCACGCAGCCGGCGGAGCCGGCGCCGATGATGATGTAGTCGGCGGAGCGGGCAATCGAATCGGGCATGGGCGCAGGCCTGGCGACTGAGGACACAGGCATGTGCCGCCGAACCGGCGCATCCGACAAGCCCAAACCATGCAAGGCGGAATGGGCAGGCCCGCGACGCCAGCGTCAGTGCATCGCGGCGCGCGGCGAATCGAGGCGGTCGATGATCTCGCGCAGGCCGCGCAGATGCGGGTCGATCTCGAGCGCGATGGTGAGCGCCGCCTTGGCCTCGACCGGACGGCGCTGGCGCACGCAGACCTGCGCGAAGCCCGAGATGGCGCCAAAATGGCGGGGCTCGAGCCTCAACGTGCGCTCGATGTCGTCGAGGCAGGCCTCGTCCTGCCTGGCGATGAAGGCGAGGATGGCGCGCTTGTTCCAGGCCTCCGGCCAATCAGGATAGCGCGCGACGAGTTCGTCGAGAATCGGCTTCGCCAGATCGAAGGCGCCCATGGCCATCGCCTCGCAGGCATTGGCCATGGCTGTCGCGGCGCGGCCTTCGGGATGGCTGATCCAGAGCGCCCAGATCAGGTCCTCGATGTCGTCGGGATCATTGGCCGGTTCGGCCTTGCCCAGTTCCCGGAACAGGCCATTGAGCCGTTTTGGCAGATGGTTTGCGGGAGGCCGCGTCTTCGCGCCGAGCACCAGCCCGAGAACGCGGTCGAGACGGGACTGCCTGTCGGGTTCGGGTGCGTGGGGGGACGCAGCCAGCATGTCAAGTCTCCGGACGCCCGGCCAGGTTTGAGCGGCGCGGGCCACATCAGGCTGGACCGAATGACCCAACCGTCTCTACGTATTTTTCTGTATATCAGAGCTTACGTTGATTGCACACGCCAAGATCACATGACCCCAGCCGATTTCTGCTTCGGCAGTGATGTTCCGGGCGAAGAAAAGGCGGTCACGCCGGGCGCGGAAGGCCTTGATGCACGAGCACGGCCGCCGCCAGATCCTCGAGCGAAGCGCCGACCGACTTGAACAGCGTGATGTCGGCGTCCGAGCGTCGCGGCGTGACCCTGCCCGCGACAAGATCGGTGAGCGTCCCGATCGGGCTCACGGCATCATAGGCGCCGGACCTGATGGCGACCGCCACGTCGCCGCCCTCGATCAGCGCCGCTTCGGTGTCCACCAGCACGCGCGCCCGGTGCAGCGCTTCGTCATCGGCCTCGCGCATGGCCATGTTGAAGGCTCCGACCAGATCGAGATGCGCGCCCGGCTTGAGCCAGGCGCCCTTGACCAGCGGCGCCGTCGAAAGCGTGGCGCAGGAGATGAGGTCAGCCTGCCGGGCCGCACCTTCAAGGTCAGTCACGGCGCTGGCCGCGAAGCCCTCGGCCCGCAACGCGCTCGCAACGCGCTCGGCGGCGCCCGCGCTGCGGTTCCAGATCGACACGCGCGACAGCTGGCGGATGCTGGCATGGGCCTTGACGAGGAAAGGCGCCAGCGCGCCGGCCCCCACCATCAGCATGTGGCGGGCATCGGCCCGCGCCATGGCCGCTGCCGCCAGAGCGGACGCTGCCGCCGTGCGCCAGAGCGTGAGACGGGCCCCGTCCATGACGCAGAGCGGAGCGCCTGTCTCGCCGTCCATCAGCACATAAAGCCCGGCGATGCTGGGGAGCGATCGCGCGGCGTTGCCAGGATAGACGGTGACGATCTTGGTGCCGACATAGGCAGGCAGCCGCGCCGGCTCGGACCAGGCCGGCATCAGCAGCAGCGTCGCATCGGCATCGGGCCGCTCGATATGGTGATGATGGCGAACGGGGGCCACGACGCCGCCCTTGAAGGCCTCGGCCAGCGCGGGGATCAGCTGCGGGAAGCTCAGGAGCCGGTCGAGCCCGGCGGCATCGATGAGGCGCATCGCCGTCAACGCATCGTCGGCAGGGAGGCGAGGCTTGCCTCTGGCGCGACGGCCCGCAGCGCAGCGGCTTCATCTGACAGGCGCGAGACCTCGCGCTTGAGCTGGCGCTCGGCCTTGCGGCGCCGCCCCTGCTTCAGCCAGGACGCGACCCCGCCGATCAGCACGCCCAGCACCAGCGCCGCCAGCGCGACCGCGAAGAGCGGCGTGTCGATGAAAACGGACGGCGCTTCCCGCGAGAGCGGATCGAAGGAGATGCGCACGGTCTGGCGATTCGCCACCGCGAACAGCACCAGCGCCAGGGCTGCCGGAATCGCGACCAGCCATTTCAGGAAACGCAGCATGCCATCCTCCGCTCAGCGCGCCAGCAGGCAGGCCCGGCTCAGGCCCGGCCGTTGAGCTTCAGCCGGAGCTCCTTGCCCGTCTTGAAGGCAGGAACGGACTTCTCCTCGACCGTAACCGCCTCGCCCGTCCGCGGATTGCGGCCGACGCGGCCATCGCGCTTCTTGGTGGCGAAAGCCCCGAAGCCGCGCAGCTCGACGCGGTTTCCATTGGCCAGGGCCTGCACGATCTCGTCGAGGATGGCGTTGACGATTTTCTCCACATCCCGCTGATAAAGATGCGGATTGCGGTCAGCGATGCGCTGCACCAATTCGGACTTGATCATGCTCGACTCATAACCAATTGAGATATTTCAATTTTCAAGGGCAGGCTGCCAGAGCGCCAGCGCCCCGTCAAGCCGTGTTCCGGGTTCGAGCGCGCCAGCGCGCGCCAGCAGGGCTGCAAATGCGTCCAGACCTGCCGCCTGGGCCAGCCGGCTCGCGGCAGTCCACAGGCCCAGCGCGCTGGAATCGCTGCGGCGCTTCCACTCGCGAATGGGCAGCGAACGGGCGACTTTACGCTCGGTTTCGAGCCATTCCACGGCCTGGGTCTCGCCGCCGAGCGTGTCGACCAGCTTGCGTTCGAGCCCCTGCCGCCCTGTGTGGACGCGGCCATCGGACACGGCCGTCACCTCGGCGTCGTTCAGGCGGCGGCGATCGCGCACCAGATCGCGGAACCAGTCATAATGATCGCGCACCACGACCTCGAGCGCGGCCCGCGCCTCGGGCGAGGTGGGCTCGTAGCCGCTCGGCGCAGCCTTGAGCGGGCTCGACTTGATGGATTCGATCCTGACCCCGACATTGTCGAGCAGACGGGTCACATTGGGAAGCTGGAACAGCACGCCAATCGAGCCGACCAGCGAGGTCTGCTGGGCGATGATGCGGTCGGCGGCGGCGGCGGCTATGTAGCCGCCCGAGGCGGCGAGGCCGGTGACGACGGCGGCCGTCGGCTTTTCGACGGCGAGCTGGCGCAGGGCGAGGAAGACCGCTTCCGAGCCCGAGACGGTGCCGCCGGGCGAATCGACCTCCACGATCACGGCCTTGACCGAGTGGGCCTCGCGCACCTCCTTGATGAGCCGCAAGGTGCGGTCATCTCCCGTGATGACACCCTCGATCCTGATCTTCGCCACATGGTCCGAGCTGATGGGCAGCGCCTGGCGTCCGCCAAAGGCATAGCCCAGCCCGACGACGCCGACGATCGCGCCGAGGACGCCGAGAACGCGCCAGAGGGAAAGCCGGCGGCGCATCTTGCGCCGGTCAGCGATCAGATCAGCCTGGAGCGTCATGGTTCATCCGCCTGATTTATGCCTGAGGCGCCCTTCTTACCAGCACAGGGCACAGGACCCAACGAAAACCCGCGCGGCAGAGCCGCGCGGGTCAAAAACGTGATGAAGGATTGGCGACCGGCCGCCCGGTACGGCGCGAACCGCCCGGGGCCGTCTCGTCACTTCTTCTCGCCGGCCTTCTTGAGGGCGGCCCCGAGGATGTCGCCAAGCGAGGCGCCCGAATCGGACGAACCGAACTGGGCGATCGCTTCCTTCTCCTCGGCCATCTCCAGCGCCTTGATCGACACCTGGACCTTGCG
This sequence comes from Bosea sp. (in: a-proteobacteria), assembly GCA_023910605.1. Lineage (NCBI taxonomy): Bacteria > Pseudomonadati > Pseudomonadota > Alphaproteobacteria > Hyphomicrobiales > Alloboseaceae > Allobosea > Allobosea sp. The sequence goes on along the minus strand of JAAVVV010000001.1, from coordinate 586,023 downwards.
GGCCTTCTTGTCGAACATCAGCACGCGGGCATCGACCTTCTCGCCGACGGCGAAGCGCTCGGGGCGCTGGTCGGCGCGGTCGCGGGCCAGTTCGGCGCGCTTGATGAAGGTCATGAAATCGGCGCCGACGATCTTCACGTCGAGACCGGCTTCCTTCACCTCGATGACCTCGCAGGTGACGACCTGGTTCTTCTTCAGCTCGCCCGCTTCGGCGAAGGGATCGCCGCCGAGCTGCTTGAGGCCGAGGCTGATGCGCTCCTTCTCGACGTCCACATCAAGAACGACAGCCTTGAGCATGTCGCCCTTCTTGTATTCCTCGATGACCTGCTCGCCCGGACGGTTCCAGTCGAGGTCGGACAGGTGGATCATGCCGTCGATGTCGTTGTCGAGGCCCAGGAACAGGCCGAACTCGGTCTTGTTCTTGACCTCGCCCTCGACCACCGTGCCGGACGGATGACGCTCGGCGAACAGCTCCCACGGATTGCGCAGGGTCTGCTTGAGGCCCAGGCTGATGCGGCGCTTGACCTGATCGACCTCGAGCACGGACACCTCGACCTCCTGGGAGGTGGAGACGATCTTGCCGGGATGGACGTTCTTCTTCGTCCAGCTCATTTCCGAGACGTGGATCAGGCCCTCGATCCCCGGCTCCAGCTCCACGAAGGCGCCATAATCGGTGATGTTGGTGATCCGGCCGGTGAGCTTCGCCTGCACGGGGTAGCGTGCCGCGATGCCGTCCCACGGATCGGCCTGCAACTGCTTGATGCCCAGCGAGATGCGGTGCGTGTCCTGGTTGATCTTGATGATCTTGACCTTGACCTGCTGGCCGATGGTGACGACCTCGGAGGGGTGGTTGACACGGCGCCAGGCCATGTCGGTGACATGGAGCAGGCCATCGATGCCGCCCAGATCCACGAAGGCGCCGTATTCGGTGATGTTCTTGACGACGCCATCCACGGCCTGGCCTTCCTCGAGGCTGGCGACCAGCTCGGAGCGGGCTTCGGCGCGGGTTTCCTCGAGCACGGTGCGGCGCGAGACGACGATGTTGCCGCGGCGGCGATCCATCTTGAGGATCTGGAAGGGCTGCACCTGGTTCATCAGCGGGCCGACGTCGCGGATCGGGCGGATGTCCACCTGGGAGCGCGGCAGGAAGGCCGTGGCGCCGTCGAGATCGACCGTATAGCCGCCCTTGACCGCGTTGAAGATGGAGCCGTTGACCTTCTCGTTCGCCTCGAAGGCGCGCTCGAGCTTGACCCAGCTTTCCTCGCGGCGGGCCTTGTCGCGGCTGATGACAGCCTCGCCCATCGCGTTCTCGACGCGATCGAGATAGACCTCGACCTCATCGCCGACGGCAAGCGGCGTCTCGCGCCCATGGCCCATGAATTCCTTGAGGGCCACGCGGCCTTCGGTCTTGAGGCCGACGTCGATGACGGCCATGTCCTTCTCGATGGCGACAACGCGGCCCTTGATGACCGCACCTTCCTGCACATCGACCTTGGTGAAGGATTCCTGCAGCATAGCCGCAAAATCGTCCCGCGAGGGGGCGTAGTTCAAACCAGACATATGATCTCCTGAAGCCAGGGCACCGTGGGCAAGCGTTGATCGGCCATTCACGTGCTGCGGGCGGCCCACATCCAGCCCTGGCAGGCTGTCAATCGGGGCGCTTTGAAATCGCGTGCCGCCCTGAAGCGGCGCGCCGGTGCGTTCGACCGGCAAAACGTGCATGCATCCGCCCGGCCTTCCGGCTGGGGCGTGACGGGGGCGCTATATCTGATCGGCCGCATCACGGCAAGCGACGTGGTGGCGCCGTCTCGCCAGAGGCGCGCCCCGAGACGCCAAATCTGACGGGAGCCTGGCGGCCCCCGTTGCCGGGCGTGTCGGCTGCCGGCCAAGGGCCGGCGCGTGGTCAATGTCGAAAGAGGGGCGACGATCAGGAGGTGGCGGCGCTCTTGGACTTCCAGCCGCAGCCGCCTGCGGTTTCCTCGATCTGCGGGCTGTCCTGCGGGGCCGGGGTCTGGGCGGTTGCGACCGCCGTGAGGGTGAAGGCCGCCGCAGCGGCGAGCAAGGCAAGGCGAAGTGTCTTCATGGGGGACTTTCTCCGTCTGGTCAGGGTCCGAAGCACGAACCGGCATGACTATGCGGCAGCCCTGGCCTGCTGCAAAGATGCATCACCATCATGTCATCCCTGCTGGCATGCGGCCCTGCGACGCAGCCAGGACCGGACCGCAGCGGCGCGCGGCCTTCACGATGCCCGATCGGCGCCGGGAGGCAGGGAGCGCAGCCCGTCCGTCTCGCCGGCGAGGTAGCGACGCCGCTCGCTGACGGCGCGAGAGAGCTGGTCCATGGCGAGGCGATAGGCCGAGAGCCCGCTATCGTCGATCTGCTGGCTGGCCATGGCGTCCAGCGTCGCAGCGAGGATGGCGTCGGCCTCGCGTTCCAGCACGGCCAGGGCGCCGGGGTCCTCCGTCTCGCGGGCAAGGGCGATCATGGCGACGATGCGCGTCAGCCCCTGCATCGCATAGCGGCGACGGGCGCTCGAGGCCTGGCTGAGCAGCGCCGCCGCCCCCGAGCCAAGCAGGGACATCGCCATGACGCAAAGATAGAACCAGTCGCCGTAGCGGTCGAAGAAGCTTTCCTCGTTGCCGTCCAGATAGGCGATGGCGCCGCCATGGACCGGCAGCGCCGCATCGCGCGCGGTGGGCGGGGCCTCGATGCCCTGCATGGCGGGCACCTCAGCCGCCAGGGTGGCGCGCTGGCTCAGAATCAGTCGGGTCAATTCGCTCACCAAGCTGTCGGCCAACTCCGACCGGGCGACCAGCCGGTGCGTGACAGAGATGGTCGCCAGGGGCTCGGCAGGCTTGGGCGGATCGCCGCCGAAGGCTCCGCGCACGATCTCTCCGGCCTCGATGGCGCGGTTGCGGGCGGCGAGCGCATCGGCCTCGCGGATGGGAATGAAGACCGGATCGCTGCCGAATGCCTGCCGTAGCGTGCCCACCCCTTGCGACTGGGTGCGCGCGCTCAGCGCGCCGACCGAGAACAGGGCGTCGATCCGGCCCGCATTCACGGCGGCGCCGATCTCCGCCACGGCCAGACCCACGAGGGCGACCTCGTCGAGCGGCACCTCATAGAAGGCGAGGACCGTGCGGAACAGATCGAGATTCTCGGACGGCGTGGTCACGACGCCGATGCGGCGGCCGCGCAGATCGGCGATGCGCTCGATCTGGCCCTCGCGCCGCGCGATCACGAAGGGAAAGAAGCGGCGGGTGATCAGCACCGTTTCGCCTGCGGCCGGCAGCTTCACATCGGGCCGGATGATGGCGAGTTCGGCCTTGCGCTCATCCAGCTTGGCGGCGCTGTCGGCAAGGTTGTCGGTCAGCACGAGGCGGATGCGGATCGAGCCCTTCTCGCGGCTCATGCTCTGGACGAGCGCGGCGGCCATGCGCACATCCTCCGAGCCGATCGGGCCGACAGCCAGCCTGAGGATCGTCGGGGCGGTCGCAAGATGGAAGGCGAGCGCGACCATGGCGGAGAGGGCGAACAGCCCCGCCAGCGTCATGAAGCCGCGTCGTCCCATTCGCCCCGGACCCCTCGTCTTGGAAGTGCATTTCGATTATGCAGGCGATCATGCCACACAAGACGCGCCACTTGCGAGCCGCCCTGCCAACCAGATCATCATGACGCCCTTCACAATCAAGGTATGCGGGTTCTCGACGCCCGAAACAGTTGCGGCCGCAGTCGAGGCCGGCGCGGACATGATCGGCCTGGTCTTCCACCCGAAGAGCCCGCGCTTCGTGACGACGGAGCAGGCCGCGGCGCTGGCTGAGGGCGCGCGCGGCCGCGTGGCCATCGTGGCGCTGGTCGTGGACCATGACGACGCGGCGCTGGCGGACATTGCGGCAAGCGTGCGGCCCGACCTCTTCCAGGCCCATGGCAAGGAGGACGGCCCGCGCATCGCCGCCATCCGTGCGGCCTTCGCGCGGCCCGTGATGAAGGCGTTTGGCGTGGCCGAAGCCGCTGACCTCAGCGCAGCGGCCGCAATCGCGCCCTTCGCCGACCGCATCGTGCTCGACGCCAGGCCGCCGAAAGACGCCGCTTATCCCGGAGGGCATGGACGCCCCTTCGACTGGTCGGTTCTGGCCGGGCTTGGGCCCGACCAGCCCTTCATGCTCTCGGGCGGGCTCCACCCGGGCAATGTGGCCGCCGCCATCGGGCGCATCAGGGGCATGGGGCTGGCGCTGGCCGGCGTCGATGTATCCACTGGCGTCGAGAGCGCGCCCGGCCTAAAGGACATCGCCAAGATCAGGGATTTCATCGCCGCCGCCCGCGAGGCCGCCGGCGGTCCAGCTTGAAAAGCGCGCCATGACCGTGAACCCGGCCCCCAATTCCTTTCGCAACGGCCCCGACGAGAATGGCCGCTTCGGCATCTTCGGCGGCCGCTTCGTCGCCGAGACGCTGATGCCGCTGATCCTCGACCTCGAGAAGGCCTATGCCGACGCCAAGGCAGACCCGGCCTTCCGGACCGAGCTGGACGGCTATCTCAAGCATTATGTCGGCCGGCCCTCGCCGCTCTATTACGCCGAGCGCATGACCGGGCACCTGCGCGCCGCCTCGACCACGGGCGGGGGCGCCAAGATCTATTTCAAGCGCGACGAGCTCAACCATACCGGCGCGCACAAGGTGAACAACGTCACCGGGCAGATCCTGCTCGCCATGCGCATGGGCAAGAAGCGCATCATCGCCGAAACCGGGGCCGGCCAGCACGGCGTCGCCACCGCCACGCTGTGCGCGCGCTTCGGCCTCAAATGCATCGTCTACATGGGCGCTGTCGATGTCGAGCGGCAGAAGCCGAACGTGTTCCGCATGAAGATGCTGGGCGCGGAGGTCATCCCCGTCCATTCCGGCACATCGACGCTCAAGGACGCGATGAACGAGGCGCTGCGCGACTGGGTGACCAATGTCGCCGACACCTTCTATTGCATCGGCACGGCGGCAGGCCCCCACCCCTATCCGATGATGGTGCGTGACTTCCAGTCGGTGATCGGCGTTGAGACCAGGGCGCAGATGATGGAGGCCGAGGGCCGCCTGCCCGACAGCCTCATCGCCTCGATCGGCGGCGGCTCCAACGCCATCGGCCTGTTCCACCCCTTCCTCGATGATGCCTCGGTGAGGATGTGGGGCGTCGAGGCGGCGGGCCACGGCGTCGATTCCGGCCAGCATGCGGCCTCGCTCACGGGCGGCAAGCCGGGCGTGCTGCATGGCAACCGCACCTACCTCCTGATGGACGATGACGGCCAGATCACCGACGCCCACTCGATCTCGGCCGGGCTCGACTATCCGGGCATCGGCCCCGAACATGCCTGGCTGCACCAGATGGGCCGCATCGAATACATCTCGGCCACCGACTCAGAGGCGCTGGAAGCCTTCCAGCTGTGCTCGAAGCTCGAGGGGATCATTCCCGCGCTCGAGCCCTCGCACGCCATCGCCAAGGTGATGCAGCTGGCGCCCACCCTGCCGCGCGACCATCTGATGGTCGTCAACCTCTGCGGCCGGGGCGACAAGGACATCTTCACCGTCGCCGGGCATCTGGGCGGCATGTGAGAGACTTCAGGCAGGACTGATCGATGACCGCACGCCTCACCGCCCGTTTCGCCGCCTGCGCCGCGCAAGGCCGCGCCGCCCTCGTCACCTTCGTGACGGCAGGCGACCCCGACCATGCCACCGCGAGCGCGATCCTTCACGCGCTGCCGGGCGCGGGCGCCGACATCATCGAGCTGGGCGTGCCCTTCACCGATCCGATGGCGGACGGCATCCCGATCCAGCTCGCCGGCCAGCGCGCGCTGAAGGGGGGCCAGACGCTGCGCAAGACCCTCGCCATGGTGAAGGCCTTCCGCGCAGAGGACGCCGCGACGCCGATCGTGCTGATGGGCTACTACAACCCGATCTACGTCTATGGCGTCGACGCCTTCCTGCGCGATGCGCTGGAGGCAGGCGTTGACGGGCTCATCATGGTCGACCTGCCGCCCGAGGAGGATAACGAGCTATGCCTGCCGGCGCTGGCGGCAGGGCTGAGCTTCATCCGTCTGGCCACGCCCACGACCGACGACAAGCGCCTGCCCAAGGTGCTGCGGAACACCTCCGGCTTTGTCTATTACGTGTCGATGACCGGGATCACCGGCGGCGTGATCGCCTCCTATGACGCGGTCGATGACGCGGTGGCGCGGATCAAGGCGCACACCACGCTCCCCGTCGCCGTCGGCTTCGGGGTCAAGACGGCGGCGGACGCGGCCGCCATCGCGCGCGGTGCCGATGGCGTCGTCGTCGGCTCGGCGCTGGTCGAGCGGGTGCGCCTGTCGCTCGACGCTGACGGCAAGGCCACGCCCGCCACCGTGAAGGCCGTGACCGATCTCGTCTCCGAGCTGGCGCAAGGCGTCCGCACCGTCAACAAGGCCGCTTGAACCCCGGCCTCCGCTCCCCACCTTGATGCGAGGGCCCCGGCTGCGACCGCGCCCTCTGGAAGGATGCCGCCATGAACTGGATCTCCGACGGGGTTCTGCCCAAGATCAAGACGCTGTTCAAGCGTGAGGCCCCGGACAATCTCTGGATCAAGTGCCCCGATTCCGGGCAGCTGGTCTTCCAGAAGGATGTCGAGACTAATCAATGGGTGATTCCGGGCTCGAATCATCATCTGCGCGTCAAGTCCGCAGACCGGCTCAAGATGATGTTCGACGAGGGCAAGTGGCTCGACGTGGCCTTGCCGGAGGCGCCGCTCGATCCGCTGCGCTTCCGTGACGAAAAGCGCTATGTCGACCGGCTGCGCGACGCCAGGGCCAAGACCGGGATGCAGGACGCGTTCCGCATCGGCTTCGGCCGCATCGAGGCCCAGCCCATGACCATCGCCGTGCAGGATTTCGATTTCATGGGCGGGTCGCTCGGCATGGCTGCGGGCGAGGCCTTCATCAAGGGCGCCGAAACCGCGCTGGAAAAGGGAACGCCCTACGTCGTCTTCGCGGCCTCGGGCGGCGCGCGCATGCAGGAGGGGATTTTTTCCCTGATGCAACTGCCGCGAACTACCGTGGCCACGCGCCGGCTGCGCCAGGCGGGGCTGCCCTACATCGTCGTGCTGACCAACCCGACCACGGGCGGGGTCACGGCCTCCTACGCCATGCTGGGCGACATCCACATCGCCGAGCCGGGCGCGCTGATCGGCTTTGCCGGGCCGCGCGTGATCGAGCAGACCATACGGGAGAAGCTGCCAGACGGCTTCCAGCGTGCTGAATACCTCAAGGATCATGGCATGGTGGACATGGTGGTGCATCGCCATGCGCTCAGGCCCACCATCGCGCGCCTGGCGCGGCTTCTGATGAAGCAGCCAGCGCTGCCCGACGCCGCCTGATCGAGCGGCCCGGCGCCGATGGCGATTTCATCCGATGCGCTGATCGCACGCTTCCTCGCGCTGCACCCGAAGTCGATCGACCTCTCGCTCGGGCGCGTGGAGCGCCTGCTCGGCGCGATGGGCTCGCCCCATATGGCGCTGCCGCCGGTGATCCATGTCGCCGGCACCAATGGCAAGGGATCGACCGTCGCCTTCATGCGCGCCATTCTCGAGAGCGCGGGGCTGACGGCGCATGTCTACACATCGCCCCATCTCGTGCGCTTCCATGAGCGGATCAGGCTTGGACAGAAAGGCGGCGGGCGCTTCGTGGACGAAGCGCGCCTCGTCGACGCGCTGGCGCGCTGCGAAGCGGCCAATCAGGGCGCGCCGATCACGGTGTTCGAGATCACCATGGCGGCCGCCTTCCTGTTGTTTCACGAGAATCTGGCCGATGTTCTCCTTCTGGAGGTGGGACTGGGCGGCCGCTTCGACGCCACCAACGTGATCGCCCATCCCGCCGCCGCCGTCGTCACGCCCGTCTCGATGGATCATGCCGAGTATCTGGGCGACACTGTCACCAAGATCGCCGGCGAGAAGGCCGGCATCTTCAAGCGCGGCGCGCCAGCGGTGATCGCGCCGCAGGAGCCGGAGCCTGCCGCCGTGCTCGAGGCCCAGGCCGAGCGCGTGGGCGCCAGCCGCATCTGGATCGGCCAGCAGGATTTTCACATCCACGAGGAAGCCGGCCGGCTGGTGTATCAGGATGAGGACCGGCTGATGGACCTGCCCCTGCCGCGCCTTGCAGGCCGGCACCAGCACATCAATGCGGCAACCGCCATCGCGGGGCTGCGGGCCGCTGGCTATGACTTCAGCAACGGCGTGTTCGAGGCGGGGCTCTCCAGCGCCGAATGGCCCGCCCGCATGCAACGGCTCGCGCGCGGGCGTCTGGCGGAGCTGTGCCCGCCCGGCGCGGAGCTCTGGCTCGATGGCGGGCACAATGCCGATGGCGGCCGCGTGCTGGCCGAGGCCATGGCGGATCTGCACGACCGCAACCCTGCCCCGCTGGTGATGATCGTGGGCATGCTCGGCACCAAGGACACGGCCGCCGTGCTCAAGCCCTTCTCAGGGCTGGCGCGAGACGTCTTCGCCGTCCCGATCCCCGGCCAGCAGGCGGCGCGTCAGCCCGAGGATGTGGCGGCGCAGGCGCAGAGCGTCGGCCTCAGCGCCCAGCCCTGCTCGTCGGTTCCGGCCGCGCTGGAAGCCATCGCGCAGCGGCCGTGGCCCAGCCCGCCGCGTATCCTGATCTGCGGCTCGCTCTACCTTGCGGGCGAGGTGCTCGGCCTCAACGGCACGCCCCCGGTCTGAGTCCCAGCCAGGCGCAAAGACGTCGCGGAAACCACGATCTTGCTTGCCGCTTTACCTCAAGGCCAAAAGACCTTTCACTAGCCCGTCAGTGGAGTGCGGCTTTCCGGGCAAGTCCCGCAAGCATGAGGTGGAGCATGTCGCGTCGTTTCCTTGCCATGGTCCTGGTGGCCTTCGCATGGCTGGGCCTGTCAGGACCCGTGTCGGCCGGCGTCGACATCAAGGTCGATCTCACGAGCCAGCGCATGACGGTGCGGACGGCTTCGGGAGAGAGCCATGACTGGGCGATCTCGTCCGGCCGTCAGGGCTACCGCACGCCCAATGGGGTTTATCGTCCGCAGCGCCTCGAGAAGCGCTGGTACTCGCGCAAGTATGGCGGGGCCATGCCCAATGCGGTGTTCTTCCGTGGCGGCTACGCAATCCACGGCACCACCGAACTCGGCCGGCTCGGGCGGCCCGCCTCGCATGGCTGCGTGCGCCTGCACCCGGCCAATGCGGCCAAGCTCTTCGCGCTGGTGCAACGCCATGGCAAGGGCGCGACGCGCATCGCCATCAACGGCGTGGCGCCGGATTCGCTCTCCCGGTTCGCCAAGGCGCGGGGCGAGCGCGCCAAGGTGGCGACCAAGGCCGAGCGGTCGAGCAAGCTCGCCGCGGCCAAGCGGCAGAAGACGGACTGGACCACGGCGCGGGGCCGGTTGCTGGAGCGCGCGGACGGCTTCTTCGAGCCGGGCGCTGCGCTCGGCTTCCGGCCGGTGGGCCACCCGCCCGGCAACTGGCGCCCAAGGCGCTGACAGGCCGCGCCGCGCCCTGACGAGGATGGTTGCGGGCGCCTGAGCCCCATGGCACATGCTGCAACGTCGGCAGCCCTGCCGTCGCAGGATTGCAACGCCCATGCCTGATGCGATCGAGCTCGACCTCAGCGGCCTCAAATGCCCGCTTCCCGCACTGCGCACGCGCAAGGCGCTGAAAGGGCTCGAGACTGGCGTCCTGCTGCGCGTGACCTGCACCGATCCGATGGCGGTGATCGACATTCCCAATCTGGTGCGGGAGACGGGCGACGCCATGGAAGCCAGCCGGGAGCGCGACGGCCGCGCCATTTTCGAGATCCGCAAGCGCTGAGCGGCCGGCGCCGCCATCGCCCATTTGCTGTATCCCCGCTTCGCACGAGGTTGAAGCCATGACGACGCAAGCCGAGATCCTGCGAGCCCTCGAACTCGTGAAGCTGCCCGCCAGCGGCCAGCCGCTCGGCGGCTCGGGCCGCATCAGCGACATCGTGATCGATGGCGGCAAGGTGATGTTCGCCATCGCGATCGATCCGACCGAGGCCTCAGCCATGGAGCCGGTGCGCCAGGCTGCAGAGAGCGCGGTCAAGGGCCTGCCCGGCGTGCAGCAGGCCTTCGTCACGCTGACGGCGGACCGCGCGCCCGCCAAACCCAGCCCGGCCCAGGCGGCGCGCGCCCAGGCCGCGGGCGGCGGCCCCACGCCCAAGGCGGCAGGGGTGCCAGGCATCAGGCACATCGTGGCGGTGGCCAGCGGCAAGGGCGGCGTCGGAAAGTCCACGACGGCCGCCAACCTCGCCGTGGCGCTCTCGGTGCTCGGCATGAAGGTCGGCATCATGGATGCCGACATCTACGGGCCGTCGGTGCCCAAGATCTTCGGCGTGACCGGTCGTCCGCGGCTGGTCGAGGGGCGCACGCTTGCGCCGATGGAGGCGTTCGGGCTGAAGCTCATGTCGATCGGCTTCCTGATCGACGAGGAGACGCCGATGATCTGGCGCGGGCCGATGGTCATCTCGGCGATCACGCAGATGCTGCGCGAGGTGGCCTGGGGCGAGCTTGACGTGCTGGTGGTGGACATGCCGCCGGGCACGGGCGACGCCCAGCTCACCATGGCGCAGCAGACCCCGCTCGCCGGCGCGGTGATCGTCTCGACGCCACAGGATCTGGCCCTTCTCGATGCACGGCGCGGCGTCGCGATGTTCCAGCGCGTGCAGGTGCCGATCCTCGGCGTCATCGAGAACATGAGCTATTTCATCGCGCCCGATACGGGCAACCGCTACGACATATTCGGCCATGGCGGCGCAAGACGCGAGGCGGAGAAGCTGGGGGTGCCGTTCCTCGGCGAAATCCCGCTCGCCATGCCGATCCGCGAGCTTTCGGACAGTGGCCGGCCGATCGTGGCCTCTGACCCCGACAGCCCTCACGCGAAAGCCTATCTCGCCATCGCGCGGCAGGTGAAGGACGGGCTCGACAGCGGCGGGGCCGTGCGCAAGGCGCCGCGCATCGTGATCGAATGAAGCGGAGCGCGCGAGGCGGGGCTCCGGCTGCCGATCCGCTCACGCAAAAGGGCCAGTCAACCGGCCCTTTTCTTCAGCTTCGCGGCCGGAAAGGCGGCCATTCCTCCCGAGCGGGCGCAGCTCAGAGGCGCACGGATGACGGCGCGGCGAAGGCTTCGGTCGCCTGCTTCTGCTGCATGTCGAGCACGCCATACCAGACACAGGCGGCAACGACGCTGAAGGCGACGGCGGCGAGAAAGGCTTTCATGGGGACCTCCTTCATTCTTGGGCAGGCCTCATGGGCGCGGACCAGCCATTACAATCGGTTTTATCCGTGCGTTCGCCGCATTTCAAGGGTCAAGCCCGCGCTCCAGCAGCGCCTCGGCCTCGGCCAGGTCCTCAGGCGCATTGGCGTTGAAGAAGGGGTCGATCGGCTCCACCGGCCAGGCCACGGTGGCAAGGCCGTAGCGCGCCGTGAAGCGGTCGATCTTGCGCTCATTCTCGGCCACGAGCGCGTGTCGCAGCTCCTCGCGCAGGGCCACGGGCCAGAGCCCGATGACGGGATGGCTCCAGCCGCCCGAGGCCGCGCAGGCCAGCGCGGCGCCCTCGCGCGCAGCCGCCGCGCGCAGCCGCGACACCAGATCGCGCGGGATGAAGGGCGTGTCCGCCGCCACCGAGACGGCATGGGCCAGATCCGGCCGATGCTCCGCCGCCCAGTCGAGCCCCGCCAGAATGCCGGCGAGAGGCCCGGCGAAGCCCTCTACGCTGTCGGCGACCACGGGCAGCCCCCAGGGCGCGAAGCGGGCAGGATCGCCATTGGCGTTGATCGCCAGGGCCGCGCATTGCGGCCCCAGGCGGTCGATCACGCGATCGAGGATGGAGCGGCCAGCGATGCTGCGCAGCGGCTTGTCGCCGCCGCCCATGCGGCGGGCGAGGCCGCCGGCGAGCAGCAGGCCCAGGACAGGGGATTCAGTCATCGCGGTCGGCCCCCTTGCGCCTGTGGCGGGCGCTTTCCTCGGCCGTGTAGCCCGGATCGGAATCGAAGACGATGCGCTCAGCGCCGGCCAGCGCAAGGAACCGGCGGCCGCGGGCCCGCCCGATCAGGGTCAGCCCGGCCTTGCGCGCAAGTTCGACGCCCCAGGCCGTGAAGCCCGAACGCGAGACCAGAACCGGAATGCCCATGCGCACGGTCTTGATGACCATCTCCGAGGTCAGCCGGCCCGTGGTGTAGAAGATCTTGTCCGAGGGGCCGATCCCGTTGCGGAACATGAATCCGGCGATCTTGTCGATGGCGTTGTGGCGGCCGACATCCTCCATGTAGATCAAGGGCCTGTCCTCGGCGCAGAGCACGCAGCCATGGATGGCGCCCGCCTCGAGATAGAGAGACGGCGTGGTGTTGATCTTGTGGGTGAGCGCATAGAGCCATGAGGTGCGGATCGTGGCGGGCGGCAGAGCAATGCCCTCGATCACCTCCATCAGGTCGCCGAAGGCTGTGCCCTGCGCGCATCCCGAGGTCTGCGTCCGTTTCCTGAGCTTGGCCTCGAAATTGGTCTGCGCATCGGTACGCACCACCACGACGCCCAACTCTTCGTCCACGTCCACGCCGGAGACGGCGTCGGTGGCCTTGAGCATGCCCTGATTGAGCAGGTAGCCGATGGCCAGTTCCTCGGGGTGATCGCCGATCGTCATCATGGTGACGATCTCCTGGGCGTTCAGGTAAAGGGTCAGCGGCTTTTCGTGGATGACTCGCGTCTCCACCGGCTGGCCTGCCTGGTCGATGCCCGTCACCGCGCTCGACAGGCGCGGATCGAGCGGATCGGGGCGCACGAGATAATCGGGCCAGGCCTCGGCGGCCTGCGCAGCCGCATCCGGCATCAGGGGTGAGGTGTCGCCCATGGCGGCGGCTCTCCAAAACTTTGGCGCGCCACTCCTAGCGCCTCGCGAGGCTCGCGTCATGTCCCGCGCGGGCCGCGCCGTGCGCATTCAGGCGGCTTCTGTTGCGCGAAGCCCACAGACGGGGCCGGGCTTTTCAGGTTATCGTCACGTCAGGGGGTGGATCTGCGGCGTCACCGCCCGCCCCTGACCAGCCCGGATGCTAGACATGCCCGATTTCAGAAGCCGTGACGGGCTCGACCCGGCAAAGGACTCGGCGCTGTTGCTGCAGCGCATGGGCTTCTTCACGCTTGGCGTGGCGCTGCCCGTGGCGGCCATGATATCGCGCCGCGCCGCCGTGGTGCTGGTGCCCATCGCGGTCGCGCTGCTTGTGATCGCCGCGCTGCTGGCGGAGCCGGAACGTCTGGCGAGGGCGTTGCGCCGCCGCAGCGTCAAGGCGACGGCGCTGGCCCTGGGCATCATGACGATGTGGATACTGCTCTCGACCAGCTGGGCGCCGCGCGGCGTTGGCAGCCTCGAACGCGCCAGCAACATCCTGTTCGCTCTGGTGCTCGGCCTGCTCGCGGTCGCATCCCTGCCCGAGCGAGCGCGCGCCGCCAATCTCAACGCGCTGGCGGTGGGGACCGGCACGGCGACGCTTGTCGCCGCCCTGACCCAGGCCACCGGCTACGGGCTGGGCGACGCGGAGGAGGATGTGACAGTGCTGGTGCGCGGCATGGTGCTGATCATCACCCTCACCGGCCCGCTCGTGGCGTGGCTGCTCTGGCGGGGCCGCACGCGCGGAGCGCTCGCCCTGTTCACGGCAGTGTCTATCTGCACCATCCTGACCGCCGACACCGTGCTCGTCGCCAGCCTGCTGGCCGGGGCGGCGGCCTTCGCCTTTGTTGTGACGTTGCGAGGCCAGATCGCGGCCATGGTGGCGGGCGCCTGCGCACTCATCACGCTGCTGGCGCCGGCCTTCGCCTGGCTGGGCCAGCTTGCGCTCGGGCCGGCGCTCGGCGCCGATCACCCGGTGGTGACGGGGCTGCGCATCTGGGCCGAGATCATCGCGCGCGCGCCCGTGAAGCTGATCACCGGCCATGGCTTCGAGGCCGTCCGCGCCCATGCGGCGAGCGGGGCGATGCCGCTGCCCCCGTCCATCCTCGTGGTGGTCTGGCATGAGCTTGGGGTCGTCGGCGCGCTGTCCTTCGCCGCTGCGCTATGGTTCGCGATCCGGGCCGTGATGGTGCTGGCGCCCGTCATGCAGGCCGGGGCCATCGCCGCCTATGTGGCGGCCTTCACCTGCGGCATCCTCGGCCTCGCGAGCTTCCGCGCCTGGTGGCTGATGACGCTCGTCGCCGTGGTCATCATCACCTCGGCGGTGGCACGCGGACAGGCCCGCACCGACCGGCCAGCGGCGCGCTTCGTGCGCCCGGCCGAGGCCGAGCAGCCGGCCGCCGCGCGACCCGTCCTTCCCGGCCCCGACTGAGGCAGGGGGAGCGAGCCGGCCTCAGGCCGCGACGGGCTGGGCGGCGATGCGCCCTTCGGCGACGGCATGGCAGGCCACGCCCGCGATCGGCACCGGCGCCTCAGCCCTGCAGCGCTCATTGGCGAGCGGGCAGCGGGGGTGGAAGGTGCAGCCTGTCGGCGGATTGATCGGGTTGGGGATTTCCCCGGCCACGGGAATGCGCTGGCGCCCGCTCATGGCCAGATCCGGCACGGCATCGAGCAGCATGCGCGTATAGGGATGGCGCGGCCGGGCGAACATCTCGCGCGAATCCGAGACCTCGACGAGGCGGCCCAGATACATCACGCCGATCCGGTTGGCCATGTGCCGCACCACCGCGAGATTGTGCGAGATGAACAGGTAGGTCAAACCGAACTGCTGCTGGAGATCGCGCATCAGGTTGAGGATCTGCGCCTGCACCGAGACATCGAGCGCCGAGGTCGGCTCGTCACAGACGATGAAATCGGCATTGGAGGCCAGCGCACGGGCGATGGCGACGCGCTGGCGCTGGCCGCCCGAGAACTCATGCGGAAACTTGCGCCCGTCATCGGGATGAAGGCCCACAAGGGTGAGCAGCTCGCCGACACGGGCGACGATGTTGCTCTCGCCATCAATGACGTTGAAGGCGCGGATGGGCTCGGCGATGATGCGGTCCACGCGCCAGCGCGGGTTGAGCGAGGCGTAAGGGTCCTGGAAGATCATCTGCATGCGCCGGCGCAGCTGCGCGCGCCGGGCCCGCTGGTTCGGGTCTGTCATCGACACGCCGTCGATGGTGACCTCGCCGCCACTGGGGCCCAGCAGGCCGACCACCATGCGCGCCACAGTGGACTTGCCGGAGCCCGACTCGCCCACGAGCGCGAAGGTCTCGCCCTTGCGGATCGAGAAATCAACGCCGTCGACCGCCTTCAGGAACTGCCTGGGTGAGCGCTCGATAACCCGGTTGAGCCAGGGCTTCGACACGTCGAAGGTTTTGCGCAGGTCACGGACCTCGACATAGGACGGCTCGCTCATCGGATCGCCTCGGCGGATTCGGTCTCGTACAGGTGGCAGGCCACGCCACGGCCATCGACCGGAAGCACGACGGGTTGGTCGACGAAGCAACGGGCGAAGGCGTGGCCGCAGCGCGGGTTGAAGGCGCAGCCGCGCGGGATGGAGGAGAGCCGCGGCATGGAGCCGGGTATCTGCACCAGCCGCTCGGCCGAGGCATCCAGCGTCGGGATCGCGCCCATCAGCCCCTTCGCATAGGGGTGAAGCGGGCGCTGCACGACATCACGCACGGGGCCGATCTCGGCCACGCGGCCGGCATACATCACCGCGACGCGATCGGCCGTTTCGGCGATGACGCCCATGTCGTGGGTGACAAGCATGACCGCCATGCCGCGCTCGCGGCCCAGCTTCTTGATGAGCGAGATGATCTGCGCCTGCACGGAGACGTCGAGCGCCGTGGTGGGCTCGTCCGCCACGATGAAGTCCGGCTCGGCGCAGAGCGCGAGCGCGATCACGACGCGCTGGCGCATGCCGCCGGAAAACTCGTGCGGGTAGCCATCAATCCGCTTCTCGGGCGCCGGGATGCCGACTTCCGTGAGCAGTTCGATGGCCCGGTCGCGCGCCTGGCGCTCGTTCATCGGCAGGTGGGTGCGGATGGTTTCGACCAGCTGCTCGCCCACGCGGAACAGCGGGTTGAGCGAGGTCAGCGGATCCTGGAAGATCATCGCCACCTTGCGGCCGCGCACCTTGCGCATCTCGTCGGGCGGCAGATTGTCGATGCGCCGACCGTTGAGCAGGATCTCCCCGCCAGAGATCCGGCCCGGCGGCTCGATCAGCCCGATGATGGCCGCGCCCGTGACGGACTTGCCGGCCCCCGACTCGCCGACGACGCCCAGAACCTCGCCCCTGGCGATGTCGAAGGAGACGCCGTCGATGGCGCGCAAGGTGGCTCGCCGCGTGGCGAACTCCACCTGCAGGTTGCGGACGGAAATGACAGGCTCGCTCATGGTCTCACCTGAGGCTGGAGCCTGCGTCCGTGGGATAGTCTGCACCCAAGCATGTCATGTCCCGGTTGTGGCTTAACGGAGTTTCGGATTGAGGGCGTCGCGCAGCCAGTCGCCCAGCAGGTTGATCGCGAGCGCCAGGATGACCAGCATCATGGCGGGGAAGAACAGGATCCACCATTCGCCGGACAGAAGGTATTTCTGGCCCGACCGAATGAGGGTGCCCAGCGAAGGCTGGGTGATGGGCAGGCCGACGCCGAGGAAGGACAAGGTCGCCTCCTCGATGATGGCGAGCGCAAGGTTGATCGTGGCGATGACGAGCACAGGGCCCATGACGTTGGGCAGCACATGTCGCGCCATGATGCCGAAGCCCGAGATCCCCATCAGCCGGGCGGCCTGCACATATTCCTTGTTGCGCTCGACGAGCGTCGAGGCGCGCACGGTGCGGGCATATTGCGCCCAGTTCGACAGGCCGATGGCGACGATGATGACCAGAACGGCGGTGGTTTCATATTGCTGCGGCGGAATGAGGCCGCGCGCCACGCCGAAAATGAGAAGCGCTATCAAGATCGCGGGAAAGGAGAGCTGGATGTCGGCCACGCGCATGATCAGCATCTCGATGCGCCCGCCGAGATAGCCCGCCATCAGCCCAAGGCCGATGCCCACCACCATCGAGAACACCACCGAGGCGAGGCCAACGATCAGCGACAGGCGCGTGCCGTAGAACAGCGCCGAGAAGATGTCGCGGCCCTGCTCGTCCGAGCCCATGATGAACAGCATGCCCGAGCCCGCGCCCCGCTCCATCGGATGGGCAAAGCCGTCGAGCAGGTTGAGCGCCACGGGATCGAAGGCATCCTGCGGGGCCAGCACATCGGCGAACAGCGCCATCAGGATGATGATGAGCGTCAAGGCGGCGGACACAACCGCGACCGGGGAGGACTTGAACGAGAGCCACAGATCGCTGTCGCGCCACAGCGCGATGCGCTCGCGCATGGTCAGCTTCAGGCGCCGTGCCGGCGGCGCGGCGGGGCTGTGCTCGGTTGGCTTCTTGTCGGCGGCGAGATCGGTCATGACGCGTGTGATCCTGTCTTCATCGGGCCGGCACGATGGAGCCGCCCCGCAGGCGCGGATCGACCAGGAAATACAGCACGTCCACGATGAGGTTGACGACCACGAAGACGAGGCCGACGAACATCAGGTAGGCCGCCATCACGGGGATGTCGACCACCTCGACCGACTTGACGAAGAGCGCGCCGAGCCCCGGCCAGTTGAACACGGTTTCGGTGACGATGGCGAAGGCGATGACCGAGCCGAGCTGCAGGCCCGTGATGGTCACGACCGGCACCATGGTGTTGCGCAGCGCATGGCGGAAGTTGATGGCGCTGTCGGAGAGGCCGCGGGCGCGGGCGAACTTGATGTATTCGGTGCGCATCACCTCGAGCATCTCGGCCCGCACGAGCCGCATGATGAGGGTGAGCTGGTAAAAGCCCAGCGTGAGCACGGGCATGATCAGCGACTTGCGGCCCGATTCGGTCAGCAGGCCCGTGGTCCACCAGCCGAAAGCCACAACATCGCCCCGCCCGAAGGAGGGCAGCCAACGCAGCGTGACGGCGAACAGGAAGATCAAGCCCACGCCGATGAGGAAGGTCGGCAGGCTCACCCCGATGAGCGACAGGCTCATGACGAGATTGGCGATGACGCCGCGCCGGTTGAGGGCGGCATAGATGCCAAGCGCAAGCCCGACGATCAGCGCGAAGATGGCGGAGAGCATGGCCAGCTCGATCGTGGCGGGAAGCCGCTCGACGAGCAGATCCACGACGGGACGGCCCTGACGATAGGAAATGCCGAAATCGCCCTGAAGGGCATTGCCGAGGAAGCGCGCAAACTGGAGCGGGAAGGGATCGTTGAGGCCGAGCGACTCGCTGAGTTCCTGACGATCCTTCAAGGTCGCGTCCTGGCCGACGATCGAGGCCACCGGATCGCCGACATAGCGGAACATGGAGAAGGAAATGAAGGCGACGGCCAACATGACGAGCGTCGCCTGCGTCAGGCTTCTCAGGATATAGGCCAGCATGGAGGGCTCGCGTTCATCGGTTGGCCCTGGGGCCGGAAAGACCAGGGCCGGGATGTGCTGCAAGCGCCCACCCCGGCCCCGGAGGTTGCCTCAGCTCACGAACCGCGGGCGTTGAGGAACCGCATCTTCGGCGTGTTCTCGACGTCGGTCGGGATGTTCCACTCCGAGCGCATGGCGCCGGCGATGAACTGCATGTGGATCGGGGCGTAGACGTCGTTCTCCTTGATCCACTTCCAGATCGCCGCGATCGTGGCGTTGCGCTTGGCCGGATCGATCTCGGAGTTCAGGCTGTCGATCTGGGCGTCGAGCGTGGCGTTGGACAGGCCCGTGCCGTTCCAGGTGCCGGCTGTCGGCGTCTTGGTGCGGTACAGGTCGTTGAAGACATAGTGGCTGTCGAAGGTGGGGATGCCCCAGCCCAGCAGGTAGAAATCATACTCGCCGCGCTGGATGGCGGGGAAGTGCACCCGCAGCGACTGCGCGACCAGTGTGGTGCGGATGCCGATCTGGCCCAGCATCGAGACGACGGACTGGCAGATGCCCTCGTCGTTCACGTAGCGGTCATTGGTGCAGTGGAGCGTGATGGTGAAGCCGTTGGGATAGCCGGCATCGGCGAGCAGCTTGCGCGCGGCCGCGACGTCATATTTCGGCCAGGTGTCCAGCTCCTTGGTGTAGCCGTTGATGAACGGCGTCGCGATGACGCCGAGCGGCGTCGACTGCCCGCGCATGGTGACGCGCTGGATGGCTTCGCGGTTGACGGCCGTGTTGATGGCCTGGCGCACGCGCACGTCGGCCAGCGGATTCTTGCCCTTGACGTCGGAGGAGCGCAACTCGGGCAGGCCGATATTCATGCCGAGGAAGATCGGACGGTTCTCGGGGCCGGGGTTGACGCGAATGCCGGGCGAGGTCTGGAGCCGGGCGATGTCCTGCACGGGAACGTCCTGCAGATAGTCGATCTCGCCGGAGAGAAGGGCTGCGACGCGGGTCGCCGCTTCCGGGATCGGACGATAGACGATCTCGGTGATGCCGTGATTGGCCTCCGCCGCGCCCCAGTAGCCGGGGAAGGCGCGCATCACGGTGCGCACGTCAGGCTCGCGCGTGACGAGCTGGAAGGGGCCGGTGCCGACAGCCTGGCGGGTCGCGCCGTTCTCGACCTTCTCGCGCAGGTTCTGCGGATCGGCGGCGTTGTTCGCCTCGGACCACTCCTTGTCCATGATGAACAGGTTGGTGAGGTTGTTCACGAGCAGCGGGTTCGGGCCGCCTGTCTTGAAATGCACGGTCAGGTCGTCGACCTTGACGATGTCCGTGACCGAGACGAGCAGCGACTTCATGTCCGCAGAAGGCTTGAGCGCGCGCTTCATCGAGAACACGACGTCATCGGCGGTGAAGGCGTTGCCGTTGTGGAACTTGACGTTGGGGCGGAGCTTGAACTCCCAGGTGTTGGGATCATTCGGCAGCACCGCCCACGACACGGCGAGGGCGCCGGTCAGCTTGCCGTCGAAGGAGCGAATGACCAGCGGCTCGTAGATGTTGTGGGCGAGCACGTGGTTGGGGCCGGTGTTGCCCGAATGCGGATCGAGCGTGGTCGCATCCTGCGAGCGGGCCCAGCGCAGCGTCTTGGCATCGACCGCGACGCTTGTGAGGAAAGTCGCGGCCATCAGGGCGCCCGCGACCGCAAGGGTGTTGAATGGTTTCATGGCTTTTCTCTCGAACCTCCCGGCCCCTCTCTGGATCTGGGGACCAAAGTCATAGACTAGGGCGCTCAAATACGCATGTCACGCGCCAGATGGTGCAAAGACGCGGCAAAGCTGATGTCAGGGCCGCCGCGCTCTGCATATTCTGGCGGCGGGTCACCGAAGCTTGGGGTTCAGCGCGTCGCGCAGCCAGTCGCCGAGCAGGTTGATGGCGATGACCAGCGCCGCGAGCGTGACGCCCGGGAAGATCACCACCCACCATTCGCCGGAAAAGAGGAACTCGTTGCCGATGCGGATCAGCGTGCCGAGCGAGGGCTCGGTCGGCGGCAGGCCGACGCCCAGGAAGGAGAGCGTCGCCTCGGTGATGATGGCCAGAGCGAGGTTGATCGTCACGATCACCAGCACAGGGCCGATCACGTTGGGCAGCACATGGCGGAAAAGGATGGTGGACTGCGACAGCCCGATCAACCGCGCGGCCTGCACATATTCCTTGTTGCGCTCGACCATGGTGGAGCCGCGCACGGTGCGGGCATACTGCACCCAGAAGGACAGGCCGATCGAGATCACCAGCACCCAGAAGACCAGCAGCTCGGATCTGGCCGCGCCCACCAGCGCGCGCATGGTGCCGTCGATCAGCAGAGCTATCAGGATGGCGGGGAAGGTGAGCTGCACGTCCGCCACCCGCATGATGACGGCATCGACCGCGCCGCCGATATAGCCCGCCAACAGCCCCAGAGTAATGCCGATCACGCCGGCCAGCGCGACGCCGAACAGCCCGACGATCAGCGAGGAGCGCATCCCGAACAGGATGGAGGACAGCACGCAGCGCCCCTGCTGGTCGGTGCCGAGCGGAAAGCGCAGCTCCCCTTCAGCGTGCCAGAAGGGCGGCTTGCCGCCATCCAGCAGGCTCAATGTCTCGAGGTTGAACGGGTCATTCGGCGCCACCCAGGGCGCGAAGACAGCGGAGCCGATCAGCAGCGCCACCACGATGAAGGCGGCCATCGTCACCCATGAGCGGGTGAAGGAGTGCCACAGATCGGAGTCGAGCAGCCTGCGCGCAAAGCCGCCTCCTGCATCGCGTGCGGGAAGCGTGGCCGAGCGGGCGTCTTCCGGGGTGATCTGCATGGGTCAGGCCGCCTTTCCGGCAATGCGGATGCGGGGATCGACCGCCACGTAGAGCAGGTCCACGATGAGGTTGATCAGGACGAACAAGGTGGCGACCAGGAGCAGGTAGGCCGCCATGATGGGGATGTCGACGCTCTGCACGGCCTGCAGGAACATCAGCCCCATGCCCGGCCACTGGAACACCGTCTCGGTGATGATCGCGAAGGCGATGATCGAACCCACCTGCAGCCCGGTGATGGTGATGACCGGGATCAGCGTGTTCTTGAGGGCATGCCGGTAATGCACGGTCCGCGCCCTGAGCCCGCGGGCCCGCGCGAACTTGACGTAGTCGGTGCGCAGCACCTCGAGCATCTCCGAGCGCACGAGCCTCATGATCAGCGTCATCTGGAACAGGCCGAGCGTGATCGCGGGCAGGATGATCGAACGCCAGCCTTCCCAGGTCAGGAAGGAGGTCGACCAGCTTCCGACCTGCACCACGCCCTGACGCCCGAAGGAGGGCAGCAGCCCCAGCGAAACGGAGAACACGAAGATCAGCAGGATGCCGATCAGGAAGGTGGGCAGCGAGATCCCTATCAGCGAGATCATCTGGAAGAGCCGCGCCAGCGCCGATTGGGGCCTCAGCCCGCTGTAGACCCCCATCGGTATCCCCACGAACAGCGCGAACAGGGCGGAGATGAAGGCCAGCTCCATCGTGGCGGGGAAACGCTCCGCGATCAGCTTCGAGACAGGCTGGCGGTTCTGGTAGCTGTTGCCGAAGTCGAACAGGGCCGCGTTGCCGACGAACCGGCCGAACTGCACGATCACCGGATCGTCGAGGCCGAGATTCTTGCGGATCTGCAGGCGCTCCTCCAGTGAGGTATCCTGACCCACCATCTGCTGCGTGGGATCGCCCACGAAGCGGAAGAGCGAGAAGGAAATCAGCGCCACCGTGAGAAGCACGAGAAGCGACTGGACGATGCGCCGGATGATGAAGGCGAGCATGCCGTTGGGTCCTCGACCGGAAAACTGTGCGGGCCCGCCTGCGCGGATGCCGCAAAAAAGGCGCGGGTGGCGGCCCGCCGGGCCGCCACCCGCTATCAGTGAGGCCGCAGCAGGCAGGCCCGAAGGAACCTGCCTGCCCACGGCCCGATGATCACTTCTTGCTGGCCCAGTAGAACAGCGGCTGGTTGTCGGCCCGCTGCGTCAGCTCCACGCTCTTGGCGACGCCCCAGGCCAGGGCCTGCTGGTGCAGCGGGATGTAGCCCACTTCCTCATGCAGGATCCTGAAGGCCTCAAGGATCAGCGCGTCGCGCCTGGCGGTGTCCACCTCGACGAGCACCAGATCGGTGATGGCGTCGACGCGGGCATTGGAGTAGCCGCCATTGTTGAACTGGCCGCGGCCGCCCGAGCCGTCAGGCTTGCGGGAGTGCATCAGGTCGATGAGCACGTTGTGCGCGTCGCCTGTGCCCGGGGTCCAGCCCAGCAGGTAGAAGGGCGTGTTGTAGATGGGCGAGTTGATCTTGGCGAAGAACTGCGCCCGAGGCACGGCCAGGAGATTGATCTTGATGCCGACGCGGGCCAGCATCGCCGTCACGGCCTGGCAGATCGGGCCGTCATTGACGTAGCGGTCGTTGGGGCAGTCGAGGTCCACCTCGAAGCGGACGCCATTGGCCCCGCCCTGCCGCGGATAGCCGGCATCGTCGAGCAGCTTGTTGGCGGCGGCGAGATCGAACGGGTGACGCTGGATCTGGCTGATCTGCGGGAAGAAGAGCGGCGAGATCAGCGAGGCGGCCGGGGTGGCGGCGCCACGCATGACCTGGCGGCGGATCGCCTCGATGTCGACGGCCTGGTAGAAGGCCTTGCGCACCCGCACGTCCTGGAACGGGTTCTTGCCCTTGACCGAGGAGGCCGTCAGCTCGGGCCGCATCTGGTCGAAGCTGAGATAGATGGTGCGGACCTCGGGCCCTTCGAGCACGCGGGCATTGGCCGAGGCGTTGATGCGCGGCACGTCCTGCAGCGGCACCGGATCGATCACGTCGACCTCGCCCGAGAGCAGGGCGGCGACGCGGGTCGGGGCCGAGGTGATGGGCGTGAAGATGACGCGGTCGAGATTGTGCTCGGCCTTGTCCCACCAGTTGGGGTGCTTCTCGAAGACGGTGCGCACGCCGAGCTGGTGCTCGGTGATCCGGAAGGCGCCGGTGCCATTGGCGTTGATGGTGGCGAAGCCGGGCGTGGTGGCCTGGGGGGCGGGCGGAATCGCGGCGTTGTTCGCCTCGGTCCACTCCTTGTCCATGATGTACCAGGTGTCCCAGGCATAATGCAGGATCGGGTTCGGGGTCTTGAGCTTCACGTCCACGGTGAAGTCATCGACCTTCACGAATTCCGGGCTGCCGGAGAGGCGGCTCGAGAGCTGCGAGTTGTTGGCCAGCACGCGCGTGGCCGAGAACAGCACGTCGTCGGCGTTGAAGTCATTGCCGTTGTGGAACTTGACGTTCTTGCGCAGGTGGAAGCGCCAGCGCAGGCCATTGTCGAGGACTTCCCAGCGCTCCGCGAGGCCAGGGATGATCTTGAGGTCCTTGCCGCGGCGGGTCAGGCCTTCATAGACATTGCCCTGCAGGCCGAGCGTGGTCGTCTCGTTGATGCCGTATGGGTCGAGCGTGTTGAGGTTGCCCTGGAAGGCCCAGCGCAGCGTCTGCTGCGCAAAGGCAGGGCTGGCGCCCATGGCAAGGCCAGCGGCGAGCGCGGCGAATGAAATGAACCGTCGCTTGGAAAGCATATCGGGTGTTCTCCCTGTTGGACTGATTGCCATCTTTCCGCGGAAAGGACGGCGCCGGATTTGAACAATCCGGCCTGGCGACAGTTAAGCGCCGTTTGAGCCTGAGGTCCAGCGCTCCGGCCGCCTGATCTTGAGACTTCTTTTGAGCGCAGGCAGGGCGCTGCCGTCACGGATGCGCGGTCACAGGCCAAAGGTATCCTTCCACGCCGCGACATCGCCCAGCGCCACGTTGGATCCGCACAGGATGAGGCCGGGCCGCGCGCCTGCATCGAGGATGCCGCGCCGGGCGACCGCCGCCGCCAGGACGCAGGCGGCCGCGGGCTCGACCAGCACGCGCTCCTCCTGGAGCAGCCAGAGCAGCTCGGCCACAGCGTCCCGGTCCGGGATGACGAGGATCTCGTCGATGAAGGCACGCGCCGCAGCCATGGTGCGCTCCGTGGCGAAGGGCGCGCCGAGCGTGCGGGCGATCGAGGTCGGGCGGATCGGCACCGGCGCGCCGGCCGCCAGGGCCTGCGTCATCGTCGTGGCGCCTTCGGTCTCGACGCCAATGATGCGCAGGGCGGGATTGAGCGCCTTCATGGCCGCGCCGACGCCCGCCGCGAAGCCGCCGCCGCCGATCGATATGAACAGATGGGTCAGCCCCGGGGCCTGACGGGCCAGTTCCAGCCCCAGCGTGCCATGGCCCGCGATGATGTGGGGGTCATCATAGGAATGCACATTGGTCATCCCGCCGGCGGCATAATCATCGGCGCGGGCGAAGGCGGCGATGGCGTCCTCGCACAGCTCGACCTCCCCCCCTGCCGCCCTGGTGAGCGCGATGTTGAAGGGCGCCACGGTCCTGGGCATCAGCACCAGAGCGCGGGCCCCCAGCGCACGCGCCACCATGGAGACGGCGATGGCATGGTTGCCGCCGGAGACGGTGACGACCCCCCGCCCCCGCTCGGCCTCCGTCAGGGTCAGCAGCCTGTTGAAGCAGCCGCGCACCTTGAACGAGCCTGCCAGCTGGAGGCTCTCGAACTTGAGCATGGCGGGTGCGCCGAGGCGCGCCGAGACGGCTTCGCTGGCGTAGGCAGGCGTCTCGCGCACGCGGCCCTCGATGCGCTGGCGGGCAGCCTCGATGTCGGCAAGGGTAACGTCGAATTGCATGGCAAGCATGACCTCAGGGCGTGGCCGCGCCATCCAGCTTTGCGGCGCGGCTTGTGTCAAGCACGCCCGGGCGCTACGCCTTGGGGCCTACAGGATCGAATCCATGCACATGACCCCGATCGAAATGCTGGCGCGGCTCGTGGCCTTCCCATCCGAGTCCCAGCGGAGCAATCTCGACATCATCCATTTCGTGCGGGATTATCTCGCCAGCCACGGCGTCCAGTCGCAGCTGGTGCCCAGCCCCGACGGGGAGAAGGCCAACCTTTTCGCCACGATCGGGCCCAGCGTGGATGGCGGCGTCGTGCTTTCCGGACATACCGATGTGGTGCCGGTGGCTGGGCAGGACTGGACCTCGGACCCATGGACGCTCACCGAGCGCGATGGCCGGCTCTATGGGCGCGGCTCGTGCGACATGAAGGGCTTCAACGCGCTGGGCCTCGCGCTCGTGCCCGAGATGCTGAAGGCCGGGCTCAGGCGGCCCGTTCATCTGGCCCTGTCCTATGACGAGGAGATCGGCTGCTACGGCGCGCCCTTCATGATCGACGAGATGGTGCGCCAGGGCATCAGGCCCTCGGCCGTGATCGTAGGCGAGCCGTCGATGATGCAGGTGGTCACCGGCCACAAGGGCGGCACGCGCGTGCGCACCACGGTGCGCGGCTATGCCGTGCATTCGAGCCGGATGGACCTCGGCGTCTCGGCGGTGATGACCGCCGCCCGGCTGATCACCTGGTTCGAGGACCAGATGGACAAGCGCCGGGCCGACGCCGACCCGGCGACGCCCTTCGTGCCGCCCTACGCCACCTTCCACACGGGCATGGTCAAGGGGGGCACGGCCGCCAACATCACCGCCGAACGCTGCGAGTTCGTGGGCGAGTGGCGGGTGATCCCGCCCGAGGACCCGATGGAGGATCATGCGCGCTACCTCGCCTACATCCGCGACGTGATCGAGCCGCCGATGAAGGCGCGCTGGGACAAGGCAGGCGTGGATGTGGAGCTGCTGAGCTCCATCCCGCCGCTCAGGCCCGAAGCGGATGGCGAGGCCGAGCGGATGGCGCGCCGCATCACAGGCGACAATGGCAGCCATGTCGTGGCCTATGGCACCGAGGGCGGCCAGTTCCAGCAGGTCGGCTGGTCGACCGTGGTGTGCGGCCCCGGCGACATCGCGCAGGCCCACCAGCCGGATGAATTCATCGCGGTCAGCCAGATGCACGCCGGCGAGGCCTTCGTGCGGCGGGTTATCGCCGAACTGGCGCGCTGAAGGCCATCCGGGAGCGCCCGGATGACGCGCTTGCGGGATTTCGCTGGCCAAGAGGGCGGGTTTCGCCTATAGGCCAGCGCGTCGGAGCCTCCGGGCGCCGCATCACGACCTTGCTGGACGACATCCCGGCCAGGCCGAATCCCCGAAACCCTTGCTGAAAGGACGATCGATGTCGATCACGGCAGAGCGCAAGAACGCGCTCGTTTCCGAATACGCCACCAAGGCCGGCGACACCGGCTCCCCGGAAGTCCAGGTCGCGATCCTCACGGAGCGCATCAACAACCTGACCGGGCATTTCAAGAGCCACGTCAAGGACAACCATTCGCGTCGCGGCCTGCTGAAGATGGTGTCCCAGCGCCGTTCCCTGCTCGACTACGTCAAGGGCAAGGACGAAGCGCGCTACCGCACCCTGATCGAGAAGCTCGGCATACGCCGCTGATCGACCTCCAGGCCCGGGCGCCTGACGCATCCCGGGCTTTCGCTTTTGGCCAGGCGCGCATGCGCCTTGCCATTTCCCCACCAGGGTTGCTGCCGAAGGGCGCGCACATGCCCTGGCACTTGACCGGAGGCCCGCCTCGGCGCGGGCCGGCGGCGTCCATGGACAGGATCGCAAAGCACTGGAAGCGCCAGTGGTTCGCCGTCTTGCCCATGGCGGCCGGCCCTGCCGATAAGGTTCGCGCCTCATATCGCGCCCGCGATGAAAGCTGAAAGCACGATGTTCGATATCCAGACTGAAGAACTGATCTGGGGCGGCCGCAAGCTGACCCTCGAGACCGGCAAGGTCGCCCGCCAGGCCGACGGCTCGGTGATGGTCACCTATGGCGAGACGGTCCTGCTCGCCACCGTGGTCTCCGCCAAGGAGCCCAAGCCGGGGATCGACTTCTTCCCCCTGACCGTGAACTACCAGGAAAAGGCCTTCGCCGCCGGGCGCATCCCGGGCGGCTACTTCAAGCGCGAAGGCCGGCCCAGCGAGCGTGAAACGCTCATTTCCCGTCTCATCGACCGGCCGATCCGCCCGCTCTTCGCCGATGGCTACCGCAACGACACCCAGGTGATCGTGACCGTGCTCCAGCACGACCTCGAGAACGACCCTGACGTGCCGGCCATGATCGGCGCCTCCGCCGCCCTCACCCTGTCTGGCGTGCCCTTCATGGGCCCGGTCGGCGCGGCCAAGGTCGGCTATGTCAATGGCCAGCTCAAGCTCAACCCGACCTCGGCCGAGATCAAGGAATCGGATCTCGACCTGACCGTCGCCGGCACCCAGGATGCGGTGCTGATGGTCGAGTCGGAAGCCAGGGAACTGAGCGAAGACATCATGCTCCAGGCCGTGATGTTCGGCCACAAGCACTTCCAGCCGGTGATCGACGCGATCATCCGCCTCGCCGAGAAGGCCGCGAAGGAGCCGCGCGACTACACCGCGCCGGATCATTCCGCCGTTGAGGCCGCCCTGATGAAGGTCGCCGAAGCCGATCTGCGCAAGGCCTACAAGATCACGACCAAGCAGGACCGCTACAAGGCCGTCGACGCCGTGAAGGACAAGGTCATGACGACCCTGTTCCCCGAAGGCGCCGAGCCGCACTTCGACAAGGACCAGGTCAAGGCCGTGTTCAAGGACGCGCAGGCCAAGGTGGTGCGCTTCAACATCCTCGATGACGGCATCCGCATCGACGGTCGCGACGTGCGCACCGTGCGCAAGATCGTCTCGGAAGTCGGCGTCCTGCCCCGCACCCACGGCTCCGCCCTGTTCACCCGCGGCGAAACCCAGGCGCTGGTCGTGGCCACGCTCGGCACGGGCGATGACGAGCAGTACATCGACGAGCTGGAGGGCACCCGCAAGGAAACCTTCCTGCTGCACTACAACTTCCCGCCCTATTCCGTGGGCGAGACGGGCCGCATGGGCTCGCCCGGCCGCCGCGAGATCGGCCATGGCAAGCTCGCCTGGCGCGCCATCCGGCCGATGCTGCCGCCGCACCACGAGTTCCCCTACACGCTGCGCCTCGTCTCCGAGATCACCGAGTCCAACGGATCGTCCTCGATGGCGACGGTCTGCGGTTCCTCGCTGGCGCTGATGGATGCGGGCGTGCCGCTGACGCGCCCCGTGGCAGGCATCGCCATGGGCCTCATCCTGGAAGGTGAGCGCTTTGCGGTGCTCTCCGACATCCTGGGCGACGAGGACCATCTCGGCGACATGGACTTCAAGGTCGCCGGCACCGAGAACGGCATCACCTCGCTGCAGATGGACATCAAGATCGCCGGCATCACCGAGGAGATCATGAAGGTCGCCCTCAGCCAGGCGAAGGATGGGCGCCTGCACATCCTGCAGGAAATGGCCAACGCGCTGACCTCCGCCCGCTCGGAGCTGGGCCAGTTCGCCCCGCGCATCGAGACGATGAAGATCCCGGTCGACAAGATCCGCGAAGTCATCGGCTCGGGCGGCAAGGTGATCCGCGAGATCGTCGAGAAGACCGGCGCCAAGATCAACATCGAGGATGACGGCACCATCAAGATCGCCTCTTCGGACGCCAAGTGCATCGAGGCCGCCCAGAAATGGATCAAGTCGATCGTCTCCGAGCCCGAGGTCGGCGTGATCTATGAGGGCACCGTGGTGAAGACCATGGAGTTCGGCGCCTTCGTGAACTTCTTCGGCGCCAAGGACGGGCTGATCCACATCTCCGAACTCGCCGCCAACCGCGTCGCCAAGGTCACGGACGTCGTGAAGGAAGGCGACAAGGTCAAGGTCAAGCTGCTCGGCTTCGACGAGCGCGGCAAGATCCGCCTCTCGATGAAGGTCGTCGACCAGGAGACGGGCGAGGACATCACCGAGAAGCTGAAG
Source organism: Bosea sp. (in: a-proteobacteria) (assembly GCA_023910605.1). Classification (NCBI taxonomy): domain Bacteria; kingdom Pseudomonadati; phylum Pseudomonadota; class Alphaproteobacteria; order Hyphomicrobiales; family Alloboseaceae; genus Allobosea; species Allobosea sp. Next base: position 556,768 of record JAAVVV010000001.1, on the reverse strand, counting down.
GCCCAGCGTGACGCCGAGCGCGCCGAGCGCGGCGAAGGTCCGGAAGAGGAGCGCGAGGAGCGCACCGAGCGTCCACGCCGCGAAGGCGGGGACCGCGGCGGCCGCGAACGCCGTCCGCGCCGTAATTGAGTTGCTTTGTTCTGTAATGCGCTGAAATTGACATATGGCCGGGCCCAAAGCCCGGCCATTCTCTTGACCCCTTCCGCTGCGGTTGACGCCTCATGACCAAGCTGCGCCCCGAAACGCTGGCGATGACGGCCACGCTCGCCATGCTGACGGCGCTGGGGCCGCTGGCGACCGACTTCTACCTGCCCTCCGTTCCCGATATCGCGCGCGCCTTCGATGCCGGCACCGTGGGCGCGCAGGCCACGCTGTCGGCCTTCCTGTTCGGGTTTGCCGCCGGGCAGATCGTCTACGGGCCGCTCTCCGACCGGATGGGGCGCAAGCCGGTGCTGCTGGCGGGCCTGGCCCTGTTCGTGCTGGCCACGCTGGCCTGCGCGCTGGCCATCTCGATCGAGATGCTCATCGGCGCGCGCTTCGTGCAGGCGCTGGGCGCATCCGGTCCCATCGTGCTTGGCCGTGCCATGGTGCGCGATCTCTACGAGGGCCCGCGCGCGGGCCAGGAGCTGGCGCGCATGGGCATGATCATGGGCGTGGTGCCCGCCATCGCCCCGGTGCTGGGCGGGGTGCTGCACGGCGCCTTCGGCTGGCGCTCGACCTTCATCGCATCCTTCTTCTTCGCAAGCTGCCTTGCGCTGTGGATCACGCTGGCGCTGCCCGAGACGCTGCGGCGCAAGCTCGACGAGCCGCTCTCCATCCTCGCCATCCTCAAGGGCTTCGGCGTGCTGCTGACGAGCCGGCCCTACAGGGTCTATGTCGGGCTGGTGAGCCTTGCCTATGGCGGGCTCTTCGCCTTCATCTCGGGCTCGTCCTTCGTGCTGATGAATGTCTACGGGCTTTCGCCGGTGCAATTCGGGCTGTCCTTCGGCTTCGGCGTGCTCGGCTTCATCGGCGGCACCATCATCGCGCAGAAGCTGGTCAGGCGGATCGGGCTCGACGGCGTCATCCGGCTCGGCGTCATGTGCCTGGCGGGCGGAGGCATCGCGATGCTCGCGCTCACCGCCATCAGCACGGGTTCATCGCTCGAGATCACGGCGCCGATGGCGATCTATGCCGCGGGGGTGGGGCTGACCATGCCGCAGGGCCAGGCCGCGGCGATGATGCCGTTTCCCGAACGCGCGGGAGCGGCCTCGTCCTTCCTCGGCATCTGCCAGATGAGCTTCGCGGCCTGCGTCGGGCTGGCCATGGGCCGGCTTCTGACCGGCTCGGCGCTGCCGCTGCCCATCATGATCACGCTCATCGGCGTGACCGCCCTCATCCTGTTCATGACCACGCGCCGGCTGCGCGCGGCGCGCTGAGCCGCCTCAGCTGCCGAACAGACGCTCGAACAGGGAGCGCTCCTGCGGCGCGGCGGCCGGGCGGACAGGGCCGCCCACCGCGCCGGGCGGAATGGGCCGGGTGTCGTTGGGCGCGCTGGCCATCGGCGCGCCGATACCCGTGCCGGCGTCGGGGGCGTTGCGCCAGAGCCCGCCGGGCAGCGGCTGGGGCTGCGCGCCCTGCAGCGCGGCGCGCATGAAGCGGCCCCATATCTCCGAGGGCAGCCCCCCGCCCGAGACGCGCCGCATCGGGCTGTTGTCATCATTGCCGAGCCAGACCGCCGCGACCATGCGGCCGGTGTAGCCCACGAACCAGGCATCACGGAAATCCTGGGTGGTGCCGGTCTTGCCGGCAGCTTCCCAGCCGGGCACGTCAGCCTTGCGCCCGGTGCCGGTCAGCAGGGTCTCGCGCATCATCGCATTCATCATGGCGAGGCGCCCCCGGTCGATCACGCGGCCGATGCCGGAGCCTTCACGCTTGTAGATGACCTTGCCATTGGCGGCGCGGACCTCGCGGATGACATACGGCGTGACCGCCTGCCCGCCATTGGCGAAGGCGGCATAGGCGGCTGTCAGCTCCAGCGGGGTGACCTCCGAGGTGCCAAGCGGCAGCGAGGCGTGGGGCTGAAGCGGCGAGGCGATGCCGAGGCGCTGGGCGACGCGCACCACGGACCGCGGCCCGACTTCCTGCCCGAGCTTGACCGCGACCGTGTTGAGCGACAGCGACAGCGCGGTCTGCAAGGTGACGGGGCCACGGTGATCCCGCGAGAAGTTGTCGGGCGACCAGCCCCGGATGGTGACGGGCGAATCATCCCGGATCGTGTCGGGCGTCAGGCCGGCCTCGATGGCGGCGAGATAGACGAAGGGCTTGAAGGACGAGCCCGGCTGGCGGCGCGCCGCCGTGGCGCGGTTGAACTGGCTGCGCGCGTAGCTGCGTCCCCCGACCAGCGCCTGCAACGCTCCATCGGGCGCCATGGCGACAACAGCGCCCTGGCTCACGCCCTGCCGGGCGCCTTCCCTGGCCAGCGCCTCGACCAGCGACGCCTCGGCAGCAGCCTGCACACGCGGATCGATAGATGTCAGGACGGTGACGTCGCCCTCGATCGTGCCGATGAAATCATCGAGCACGTCCATCACGTAGTCGGCGGCATAGGCGATGGTGTTGGCGCCTTCGCGCTCCACCGCCTCGGCGGGCTGCACGAGCGCGGCCTTGGCCGATCCATCGGTGATGAAGCCCTGGTCCACCATGGCCGCGATGACGAACTGCGCGCGCCGCTCCGCAGCCTGGGGGTTGCGGTTGGGGGCGAGGCGCGAGGGCGCCTGCACCAGCCCCGCCAGCATGGCCGCCTCGGCCACGCTCACCGAGCGGGCGGACTTTCCGAAATAGCGCTGCGACGCCGCCTCCACGCCATAGGCGCCGGAGCCGAAATAGACGCGGTTGAGGTAAAGCTCGAGGATCTGGTCCTTGGAATAGGTGCGCTCCAGCCAGACCGCCAGAATGGCCTCCTGCGCCTTGCGCGAGAGGGTGCGGTCCTGGGTGAGGAAGAGGTTCTTGGCGAGCTGCTGGGTCAGCGTGGAGCCGCCCTGCGCCACGCCCCGCTGGGTGAGGTTGCGCACCATGGCGCGCATGATGCCGATCGGATCGAGGCCGAAATGACTGTAGAAACGCCGGTCCTCGATGGCGATGAAGGCCCGCGGCAGGTGCACGGGCAATTCGCGGATGTTGACGCTGCGCCCGCCCGTCTCCCCGCGATTGGCGATCAGCGCGCCGTCGGCCGAGAGAATGGCGATGTTGGGCGGCCGCTTGGGCACCGTGAGCTGGTCGATGGGGGGCAGCTGCGCCGCGTGATAGGCTATGAAGCCGCCAAGCCCCATCGCGGCCCAGAGGCCCAGCACGAACGTCCAGTAGACGACGCCGCCGAGAAAGGAGCGCCGCCGCTTGCGCCGGCGCCCGCTTGGCTGCGGCGCATCGCCATCGCGCCTGGAGCCGCCGCCATGCCTGCCGCCCTGCCCGCCGCGCCGCGAGCCGCGCCCGGTCGGCACGGCGCGGTCATCAGGCGACAGGCGCAGTTCCTCATGCGCCGGACCGCGCCGGGGCCTGCCCTCGCCAAAGGTCGGCTCACGCCGTGTCCGGTCAGCCATGCGCCAGCGCGCCTCGCTTCATTCAGCGCGACCGAAAACAGGCTCCCGAGGGAGCCATGGGGCCGCGCCTTGTCTGGTGCAGTGAACCATGGCGCTTTTAAGGGCCGGTTAAGCGTGAGGGTCAGGAGCGGCCGCCGGGCCCGCGGGTCAGACCGCGGCGCTGGCGCTGATCCACTTGGACAGATCGCTCTTGGGCGCGGCGCCGGCCTTCTGCGCAACCAGCTTGCCGCCCTTGAACACCATCAGTGTCGGGATGGAGCGGATGCCGAACCTGGCCGACACCGCCGGGTTCTCATCGACATTCAGCTTCACGATCTTGACCTTGCCCGCCATTTCGGTGGCTATCTCGTCCAGCGCGGGCGCGATCATGCGGCAGGGGCCGCACCATTCAGCCCAGAAATCGACGACGACCGGCTCGGAGGAGCCCAGCACGTCTGCTTCGAAACTGGCGTCAGTGACCTTGGTGGCGGCGCTCATCATCATCTCCGGTGTCGGGTCGGTCGGGTCGCGAACAGCCGCGATCAACTGGCCGGAAGCTATGAACGGGGAGAGCCACGGTCAAGGCTCAAGGCCTGCGCGTCACGCCACCGTGACGCGCGGCCGCTCACAGACCCGTCAGCGCGTCCAGGGCCTCGTCGAGCTGCTCAGCCGTCGGCTCAACCACAAGCGGTCCCGCCGTGTAGATGGCCAGCGCCCTGATCGGGCGGCCAGGATAGAGCGCGCGCAGCAGGGCGCGGTAGGCGGCCAGCTGGGCCAGCGTCTGCGCCCCGATCTGCGTGCTGTCGCGCGGCGGGCGCTGGCTGGTCTTGAAATCGGCGAGCACGACATGATCATCGCGCACCAGGAGCCGGTCGATGCGGCCGGAGACGGTGCGCGGACCCGATGCCGTCGGGATCTCGCCGCCGATTTCGACCTCGGCAATGGAACCTTCCGCAAACAGGCCGCGCGCCTCCTGGCTGGCCATCACAGCCAGCGTCTGGTCGATCAGGCGCTCGCGCTCCGCATCAGGAGCGCCAGGCAGATGCCGCGCGGCAAGGCGTAGCGCGACCGCGCGCATGTGCTCGGGAGCGGCGGCCGGCAGCCATTGCAAAAGCAGATGCACGAAGCGCCCGCGCTCGGCCGCCGCGGCCATCAGCGCCTGCCGGCCGGGCTGATCGGCCTGCCGGTCGGCGCGGTCCGCTGCCGCAAGAGCATGGGCGGGAGCGAGCGGAGGCTCGGTCAGCGCTTCGGGCGGGGCCGGCGCCAGCGCCCAATCAGGCAGCGCGACGGAATGGCCACGATCCGCAGACCCTGAAACCGCAGCCGCGGCGGGCTGCTCCGCAGCCTGAGGCGGCGTGACCTTGAAGCGGCGGCGGCCGATCCCGTTCGGCAGCGGCTCGATGGCGGCCAGCCCCTCGGGACTGGCGGCGAGCCCGCTTTCGACGAGGCCATACCAGGACTCGGCGATGCTGCCCCGCCCGGGGCGCACGCCGCACAGGATCAGCCGGTTCTCGGCGCGGGTCATGGCCACGTAAAGCTGGCGGTGATGCTCCTCGCTCGCCTGCTCGCGCACCCGGTCCCGCGCTTCGGCAGAGGCCGCGCAGTCATCAGCGGTGCGGGGCGCCCAGACCGTCACAGAGCGGGTGCTGTTGGCGCCGGGCAGGGGCACAGCCATCAGCGGCCCGTGCATCTGGCTCCCCTGGGGAAGCATGCCGATGTCGGCGATGAACACGGTGGCCGCTTCCAGCCCCTTGGCGCCATGCACGGTCATGACCCGGACCTCACCCGCCGCCACGGCGAGGTCGCGCTTGACGTCGTCGCTGCTGGCCTCGACCGCGCTGAGGAAGCAGGCGAGCGAGGGGCCGTCACGCTGCTCGTGCTCGAGGGCGCGGACCAGGAAGGCGTCGATCGCGTCGGCGGCCTCGGCGCCGAGGCGGCCGAGCATGGCCTTGCGACCGCCCATCTCCGACAGGATGCGGTTGTAGAAGGCGAAGGGGCCCATATGCGTGGCCATGGGCTCGATCCGCGCCAGCAGCGCCTCGGCCCTGCGGTCCCGCTCATGGCCGGATTCGCCCAGCGCCGCGCGCAGGGAGCCCGGCCGGCCGGGAGCCAGCCGCAGCAGATCGTCGTCATCGAGGCCGATCAGGGGCGATTTGAGCACCACGGCGAGGGTCAGGTCATCCTCGGGCAGGAGCGCGGCGCGGCCCAGCGCGATGAGATCCTGCACCGCGATGTGGGTGGCGAGCTGGAGCCGGTCCATGCCCGCCACGGGGACGTCGGCCTCCTTGAGCGCGCGGACGATGGCGCCGAAGGTTACGTTGCGGCGCGGCATCAGCACCAGCGCATCGCTGGGGCGGAAGGCCCGACCCAGATCGTCAACGCCATCATCCATCCAGCGGCGGATTGTCGAGGCGATGGTGCGGGCCAGGGTGAGGATCGGGGCCTGACGATCGGGCGCATCGACGGGCCGGCGCCAGACCAGTTCGTCCTCGCCCGGATCGGGCTCGATCAGGTCCCACAGGTCCACCGCTCCGCACAGCTCGCCATGGATCGTCTCATGGACCGTGCCGGTCACGGCCGGATCATGCGACAGGCCCTTGAACGCGGCCGGCTGGGCGAAGACCGCATCGACCGCGCGGATCACATCGCGCGTCGAGCGGAAGGACACGGTGAGGGGCACATCCCTGAAGGGGCGGTCCATCTCCTCATGGGCTCGCCTGAGTTCGCTGCGCTGGCGTCCGAACTCGGCCGGAGCCGCGCCCTGGAAGCCATAGATCGACTGCTTCTCGTCGCCTACGGCGAAGATGGTGCGCATCAGGCGCGGGTCGCGCTGGCCGAGGCCCGCGAGGAATTCGCCGGTGAGCGCATTGAGGATGCTCCACTGGTCGCGGCTGGTGTCCTGCGCCTCGTCCACCAGAAGGTGATCGAGGCCGGCGTCGAGCTTGTAGAGCAGCCAGGCGGCGCGCGTGTTGTCGAACAGCCTGCGCGTGGCTGCGATCAGGTCGCCGAAGTCGAGCGCCGCCATGCGCCGCTTGGCGGCGTCGTAATCAGCGAGGATGAGCCGAGCGAGGCCGAACAGGCTGGCGCTGAGATCATAGATGGTGAAGGCGTTCAGGCGCTCGCGGAAGGCGAGATAGGCCGCGCATGTGGCGTCGACGCGGGCTGCAATGGCAGGCGCGCCGGCGAGCACAGGCTTGGTGAAGGCCCTGGCCAGCAACTGCCCGTCGCCCTTGCACAGGACGCCGCGCCAGATGTCGAGCCTGGCGGAGACATTCGGCGCGCGCTGGTGATCGGCGGCGAGCGCGGTCCACTTGGCCTTCTCGGTCGGCGAGCCGAAGCCGAGCACCGCCGCCAGGGCGTCGCGAAAGTCCATCGCCCCTTCGATGGCGGCCAGGCCCTCTTCCTCCACCTGTTCAAGGGTCCAGGCGGGATCGACACCGAGCGCGGTGGCAAGTTCGGACCTGATGTCGTCGAACGGACGCACCGAGCCATCCGGCGCGATCAGGCTGCCCGATGCGGCGAGCGCCCGGTCGATCAGCTCGCGGAAGCGGCGATCGTCGACGGCCAGCGCTATGCGGTCGAGCGACGCCTTGAGCGCATCGGCATCATCGCTGGCCTTCATCAGGGTGCGCGTGACGGCAGCCTCGATGGCGGCGGCCTTGTCGGTGGTGCTGATCACCTCGAAGTGCGCCGGGATGCCCGCCTCGAAGGGCGCACTCTGCAGGATTCGCGTGCAGAAGGCGTGGATGGTCTGGATCTTGAGTCCGCCCGGCGTCTCGAGGGCCTCGGCGAAGAGCTGGCGCGCCCGCACGCGCTCGGCGGCGGCGGGCTGGCGGTCGAACAGGTCGACCAGCGCCGCATCGAGCGCCGCATCATCCAGCCTGACCCAGGCGCGCAGCGTGCCGAAGAGCCGGTCGGCCATGGTGGCGGCGGCCGCCGCCGTATAGGTGAGGCACAGGATGCGCTCGGGCGCGGCTCCGCTGAGCATCAGCCTCAGCACGCGGCGGACCAGCACCGTGGTCTTTCCCGAGCCCGCATTGGCGGAGACCCAGGCGCTGGCCTCGGGATCATAGGCGCGCCGCTGCAACTCCAGCGTCGCGGGAGGCACGGCGATGACGCGGCGGGCGGGGGACGCGGCGCTCATGACGCCTCCTCATCGCTGTCATGGCCGGCAGCGGACCACTCCTTCACACGGGCAAGATGGTCGTAATCCCCGTCAAACCGCATGAACTGCGCCGCGAAGCGCGAGGTGTAGGGCCGCGCGCCCGAGCGGAAATCCGAAACCATCGCCACGAAGCCTTCGAGGTGCTCGCGCGCAACCTCCCGCAGCCGCAAGGCCGGGGCTGCATCGACCGTCTGCAGCGCGGACTTCACCGGCTTGAGCACGACATAGAGCGCCTGGCTCGCAGCGGCGGGACCCAGCGGCGCCTGCGCATCGCCGGGCTCGGCCGGCACGAAGGGGGCGCGCTCGGACAGGGCGGCCTCCAGCAGGAGCTGCGGGGCGAGACCGGCTGCGATCTGCCGAGCGGAGGGCGGGGCGCCGGTCTTGAAGTCGAGAATGGCGAGGCTGCCATCGGGCATCAGCTCGATGCGGTCGGCGCGGGCAGACAAGGCGATCTCCCCGCCTGCAGGCAGGCCGATCGCAGCCTCGATGCGCAGCTCGGTGCCGATGCGCACGAGGTTGGCGTGGCGCTGGCGCTCCCAGGCCACGATGTCGGGGGCGAGCGCGCAGAAGCGTGGCCACCAGAAGCCGGCCACATCGGGCTCGTGCATCACCGGCCGGAAACGCTCCGTGCCGAGCGCGAGCAGGGCCGCCAGCGGGTCGGGCGGCAGCGCTGAGGGCCAGGCGCGGGCGAACGCCTCCATCACGCCATGGAGAAGCTGCCCGCGATCGGATGCGCCCAGCGCGCGCTCCATCGGCTCCAGGGGGTCGAGGCGCAGCACGCGACGGGCATGGATGGCGTAAGGATCGCGGTAAAGCGTCTCCACCTCGGTGACGCTCAGGCGCCGGGGCTGGAGGTGGGCAGGCGGAAAGGGCCTTGGCCTGCGCCATGGCCTGACCTCGGCCGGCGTGTCGAGGGCCGCCGCAAGCGCCACAAGGCCCTGCCCGCGCTCATGGGCTTGCTTCCAGATGTCCGGCGGGACGACGGCATCGAGCCGCTGCCAGAAACGCGAGGGAAGCGCCAGCACGCCGCCGGCCTTTGCGGCGCGGGAGAGCAGGACGCGGGAGCCGGCGAAGGCCTGGATGAAGTCATGGGCGCTCTGGCCCACGCGCCGCTCGGGCGAGGACAGGCCAAGCTCGGCCAGCATGGCCCGGTTGAGAAAGGCATCGGTGACCGAGCCGGGCGGCCAGACGGGCTCGTTGAGCCCCCCAAGGATGACCAGATCGGCATGCATCAGCCTGGCCTCGATGAGACCCAGCAGCCTGACGCGCGGATGCTCGCGTCCGCGCAGGCGCACCACGCGCTCGGCCATGGCGACGCGGCAGATGCGGGCAAGCTCCTCGGCATTCCCGGCGATATCGGCGCAGGCCGCCTCCAGGTCATCGAGCAAGAGCTGGAGGGCTTGGCCATCCTCCGCGCCATAGACGGCGACCTCGCCGTCATCGGTCGCGGCCAGCCGCTCGATCGCGGAGCGCAGGGCGCGGACCGCGCCGGCGAGGCTGAAGGCTGTGCCGGAGGCGCTGGCGAGGAGGGGGGCGAGCGCCTGTTCGACCCGGCCGGCGAGTTCGGCCGCCGCGGCCATCTCGTCCGGGCCGAGGCTGCGGCGCGGGCGCGGCGCGCGATGGTCGGCCACTCGCTCGGGCATCCCGGCCATGGCGGCGCGCAGGCCCTCAAGCCCGGTGAAGGGCCGCGCTCCGCGCAACGCGCCGATCTCGAAGGCGCGGCGCGCCGCCGCGAGCTGCGCTTTCGGCAAGCCGAGGACGATGCCGGGATGATGCAGCAGCTCAAGCAGGCAGCGCGAGGACACGCCGCTTTCCAGCAAGGCCAGCAGCAGCGACAGAGCGTGGCCGGCGAGCGTCCGGCCCAGCGGCTGGCCGGCGGAATCATCGATGGTGACGCCCCAGCGCCCGAGCTCGAGCGCAACGCGCTCCGCGAGGCCTCGATCGGGTGTGACGAGGGCGACGGTCCGGCCCGGCTGGTCGAGCTCCCGGCGGATGGCGAGCGCGACGGTCAACCCTTCCAGACGCTCGTCGGGCGCCTCGACAAGCGTGACGTCGGCCATGGCAGCGGCGATGCCGGCGGCGGGAAGCCGGGCTTCGAGATCGCGCCAGGCCTCGGTGCTGCCGGGCGCGCGCAAGGCCTCATGGGCGAGGATGCGCCGCAGGCTCCGCGCCGGGCAGGGCGTGGCCGAGCGCAGGCTGCGCACATCCTCGCGCGCCGCCGCCATCTGGTCGAGCAGCCGCACCAGCATGGCCTGCGGGTGGCTGGCGGCGCGATCAGGGCGCGCCTTCGCCTCGGTGCCCAGCGCCGACCACTGCGCATCGTCCGCCCCGAGGTCCAGATCGGGCAGGACCACGGCCCCGCGCTGTTGCCGCGCCACCGCCGCGATGAGGCGGGCCGTGGCCGGCATGGAGCCGGTCGAGCCCGCGACGATGACGGGATCGCCAGGTCCGCCCGCCCTCAGCCGCGCGCTGCGCGCATCGAGCAGCCGGTTGCGCCAGGACACCGGGTCCACTTCGCCCCGCTCGCGCAGGACGCCGGGCCAGGTCTTGCCCAGAATGTCGAGAAAGCGCGCCGTGACCTGCCAGAATTCGTCGAAGCGCGCGGCGTCGAGGTTGAGCAGCCGCTCATAGGGCACATCCTCGGCCTGCATGGCGTCGAGAAGCGCCGCGAGATCGCCAGCCAGCGCAAAGGCGCTGCCAAGCGAGGCGGCCGAGAGCGCCGCCGGCGCCTCTCCTTCCGTCTTTGGCCGCACGCTCGCGCTCTGGATGAAGCGGGCCAGCAGCAGCTGCCGCGACAGGAGCTTGATGGGGGCCGGATCGTCCGCCAGCCCCGCCTCGTCCGGCGGGGTCGACAGGATGTCGTGCAGCTCGGCCTCGGCCGGATCGCCCAGCGGCACCAGCCTCGGCATGATGAGCGCCTTGCGCCCACTGGCGGCGAGCAGCACGGCCGCGAAGGCGCGTGCCGCGCGGCGGGTGGGGAGGTAAAGGGTGAGCTTGCCCAGCGATGCGGGATCATCGCCGCCAAGCCCCAGACCGAGCCGGTCCGCCAGCACGGCCTCGGCCAGCACGGGCAGGAAATCCTCGCCCGCGGGGATGGTGTAGAGGTTGGGCCTCGCGCGCGGCCCCCCGGCGTGGCTTTCGCTCATGAGGCGGCGAAGGCCCGGAAGCGGGCTTCGGCTGCGGGAATCGCCTCGGGCGTGCCCACATGCAGCCACTCGCCATCCAGCGCGTGGCCATGCAGGCGGCCTTGGGTGATCAATCTGTCGAACAGCAGATTGAGGCTCCAGCGGCCTGCGGGAGCGTCCGCCAGCAGGGCAGGCTTGATGATGGCCACACCGGCATAGATGCAAGGGGCGGGCTCTCCGGGCCGTCGCCGCGTGAGCGCGCCATCCGGGGCCTTGTGGAAATCGCCTGGCCCGTCATAGCCGAGCGAGCGCGCCTTGTCCGCGACCAGCAGCAGCATGTCCATGCGCTCGGGCGCCCAGGCGCTCGCGAGCGCCGCGAGGTTGGAGACGCCGTTCTCGACCCAGAGCGAATCCGAGTTGATGTGAAAGAAGGGCTCGGCGCCGAGATGGGGCAGTGCCTTGGCCACCCCGCCGCCAGTTTCAAGCAGCGCGGCGCGCTCATCCGAAATGGTGATGCGCGGCGCGGTGCGGCCCTCCAGATGCGCCTCGATGCGGTCCGCCAGATGATGGACGTTCACCACCGCCTCCCAGACGCCAACCTCGGCCAGCCGGTCGAGCGCATGATCGAGCATGGGCTTGCCGCCGATGGCCACCAGCGGCTTGGGCAGCGTGTCCGTGATGGGACGCATGCGCTGGCCAAGGCCGGCGGCCAGCACCATGGCGTGGGTGGGACGGAAGGTGGACGGGCCCATGCGTCAGGCGCTCCATGCGGAAAGGCGGGAATCAGGCCGGCGCAGCCAGTCTAGCGCAGCGTCATGCCCCTGCGCACCGGAAAAGCGCGGTTCAGCCCGGAAGGCTCAGCCCAGAAGGCGCGGCAGATAGGCCTCGTACCAGGCCCTCAGCCCGGACAGCGCGGGATGGGCCAGATCGCGGCGCAGATAGGCCTCGATGCGCGGCAGATGCTTGAGATAGGCCGGCTTGCCGTCGCGCTTGTCGAGCCGGGCGAAGATGCCGAGGATCTTGGTGTTGCGCTGCGCGCCCATGATGGCATAGGCGGCGGCGAAGGCGCCGAGGTCAAAGGATGCGTCACGCGCGCGGCGAGCGGCGGCATAGCGCGAGAGCAGCCGAAATTCGAGCTCTGGCGCGACGTCCACGCGCGCATCCTGCCCCAGCGACACGACATCATAGGCCGGATGGCCGAGCACGGCGTCCTGGAAATCGATGATGCCGATCCGGCAAAGGCCCTCGCGGGAAGGCAGCCAGATCAGGTTGGGCGAGTGGTAATCGCGCAAGGCCCAGGTGCGCTGGCCCTTGGCCAGGGTGTCGAAGAGCGGCGCGAAGGCGCGGCTGAACTCCGCCCTCGCGATGGCAGGCAGCGTCACGCCCGCGATATGAGGCGCATACCAGTCGAGCAGCAGCTCCGTCTCGATGGCGAGGGCCTCAGCGTCATAATCGGGGATGACGTACTCGCGGCCCTCGGCCACCGGCAGGATGGTGGGCAGTGGCTGGGCGTGGATGGCGGCCAGCACCTCCACCGCCACCTCGTAGCGCGCGCGGTCAGGCAGGCCGTCCGCGCCCAGGACGCCTTCCGATCCGAGATCCTCGATCAGCAGCAAGCCGTTGACGAGGTCGCTGGCGTAGATCTCCGGGGCCGACAGCTCGAGCGCGCGCAGGCCGCGGTCGATGGCCACGAAGGCGTCGACCCGCTCCGCCAGCCGCGCGACGGCGCTGTAGGGCTTGCCGCCGCGCACGGCCGGCCCATCGGGGCGGGGCGGCGAGATCATCAGGATCGCGGTCTCGCCATTGGCGCGGACAAGTCGCTCATAGGCCCGTGTCGAGGCGTCGCCGAGCATGTGGCGGCGCTCCGCCTCGCCCCAGCCGGCGCGGTCGATGAGCTGGCGGGCGCCGAGCGTCAGGCCAAGCCGCTCGGCCCAGGCCGCGCCGGGGATCAGCGTCACGAGCCGGTGCTCATCCCCGGTCTGGTTCCCGGCACCGGGATCGAGATCGAACACGATGTCGAGCCGGCTGGCGGCATCGAGGCTCTCGCCGGCCCGGTCCGGCCACTCCACAAGCCCGATGGCATCGTGCAAGGCTTCATCGAAGCCGAGCTCGACCAGTTCGTCCGGCCCACGCAGGCGATAAAGGTCCGCATGGACGACGCGGCCGCGCGGCGTCTCGTAGGACTGCATAAGGGTGAAGGTGGGACTCGGCGCCTCCAGCCGCGGATCGTTTGCCAGATGCCGGATCAGCGCGCGCGCGAAGGTGCTCTTGCCGGCGCCCAGATCCCCGGACAGGGCGATGATGTCTCCGGGACGCACGATGCCGGCGATGTCGTCGGCGAGGCGCAAGGTCTCGGCCTGGCTGCCGAAGGCGAGGCTCCACGAGCGCTTGAGGGCGGCATCCCGGCTCACGGCGCGGCGATGGCTGGCGGCGCAGCCCTCATTCGGCGGCGTCCGCGAGCGATTGCGAGCCGACCGGCACGCGGCATGTCACCGTGGTGCCCTCGCCCATGCGTGAGTCGATCGCCACCGTTCCGCCGTGCAGCTCGATGAAGGAGCGCACGATGGCGAGGCCGAGACCGATGCCGCGATGGCGCGAGCCTGTGGTGTAGGTCTCGAAGCGCTCGAAGATGCGGTCCTGCAAGTCGGCGGGAATGCCGCGGCCATGATCGCTCACGCAGAACACGACATCGCCGCCCTGGCGCGCCGCGCTGACCTCAATGACCTGCCCGCCCTGCGAGAAGCCGATGGCGTTGGACATGAGATTGTAGAGCGCCTGCCTGATGCGCTTGGGGTCGCAGACGATCCGGCCGGCATCGGGCGCGATCTCCTGCTTCAGCACGATGCCCGTCTCGGCCAGCCTGTCCTCCAGCCCGCGTGCCGCGCTGGCGACAAGCTCCGTCACATCCGTTTCCGCAAGATCGAGCTGAAGCTCGTCATTGTCGATCGAGGCGAGGTCGAGAATGTCGTTGATGATGGTCAGAAGCGTGCCTGACGAACGCAGGATGAGCTGGGCGTATTCGCGCTGGCGCGGGTTGAGGGGTCCGGCGATCTCCTCGCCGATGAGCTGGGCGAAACCGATGATGGTGGTGAGCGGCGAACGCAGCGCATAGGAGACATGATGCACGAAGGTGTCACGCAGCTGGGCCGCCTTGACCAGGGCGTCGTTGCGCTCGGTCAGCGCGCGCTCGAAGTTCACCGTATCGGTGACATTGGCGAAGGTCAGCAAGGTGGCGCCGTCGGGCAGGGGCGCCAGCGCGCAATCCAGCACTGAGCCATCGAGCCGCACCATGCGCGAGGCATGATCCTCGCGGCGTTCGCGCACGCCGACGACCGCGCCGCGCAGCACCGTCCAGGCCTCCTCGACGGGGCTCAGCAGCTGGCACAGGGCCATGACCTCATCGACATGGGGATGGGTGGCGAGCAGGGTCGGCGAGAGCTTCCACAGCGTCGCGAAGGCCGGATTGCTCAGCTTCAGGCGGCCATCGGAGCCAAACACCGCCACGCCCTCGCGCAGGCCGTCCAGGGTCTCGCGCTGGGTGCGGGACAGCGCCTTGACCTTGGATTCGAGCGAGAAGCGTTCGGTGGCGTCATCGAACAGATGGATCACGCCGCCTTGCGGATTGGGGCTCGTGGTGACCTGGATAGCGCGGCCATCGGGCAGATACCACCAGTCCTCGGTAGTCTCGATCGCGGTGTAGGCCTTGAGCCGCTCCGCCTTCCAGTCCTTGTGGGCGCCGGCCTCGGGCAGGCGGCGTTCCGTGCGCAGCCGGTCGAGGATCTCGCCATCGCTGGGGCGCGAATCGAGATAGGCGGGGTCGAGCGACCAGAGCTTCTCATAGGCCAGGTTGCGATACGACAGGCGCTGGCGCGAATCGAAGGCCGCCACGGCGGTCGGAAGCCGGTCCAGCACGCGGACATGGGCCTCCATCTGCCGGGCCAGATCGGCGCGCAGCACCTCGAGTTCGCTGACATCGATCGCATGGCCGGCGTAACCCTGGGCAGTCGGGCTCTCGCTCAGGTCGAAGAAGAGGCGCTGGCCGGACACCACGGTTGGCGCGCGCATGGCGAAGGCCTCGCCGCTGGCGCGGGCGCGGACGGCGCGTTCACGCTGCTCGCGGTCCATGAGTTCGACGCTGCGGCGAACCACGTCCTCCGCGCCGGGCGCTTCGACCGCGCGGGCATAGGCCGCGTTCACCCAGACCAGCTCGCCCGAGGGCCCGCGCAGCCAGGCCGGGCTCGGGCTGGCGTCCAGCAACGCATCGAACCGCTGGTTCAGGCCCAGCAGGCGGTCGCGCTCCAGCTCCATCTCGCGCAGGGCGCGCCGCGTCTGCGAGACATCGCGCAGATGCATCACAGCCTGGCCAGCCACGGCGCGGCCGCGCGCTTCGACGAAACGGCCATCGCGCGTGTGCAGGCCCAGGTCGAAAGGCTCGCCTCTCGCCTTGAGCAGGTCGACGCCATCGCCCAGCGCCTTGACATGCTCGGCCGCGGCCCAGCTTCCGAAGGCGAGCGGCGAGACGCGCACGCCGTTCTGCAGCAGGAAATCGGCCGCGCCGTGAAGCTCGGCCTGCGCCGAAGGCGTGGCCCATGTCACCGTGACCTCATCCTCGGTGGAGCTGAACACCTCGGCCTGCGCCGCGCGCCCGACGGCCTCGTGCAATTGGGCATTAAGCTTGGCCTCGCGCCTGACCCAGCGCGTGCGCTCGCGGATGTGCAGGACGGCGAGGGTGACGGAGAACACGGCAAGCCCGACGACGGTGGAAACGCCGAAGGCGCTGTAGGCGTCGGGGAAGACCGATTTCACCTGATCGACGCCGAAGGCGCGGGCCGGGCCGGCGGCCGCGATGAGGGCGGCGGTGGAGACGCAGCCGGAAGCGACGGCGCGCAGCCAGCGGCGCGGCGCGGCGCCCTCACCTTTCGTCGCCTGCCATGGCCCTGCGCTCTTCCCTGACAATGCCGCCATTCCCTCTCGAGGCCCATTCCGACGCGAATGCACGCCACGCAGCTCACGGCGCCGTCGGCGCACGGCCGCATGCGCCGTGGCCAGACAAGGCCGCTGCGCAGGACGGTCAGGGCGCAAACCCCGAATCACTGCACCACACTAAACAGCCTTCGATTCCGCCGGGAAGTGCTTAAGGGCGCGTAAAAACGGGCATGGCCGCCACCCTTTTCGGGCGACGGCCAGGAAGGACCGAGATGTAGGGGGGCGCCGTGCAGCACCCCCCATATCTTGTCAGTAGCGATAGTGATCGGGCTTGAACGGGCCCTGTTCCGGCACGCCGATGTAGTCGGCCTGCTCCCTGGTCATCCTGGTGAGCTTCACGCCGATCTTCTCGAGGTGGAAGGCGGCGACCATCTCGTCGAGATGCTTGGGCAGGGTGTAGACCTTGCGCTCATACTTGCCGGGGTTGGTCCACAGTTCGATCTGCGCCAGCGTCTGGTTCGAGAACGAGGCGGACATCACGAAGGATGGGTGACCCATGGCGTTGCCGAGGTTCACGAGGCGGCCTTCGGAGAGCAGGATGATGCGGTTGCCCTTCGGGAACTCGATCTCGTCGACCTGCGGCTTGATGTTGTTCCACTTGAAGTTCTTGAGGCCCGAAACCTGGATCTCGTTGTCGAAGTGGCCGATGTTGCAGACGATCGCCCGGTCCTTCATGCCGCGCATGTGGTCGACCGTGATGATGTCCTTGTTGCCGGTTGCGGTGACATAGATGTCGGCGCGCGGCAGGGCGTCCTCGATGGTGCAGACCTCATAGCCTTCCATGGCGGCCTGGAGCGCGCAGATCGGATCGACCTCCGAGACCAGGACGCGGGCGCCGGCCTGGCGCAGCGAGGCGGCCGAGCCCTTGCCGACATCGCCGAAGCCGGCGACGAAGGCCACCTTGCCGGCCATCATCACGTCGGTGCCGCGGCGGATGGCGTCCACGAGGCTCTCGCGGCAGCCATAGAGGTTGTCGAACTTCGACTTGGTGACGGCGTCGTTGACGTTGATAGCCGGGAACAGGAGCTTGCCCTGCTCGGCGAGCTTGTAGAGGCGGTGCACGCCCGTGGTGGTTTCTTCGGACACGCCCTTGATCGCGGCGGCGACCTCGGCGAACCAGCCCTTCGGCCTGGAGGCGAGCATCTTCTTGATGAGCGCGAAGAAGATCTCCTCTTCTTCCGACGCCGGCTTGTCGAGGAAGGCCACGTCGCCCTGCTCGGCGCGCAGGCCGTAATGCACCAGCATCGTGGCGTCGCCGCCATCATCGAGAATCATGTTCGGCGTGCCGCCGCCATGCCAGTCGAACAGCCTGGCGGTGTAATCCCAGTACTCGGTCAGGGTTTCGCCCTTGTAGGCGAAGACCGGGATGCCGGCGGCGGCGATGGCGGCGGCGGCGTGGTCCTGGGTCGAGAAGATGTTGCACGACACCCAGCGGATGTCGGCGCCCAGCGCCTTCAGCGTCTCGATCAGCACGGCTGTCTGGATCGTCATGTGCAGCGAGCCGGCAATGCGCGCGCCCTTGAGCGGCTGCCTGGCGCCATAGGCCTCGCGGATGGCCATCAGGCCGGGCATCTCGGTTTCGGCGAGGTCGATCTCCTTGCGCCCGAAGGCGGCAAGCGACATGTCCTTGACGATGTAATCGGTGAAAGCGGCCATCTGGTCCTCGTTGTGCGGTCCGGGCGCGGCACGGAAGGCCCCATGGCCTCGCCCCACCCTCGATCAGGGGAGGCCTCTAGCATGGGCGCAGGCCTGAGGCAATAAAGACATAAAGATTTCTTTATGTGAACGATTTCTTAAACGCGGCGACAAGGCCCCTTCATTCGCCCTCGCCGAACCTGTCCGCCACCAGCGCCGCGATGGCGTCGAGCGCCTCGGCCGCGTCATCACCCAGCGCCGCGACCGATATGGTGGTGCCGATCCCGGCGCCCAGCGTCAGCAGGCCCATGATGGAGCGCCCGCCCACGGTCTCGCCGCAGCGGTTGATCCAGACGTCGCAGGAGAAGCGGTCCACCGTCTGCACCAGCTTGGCGGTGGCGCGGGCGTGAAGGCCCTTGCGGTTGACGATCTGGAGCTGGCGCACGAGCGCGCCTTCGGGAAAGGTGGCTTCCGGGCAATCGCCGTCCAGATCCATGGTCTCAGTCCGCTCGCTCAGGGAGCGGCCGGGACCTGTCCGCGCAAGGCGGATGCGGCCCTCGGCCACGCCGGGGGCAGCACCATTTCACGGATGTCAGCGCCCTGCAAGCAAGCGGCTGGCGATATTGATGTATTTGCGTCCTGCCTCCTGGGCGCAGCCAACGGCGTCATCGATCGGCTTGTCCTCGCGCACGGAGGCCAGCTTGATCAGCATGGGCAGGTTGATGCCCGCCAGCACCTCGACCTTGCCTCCGTTCATGGCGGAGATGGCGAGGTTGGAGGGCGTGCCGCCGAACATGTCGGTCAGCACCACCACGCCCTGGCCGCTGTCCACGGCATGGATGGCTTCAATGATGTCGATGCGGCGGCTCTCGATGTCGTCATCGGGCGCAATCGCGATTGTTGCTATCTGCTTCTGGGGACCCACGACGTGCTCCAGCGCGGAGCGGAATTCCGTTGCGAGGTGTCCGTGCGTCACGAGGACGAGGCCGATCATGTCAAACCCTGCGCGAGCGCTTCCAGGCACCCAAAGAGCCGGGTTTATATGAGGCAAAGCCGGTTGCAGTGCAAGATAAACCCGCAGGTCATTTGGGCGCAGCGGCGCGGCCCGCCCTGGACGCCCTTCGAACCCCCTCGGGCCGCCGGCAGCGCCTGTCCGAAGCTCAGGCTTCGCGCCAGGGCTCGTCGCAAAAGAGCGAGAGCGCGGCGAGCACCAGACTGTCGGCGCCCGCCCCGGCGATCGCCGCTCCGCCGAGGGCCGCAATGCGCGGCAGCATGACGCCGCCAAGATCCACGACAAGGTCCTGCGGCTCGGGCAGCCTGTCAGGCGGCTCGGGCGACAGGTCGACCACGAGCCTGACGCAGGCGGCCGCCTCGTGCTCGGCCGGGGTCAGGCCAAGGCCGCGGCGCTCGACCAGGCCGGCAATGGCGGGGTGCGGGCGCGCCAGAAGGCGGCCGGACCGCGCCTCGACCAGGACCCGGTCATCGGCGACGAGACGGCCGAACAGACCGCGCGCCCGCGCCGCCGCCAGCAGCGCCAGGCACAGCGCCGTCTTGCCGGCGCCGGGCTCGCCGCGCACCAGCACCGCGCCCTCGCCGATGAGGACGCAGCTGGCGTGGATGGCGGGGGCAGGGGCGGCGGCGGGCGGCGCTTTCATCGCTGGCCGCGCTTCGGGGCAGGAGGAACCAGCGGCAGCGTGATGGCGAAGCGGGCGCCGAGCCGCGCGGGCTCGCCATCGGCGGCGGGCGGGCCCAACCGGTTCGTCGCCGTGATCGAGCCGCCATGGGCATCGATGATCTGGCGTGAGATGGACAGGCCGAGGCCCGAATTCTGGCCGAAGCCATGCTCGGGCCTGTCGGTGTAGAAGCGCTCGAAGATCCGCTCGAGCGCGTGCTCGGGAATGCCGGGCCCGTCATCGTCGACGGTGACGAGCAGCTGCTGGGCAATGCGGCGCAGGCCGACGCGGACCTCTGCCCCGGGGGGCGAGAAGGAGCGGGCATTGTCGAGGATGTTGATGATGACCTGCCCGAGCCGCCCGTCATGTCCGAGCACGAGGCTGGGCTCGCGCAGCACCGAGGCGTCAATGCTGAGGCGGATGGGAGCCTGATCCTGATTGGCGATGCCGTTCTGCATGCCGACGACTGTCTGCAGCAGATTCGCGATGTCAACCGGCGCCGTCTCGCCGCGCGCAAGCTCGGCATCCAGCCGCGAGGCGTCGGAAATGTCGGTGATGAGCCGGTCGAGGCGGCGCACGTCATGGTGGATCACCTCCAGCAACCGGGCGCGCGAGGCGTCGTTGCGGGCCAGCGGCAGCGTCTCCACCGCGCTGCGAAGTGAGGTGAGCGGGTTCTTCAGCTCGTGCGCGACATCGGCGGCGAAGCTGCCGATCGCATCGATGCGGGCGTAGAGCGCGCTGGTCATGTCGCGCAGCGCCCCCGAGAGCTGGCCGATCTCGTCGTGACGATCGGTGAAGTCGGGGATCTCCTGCCGCGACTTGACCCGGCGGCGCACCCTGACGGCGGCCTCCGAGAGCCGGCGCAGCGGCTCGCCGATGGCGTTGGCGAGCAGCAGCGAGAGCAGCGTCATCACGACCGCGGCCACGGCGAAGACCTGCAGGATGGCGTTGCGGTCGGAGATGATCACCTGATCGATGTCGCCGCCCTGCGTGGAGAGCAGAAGCGCGCCGCGCACATTGCGCTGGCGCTGGATCGGCACCGCGACGGAGACCGTCGTTTGGCCCAGCGCATTGACGCGCACGACGTTGCGCTGCTGGCCCTGAAGCGCGCGCGCCACCTCGGGCAGGGCCGTGCCGACCCCCGGCTCGCTGTCGTCGTAGCTGGCGATCTCGGCGCGCCCGAAGCGGCGGCGGATGCTGTTCCAGGTGCGCTCGACCATGGGGATGTCGTCGCGCACCACCGGGGCCACCTCACGCCTGAGGATGTCGCCGCGACTATAGATCGCGGCGGTGTCGAGCACCAGGAGCGCCTCGCGGTCATACACCCGCGCGCGGGTGCCGGTCGGCGTCACCAGGCGCCGCAGAAGCGGGCCAACCAGTTCTGGGTTGATCGAGAACTGCAGGATGGACTGCAGGTCCTCGCCCAGCCCCGAGCTTTCGCCAGCCTGGAGCTGCAGCAGCTTGTCGGGGTCAATCGCGATCTGGTCCGTCTCGACCGTGGCCGAGGCCGCGATGGCGCTGGCGATGATCTCGCCTTGCGTCTGGAGGCTCTGCACGCGCGCCTCGATGAGGCCCTCGCGGAACTGGTTGAAGTAGAGCAGCACGAAGAGCAGGATCACGAGCCCCGCAAGGTTCAGAACGAGGATACGGCGCGTCAGGCTCGAGGCGAGGCGCTTGGCGAAGAACGCGCCGAAACCGGGCACCCGGCCCCTGACCGCCGCCAGGGCTCCGCGCACGCGGCCCGCGCCCAATGGTTTGTCGTCTCGCAGGGGCGTCACGGCTGGCTCCCGTAGCCGCCTCGGGGCCCGAACGGCATATCAGGATCAACCTTCCTTGAAGCGATAGCCCACGCCATAGAGCGTTTCGATCATCTCGAACTCGTCATCGACCATCTTGAACTTCTTGCGCAGCCGCTTGATGTGGCTGTCGATGGTGCGGTCATCGACATAGACCTCGTCATCATAGGCCGCATCCATCAAGGCATTGCGGCTTTTGACCACGCCCGGCCGCTGGGCGAGGGACTGCAGGATCAGGAACTCGGTGACGGTGAGCACGACCTGCTCGCCCTTCCAGGTGCAGGCGTGCCGTTCGGGATCCATCTTCAGGCTGCCACGCTCCAGCGCCTTGGCGTCCTCCGCACGCGGCGTGGCCGGCAGGTCCTTGGTGCCGACGCGGCGCAGGATGGCTTTCACCCGCTCGACCAGCAGGCGCTGCGAGAAGGGTTTGCGGATGAAGTCATCCGCGCCCATCTTCAGGCCGAAGAGCTCGTCGATCTCGTCATCCTTCGAGGTGAGGAAGATCACCGGCATGTCGGATTTCTGGCGCAGCCGGCGCAGAAGCTCCATCCCGTCCATGCGCGGCATCTTGATGTCGAAGATGGCGAGATCGGGCGGATTCTGCTTCAGTCCCTCAAGGGCCGAGGCGCCGTCGGTGTAGGTGCTGATGCGAAAGCCTTCCGCCTCGAGCGCGATCGATACGGAGGTCAGTATGTTGCGGTCGTCATCGACCAGGGCGATGGTGGGCATCAATCTTCTTCCTCACGGCGGCCGGGAATTGTGGCGACGGGGCAATTGGTTTGACGCCGAGGGCGGCGAAACCATGGCCACAATCTAGCGATTGCGCGGCGCGAGCGCTACGCTTGCTCTAAATAGGAATTGAACGCCCTCCTTGCCAGAAGAGACACCAAATTGAGCAGCAGCCAAACCATCCGCCAGACCGATGACGATGCGCGCATGCTGGCGCGCCAGCTCATCCGCGCCAGCCCCTTTGCCAGCCTCGCGACGCTGGGTGCGGATGGGTTTCCGCTCGCGTCGCTGATCAGCGTGGCCACGGGCCCGGATGGCGCGCCGCTGCTGCTGGTGTCACGCCTGTCTGGCCACACAGGCAATCTGCTGGCCCGGCCCAGGCTGTCCCTTCTCTTCGCGCGCCCGGGCAAGGGCGATCCGCTGGCGCATCCGCGCATCAGCGTGGCAGGGGAGGCCGAGGCGCTCGACCGCGACAGCGCGGCCGGGGAGCAGGCGCGGCGGCGCTTCCTCGCGCGGCAGCCCAAGGCGCAGCTTTACGTGGACTTTCCCGACTTCCTGCTTGTGCGCGTGGCAATCCGCTCGGCGAGCCTCAATGGCGGCTTCGGCAAGGCCTATGAGCTGACGGCCGAGGACCTGCTCACGCAACTGGACGAAGCCGAAGCGCTTGTCGCGGCAGAGGCGGAGATACTCGCCCACATGAACGAGGACCATGCCGATGCGGTGGGCCTTTACGCAACCGCGGTCGCAGGCTGCGCGGCCGGTCCCTGGCGGATGCTCAGCCTCGATCCGGATGGCTTCGAGATCGGCGCCCAGGGCGCGCTGGCGCGCATCGCCTTTCCCGCGCGGGTGACGACGCCCGAGGCCGCTCGCATCGCGTTGATCGGCCTCGCACGCGCAGCCCGCAGCGCTCAGGGCGCAGCCTAAGGATTCCTGCCCCTTGTCATTCAGCATTGGATCTTTACCAAAGAGATGGAAACCTTTGGCCTTGGGGCGCGTATCACGCCGGTCGCCGCTTCGGAGCGCTTGAGCGGGCTGCCAAGCCCGCGTAAAATCCCGGCCTACGGCCGGGGCTCGTCCGGCTTCAGCACAGGCGCGCGGTCTTCACAGACGCGCCGGTCAGGAGGAATGCCCCGTGGACAATATCGGACTTTTCAATGCATCCCATGGCGCGGATGCATCCGGCTTCGTGAACCTCAAACGCGTGCACTGGAATCTTGAGGCCGCCGCGCTGGCGGAGGAATCGATCCGCCGGGGCGAGACGCGCCTTGCCGCCGGCGGCGCGCTGGTGGCGGACACCGGCGCCCATACCGGACGCTCGCCCAAGGACAAGTTCACCGTCCGTGACGTCCTGACCGACGGCACGGTGTGGTGGGACAATAACGGCGCCATCGAGCCCGGCCATTTCGACGCGCTGCTGGCGGACTTCATCAAGCACGCCGAGGGCAAGGAGCTGTTCGCGCAGGACCTTCATGGCGGCGCCGATGGCAAGCACCGCGTGAAAGCGCGCGTCTTCACCGAATTCGCCTGGCACTCGCTGTTCATCCGCAACCTGCTGATCCGCCCGCCCGCGGGCGAGCTTGCCAGCTATGTGCCGGACCTGACCATCATCGATCTGCCCTCGTTCAAGGCCGACCCCAAGCGTCATGGCTGCCGGAGCGAGACCATCATCGCCGTCAACTTCACGCGGCGCATCGTGCTCATCGGCGGCACCTCCTATGCCGGCGAGATGAAGAAGGCGGTCTTCACCTATCTCAACTTCACCCTGCCCGCCGCGGGCGTGATGCCGATGCACTGCTCGGCCAATGTCGGGCACAATGGCGACGTGGCCGTGTTCTTCGGCCTTTCGGGCACCGGCAAGACGACGCTCTCGGCCGACCCGACGCGCACGCTGCTCGGCGATGACGAGCATGGCTGGTCGCAAGATGGCGTGTTCAACTTCGAAGGCGGCTGCTACGCCAAGACAATCCGCCTGAGCCGCGAGGCCGAGCCCGAGATCTACGCCACGACCGAGCGTTTCGGCACGGTGCTGGAGAACGTCACCATCGACCCCGTGACACGGCGGCCCGATTTCGACGATGCCTCGCGAACCGAGAACACGCGCTGCGCCTATCCGCTCGACTTCATCCCCAATGCCAGCGGGACCGGGCGCGCGGGCCACCCGAAGAACATCGTGATGCTGACCTGCGATGCCTTCGGCGTGCTGCCGCCCATCGCCAAGCTGACGGGCGCGGAAGCGATGTATCATTTCCTCTCCGGCTACACCGCCAAGGTGGCCGGCACGGAGAAGGGCGTGAAAGACCCGGAAGCCACCTTCTCGACCTGCTTCGGCGCGCCCTTCATGCCGCGCCACCCATCGGTCTACGGCAACCTGCTGCGCGACCTGATCGACCGCCACCATGTCGATTGCTGGCTGGTGAACACCGGCTGGACGGGCGGCAAGTTCGGCGCCGGGCGGCGCATGCCGATCCGCGTGACGCGCCGGCTGCTGGCCGCTGCGCTGGAGGGCACGCTGAACCGGGCCGATTACCGGCGGGACCCCTATTTCGGCTTTGCCGTGCCGACCTCGGTTCCGGGTGTGGAGCCGCATGTCCTCTATCCTGTCAAGACCTGGCAGAACAAGGCGGAGTTCTCCGAGACGGCGACCCGGCTCGTCGCCATGTTCCGCGAGAACTTCAAGCGCTTCGAAGCTCATGTCGATGACGCCGTGAAAGCCGCTGCGCCCGTCAGCAGCATTGCGGCCTGAGCGGCTTGGGTCTGACGGCGGCAGGGCTTCGCAGGGCATCCATGCTGGCCGCCGGCCTCATCCTGGCGTTGGCGTTGGCGCTCGCCACTGGGTGGGCCACGCTCGCACTCTGGCACCGCGCCCCCGCCCCCTCCTGGGCGTGGGCTGCCGGATTCGCGCTGGCGGCTTTCGGCTGCCTTGTCCTGGCCTGGCGGCTGGGCCCGCCTCTGAGCCAGGGCTGGCCGGCGCTTGTCGCCTTCCTCGCGCTCCTGGCCGTGGTGATGGGCTGGTGGAGCAGCCTGCGCCCCAGCGGCGGGCGCGTCTGGGCGGAGGCGCTGTCGCGGCTGCCGAGCGTCACGGTCGAGGGCGAGCGCTACACGATCACCAATGTGCGCAACTTCACCTGGCGCGCGACGGTCGGCGACGCCGATGAAGGCTCGGGCGAGGAGGTGGCCGAGGCGCGCTGGGAGACGCGCAGCTATGATCTGTCCAAGGCCGCGGGCATCGACCTGTTCTTCTCCTACTGGACCGGCCCGCTCATCGCCCATGTGCTGGTCAGCGTGACCTTCGACGATGCGCCGCCGCTGACCTTCTCGATCGAGATCCGCCGCGAGCGCGGCGAGGTCTATTCGGCGCTGGCGGGCTTCTTCAAATCCTACGAACTCGCCATCATCGCCGCCGACGAGCGCGACATCGTGCGCCTGCGCACCGATGTCTGGAAGGAGGATGTGCGGCTTTACCGGCTCGATGTCGGGCGGGACAAGGCGCGGGCGTTGCTGCTCGCCTATGCAGACCAGATCAATGCGCTCAAACGCGAGCCGCGCTGGTATGACACGCTCGGCGCCAACTGCTCGACCGTGGCCTTCCGCATCGCGCGCGGGCTCTGGCCGGGCCTTCGCTTCGACTGGCGCATCCTCGCGCCCGGGCGCGGGCCTGATTATGCCCATGAGCTTGGCGCGCTGCGCAGCGACATTCCGCTCGACGAGCTCAAGCGCCTCGCCGCCATCACCGAGAAGGCGCAGAAACTCGCCCCGGATGCGGACTTCTCCGCCGCGATCCGCGAGGGCGTGCCTGGACCGCGCGGCATCCGTCAAAACCCGTAGGCGGCACGTCCGGGCTTCTGTTTTCCCGTCGGAAGGCTGTAGATTGCGGCCTCGGGCCGCAATGGCCGCCACCGGGGATCCAATCCATGAAACACAGCATTCTGGCTGGCCTTCTGGCCGGCGCCTTCACTCTGTCGGCCGGGGCCGCGCTCGCTCAGGAGAAGCTCAAGATCGGCTTCATCTATGTCGGGCCCATCGGCGATTTCGGCTGGAGCTACCAGCACGAGCAGGGCCGCAAGGCGATCGAGGCGGCGTTCCCCGGCCGGGTCGAGACCACCTTCATCGAGAGCGTGCCGGAGCCGACCTCCGACCGCGTGATCGAGCAGCTGGCCCGCACCGGCCACAAGCTGATCTTCACCACCTCCTTCGGCTACATGGAGCCGACGCTGCGGGTGGCCGCGCGCTTTCCGGACGTGAAGTTCGAACACGCCACCGGCTTCAAGCGCGCGCCGAACGTCGCGACGTATTCCGCCAAGTTTCATGAAGGGCGCTACATCGCCGGCCAGATCGCCGGAAAGATGACGAAGACCAACACGATCGGCTATGTCGGCGCCTTCCCGATCCCCGAGGTGATCGCCGGCATCAACGCCTTCTATCTCGGCGCGAAATCGGTGAACCCCAATGTCGAGATCAGGACGGTGTGGGTTTCGTCCTGGTTCGATCCTCCGAAGGAAGCGGACGCCGCCAAGGTGCTGCTCGATCAGGGCGCCGACGTGATCACCCAGCACACGGACAGCCCCGCGCCGCTGCAACAGGCCGCCCAGCGCGGCAAGCTCGCCTTCGGCCAGGCCTCGGACATGACCCAGTTCGCGCCGAACAACATCCTGACCTCGATCATCGACGACTGGAACCCCTACTACATCGAGCGCGTCAGGGCGGCGCTGGACGGCACCTGGAAGTCGCAGGACGTGTTCGACGGGCTCGCCAAGGGCAAGGTGAAGATGGGGCCTTACGTCAACATGCCCGCCGACGTGAAGGCCATGGCGGAAGCCACCGAAGCCGCCATCAAGGCCGGCACGTTCGACCCCTTCAAGTGCCCGATCATCAACCAGGCCGGCCAGACAGTGGAATGCAAGGGCGACGGCAAGCTCTCCGACGAGCAGGTGTTCGGCATGAACTTTTACGTGCAGGGGATCAAGGATCAGTTGCCGAAGTGAGGAGGCCAATGGTCATGCCGGACGGCGCAGGAGGGCTGGTCCGGGAGCGGCTGGTGGGTGGATAGCCTGTCGATTGCGTTTGGCGCGATTATGGTTCGAACACAGCATTCGACAGGTCTCGGGCGGCTGAAGCACCCAGCCGGCACGGCCTGAAACGCGAAGCAGCGCCGAAAACGCCCTTGCCGAAGCAGGCGGAACCAGAACCCAGCCGCCCGATTCACCAAGCCCGATCAGAAATGGCGTTGTTGGAGGTGTCCGAACCGAAAGGGATTGGTCATTGAAAACCTGACTCCCTGAGAATCACTTCAAAAGCGCCAACGCTGCGGCGGGGTCGATGCGGCCGTCATAGAGGGCGCGGCCGGTGATGGCCCCTTCAAGGATGGCGGCGTCCGGCTGCATCAACCGCTCGATGTCGTCCATCGAGGCAAGCCCGCCCGAGGCGATCACCGGGATGCGCAGCGACTGCGCCAGCGCGATGGTGCCGTCCCAGTTGACGCCCTGCAGCATGCCATCGCGCGCGATGTCGGTATAGACGATGGCCGCGACGCCGGCATCCTCGAAGCGCTGGCCGAGGTCCACGGCGCTGAGCGAGGAGGTCTTCGCCCAGCCCTCGACCGCCACCTGCCCCTCGCGCGCATCGATGCCGACGACGATCCGGCCCGGATGGGCGCGAGCGGCTGCCTTGACGAAGGCCGGATCGCGCACTGCCGCCGTGCCGATGATGACGCGGGCCACGCCCCTGGCGAGCCAACCCTCCACGGTGCGCATGTCGCGAACGCCGCCGCCAAGCTGCACCGGGAAGGACACGGCCCCCAGTATGGCGTCCACCGCCTCGCGATTGACTGGAGCGCCCGCAAAGGCGCCGTCGAGATCCACCACATGCAGCCAGGAAAAGCCCTGCGCCTCGAAGATGGCGGCCTGCGCGGCGGGATTGTCGTTGAACACGGTCGCGCAGTCCATGTCGCCCTGTCGCAGGCGCACGCACTCACCGTTCTTGAGGTCGATGGCGGGAAACAGGATCACGGACGCCACCGGAGGAAGTTGGCGATGAGGGCCAGGCCCAGTTTCTGGCTCTTCTCCGGGTGGAACTGCGTGCCGGCCATGTTGTCGCGCCCCACAAGCGCCGCGACAGGGCCGCCATGATCGGTGCTGGCGATCAGGGAAGATTCATCCCGTGGGCGCAACGCATAGGAATGCACGAAATAGGCGTGCAGACCATCAGGCCCCGTCGCAATGCCGCCGAGCAGCGCATGCGGGCGCGCCACATCCAGCGTGTTCCAGCCCATGTGCGGGATCTTGAGCGCAGAATCGGCGGGCGTGATCGGCCCCACGTCGCCCGCGATCCAGCCCAGCCCGTCGACGATCTCGTGCTCGAGCCCGCGGCTGGCCATCAGCTGCATGCCCACGCAGATGCCGAGGAAGGGCTTGCCGCCGGCGATGACGGCTTCGGTCATGGCCTCGATCATGCCCGGCACGGCGGCGAGCCCGCGCTTGCAGTCGGCAAAGGCGCCGACGCCGGGCAGCACAACCCGCTCGGCGCGGCGCACCTGCCCGGGATCGGCCGTCACCACCACCGCATGCGGCAGCCCGGCCGCGCGCGCCGCGCGCTCGAAGGCCTTGGCGGCGGAGTGCAGGTTGCCCGAGCCGTAGTCGATGATCGCGACGACGCTCATGGTCTCCCCTGCGAATCGGGGAAGAGGCCGAGCACGCCGTAATCGGGAGCCGGCGGCTGGCCGGAGCGCTGGAGTCCGGGCGTGGCCGTCGCGGCCTCGCGCGCGTCGAGCGCGTCGAGCGCGCCGGCCTGCTCGAAGAAGCGGCGCGCCACCTGGTCGATCTCCTTGCCCTCGACAACGCCCGCCAGGCGCCAGCCCTTGCGCAGCAGCTTGCGCTCGATCAGCGCGTGGCCCTCGAGTCCGAGATAAAGCCCGATCAGCATCTGCGCGAGCGCCAGCCCGAGCGGGTGCACGCCGATTGCGCGCCCACCGAAGCCGATGGCCGCCCACAAGGCCACGAACACGGCGAAGGCCAGCCACAGGCGCTTGGCCAGGAGCCACAGCCCCGTGAACAGAAAGGCCGACAGCAGGAAGCCGTCTTTCAGGAACAGCGTGCGCTCGGCCCGTTCATGGGCGTCGCCGTCGCCGGGCGGCGGGGTGAGAACGGTGAATACAGCCATTGTTACCTCACAGCGCGCCCTTGGTGGAGGGAATGCGCCCGCCCTCGCGCGGATCGACCGCCAGCGCGACCCGCACCGCGCGCGCCAGCCCCTTGAAGCAGCTTTCCGCGATGTGGTGGGCGTTGGCGCCATAGAGCGTCTCGACATGAAGCGTCAGACCGGCGTTCATGGCGAATGCCTGGAAGAACTCGCGCACCAGTTCGGTGTCGAACTCGCCGATCTTCTGCGCGGGGAAAGTGGTGCGGAACACGAGGAAGGGCCGCCCCGACACGTCCACGGCCACGCGCGTCAGCGTCTCGTCCATCGGCAGGTCGAGGCTGGCGTAGCGCGCGAGGCCCTTCTTGTCGCCCATGGCGGCAAGCACGGCCTGGCCGAGCGCGATGCCGGTGTCCTCCACGGTGTGGTGGAAATCCACATGCAGGTCACCCTTGACACGGGCGGTGACGTCGATGAGCGAATGGCGGGCGAACAGCTCCAGCATATGGTCGAAAAAGCCCACGCCTGTGCTGATCTCGGCCTTGCCGCTGCCGTCGAGATCGACTGCGACGTGCACGTCGGTTTCCGCTGTGCGGCGCTGGATTTCGCCTGTGCGCATGGCCCTTGCCCCCGCGTTCTGGTGTCGGGCGAGGCTTTAGCAGCGCGGCGCGGCGATGGCCACCATGGAATGAGCGCCCGCCCCTGGTCCGGGGCCGTTGGTCCGGGGCCGCAGAATCGCTACATAGGCGTGATGACAGCAGCCCCGAAAGCGATTCGACCATGATGGAGCACGGCGCCCTTCCCGTGATGCACGCCACCACCATCCTGATGGTGCGCAAGGGCGGCAAGGTGGTGGTCGGCGGCGACGGGCAGGTATCGCTCGGCCCCACCATCGTGAAGGGCAATGCCCGCAAGGTGCGGCTGCTCGCCAAGGGCTCGGTGATCGCCGGATTCGCGGGCGCAACCGCCGATGCCTTCACCCTGTTCGAGCGGCTCGAGGCCAAGCTGGATCAGTATCCGGTGCAGCTCATGCGCGCCTGCGTCGAGCTGGCCAAGGACTGGCGCACGGATCGCTATCTGCGCCGGCTGGAAGCCATGCTGCTGGTCGCCGACAGGCAGGTCGGCCTTCTGCTCTCCGGCACGGGCGATGTGCTTGAGCCGGCCGACGGGATCATGGCGATCGGTTCGGGCGGCAACTACGCGCTGGCGGCGGCGCGCGCCCTGGCCGACACCGATCTCGATGCCGAGGCCATCGTGCGCAAGGCCATGGCCATCGCGGGCGACATCTGCGTCTACACCAACCACTCGCTCGTGATCGAGAGCCTGGACGTCGCCTGAGGAGCCGGCATGACAACCTTCTCACCCCGCGAGATCGTCTCCGAGCTCGACCGCTACATCGTCGGCCAGAAGGACGCCAAGCGCGCCGTGGCCATCGCGCTGCGCAATCGCTGGCGCCGCCAGCAGCTTGAAGGCGTGCTGCGCGACGAGGTCAGCCCCAAGAACATCCTGATGATCGGGCCGACCGGCTGCGGCAAGACCGAGATCGCCCGCCGGCTGGCGCGGCTGGCGGGCTCGCCCTTCCTCAAGGTCGAGGCCACGAAGTTCACGGAAGTGGGCTATGTCGGCCGCGACGTGGAGTCGATCGTGCGCGATCTGCTGGAGGTCGGCATCGCGCTTGTGAAGGAGGGTCGCCGCCGCGAGGTCCAGGCGAGGGCGCATGCGGCGGCGGAGGAGCGGGTGCTCGACGCGCTGGTCGGCGCGACCGCCAGCCCCGCCACGCGCGACAGCTTCCGCAAGAAGCTGCGCAATGGCGAGATGGACGACAAGGAGATCGAGGTCGAGCTGCCGACCGGCGGCGCAGGCGGGATGCCCATGTTCGAGCTGCCCAACCAGCCCGGCGCCTCGATCGGCGCGATCAACATCGGCGACATCTTCGGCAAGGCCTTTGGCAAGACCGGCAAGCCGCGCCGCATCCTCGTGAAGGACGCCTATGAGCCTCTCATCCAGGAAGAGAGCGACAAGATGCTCGATCAGGATGCGCTTGTGCAGGAGGCCATCCGCCAGGTCGAGAACAACGGCATCGTCTTTCTCGACGAGATCGACAAGATCTGCTCGCGCGAGGGGCGCTCCGGCGCCGATGTCAGCCGCGAGGGCGTGCAGCGCGACCTGCTCCCTCTCATCGAAGGCACCACGGTGGCGACCAAGCACGGCCCGGTGAAGAGCGATCATATCCTCTTCATCGCTTCGGGCGCCTTCCATGTCGCCAAGCCCTCCGACCTGCTGCCCGAGCTGCAGGGTCGTCTGCCGATCCGGGTCGAGCTGCTCCCCCTGGATGTGGACGACTTCCGGCGCATCCTCACCGACACCGAGGTCAGCCTGCTCAAGCAGTCGGTCGCCATGATGCAGACCGAAGGCGTGAGCCTTGTCTTCACCGATGATGCTGTGGATGCGCTCGCCCGCGTCGCGGTCCACGTCAACGCCACGGTGGAGAACATCGGCGCGCGCCGTCTGCAGACCGTGATCGAGCGCGTGCTGGACGATCTCTCCTTCGCAGCGCCCGACAAGGGCGGCGAGATCGTCACCATCGACGCGGCCTATGTCCAGCAGCGCGTCGGCGATCTGGCGCAGAACACGGACCTCTCGCGCTTCATCCTCTGAGCCCGCAATGCGCCGCCCCATCTCCCTTTCGCCGCAAAACACGGTCATCGTCCCGAAATGACAGACCGCACCGCCGAGCCGGCCTCACATCTGGCGCGCGACTCGGCCATAGTCGGCCTTGCGACGGTGGCCTCGCGGCTGCTCGGCTTCGTCCGCGACGTGCTGATCGCGCGGGCGCTGGGGGCTGGGCCTATTGCCGACGCCTTCCTCGTGGCCTTCCGACTGCCCAACATGTTCCGGCGCGTGCTGGGCGAGGGCGGGCTCAACGCCCCGTTCGTGCCCGTCTACCTCAGCCTCAAGACCCACGAGGGCGATGCCGAGGCGCGCCGCTTCGCCGGCGAGGCCATCGGCAACTTCGCGGCGATCCTGCTGCTGATTGTCGGCTTGTCCGAGCTCATCGCCCCCTGGCTCGTGCTGGGGCTGGCGGGAGGCTTCAGGGATGCGCCGCTCACCTTTGCGCTCGCGCAGAACTACACGCGCCTTGCCCTGCCCTTCGTGGGCTTCACCGTGCTGGCCTCGCTGGTCGCGGCCATCCTCAATGCCGAGAGGCGCTTTGCGGTGGCGGCGCTGGCGCCCATCATGCTCAACCTCGTGCTGATAACCTCGCTGTTGTGGGACGGCCATCATGATCAGCCGGCTTTCCGCGTCGCCAAGAACCTCGCCTGGTGCGTCAGCCTGGCGGGCGCCTTGCACCTGCTGCTGGTGTTCTGGGCGCTGGGCTGGAAGCCGCCCCGCATCCCGCCCATCCGCCTTGGCTGGTCGCCCGCCATGCGCCGGCTCGTCCGCCTCGGCGTGCCAGCCCTGCTGGCCAGCGCCACCGCGCAGTTCGTGCTGCTGGTCGCGACGCAGATCGCGTCCAGCCAGCCCGGCGCCGTCTCCTGGCTCTATTACGCCGACCGCGTCTTCCAGTTGCCGCTCGGCTTCGTGGCCGTGGCGATGGGCGTCGTGCTGCTGCCCGAGATCGCTGCGCGCGAGGCCGAAAGCGATGAGGCCGGACGGCGCGCGACCGTGAGCGGGGCGCTGGCGCTCGGCCTGATGCTCGCCATTCCGGCCGCCACGGCGCTGGCTGTGCTGGCCGAGCCGATCGTGGCGGTGCTGTTCGAGCGCGGCCGCTTCGGTCCGGTCGATCGCGAGCGCACCGCGGCGGCGCTCGCGGCCTTCGCGGTGGGGCTGCCGGGCGCGGTCATCGCCAAGGTGCTGGCCCAGGTCTATTTCGCACGCCAGAACCCCGGAAAGCCGCTTGCCGTAGGGCTGGTCTCGATCGGCACTGCGGCGCTGGGCGGAATGTTCCTCGCGCCGGGCATGCCGGCCACGGGGGCGGCTCTGGCGGCGTCCCTCGCCTTCTGGACGCAGAGCCTGCTGCTGGCGCTGTGGCTCGTGCACGACCGGCTCTGGGCGCCGGGCCTGGCCCTGCTGCGCCTCGTCCTCATCGGCGCGACCGCCGCAGCCCTGATGGGCGTGGCCGTCACCTGGCTCGGCGCCGGCATGTCCGATGCCCTCATCGGACGCCAGGCGGGGCTGCGCGAATTTGCGCTGCTGACGGGACTCTGCGCGGCAGGCCTCGGCGTCTATGCTGCGGCGGCCTGGGCTTTCGGCGCGCTCCGCACCGGTCTCGCCATCCACGGCATCAGAAAATCCGCGCCCTGAACGCGGCTGGCCGCGCCGGCCCGCGCAGCGCACTTGTCAACGCGCGCGCCCTTGCCTCATAAGGCCGCGAAACCCGTTTTCGATCGGACTGCGCCATGGCCTCCTTCACCCCCCGCGTCTTTTCCGGCATGCAGCCCACGCACACGCTGCACCTCGGCAACTACCTTGGCGCCCTGAAGCGCTGGGTCGAGATGCAGGAGAGCCATGAGTGCATTTACTGCGTGGTGGACATGCACGCCATCACCCAGCCCGCCTCCGTCTGGGGCGGGCCCGAGGTGCTGACCCGCTCGATCCGCGAGGTTACGGCCGCCTACATCGCCGCCGGCATCGATCCCATGCGCTCCATCCTGTTCAACCAGAGCCAGGTGTCCGGCCATGCGGAGCTGGGCTGGATCTTCAACACCGTGGCGCGGCTTGGCTGGCTCAACCGCATGACCCAGTTCAAGGAGAAGGCCGGCAAGGACCGCGAGAACGCCTCGGTCGGCCTTTATGATTATCCCGTGCTGATGGCCGCCGACATCCTGCTCTACAAGGCCACTGCCGTGCCGGTCGGCGAGGACCAGAAGCAGCATCTGGAGCTCACACGCGACATCGCGCAGAAATTCAACGTCGATTTCGCCGAATCCATCGCCGCCAAGGGCCATGGCGACGCCTATTTCCCGCTCACCGACCCGATGATCGGCGGGCCGGCGGCGCGCGTCATGAGCTTGCGCGACGGCACCAAGAAGATGTCGAAATCCGACCCGTCGGACTATTCGCGCATCAACATGACCGATGATGCCGACACGATCGCGCAGAAGGTGCGCAAGGCCAAGACCGACCCTGACGCCCTGCCCTCCGAGGAGAAGGGGCTGGAGGCCCGCCCCGAGGCCGACAATCTGGTGGGCATCTTCGCCGGCCTCGTCGACACCTCCAAGCAGGCCGTGCTCGACCAGTTCGGCGGCGCGCAATTCTCCGGCTTCAAGGCGGCGCTGGTCGATCTTGCGGTGGCCAGGCTTTCGCCGATCAACGGCGAGATGAAGCGCCTTCTGGCGGACCCTGCCGAGATCGACCGCATCCTCGGCGATGGCGCGGCCCGCGCCCGCGCCATCGCCGACGTCACCATGGCCGAGGTGAAGGACATTGTCGGCTTCGTGCGCGCCCGCTGAGGGCCGCCGCCGCTACGCCTTGCTTTTGCCCTGAGCCTTCGCTCATGATCGCGGCCGGCGGCGGAGCGGACCCTCATGACAGCGACAACGCGGCGGGCTTACGAGCCGGGCCATCGGCCGAAATTCATGGCCGTGGTCGACGAGACTCCCGAATGCGGCCGCGCCGTCCGCTTTGCGGCCCGCCGCGCGGCCCGCATCGGCTCTGTGGTGCTGCTTGTGGCCGTGGCGCCGCCGCCCGAGTTCACGCAGTGGCTGGGGGTGGGCGACGTGATGCAGGCCGAAAGCCAGGCCGAGGCGGAGCGCCGGCTGGAGAATGCGGCCGAGATCGTGCGCGCCGTGGCGGGTCTCGAGCCCGAGACACAGGTGCGAATGGGGCAGGAGGCCGAGGAAATCCTCAAGCTGATCGAGGAGGATGAGGACGTGGCGATCCTCGTGCTCGCCGCGGGCGCCGATGCCGACGGGCCAGGCCCGCTCGTGAGCATGCTGGCGGGGCTGAGCTCAGGGCAGTTTCCCGTGCCGCTCGCAATCGTGCCCGGCCATCTGAGCGATCAGGAGATTGACGCGCTGGCCTGACGCCTCAGCCGGCCCTGCCGGCAGGGCGTCAAGCCTGCCGGATTGGGCAGGGGCGGCCATCATGGCCATCTGCCCGAACCACGCGGCGCAGTGGCGGGCCGGAAGAGAGCGCCGCGATCAGCGATGCAAGACACGAAAAGATAGACAACGGCAATCTTGCGGAAGAGCAAGGTCGAAACAGCCGCGAGCCTCAGCTCGCCAGCGCTTCCTTCATCTTCTCGGCGCGCTTGCGCTCATTCGGGTCAAGCTTCATCTTGCGCAGCCGGATCGATTTCGGCGTGACCTCGACAAGCTCGTCATCCTGGATCCAGGCCAGCGCCCGTTCCAGCGTCATGCGGATCGGCGGGGTCAGGCGCACGGCCTCGTCCTTCGAGGTGGTGCGGATGTTGGTGAGCTTCTTGCCCTTGAGCACGTTGACCTCAAGGTCATTATCCCGGCTGTGGATGCCGATGATCATGCCCTGATAGACCTTCCAGCCCGGCTCGATGACCATCGGGCCGCGATCCTCGAGGTTCCACAGCGCATAGGCCACGGCCTCGCCGGCATCGTTGGAGATCAGCACGCCGTTGACGCGGCCCGCCATCTCGCCGCGATAGGGCTGATAGGCGTGGAAGAGCCGGTTCATGATCGCCGTGCCGCGCGTGTCGGTCATCAGCTCGGACTGGTAGCCGATCAGGCCCCGTGTCGGGGCATGAAACACGAGGCGAAGACGATTGCCGCCCGAGGGGCGCATCTCCAGCATCTCGGCCTTCCGCTCGCTCATCTTCTGCACGACGATGCCGGAGTGCTCCTCGTCCACGTCGATCAGCACTTCCTCGATCGGCTCGAGCAGATTGCCCCCGGCGTCCTTCTGGTAGACGACTCGCGGACGCGAGACGCCCAATTCGAAGCCCTCGCGGCGCATTGTCTCGATCAGGATGGCAAGCTGCAGTTCGCCGCGGCCGGAGACGATGAAGCTGTCCTTGTCGGCGCTTTCCTCGATCTTGAGCGCGACATTGCCTTCGGCTTCCTTGAGGAGCCGGTCGCGGATGACGCGGCTGGTCACCTTGTCGCCCTCGGTGCCGGCCAGCGGGCTGTCATTGACGATGAACGACATCGAGACGGTGGGCGGGTCGATCGGCTGGGCCTTCATGGCCTCCATGACCTCCGGCGCGCAGAATGTGTCGGCGACCGTGCCCCTGGACAGGCCCGCGATCGCGACGATGTCGCCCGGAACGGCCTCGTCGATCGGCGTGCGCTCGACGCCGCGGAAGGCGAGGATCTTCGAGACGCGGCCGGTTTCGACCAGCGTGCCGTCCTGGGCCAGCGCCTTGATCGGCATGTTCGGCTTGATCGAGCCGGAGGTGACGCGACCGGTGATCATGCGGCCGAGGAAGGGGTTGGCCTCCAGCAGCGTGCCGATCATGCGGAACGGGCCTTCCTCGGTCTTGGCCTGCGGCACATGCGTGAGCACCAGGTCGAAGAGCGGGGCGAGGCCCTCATCCTTCGGACCTTCCGGCTTCGCCGCCATCCAGCCATCGCGGCCCGAGCCGTAGAGGATGGGGAAATCGAGCTGGTCGTCATTGGCGTCGAGCGCGGCGAAGAGGTCGAACACCTCGTTGACCACCTCGACATGGCGTCCATCCGGACGGTCGATCTTGTTGATCGCCACGATGGGGCGCAGGCCGAGCTTCAGCGCCTTGCCGACCACGAACTTGGTCTGCGGCATCGGCCCTTCGGCGGCGTCGACCAGCACGATCACGCCATCGACCATGTTGAGGATGCGCTCGACCTCGCCGCCGAAATCGGCGTGGCCCGGCGTGTCGACGATGTTGATGCGGACATCCTTCCAGACCACCGAGGTGCACTTGGCGAGAATGGTGATGCCGCGTTCCTTCTCGAGGTCGTTCGAGTCCATCACGCGCTCGGCCACACGCTGGTTGTCGCGGAAGGAGCCGGCCTGGCTGAGCAGCTTGTCGACAAGCGTGGTCTTGCCATGGTCGACGTGGGCGATGATGGCGATGTTGCGAAGCGACATGGTGGCGGACTTTGCGATTGCGGGCGGCGGCTGGCCGCGCAGAGGTCGGATGACGGGCGATTGACGGACGTTGAGGCCGGACGCCGGGAAGGACCGGACGGCCAGCCAAAAAACAGGGGAGGCGCAGGCTCGGGCCCGATGCCGACCCAGCTTGCGCCCCCCAATTCGTTGCGCTGCAATATCACCAGCCGGGGGTTGGATGCAATTGGAAAGGCAGATGGCGCGGTTCTGGGTCATTTCAATGAAAAACGCGTGACAGACGCTTGATTGCCGCGCCGCGCGATGGCCTGATGCGGAGTTGAAACGGTTCAGGCGCCCATGCTGGCACGGCAGGCTCGTGCGAGCCGCATCGGGCGCGGTGGACGGGACGGTCTGGACAGGGAGAGAAGGCAGCGATGACACAGCTTGTGCGCCCTCCGGCAAGGGCGTCTGCCCTCGCCAATGGCGGCGGCGTGGATGAACGCTCGCGGGAGATCTTCCGCCGGATCGTGGAGAACTATCTCGCCAATGGCGAGCCGCTGGGCTCGCGCAACCTCTCGCGCATCATCCCCATGACGCTGTCGCCGGCCTCGGTCCGCAACGTCATGTCGGATCTCGAAGAGGCGGGCCTCATCTTCGCGCCGCACACCTCCGCCGGCCGCATGCCCACCGAAAAGGGCCTGCGCTTCTTCGTCGACGCCATGATGGAGGTGGGCGACCCGACCGGGGACGAGCGCGCCGCGATCGAATCCCAGGTGCGCGCCGCCTCGGGCCGTTCGCTGGACGGGGTTCTGGCCGAGGCCTCGATGCTGCTCTCCGGCCTGTCGCGCGGCGCCGGCGTGGTCCTGGCCAGCAAGACCAATGCGCGCCTGAAGCATGTCGAGTTCGTGATGCTCGATCCGACCCGCGCGCTGGTCGTGCTGGTCAGCGCGGATGGCCAGGTCGAGAACCGCATCCTGGCGCTGCCGCCCGGGCTTCCGGCCTCCGCGCTGGTCGAGGCGACCAACTTCCTCAACGCCCGGCTGCAGGGCCGCACCATCAGCGAGATCCGCGCCGATCTCGAGACGCACCGAGCGCAGGTGGCGCAGGAGCTCGACATCCTGACGGGTCGCCTCGTAGAGGCCGGGCTTGCCGTCAGCGTCGGCGAGGAGGGCGCGCGCCAGCTCATCGTGCGCGGGCAGGCCAATCTGCTCGAGGATCTCGACGCGCAGGAGGATCTCGAGCGCATCCGGCTGCTCTTCGCCGATCTCGAGACGCAGAAGGAGGTGATCGAGCTGCTCTCCCGCGCCGAGACGGCCGATGGCGTGCGCATCTTCATCGGCTCCGAAAACAAGCTGTTCTCGCTGTCAGGCTCCTCGCTCATCGCCGCGCCTTTCCGTGACAGCCGCCAGCAGATCATCGGCGTCGTCGGCATCATCGGCCCCACCCGGCTCAACTATGCCCGGATCGTGCCCATGGTCGATTTCACCGCCAAGGTGGTGTCCGACATGATGATGAAGCGCGAGGGCTGATCGCCGGGCGGTCCCTGCCGGCCGCGCATGCTGTCCGACAACAGCGCCTTGATGCAAAGTGCCCACTCCGGTCCTCGCGGAATGCGCGGCGATGCGCAACCAGGCGTTCGCCATGCCCGACAAGCTCTCCTTCCGCGCCGCCAGTGAAGGCGGGCTGCGACAGGTCTGCCTGTCAGGGGCCAGGGGCAAGATTTGGTGGAGCCAAGCGGGATCGAACCGCTGACCTCCTGCATGCCATGCAGGCGCTCTCCCAGCTGAGCTATGGCCCCACTCTGAGGCAGCCACCCATGGGATGCGGCTGCCGGGTCGTCAATGCCTTGCCGCCGGGGCGAGGCGTTGCGGAGCGGTCTCTACACGCCCCGCGCCGAAGCATCAAGGGGCAAAGCGACCCCTTTTTTGCAGGCTCAGCTTTCCTCGTCGTCGACGATGTCGCCGTCGATGAGGTCGGAGACGTCATCATCGTCCTCCTCATCGGCCTCGAGGAAGGTGTCTTCCTCGTCGGCGGCGATGTCCTCGTCGATGTCCTCGACCACCACGTCCTTGGCGGCGGCCTCGGGCGCGTCGACCTCTTCGAGCGCGACGAGCTCGACCGGGGCGGCTTCCACCTCCTCTTCCTCCTCGTCGCGCACGGGCGCCTTGGCCTGCGGCTCGAAATAGGCACGGGGATAGGCCTGGCCCGAATAGGGCGAGACGACGGGGTCGCGGTTCAGATCGTAGAACTTGCGTCCCGTCACGGGGCAAACGCGCTTGATGCCGAGTTCCGGTTTGGCCACGGTTCTGCTTCCTGGGGCTGAGTTCTGGTTTGGTCGGGTGGCGTTAGTCCGTGTAGGCCTGTCATGTCAATTCTTTTCGGCCCTGCGCCATGGCATGTTGGCGCGCATGCGGTGCCCGTGATAAACGGCCAAGGCTCCGCGCCCGCCCGGGCCGCCCCTCCCGCAGATGGTCCAAAGCGCCCGTGTCCAGCTCCGAAAGCCCGCCCGCCGCCCCCCATGGCCACAGCTCGCCGCAGCCCGCCACTTCGCGCCGGGCCGCCCCCCTCCAGGGCCGCGTCCGCGTGCCAGGCGACAAGTCCATGTCGCACCGCTCAATGATTTTCGGGCTGCTCAGCGTCGGCGAGACGCGGATCTCGGGCCTGCTCGAAGGCGAGGATGTGCTGCGCACCGCACAGGCCGCCCGCGCGCTCGGCGCCCATGTGGTGCGCGAGGGCGATGGCATCTGGCGCGTCCATGGGGTCGGCGTCGGCGGCTTGCGCCAGCCCGGGGGCGTGCTCGATTTCGGCAATGCGGGCACCGGCTCGCGGCTGATGATGGGCGTGTGCGGCTCGCACCCCATCGTCACGACCTTCGATGGCGATGCTTCCCTGCGCAAGCGGCCCATGCGCCGCATCCTTGAGCCGCTGCTGCGCATGGGCGTCACCGTCACCGCGCAGCAGGAGGGCGGCCGGGTGCCGCTGACGCTGCAGGGGCCGGATGAAGCCATCCCCATCAACTACGAAACGCCGGTCGCCTCCGCGCAGGTCAAGTCCGCAGTGCTGCTCGCCGGCCTCAACGCTCCCGGCGAGACGACCGTGATCGAGGCCGAGGCGACGCGCGATCACACCGAAACCATGCTGCGCCATTTCGGCGCCGACGTGCGGGTCGAGCCGCACGGCAGCCATGGCCGCAAGATCGTGCTGAAGGGCCAGCCCGAGCTCAGGCCCGCGCCGATCGTGGTGCCGGCGGACCCTTCCTCCGCGGCGTTTCCCATGGTCGCGGCGCTGATCACCCCTGGCTCCGACATCATCCTCGAAAGCGTGATGATGAACCCGCTGCGCACCGGGCTCATCGCCACGCTGCGCGAGATGGGTGCGCGCATCGATGTCGAGGCCGTGGGCCATGAGGGCGGCGAGGAGGTGGCGACGCTGCGCGTGCGCCATTCCGAGCTGACCGGCGTGACGGTGCCGCCCGAGCGCGCGCCGTCCATGATCGATGAATACCCGATCCTGGCAGTGGCAGCCTCCTATGCGGCGGGGGTCACCCGCATGCGCGGGCTCCATGAGCTGCGCGTCAAGGAATCGGACCGGCTGGCGGCGGTGGCCGCCGGCCTGGCGGCGGCCGGCGTGCAGGCCGCGGTCGAGGGCGATGATCTCGTGGTCCAGGGCGGGGGCGGCGAGGTCGCAGGCGGGGGGCTTGCGCTGACTCATCTCGATCACCGCATCGCCATGAGCTTCCTCGTGCTCGGCATGGCCTCGGCAAGGCCGATGAGCGTGGACGACCGCGACACCATCGCCACCAGCTTTCCCACTTTCCTGCCCATGATGAACGCGCTTGGCGGCGAGATCGCCTGATGGGCGCGACATCTGCACCTCTGGTTCTGGCCATTGACGGGCCGGCGGCCTCCGGCAAGGGCACGCTGGCGCGGCGGCTGGCCGCCCATTACGGGCTGCCGCACCTCGACACGGGACTGCTGTATCGCGCGATCGCCCGCGCCCTTCTCGATGCGGGCGCCGGGCTGGGGGATGTCGAGCGTGCGGTGGCCGCCGCCCGCGCCCTTGACGCCGCAACGCTCGACGAAAGCCGCCTCCGCGGCGCGGAGATGGGCGAGGCGGCTTCGGTGGTTGCGGGGTTCCCGCCGGTCAGGACGGCGCTGGTCGACATGCAGCGCAGCTTTGCGGCGGGGCCGGGCGGGGCCGTGCTGGACGGGCGCGACATCGGCACGGTGATCTGCCCGAACGCTGCGGTGAAGCTCTTCGTCACCGCAAGCCAGACCGTGCGCGCCGCCCGCCGCCACAAGGAGCTCGCCGAGCGCGGCGATGGTCCCGATTTCGACACGGTGCTGGCCGATATCCGCCGGCGCGACGCCCGCGATTCGGGCCGTTCCGACGCGCCCCTCAAGG
Source organism: Bosea sp. (in: a-proteobacteria) (assembly GCA_023910605.1). Classification (NCBI taxonomy): domain Bacteria; kingdom Pseudomonadati; phylum Pseudomonadota; class Alphaproteobacteria; order Hyphomicrobiales; family Alloboseaceae; genus Allobosea; species Allobosea sp. Next base: position 515,563 of record JAAVVV010000001.1, on the reverse strand, counting down.
CCGCGCCCGATGCCGTCATCCTCGACACCTCGGCGCTCGGCATCGCCGAGGCGCTCGCGGCGGCCATCGCGCACGTCGACGCCCGGCGCGCCTGAGGCGCAGGCGCTCCCGTCAGGTCCCTGACCGTGGCCTCGGCCGGTGCGAGCGATCGTGATCGCGGCCGGGCGGGTTGCCCAAGTTCCGGGCTTGCCTTTCCCTCGGGTTGGGACATGCTGTCCATCTGCTGGCGGCGGACAGGCCGGCCATGGAGAGCGCCATGAAGAGGTTTGTGAGCAGCAGGTTCGTCCGCGCCGCCGCCTTCGGTCTGGCCACGTTGGGTTTCGGCACGCTCGCCGTCACGGCGCAGGGCGTCGGTCGCAGCGCGCCGCCCGCGTCAACGCTTCCGGAGGTTGATGTCGCGCTCGTGCTCGCCGTCGACATTTCCTTCTCCATGGATTTGGAGGAGCTGGCCATGCAGCGCACCGGCTATATCGAGGCCCTGCGCTCCCCGGAGGTGCACAAGGCCATCGCCAACGGCGCCACAGGCCGCATCGCGCTGACCTTCTTCGAGTGGGCAGGCGTCAACATCCAGCATCACCTCGTGCCCTGGCGCGTGATCGATTCCGCAGGGTCGGCCATGGCCTTCGCCGAAGAGCTGGAAAGGCAGCCGACACGGCGCGGCCAGCGCACCTCCGTCTCCGGCGCCATCGATTTCTCGGTGCGGCAGCTCGAGGAGGCGCCCGTTCAGGCCCTTCGGAAGGTCATGGACATCTCGGGCGACGGGCCTAACAATTCGGGCAGGATCGTCACGCTGGCGCGCGACGAGGCGCTGAGGAAGGGCATGTCCATCAACGGGCTGCCGATCGCGCTCAAGCGGCCGGGCTATCTCGATATCGACCAGCTCGACATCTACTACGAGGATTGCGTGATCGGCGGGCAGGGCGCCTTCGTCATCGCCATCACCGAGAAGAGCCAGTTCGTGCAGACGATCAAGACAAAGCTGATCATGGAGATCTCCGACGCGCCCGCGGAGCCGGCGCGGCTCATCATCCCGGCCCAGATGCGAACCCCGCGGGTCTCCTGCACAGTGGGAGAGGACATGTGGCGCGACCGCATGCGCAACTGATCCCGGACCCTCGCCCGGTCTGCTGGCTCAAGCCCTCGCTCAGGCGCCGCGCGGCTTGGCCCGCGCGGTGGGCAGGGCCGCCGCCGGATCGTCGGGCCAGAGATGGCGCGGATAACGCCCCTTCATCTCCGCCTTCACCGCCGCCCATGAGCCGCGCCAGAAGCCCGGCAGGTCGCGCGTGACCTGGATCGGCCGGTGCGCCGGCGAGAGCAGTTCCAGCACGAGCGGGACACGCCCGCCAGCCAGCGCCGGATGCTCCTTCAGCCCGTAGAGCTCCTGCACCCTGATCGAGACGGTGGGGCCGGCATCGGCCTCGTAGTCCACCAGCGCCCTGTTGCCGGTCGGAGCCTCGAAATGGCTCGGCGCCTCCCGCTCGATCCGCCGAGCCAGATCCCACGGGATCAGCGCATCGAGCGCGGCGCCCAGATCCTCCGCCTGGATGGCCCCAAGGCCGCTGCGTCCGATGATGTGCGGCGCAAGCCAGGCTTCCGCATCGCGCGCCAGCGCGCCATCGGCCAGATCGGGCCAGGAGCCGGGATCGGCCGCGCTGAGAAACGCCGCCCGTCCCCGCAATGCCATCTGCGCCCGGCTCCAGGGCAGCCGTTCGATCCCCAGCGCCGCTATGCCGCGCGCCAGAAGGATGGCGCTCGCAAGATCGGGCTCGACCGGCATGGCGCGTTCCTGGAGCGTGATCATCCCCAGCTTCCGGCCTGCCCGCCGGCGGAGCGCGCGGGCGGCCGGATCGAAGGCGGTTTCGTCGAAATCGGTCATCGCCGCGCCCGCCACGACCGCGAGGTCGGCCTCGTCCAGCGCGGCGGCGCTGAGGATGCGCGAGGCGGCGGCGCTGCCCTGCATCTCGGCCACCACCAGCCAGCCGGAGCGGGCCAGGGGGTCGTGCGGCTCGATCTCGGCCCCGCGGCCGTTGGCCAGCAGATAGGCCCCCGGCCGGCCCCGGGCCCGCGCGATCCGGTCGGGATAGGCCAGCGCCAGCAGGCCCCCGACCCCAAGGCCCAGGCGGATGTCCGGGCCTGCGCCGGGCGCGGTGCGCGCCCAGCCCTCGGCCATGCGCCGCATGTCCTGCGCCCTCGGGCTGCGATCACGCCCGAAGCGCTCGACGCGCGCGGCGATGTCGGCGCCGTCTCCGCCCAGGCCGCGCTCCACCAGCACGGCGGCAATCGCGGCCGCCTCTGAGCCAGCTCCCGTCTCGCCGGCTTTCAGGACCATGCGAGCCAGACGCGGCGGCAGCGCCAGCCCGCGCAGCTTGCGGCCCATGGCCGTGATCCGCCCTGCCTCGTCCAGCGCCTCGATCCCTCGCAGCATCCGGCCCGCTTCCGCCAGCGCCGGCGCGGGCGGCGCATCGAGAAAGCGCAGCGAACGCGGATCGGTCACGCCCCAGGCGGCGCAATCGAGCAGCAGCGGCGCAAGGTCGGCGGCGAGGATTTCCGGCGTGGCGAATGCGGGCAGGGCGCCCATGCCGGCCTCGTCCCACAGGCGCAGGCACAGCCCCGGCTCGGTCCGTCCTGCGCGGCCGCGCCGCTGATCCACCGCTGCGCGCGAGGCCCGCACGGTGGCGAGGCGGGTGACGCCGACATCCGGCTCGTAGACCGGCACGCGCGCCAGGCCTGAATCGATCACCATGCGCACGCCCTCGATCGTCAGCGACGTCTCCGCCAGCGAGGTGGCCAGCACGATCTTGCGCCGTCCGGGGGCGGCCGGCTTCACCGCCCGGTCCTGCTCGGCCATCTCCATGGCGCCGTAGAGCGGGGCGATGTCGATCGCGGGGTCCGCGATGCGCTGGCCGAGCCGTTCGGCCGTGCGCAGAATCTCGCCCTGCCCGGGCAGGAAGACGAGGATGGAGCCCTTCTCCTGGGCCAAGGCCGTCAGGCACGCCGACGCCACCTCGTCCTCGATCCGGGCGCGCGGATCACGGCCCGGATAGCGGGTCTCGACCGCAAAGGCGCGTCCCTCGCTGGTGATCACGGGGACATCGCCCATCAGCGCGGCCACCCGCGCGCCATCGAGCGTCGCGCTCATCACGACAAGGCGCAAATCCTCGCGCAGCCCGCTCTGCGCATCGAGGGCAAGCGCGAGGCCGAGATCCGCATCGAGCGAACGCTCGTGATATTCATCGAACAGCACGCCTGCGACGCCGTCCAGCATGGGGTCGTCGAGAATCATCCGGGAGAACACCCCCTCGGTGACCACCTCGATGCGCGTCCTCGCGCTGACCTTCGAGCCGAGTCGGACCCTCAGGCCCACGGTCTCGCCCACAGCCTCGCCGAGCGTCGCGGCCATGCGCGCCGCCGCCCCGCGGGCGGCGAGCCGGCGCGGCTCGAGCATGACGAGCTTGCGGCCTGCGGCCCAGGGCTCGTCCAGCAGCGCCAGCGGCACGCGCGTGGTCTTGCCGGCGCCCGGCGGCGCCACCACCACGGCGGCGGCGCGCTGGCGCAAGGCCGCCGCGAGCGGCTCAAGCGCGTCGTCGATCGGCAGCGCTGTCTCGAAGGAACGCATGGCGTCATGTGACGCGCGGGCAGCCCCGATGCAAGCGCCCCGATGAACAGCTGCGTCAGGCGGCGAGCGGCAAACCCACCGTGATCGGCCTTGTCTCCACGCGGCCACGCCGGACCACGACCACGGAGTTCGGAAACAGGGCCTGCCAGCATTCGCGGCGCTCATCCACCGGCTCCGAGGCCACCACGACGTGATGATCCTGCTGGCAGTGATAGAGCGTCGGCGGGCGCTTGTCGGTGGACCAGCGGAAGGCATAGAGCGTCTCGCCATCCGACAGCCCGGCCGCGAAGCGCAGCGGCTCGGTGATCCCGGCGGCGGCCATCAGCGCCACCGCATCGCCAAGCGCGGCGCACATCGCGGCGACAGGCTCCGCCCCGGCCTCGATCCGGGCGAGCGCCATGAGGAAAAGCGCTTCTGAATCGGTGGTGCCGGTGCGCGCGGCATAAAGGTGGTCGGGGATCAGCGCCTCGAGCCGCCGCTTGATCGCCGCATAGCCGCCGATCTGGCCATTGTGCATGAACAGCCAGCGGCCATGGCTGAACGGATGGCAATTGGCGCGCGTCGAGGCCGTGCCCGTGGCGGCCCGCACATGCGCGAAGAACAGCGAGGAGCGTACCTGCCGGGCGATGGAGAGCAGGTTCTCGTCGGACCAGGCCGGCCTGATCTCGCGATAGAGCCCCGGCTCGGGCCGGTCGCCATACCAGCCCAGCCCGAAACCGTCGCCATTGGTGCCCGTCTTGGCCTCGGTGGCGTGGATCGACTGGTGCACCAGAGAATGGCAGGGCGAGGAGACGAACTCTTCGAGAAAGACCGGAACACCCTGATAGGCAAGAAAGCGGCACATCAGCCCGAACCCAGCTTCATTTCCGGAATGTCAAGGCCAGAGTGCGCATCATTCCATGAACAGGCGATGAAGGCAGGGCAAACGCCTCTCCATCAGCCGTCGCAGCGGAAATCCAGCTTGGCCGTCTTGCGCGAGCGGCCGAGCCTCACCTCGATCTCGAGCGGCGCGCAGGTGGCGCCGTCGAGCCAGAAGGCCTTGTGGCCGCGCCCGTCCGCGCCGAAGTGAAAGCCGCCATAGGCGCGCTTGAGCATGATCCGCGGGCCGGTCTTGGCCATCTGCGTGACGGTGACGGAGGCGATGTCCCGCGCCATCTTGTCGGAGGCCTTGCTGTTGCGCGGCCCCGTGAAGGCCAGCGTCACGAGCATCGCGTCAGCCGGATCGCCAACATCGCCCGTGCCCGCAGTCGTGTTCACGAAGCTCCTGCCGGCGTTTGCGATGTTCTCGCTCAGCGCCCCGGCGCGTTCCTTGAACAACTGCACCTTGATGTCATCGATGGCGAACTGCGCCGCAGCGCTGCTGATCGATGCGCCGGCGAGGACAGCGCCGAAGATGACGGAGCGGTACATGAAAGGGGCATCCTCGATCTGCAGCGAATCGGAACGAAGTCTGAGCGGCTGCGGGAGGGCTCCTTGCCTCAAGCAACCGGCGATGGCTAGGCTCCCGGGTCATCGGAACCGCAAATTTCCATCAGGGCGCCGTGAATCACGCTCTTGTGCGCGCGCGCCCACGCCTGATAACGCTGGCGGCACGGGCACTGGGGAGATGAAGACATGCTTGCGAGGCTCATGGTGGCGGCGCTCTGCGCCGGACTGGCGCTGATGCCCGAGCCGGCCCTCGCGGCTGCGGCGCTGGACGGGCGCGGAATGTCCCTGCTCTGGATCGTGCCCTTCGCCGGCCTGCTGCTGTGCATCGCCACCGGCCCGCTTTTCTTCCCGCATGTCTGGGAGCACCATTATGGCAAGTTCGCCGCCTTCTGGTCGGCGCTGGTCATCATCCCGCTTTATCTCAGCTTCGCGCCCCCGGATGCGACGGCCGGCATCGCCTTCGCCATGCTGCTCGAATACGTGCCCTTCATCATCCTGCTCTTCGCGCTCTACACGGTGGCGGGCGGCATCTTCGTCAAGGGCAACATCCACGGCTCGCCGCTGACCAACACCGGCATCCTCGCCATCGGGACGATCCTGGCGAGCTTCGTCGGCACCACGGGCGCCTCCATGGTGCTGATCCGCCCCATCATCCGGGCCAATGACAACCGGGCGCACAATGTCCACGTCGTCGTGTTCTTCATCTTCCTCGTCTCGAATGTGGGCGGCGCGCTGACCCCGCTGGGCGATCCGCCGCTGTTCGTGGGCTTTCTCAAGGGCGTCAGCTTCTTCTGGACGACCACCAACCTCTTCACCGAGACGATGCTGGTGGCCGGCATCCTGCTGGCGCTGTTCTATGCCCTCGACAGCTATCTTTACAGAAAGGAAGGCGTGACGCGCCCCGACCCGACGCCGGACAGCCGCGTCAGGATCATGGGCCTGGAGAGCCTCGTCTTCGTCGCCATCATCATCGGCGCCGTGCTGCTCCGCGCCGAGTGGAAGCCGGGCGTGCAGTTCAGCGTGCTGGGCGTGTATCTGCAATTGCAGGACATCGCCTCGAACCTCATCATGCTGGCGGCGGCCTTGGCCTCGCTGAAGTTCGCCCGCAAGGAATATCGCGAGGCCAACGGCTTCAACTGGGGGCCCATCCTCGAAGTGGCCAAGCTCTTCGCCGGCATCTTCATCTGCATCGTGCCGGTCCTCGCCATCCTCGGCGCGGGCAAGGGCGGGGCCGCGGCCCCGCTGGTGGCGCTGGTCTCGAACCCCGATGGCAGCCCCAACAACGTCATGTATTTCTGGCTCACGGGCGCGCTGTCCTCCTTCCTCGACAACGCCCCGACATATCTCGTCTTCTTCGAGCTGGCGGGGGGCGATCCGCAGGCGCTGATGACCAGGCTCGCCGTCACGCTCGCCGCGATCTCCACGGGCGCGGTCTACATGGGCGCCAACACCTATATCGGCAACGCGCCCAACTTCATGGTCTACGCCATCGCGAAGGACATGGGCGTGAAGATGCCGAGCTTCTTCGGCTACATGCTCTGGTCAGGCGCGATCCTGATCCCGATTTTTGTCTTGGTGACGGTGGTGTTTTTCAGGTGAGGGGGACTGGCTTCCGAGCGACTGCCCGGCTGATCTTGTGTATGGACGCCGCTTCCATCGACGTAGACGACGCCGTCAGAAAGATTTGCCATAGCCAACAGGCTGCAATATCGAGTTGCAAATGCTCAAGACCCGCCTGATCCCCTGCCTCGACGTCAAGGATGGGCGCGTCGTCAAGGGCGTGCAGTTCGTCAACCTGGTGGATGCCGGGGACCCGGTCGAGGCCGCCAAGGCCTATGGCGCAGCCGGGGCGGACGAGCTCTGCTTTCTCGACATTTCCGCGAGCCATGAAGGGCGCGGCATCCTGCTCGATGTGGTGACGCGCACGGCCGAGGCCTGCTTCATTCCGCTGACCGTGGGCGGGGGCGTGCGCACCACCGACGACATCCGCCGGCTGCTGCTGGCCGGAGCCGACAAGGTGTCGATCAACACCGCGGCGGTGAAGCGGCGCGCCTTCGTGCGCGAGGCCGCCGAAAAGTTCGGCGCGCAATGCGTGGTCGTCGCCATCGACGCCAAGCGCGTCACGCCGGGGGCAAGCCCGGCGCGTTTCGAGATCTTCACCCATGGCGGCCGGGAGGCCACCGGCATCGATGCCGTCGCCTTCGCACAGGAGGTCACGGCGCTTGGGGCTGGGGAGCTGCTCGTCACCTCAATGGACCGGGACGGCACCAAGGCAGGCTATGACGTGGAGCTGACGCGCGCCATCGCGGATGCGGTGAGCGTGCCGGTGATCGCATCCGGCGGCGTCGGCGCCCTCGATCACCTGGTGGCGGGCGTGACCGGGGGCCATGCCAGCGCCGTGCTGGCCGCCTCGATCTTCCATTTCGGAACCTACACGATCGGGCAGGCCAAGTCGTACATGCGCGCGGCCGGACTCAGGATGCGGATGGACTGAGCATGGGCTTCACCCTCGCCGATCTCGCCGCCATCGTGGCGGCCCGCGCCAGTTCCGCGCCGGAGGAAAGCTGGACAGCCAAGCTGCTGGCCTCGGGGCCGGAACGCGTCGCCAGGAAGTTCGGCGAGGAAGCGGTGGAGGCGGTGATCGCGGCCGTGCAGGGCGACCGTGCGGCGCTGACGGCCGAGGCCGCCGACGTTTTGTTCCACCTCCTCGTGCTGCTCCAGTCGCGCGCGGTGCCCCTCGACGATGTGATGAGCGAACTCGAGCGCCGCACGGGTCTCTCCGGACTTGCGGAAAAGGCCGCAAGGTCTTCTAATTGACCCGATCGGCGGGCCTTGAGGCGCGTCCGGCAGCGCGTACCGGACCGCGGCGTCCTGAGAGAAAGACATGGACCAGCGCGTGACACCGGCAGCGCCCGCCTTGCCCGATCTCTCCCCCTATCGGGTCTTCACGCGGGATGAGTGGGCCCATCTGCGCGCGGACACGCCGCTGACGCTGACCGTGCAGGACATCGAGAAGCTGCAATCCATCAATGACCCCATCTCGCTCGACGAGGTGGTGTCGATCTACCTGCCGCTGTCGCGCCTGCTGTCGGTCTATGTCGCGGCCGCGCAAGGGCTGTTCCGGGCCACGCAGCGCTTCCTGCAGGCCGAGGATGAGGTGAAGGTGCCCTATGTCATCGGACTGGCCGGCTCGGTCGCGGCCGGCAAGTCCACCACGGCGCGCGTGCTCACGGCGCTGCTGTCGCGCTGGCCCAACACGCCCAAGGTCAAGCTCATCACCACGGATGGTTTCCTGCTGCCCAATGCCGAGCTTGCGGCGCGCGGCCTGATGGAGCGCAAGGGCTTTCCCGAAAGCTATGACAGCGCACGGCTGCTGCAGTTCCTCAGCCAGGTGAAGGCGGGCCATCCGGTGGTGAAGGCGCCGGTCTATTCGCATCTCGTCTATGACGTGGTGCCGGGCGAGGAGATCGCCGTCGAACGACCCGACATCCTCATCGTCGAGGGGCTGAACGTGCTGCAGCCGGCGCGCCTGCCCAAGGATGGCTCCGCGATCCCGTTCGTGTCGGATTTCTTCGACGTGTCGATCTATCTCGACGCGGACGAGGACGATCTGCGCCGCTGGTACATCAACCGCTTCCTCCTGCTGCGGCAGACCGCCTTCCGCGATCCGCGCTCGTTCTTCCGCAAATATGCCGACCTGTCCGAAGCCGAGGCGCTGGAAATCGCCGAGGGGCTGTGGGACCGCATCAACCTGCCCAATCTGCGCGAGAACATCCTCCCGACACGCCAGCGCGCCAGCCTCATCCTGACCAAAGGGGCGAGCCATCGCATCCAGGATGTCGCGCTGAGGCGGCTGTGACGCCGAACGTCGCCTGTCGTGCTTGAAAACCTCGTTTCGCTGGCCACCATGGCCGCATCGGCCTTCCTCGCGGCCACCATCCTGCCCTTTCCGTCGGAGGCCACCTTCGCAGGGCTGCTGCACCGCGGACAGGTCAACGCGCCGGCGCTGTTCGTGGTCGCGACCGTTTTCAACACGCTCGGCTCGATGGTCAACTGGTGGGTGGGCAGGGCGGTGGCCGGGGGCGGCATGGAGCGGCTGCCCGCGCGGCTGAGGCCAGAGCCGGCGACGCTTGCCAGAGGCGAGCGGCTTTTCGCGCGCTTCGGCTGGGTGGCGCTCCTGTTGTCCTGGGTGCCGGGCATCGGCGATCTCGGCACGGTGGCGGCGGGCGCGCTGCGCTATCCGCTGGGACGTTTCGCGCTGATCGTGGGCCTCGGCAAGGGCCTGCGCTATGGCGCGATCTGGGCCGGCTGGATGGCCGTGGCCGGCTGAGGGGTTTGCCCCGTGCCGCAGCTTGCGATAGGACAAAGCCGGAACTTCACTTCAATCAAGGATACCCTTCATGAGCATCGAGCGTTTCGGCGTCGGCCCCCGCATGAGCATGGCTGTCGCCCATGGCTCCACCGTCTATCTCGCCGGGCATGTTGCCAGCGAGCCCAGGGGCAAGTCGGTGGCCGAGCAGACCGCCGACATCCTGGCCCAGATCGAGGCCAGGCTGGTCGAGGCCGGCAGCGACAAGAGCAAGATCCTCAGCGCCAACATCTGGCTGACCGACATGGCCACTTTCGGCGAGATGAACGCGGTCTGGGACAAGTGGGTCGTGCAGGGCCACACGCCGGCGCGCGCCACGGTGAAGGCCGATCTGGCGACGCCGGACTACAAGGTCGAGATCATGGTGACTGCCGCCCGCTGAGGCAGCCAAGGCTCGGCCCAGGGCGAGGCTCAGCCCAACAGAAAGCCTATCCCAGGTGGAACACCCGCCTGGGATGCAGCTCGCCCCGCGCAACCTCACCGATGGCGACAAGCGCGCCGCTCGAGAACACCGCGACCGCCGCCTCATCGATCGGCGCTCCGGCCCCGCGCAGCAGGCAGGACTGGCCGCGCATCAGCCGATTGGCATCGTTGCGGTTGACATGGACCGCCGGGATCTCGCTGAGCGCCCGGTCGACCGGCGTGATGAAGCCCATGACGTCGCCGCCCTCGCGCCGGGCCTGATCCAGCGCGGCCAGCGGCGTTGCGTCCGCCTCGGTGAAGGGGCCGACACGCGTGCGGCGCAGCGCGGTGACATGGCCGAAGCAGCCCAGAAGACGCCCGAAATCGCGGGCCAGCGCCCGCACATAGGTGCCCTTGCCGCATTCCGCCTCGAAGGTGGAGCGGCCATCCTCGTGCCCCACCAGACGCAGCGCGTCGATCTCGACCGGGCGCGGCTGGAGCGTCACCTCCTCGCCCTCGCGCGCCAGATCATAGGCGCGCTCGCCCGCGATCTTGATGGCGGAGTATTTCGGCGGCACCTGCAGGATCGTGCCGGTGAATCGCGGCAGGATCGCCAGGATCGCCGCTTCGTCCGGCCTGTCGGCGCTGCTGTGCGTGACCTCACCCTCGGCATCGTCCGTCGCGGTCTCGGCGCCCCAGGTCACGGTGAAGCGGTAGGCCTTGCGCCCGTCCATGACGAAGGGCACGGTCTTTGTGGCTTCACCCATCGCAACGGGCAGCAGGCCGGAGGCGAGCGGATCGAGCGTGCCGGCATGGCCGGCCTTCTTGGCCTGGAAGGCGCGCTTCACCACCGCAACGGCATGGGTCGATGTCTCGCCCACCGGCTTGTCGAGGATGAGCCAGCCGTGGATGTCACGCTTCTTGGGTCGGGGGGCCGACGGGGCATCGGCCGCGGCGGCGGGCTCCTGGATCAGGCTTGCCATGTCAGGCCTCGTCCGCATCGTCAGCGGTCGTTTCGGAAGGCTTGCGCAGGTCGCGCTGCACCTTGTCGGAATGGAGCAGGCGGTCGATGCGCAGCGCCTCGTCGAAGGCCTCATCGCGGCGGAAGCGCAGATCGGGCGCAAATTTGAGATTCACGCGGTGCGCGATCTCGCCGCGCAGGAAGCGCTTGTGCTGGTCGAGCGCGGCGATGACCGGCTTCTCGTCCTGTCCGCCAAGGGGCATGATGTAGCAGGTGGCGAGCTTGAGATCGGGCGACAGGCGCACCTGCGTCACCGAGATCACGTATTTCGCCAGAACCGGATCATGGATCCCGCCGCGCGAGAGGATGGCCGCCAGCTCGTGGCGGATCAGTTCGCCCACGCGCAACTGCCGCTGCGTGGGGCCCTTGGGCGTCTTGGAGCTGGGTTTGGCCATGGTTCGCTTTCCGGGCTCGGACCGGCAGGACCGTCAGCCCGGAATGCATGATCCCGGGCCCGTCTGGTTAGGGTAACGGCCCGGCCCCCTCAAGGGGCCGGGTTCTGCAGAGGCTGGGCCAGGCGCAGCGATCAGAGCGTGCGCTTGATCTCCTCGATGCGGTAGCATTCCACCACGTCGCCGGCGCGGATGTCCTGATAGTTCTCGAAGGACATGCCGCATTCCTGGCCGACCTGAACCTCCTTGACGTCATCCTTGAAGCGCTTGAGCGTGGAGAGCTTGCCTTCGTGGATGACGGTGTTGTCGCGGATCAGGCGGACATGCTGGCCGCGCTCGATGGTGCCTTCAGTGACACGGCAGCCGGCGATCTTGCCGACCTTCGTGATGTTGAAGATCTCGAGCATGGTGGCCGTGCCGAGCATGGTTTCGCGCAGGGTGGGCGCAAGCAGGCCCGACATCGCCGCCTTAACGTCATCCACGAGATCGTAGATGATGTTGTAGTAGCGGATCTCGACGCCGGCCCTCTCGGCCGCCTCGCGTGCTTCCTTGTTGGCGCGGACGTTGAAGCCGATCAGCACCGCGCCCGAAGCCTGGGCGAGCGTGACATCGGATTCATTGATGCCGCCGACGCCCGAGAGCAGCACGCGGGCGCGCACCTCATCGGTGCCAAGCTTGTCGAGCGCGCCGACGATGGCCTCGACCGAGCCCTGCACGTCGCCCTTGACCAGAAGCGGGAACTCCTTGCGGCCCGCGCTGGCCTTCAGGTCGCGCATCATGTCGACGAGGCTGCGGCCAGCGCCCGACGTGCCGCGCGCGGCGGCGATGTCGCGCTTCTGGCGCATGCGGTAGTCGGTGATCTCGCGGGCGCGGGCCTCGGACTCGACGACGGCGACGCGGTCGCCTGCCTCCGGGGTGCCGTTGAAGCCGAGGACCTCGACCGGCATGGAGGGCGGAGCCTCCTTCATGGTCGCGCCGGTATCGCCGATCAGGGCGCGCACGCGGCCCCATTCGGAGCCCGCGACGATGATGTCGCCGGTGCGCAACGTGCCGCGCTGGACGAGAACCGTGGCCACGGGGCCGCGGCCGCGATCGAGCTTGGCCTCGATCACCGTGCCTTCGGCAGGGCGGTCCGGGTTCGCCGTCAGGCTCAGCAACTCGGCCTGCAGCGCAATGGCCTCAAGCAGCTTGTCGAGATTGAGGCGCGTCTTGGCCGACAGCTCGATCTCGAGCACGTCTCCGCCCAGGCTCTCCACCTGGACGCCGTGCTGGATCAGGTCGGTCTTGACCCGCTCCGGCCTTGCGTCGGGCAGATCGACCTTGTTGATCGCCACGATCAGCGGCACCCTGGCGGCCTTGGCGTGGTTGATGGCCTCGACGGTCTGGGGCATCACCGAGTCATTCGCCGCCACGACCAGCACGACGATGTCCGTGACCTTGGCCCCGCGCGCGCGCATCTGTGTGAAGGCGGCGTGGCCGGGCGTGTCGATGAAGGTGACGCGGGCGCCCGAAGGCGTCGACACCTGATAGGCGCCGATATGCTGGGTGATCCCGCCCGCCTCGCCCGAAACCACATTGGTCTTGCGGATTGCGTCGAGCAGCGAGGTCTTGCCGTGGTCGACATGGCCCATGATGGTCACGACGGCCGGGCGCGGAGCCAGCATGTCGTCCTCGTCGACGAGGTTGAACAGGCCTTCTTCCACGTCGGCTTCCGAGACGCGCTTGACCGTGTGGCCCATGTCCTCGGCGATGAGCTGGGCGGAGTCCGCATCCAGCACGTCCGTGATCTTGAGCATCTGGCCCTGCTTCATCAGGAAGCGGATGACATCGACCGCGCGTTCCGACATGCGGTTCGCGAGTTCCTGGATGGTGATCGTCTCGGGGATGATCACCTCGCGCGAGAGCTTCTCCTTGGGCTCGCTGGCAGCGCCGCGCCCGCTCATCCGCTGCACGCGGCGGCGGAAGGCCGCCACCGAGCGCATGCGCTCGGCGTCGGCATCAAGCGCGTTGGTCAGCGTCAGGCGGCCGCGGCTCTTGTCCCCGACCTTGGGGACGCGGACTTCGGTGCTGCCCGGCTTGGGCGCGCCGCCGGGACCCCGGCGCACGCCGGCGCGGTCATCATCATCGGAGCGCGGGCGACCGGCGCCAGGAGGCGCGCGGCGCGGCAAGGACAGATCGACAGGCGGCGCCTCGCCCGTGCTGGTGCGCAGCATGCGGGCGCCCGCGCCGGAGCCAAAGCCGAAGCCGCCGGACGGACGGGGACCGCGGGGTCCATCGCCTTCGGTGCGGGGGCGGAAGCCGCCTTCAGGCCGCGGACCTGCGCCTTCAGGCCGCGGGCCACGATAACCGCCCTCGGGGCGGGGACCGGAACCCTCGGTACGGGGGCGGAAGCCGCCTTCGGGACGGGGAGCGCCACCCTCGCGCGGGCGGAAGCCGCCCTCGGGGCGAGGGCCGCCAAAACCGCCTTCGGGACGGGGAGCGCGGGGTCCATCGCCCTCGCGCGCACGCAAGCCGCCCTCGGGGCGGGGACGATCGCTGCGCATGGCGGGACGTTCGCCCTCGGGGCGGGCAGGCCTGTCATCGCGCGGCGGGCGGGGAATGTCGATGCGCGGGGGACGGCCATCCATGCGGAAGGGGCGGCCATCGGTGCGTGCAGAGCCGGGGCCGGCCGCAGGCTGCGAAGAGCGCACCGGGGCAGCGTCCTCGCCCAGACGGCGCGAAGCCTCATCGCGGCCACGACGGCGGAAATCTTCCTCTGCGCGGCGACGTTCCTCGTCCTCGCGCACACGGGCGGCAGCGGCCTCGCGCTCGGCGCGTTCGCGCTCCTCGCGGGCGGCGCGGGCGCGGGCCTCTTCCTCGGCGCGGCGGCGCTCCTCGCTCTCGCGGCCACGGGAATCGGCCAAGGCGCGGGTGCGGGCATCGTGCTCATCGGCGGACAGCGTGCGCAGCACCATGCCGGCTGCCAGCTTCTGCGCGGCAGGTGGCGGAGCAGCCGCCTTCGGCGCGGCGGGGGGCGGAACAGCCGGCTGGGGAGCCGGGGCCGGTGCGGGCGGGCGGGGAGCCGGCGCAGCCTGGTGGGCACCCTCATGCGGGCCCGCGATGCGGCGCTTGACCTCGACCACGACGGATTTCGACCGTCCGTGGGAGAAGCTCTGCTTGACCGTGTTCTGTTCGACCGGACGCTTCAGCGTCAGGGTCTTGGGCGGCGACACGGTCAAGGTCTTGTCGCCGGGGTTCTTTGGATCGGTCATTCCGATGTCGGTCCTGCGGTTACATCTTTTTGAAACTCATCTGCGCCTGCGGGCATGGCTGCTTGGGGCAAGGGCCGTGTCCGGAAATGCACGAGCCGACGCCAGCGATCGAGGAATGCCCCCGACGCCGCGCCGTCTTTGAGCGCAGCGTGTATCACAAGCTCACGCCCCAAGGCTAACCCCAAATCGTGGCTGTCGAAACAATCGGCGATCGGAACTGCGGACGAATGGTCGCCATGACGCCGGCGCATGGCCTGCATCAGCTTGCGGCGACCATCCTCGGCGCCATCGGCCGCCTCAATCCAGATGGCGGGCGCGCGGGCGCCGGAGAGCGCCGCCTCGACCTTGCCGAAGCCGGTGACGAGCAGCCCGGCCTTGTTGGCGAATGACAGCGACTGGAGCGCGTCCCTGACCAGCAGCGCGTCCACCTCGTCGGCAAGGCCATCGGGCACCTCCACCGCGCTCTTGAGCGAACGCGGGAAGGCCCGTGTGCGGACCGCACGCTCCACCGCCTCGCGCGAGAGGGCCGTCCAGACGCCGCGGCCCGGCAGCTTGCGCCGGATGTCCGGCGTCAGCCGGCCATCGGGGCCCGCCACGAAGCGCAGCAGCTCCTCCACCGGGAGCGCCAGCCGCGTGGCCACGCAGCGGCGCTCGCTGTCCGGCTCGTCACGGCGCGCGCCCATCGGGGGCCCCGGCCCGGTCCGCTCAGGCTTCCGCGTTCTCGGACACGCCGTCGTCATGCGCCGGCGCCTCGATCCAGCCGGCCTTGACACGGGCCGCCATGATGACGGCCTCGGCCTCGTCGCGCGACAGGCCGAAGCTGTCGAGGAAGCCCGGGTAACGCATGGTCTCGCCCTGCTTGCGCTCGGTGTAGCCCACAAGGTCATCGGTGGCGCAGCCGGCCAGGTCCTCGACCGACCTCACCTCGTTCTCGCCCAGCGCCACCATCATGGCGGTGGTGACGCCATCGATCTCGCGCAGTTCGTCAAGCACGCCAAGCTCGCGGCGGCGGGCGTCGAACTCGGCCTCGCGCTCGGCGAGGTAGCTCAGCGCGCGGTTCTGGATCTCGGAGGCGGTGTCCTCGTCGAAGCCCTGGATGCCGGCAAGCTCGGACAGGTCGACATAGGCGACTTCCTCCACCGTGCGGAAGCCTTCCGAAGCGAGGAGCTGGCCGACCACCTCGTCCACGTTCATGGCCGACATGAACAGCTCGGTGCGCGTGACGAACTCCTTCTGGCGGCGCTCCGATTCCTCGGCTTCCGTCAGGATGTCGATGTTCCAGCCCGTGAGCTGCGAGGCGAGGCGCACATTCTGGCCGCGGCGGCCGATGGCGAGCGAGAGCTGCTCGTCGGGAACCACAACCTCGATCTTGTCGGCTTCCTCGTCGAGCACGACCTTGGCGACCTCGGCCGGCTGCAGGGCGTTGACGATGAAGGTTGCGATGTCCTGGCTCCAGGGAATGATGTCGACCTTCTCGCCCTGAAGCTCGCCGACCACCGCCTGGACGCGGCTGCCGCGCATGCCGACGCAGGCGCCGACCGGATCGATGGACGAATCCCGGCTGATGACGGCGATCTTGGCGCGGGAGCCCGGATCACGCGCGACGGCCTTGATCTCCACGATGCCGTCGTAGATTTCCGGCACTTCCTGGCCGAACAGCTTGGCCATGAACTGCGGATGGGTGCGTGACAGGAAGATCTGCGGTCCGCGCTGCTCGCGGCGCACGTCATAGACATAGGCGCGGATGCGGTCGCCGACCTTGAAGGTCTCGCGCGGGATCAGCTCGTCGCGGCGGACGATGCCTTCGCCGCGGCCCAGATCGACGAAGACGTTGCCATATTCGACGCGCTTGACCACGCCGTTGATGATGTCGCCGATGCGGTCCTTGTATTCGTCATACTGATGGTCGCGCTCGGCCTCGCGCACCTTCTGGACGATGACCTGCTTGGCGGATTGCGCGGCGATGCGGCCGAAATCGAAGGGCGGCAGCGGATCGGAGATCACGTCGCCCGGCTCGGCGGCGGGGTTCTTGCGGCGCGCCTCGGTCAGCGAGATCTGCGTGGCGTCGTTCTCCACCTGCTCGACCACCTGAAGGTGGCGCGACAGGCGCAGCTCGCCCGTCTTGGGGTGGATCTCGGCATGGACGTCGGTTTCAGCGCCGTAGCGCGAGCGGGCGGCCTTGGCGATGGCATCCTCCATCGCGCCGACCACGATCTGGCGGTCGATGGACTTCTCGCGGGCGACCGCGTCGGCGATCTGCAACAGCTCAAGGCGATTGGCGCTGACGACCATGGCTCAGTTCTCCTCGGAAGATGATGTGTCTTGAGTGGCGGACGCCGCCTGGCGACGCGCCTTCGTATCGGGTTTGCCGCCCTTGAGGCGGTTGGCCTTGAGCCGGACATCGGCCTTGCGGCGCTCCACGGCTTCGGGCTCGGGCATCGCGGGCTCGAGCCCGCTTTTGCCGCGCTTGAGCGATTCGGCGATCAGCGCGTCGCTCAGGATCAGCCGCGCCTCCGCCATGTCGGCGATGGGCAGCGACACACTGGGATCGACCCCGACCGGCGCGTCGGGCAATTCCAGCAGGGCCTGGACCCCGTTCACGCCGCGCAGGATGCCGCGATAGCGCTTGCGGCCATGGGCCGGGACCTCCATCTCGACCTTGGTGTCGAAGCCGGCCCAACGCGCGAAATCCGACGGGCGGACCAGCGGCCTGTCGATGCCCGGCGACGAAAGCTCGAGATGGTACGCAGCGGTGATCGGCTCCTCGACATCGAGGGCTGGCGACACGGCGCGGCTCACGGCCTCGCAATCGTCAACGCCCATGGAGCCGTCGGGACGCTCGGCCATGATCTGGACCGTGCAGCCGTTCTGGCCAGTGACGCGCACGCGCACCAGCCTGTAGCCGAGCTGCTCGATGACGGGCTCGACGACACCGGCGACGCGCGCGGCGACGCCGCTTTCCACAATGAGGCGCTTGTCCTGTTCGTCCATGGCCGGCAACAGTGTTTCCTGCGATTGCGTCCAGGTAAGCCCCGCACGCCGAGGCCGAAGCCTCGGGCCCGCGGCCTGCTCGCGGCAACAAAAAAGAGCGGGTCGTTTCGGACCCGCTCTTGATCGTGGCCATGAGCCTGAACCAGAGCTTTGAGGCTCTATAGGCCAAGTCGCGCAGCTTTTCAAGCAAGCTCGCTGCGCTCCTGCCGGCCAGGCCGGCGCTGGCGCGGAATTCCGGCCAAGGCTTCATAACAGGGGCTCGCCGCTAACCGATCGGTGACGGATGGCCGTTAGAATGACGACAACTCCAGAAGGGTTCGCCGTCTCCCCATGACCACCGTCAGCGCCATACTGGCTCATCTCGACAGCGCTCTTGCGTCACGCTCGGAAGAACAGAAGAATCTGACCATCGCTCGCGTGACGGATATGCTGGCCACGCGGCTGGAGGAGTATTCCGACGATCAGATCAGCGTCTTCGACGTGGTGATCGGCCGTCTGGCCGCCGGAACGTCCCTGCAGAGCCGCGTGGCGCTGGCGGACAGGCTGGCGGACCTCGCGAGGGCGCCGCACGGCGTGGTGCGACAGCTGGCGCTCGACGAGATCGTGGTGGCGCGCCCGGTGCTGACGCGCTCGCCGATTCTGACCGAGCATGATCTGGTTGCCGTGGCATCCACCAAGGGCCGGGACCACATGCTCGCGATCACAGAACGGCCGCACCTCACCGAGAACGTGACGGACTATCTCGTGGTCAAGGGCGACCGCGTGATCTCCCATGCGCTTGTCAACAACGAGACGGCGCGCTTCTCGGGCCGCGGCATGGGCCTGCTGGTGACGCGGGCCTATTCGGACGATGCGCTGCAGGTGGCGCTTGGCGCGCGCTACGACATTCCGACGGACCTGATGGTCAACCTCTCCAACGCCGCCCGCGAAAGCGCGCGCCGCAAGCTGATGAACAAGACGGCGCCGGCCGCGCTGATGAGCCGCAAGCCGCCTGCGCCCGAGACGGCGCCCGGGCTGACGCATGATCCGGCCGCCCGGGCTGCAGCGATGGAGACAATTCGGGCGCTGTCGGACAGCAAGCGCCTCGACGAGGCCGCTCTGGTGGCCTTCGCCGGCAAGGGCCAGTCCGAGGAAGCGCTGTGCGCCATCGCGACGCTGGCCGGCATTTCGGTGACGGCGGCAGAGCAGGCCCTTTGCGGCTCAGATCGCGACGCCTGCCTGGTGATCGGCAAAGCGATGGGCTGGTCCTGGCCCACCGTGCAGGCGCTCATCGGGCTTCGCCCCGCTTCCGAGCAGATGCCGCATCTGATTGGCCGCGCGCACAGCAATTTCGAGAATCTGGCCATCTCCACCGCCCAGCGCGTGTTGCAGTTCCTGCGCGTCAAGGATCAGAACGCGGCCAGGATCGCGGCGCAGGGCTGAGATGGCCGGGGGCTGGAACGCCCCCTCGGCCTCCGGCCCGGACGAAATGCAGGTAGGACGGCTGGCGGCCGGCCGCCAGCGCCTTCGCCTCATAGCGCGTGCGCACCCATCCCTCGAAGGGCGTGAGCCAGTCGCTGGCGGCACGGGCCGTCCAGCGCAGCTGCGGCTCACGCGAGAGATGAGCCAGCGTCCAGCCGGCGTAATCGTCGATGTCGGTGGCGAAGCGGAACTGGCCGCCGGGGCGCAAGGCGCGCGCCAGATGAGCCAGCGTGGTCGCTGACACGAAGCGACGCTTGCGTTGCCTGCGTTTGGGCCAGGGATCGGGATAGAACAGATCGATGCAGGCGAGCGAGGCCGCCGGCAGCCGCTCCAGAAGCGGCGCGGCATCGTCTGGCCAGAGCCTGACATTGCCGATGCCCTCGCGCGCGATCGCGGCCAGGATCTTGGCCATGCCGTTGATGAACGGCTCGCAGCCGATGAAGCCGACCTCCGGCTGGGCCCGCGCCGCAGCGAGAAGATGCTCGCCGCCGCCGAAGCCGATCTCGAGGCGCACCTCGCGCACCGGCTGCGCAAACAAAGCCTCAAGCCTTTCGGGCAGAGGCGTCGGCAAGGTCAGCTGCGGCAGCAAGGTGGCGAACAGGTCAGCCTGTCCGCCGCGCAGCTTCTTGGCCTTGCGCCGTCCGAAAAAGGCGCCCGACGCCGCATCGGCGCCGTCGGGACCATCCCGGCGCCGGGCGCGCGGGCTTTCGGGGCCGGGCTCGCGCTTCGCCGTCATCCGGCGATGGCGGCCTTCAGGGTCCTGGCGAGATCGGTGCGCTCCCACGAGAAGCCCCCGTCGCGCGTCGCCTTGCGGCCGAAATGGCCATAGGCGGCGGTGCGCGCATAGATCGGCTTGTTGAGGCCGAGATGATTGCGGATGCCGCGGGGCGACAGATCCATGATCTCGGGCAGCACCTTCTCGAGCATGGCCTCGGTGACCTTGCCCCTGGCGGTGCCGTGCAGGTCCACATAGACAGAGAGCGGCCTGGACACGCCGATCGCGTAGGAGACCTGGATGGTGCAGCGGTCGGCGAGGCCGGCGGCCACGACGTTCTTGGCGAGATAGCGCGCGGCATAGGCGGCGGAGCGGTCCACCTTCGTGGGATCCTTGCCCGAGAAGGCGCCGCCGCCATGGGGGGCCGCGCCGCCATAGGTGTCGACGATGATCTTGCGGCCCGTGAGGCCGGCGTCGCCATCCGGTCCGCCGATCACGAAGGCGCCGGTGGGATTGACGTGCCAGATGGTGTCCTTGGTGATCCAGCCCTCGGGCAGGGTCTCGCGGATGATCGGCTCGACGATCTTCTGCACATCCTTCGAGCTGAGCCTGGCGTCGAGATGCTGGGTCGACAGCACGATCTGCGTCACGCCCACGGCCTTGCCGTCCTCGTAGCGCACGGTCACCTGGCTCTTGGCATCGGGGCCGAGCTTTTCACAGCCGCGCTCGCCCTTGTGTCGGAGGGCCGACAGAACCTCGAGAATCTTGTGGGCGTAAAAGATCGGGGCGGGCATGAGCTCCGGCGTCTCGCGACAGGCATAGCCGAACATGATGCCCTGGTCGCCGGCGCCCTCATCCTTGTTGCCCGAGGCATCGACGCCCTGCGCGATGTGCGCGGACTGCGGATGCAGCAACACGTCGATCTTCGCCTTCTTCCAGTGGAAGCCATCCTGCTCGTAGCCAATGGCGCGGATCGCCTTGCGGGCGGCGCTCTTGACCTTCGACTTCATCGCCTTCTCGTCGAGCGAGGTGCGGACTTCGCCGGCGATCACGACGCGGTTGGTGGTGGCGAGCGTCTCGCAGGCCACGCGCACCTGGCTGGCATCCATGCCGGCCTTGGCAGCCTCGCGGAAGAACAGGTCCACGACCTCGTCGGAGATCCGGTCGCACACCTTGTCCGGGTGGCCTTCGGAGACCGACTCACTGGTGAAAAGATAGCTCGAGCGGGCCACGGCGCGTCCTCTGGGCTGATGGTGGGAAAGGGTGATGGGCGGGGGTCAACTTGTTGCGCACAGGGCACAACGGCGCGCGCTTCTGCCAGCAAGAGGGCGTTTCGTCAAGCGCGTCGGCTGAAAAAACGGACGTTCGTTCGTCATGGCGAACATGGCCTTGGCCATCGGGTCCTGCTGGACAACTGGCCAGGACCGCGATCAAGGTCTGGCCGGCTGGCTGGAGGCCAGGGTTTCGACCAGATCGATCAGACGCCTTCGCACCTGGGGATCGGCGATCTTGACGAAGGCGCGGGTCAGCTGGACGCCTTCGGATGTGGCCATGAAATCGGAGACGAAGCTCGGCTGCGGCATGTCGCCGAATCCGGCCGCCGCGCCGATCTCGCCTGAGGGGGAGCCGTCGAAGAAGAACTCGACCGGAACGCCAAGGATCTTGGCGATCTGCTGCAGGCGGCTGGCGCCGATGCGGTTGGCGCCCTTCTCGTATTTCTGGATCTGCTGGAAGGTGATGCCGAGCGCCTCGCCAAGCCGTTCCTGGCTCATGGACACCAGAAGACGCCGCATCCTGACGCGGGCGCCGACATGCTTGTCGATCGGGTTCGGTATTTTCTTCGGCGGCACGGACATGATCAGCGCAAAACCTCTTCCCCGGCCGCGGGCTCCTTCGCCCCAGCGACCTTCCTCATTCAATGCTCATGAGCCCGGCGTCGCACCCTGGCAGCCGCCGCGACTGCCAGGCAAAATCCGATCATCAGGCCGGCAATCAGGTTGCCAACTCGCGAAAAGGTTGTAGGGCCGATTGCCACCGGAAGTCCAGTGTCCAGAACCCCGTCAATACCAAGGGGGAGGCTGCCGATTACGCGGCCGTAGGCATCGACAACGCTGGATATTCCATTGTTGGCGGCGCGGATCATCGGCAGACCTTCCTCGATGGTCCGCAGCCTCGCCTGCTGGGCGTGCTGGTAGGGACCCGGAGTCACGCCGAACCAGGCATCGTTGGTGACATTGAGCATGAGCCGGGGTGCGGCCAGAGCGTCACCACCGGCCTCGGGCATCACCGCGCCGGGAAAGATGGCCTCGTAGCAGATGCTGGCCACAACGGGGGGCAGGCCCGGTATCTCAAGCGTCGCGCGCGCCGGGGCAGCGGTGAAGCCGCCGGGAATCGCCACGAAGGCGGTGAGCCCCAGCCCATGCAGCAGGCTCTGGAACGGGGCGGGGAGATACTCGCCGAACGGCACCAGATGGCGCTTGTCATAAGCGGCCACGATGCCGCCCGTGCGGGTGATCACCTGGATGGAATTGTAGATCGGCGGCTGGGCTTCGCCCGGCAGGACCGCACCAGCCCGCGCCGCGCCGGTGACGAGCGTGACGTTCGGTGGCAGCGCGGCGGTGATCATCGCCAGCGCCTGGGGAGACTGCCCCAACAGGAAGGGAAAGGCCGATTCGGGCCAGATCAGATGGGTGACATCCTGAAGCCCGAGCGTGCGCGGCGTGGTCGCACGATCGGAGAGCGCCAGATAGCCCTCGAGGATCTCGCGCCCCTTCTCGGGCCGGAACTTGTCATCCTGCGGCAGGTTCGGCTGCATGATCCGCAGCTTGACCCCGGTCACGAGCGGGCTCTGCGCGGCCGGGATGCGCTGCCAGCCGAAAAGCCCCATGCCCGCGAGCAGCGCGACGGCACAGGCGCCGGCCAGCCAGCGGCGCGCGCCCGGCCCTGCCGTCACGAGCACCGCCGGGGTCGCCGCCAGCGCCACCGCGAGCACGGTCAGCCCGTGCAGGCCGATCATCGAGGCGGTCTGCGCCAGATAGAGGTTCTCGGCCAGCGCCTGGCCATAGGCATTCCAGGGAAAGCCGGTGAACAGCGCCCCCCGCGCGAATTCGCTGAGCCCGAGCGCGCCCGCCAGCGCGCCGATGCGGCCAAGGCCAGGGCGCCACAGCAGCTGCGCCAGCACAAAGCCGAAAGCCGGGAACATGGCGAGGACCATGGGCAGACCCAGCACGCCCATCGGCATCGCCCACAAAAAGCGGTCGGCCTCGACGAGGAAGGCCGAGCCGAGCCACCACAGCCCGGAGAGGAAATAGCCCAGGCCCCAGAACCAGCCATCAAGCATGGCATGGCCGAGCCTTCGCAGCCGCGAGGGCGAAGCGACGCCATCGAGCAGCCAGACCGCCGCAGAGAAGGGGATGACCAGAAGCGGCCACAGGCCGAACGGCGCGAGCGTGAGCGCGCCGGCTGCGCCGCAGGCCAGGGCGATCAGCCTGCGCCGCCAGCCCCAGCTCAGCATCACCGCTTCGGCAAGGCGAAAGAGCATCACCCGCTCCGGTCGGGCGCATCTGGCGAGGCGCCATTGCCCGAGATGGCCACGGCGCTTGGCCGATGGATCCTGACGCGCTTGATGCGGCGCGGATCGGCATCCAGGATCTCGAATTCGAGGCCGTCAGGACCCTTGATCAGTTCGCCCCGGGCGGGAACCCGCCCTGCGATGCTGACGATCAGGCCTCCGAGCGTGTCGACATCCTCGGCCTGCCGGGCCGAAACCAGATCGACGCCCAGCGCCTCGGACATGTCCTCCAGCGGCGCACGGGCGTCGGCAGCGATACGTCCGTCGGCGAGGCGGGTGAATCCCGCGCTTTCCGCCTCGTCGTGCTCGTCCTCTATGTCGCCGACAACGATCTCGACGAGATCCTCGATCGAGACAAGACCGTCGGTGCCGCCATACTCATCGATGACCAGCGCCATGTGGGTCCGGGTCGCCTGCATGCGCACCAGAAGGTCAACGGCCGGCATCGAGGCGGGCACGTAGAGCACGGGCCTGAGGATGCGCGCGCTGGCCAGCGTGGCGGACAAATCGACAGCGCCCAGATCGAGGCTGGCGCCTTCGCCGGCTCCTGCCTTGCGGCGGCGCTTGCGGCTGGCCTCGGCCCGGGCGGCGATGAAGTCGATGAAATCGCGGATATGGACCATGCCGCGCGGATCATCGAGCGACTCGCCATAAACCGGCAGGCGCGAATGGCCTGCGGTGCGGAACTGGCCCAGAAGATCGCCCAGCGAGATGTCCGCCGGCGCGGCCACGATGTCGGCGCGGGGGATCATCACGTCCTCGACACGCTTGGTGCGCAGGCTCAGCACATTGGAGAGCATCGCGCGTTCCTGGGGCGACAGCTCCGAGTCGCGCCCGTTCTGCGCGAGGGCTCCCTCGATCTCGTCGCGAAGGGTGGGGCCGCCCCTGAGCTTGAGGGCTCCAAGGAGGCGGGCGATCACGCCGGCCTGTGAGGGCGATGGGCGGTCGCTGGTTCGACTGTCGTCGGTCATGGCGGGGTGTGGAATGGCCCGATCTGGCCCGCCTCGTCAAGATTTATCGGCATAAGGATCAGGAATCGCAAGCAAGGCGAGGATGCGCCGCTCCAGATCCTCCATCGCCTCGGCGTCGGCGTCGGTGTCATGGTCGTGGCCGAGCAGGTGCAGGAAACCGTGCACCACCAGGTGGGTGAGGTGATGCGGCAGCGGCTTGTCTTCTTCGGCGGCCTCGGCGTTCACGGTCTCGAAGGCGATCACGATGTCGCCCAGCATGGGGGCGGAGGCAATCCTGTCCCGAGCCGCCGCAGGAAAGGACAGGACGTTGGTCGGCTTGTCCTTCTTGCGCCACAGGCGGTTGAGTTCGCGCACCTGGGCATCGTCTGTGAGCAGCACGCTGACCTCCGCGCCCGTGCGCAGCGCGATCCCCGCCTGGGCGGCGCTGGCCTCGATGGCAGCGAGGACCAGCGCCTCCGCATCCGGAACAGCCGCCCAGCCAGCGCTCTCGATGGCGATGTCTGCCGCAGGGCCCTCGCTCAACGCGGCGCTCCCCTGTCGGGAGACGGCGCCACCACGGCCTCGCGCGCGGCGTCCTCATAGGCCTTGACGATCTTGCGCACGAGATCGTGGCGCACCACGTCGCCCTCGCGGAAGGTGACATGGCCGATGCCCTCGACGCCGGAGAGCAGGCGCACGGCCTCGACCAGGCCGGATTTCTGCTGGGGCGGCAGGTCAATCTGCGTCGGGTCGCCCGTGACGATCATGCGCGAGCCTTCGCCGAGGCGGGTGAGGAACATCTTCATCTGCATGGTCGTGGTGTTCTGCGCCTCGTCGAGCAGCACCACGGCGTTGGTGAGCGTGCGCCCGCGCATGAATGCCAGCGGCGCTATCTCGATCATGCCGGTCTGCAGGGCCCGCTCGACATTGCGCGCCTCCATGAAATCATAGAGCGCGTCGTAGATCGGCCGCAGATAGGGGTCGACCTTCTCGCGCATGTCGCCGGGCAGGAAGCCGATGCGCTCGCCGGCCTCGACTGCGGGGCGCGACAGGATCATGCGCTCCACCACGCCCTGCTCGATCAGGGACACGGCATGGCCCACGGCAAGCCAGGTCTTGCCCGTGCCGGCAGGACCTTCGGCGAAGACCAGTTCGTTGCGCTTCATGGCGCGCAGATAAGCGTCCTGCGCCACGGAGCGTGCCCGGACCGGGCCGCGCTTGCGCGTGACGACCGCATCGAAGGACAGGCCATTGGCCGTGTTCGGCGCCGGAAAGAGCGAGCGCTGCTGGGCGCTCTCCTCGATCGCGCCATCGACATCGCCGGGGCTGATCGCCGCGCCATGCCGGGCGCGCGCATAGAGCGCCTGGAGCACGCGGCGCCCCTGTTCGGCGGTGTCGGGAGGTCCCTTCAGCAGGACATGGTTGCCATTGGCGTGGGCGACGAGCTGGAGGCGCCGTTCGAGATGGGCCAGGTTCTGGTCGTATTGACCGAAGACGACGCCGGCGAGGCGATTATCCTCGAAGGTCAGCGAAACCTCGGCAGTTTCCCGCACCGGAGCGGGAGAGGGGGAAACCGAGGGGCGGATCAAGCCCTTGTTGGGCGACAGATCAGACCGTGCCAAGCGTGCTGTTCTCCTGAGCCAAGCATCGAAAGCGTTGCAACCGTTCCTGGATAGCTTTGTTCCTCAGCCGCGCGCGGGGCGAATCACGCCGGCACTGCGTCAGCTTCGCACGGCTGTCCGGCGGGCGAAACGGGCTGGCCGAACAGCGAATTTGTGGACCTGGCCACAATCTCCACCGCCACCATGTCGCCCGGATGACAGCCTTCGCCGTCAATCTGCACGGTCTGGAGCCAGGGGGTCTTTCCTGTGAGCTGACCCGGCTGGCGGCCCTTGCGCTCGAGCAGGATCTCGGTCTGGCGGCCGATCATCGCGGCGTTGAATTCCTGCCTGTGCTCCTCGACGCGCGCCTGCAGGCGGGCGAGCCGCTCGGTCTTGACCGCCTCGGGCACCTGGTCGCCGGATTCGGCCGCCGGCGTGCCGGGCCTGACCGAGTACTTGAAGGAAAAGCTCGAGGCGAAGCGCACATCGTCGATCAACCGCATCGTGTCCTCGAAGTCGGCGTCCGTCTCGCCGGGGAAGCCCACGATGAAATCGGATGACAGCGCGATGTCGCCGCGTGCCTGCTTCACCTTGTCGATCACGCGGCGGTAGGCGTCGGCGGTGTGCTTGCGGTTCATCGCCGCGAGCACGCGGTCGGAGCCCGACTGCACGGGAAGATGCAGATACGGCATCAAGGCCGGCAGGTCGCGATGCGCCGCGACCAGGCCCTCGTCCATGTCGTTGGGATGGCTTGTGGTGTAACGCAGCCTGGCGACGCCCGGGATCCCGGCCAGCCGCTCGAGGAGCCGCCAGAGCGGCCACACGCGCCCGTCGGGGCCTTCGCCATGATAGGCATTGACGTTCTGCCCGATGACGGTGAGTTCACGCACGCCGGCCGCCGCGAGGGCAGACGCCTCGTCAAGAATGCGCGCGACCGGCCGCGAGACCTCCGCGCCGCGCGTATAGGGCACGACGCAGAAGGCGCAGAACTTGTCGCAGCCTTCCTGCACCGTGAGGAAGGCGGTGACCCCTCGCGAGCGGGTGCGGGCCAAGTCCGGCGCCGGCAGCACGGAGAACTTGTCCTCGACCGGAAACTCGGTGTCGACCACGCGCCGGGATGCGGCTTCGGCGAGCAGGGCCGGCAGGCGATGATAGCTCTGCGGGCCCACCACGAGATCCACCGCCGTCTGGCGCCGCTGGATCTCCGCGCCTTCCGCCTGCGCCACGCAGCCGGCGACGACGATGCGCGTGCCAAGGCCAAGCTCGGCGCGAGCGTCCTTGACCTCGCGCACGCGGCCAAGCTCGGAATAGACCTTGTCGACGGCCTTCTCGCGGATGTGGCAGGTGTTGAGGATGACGAGATCCGCATCCTCCTGCCGGGCGGTCTCGACGAAGCCTTCGGGCGCCAGCACATCGGCCATGCGCTGCCCGTCATAGACGTTCATCTGGCAGCCATAGGATTTGATGAACAGCTTCCGGGACATCGCCTTGGGGCATCCTTTCTGAGCGGGCTCAAGGCCCCGTGATAGGCGCGAAGACGCCGCGGTTCAATCGGCGGACCTTGAATCGCGGCTGCGTCCGGTGAAATGGGTTACGGCGGCCCGCTTGATCGCCTGCTCGGCGAGGCGCGCGACCTCCTTGCGGGAATGCCCGCGGCCCATGCGGATGGGCTCGCCCCAGATCAGGCGCACATCGATCGGGCCTCCCGACAGAACGTCGCGCACATGCGGGCCCAGCGCCATGTCGCCATACCAGGCGAGGCGCGCGCGGCCGGCGCGGCCGCCGGGGATGCCATGCTGGCCCATGTAGAGCACGGCGAGCGGCTGCACCGTGATCTCGCCCTCGCCATCGGGGCCAAGGGCTTCCTTGACCGCGCCAAGCAATGACGAGCGGAAGGGCTTGATGCGCGAGCCATCGCTCGTGGTGCCCTCGGCAAAGAGCACCATGCTGTCGCCGTTCATCAGGCGCGCGCCCATCTGGGAGGCCGTGGCGGCCGTGGCGGCGCGGCGGGAGCGGTCGACGAAGATGGTGTCCTGCAGGCGGGCCAGCATGCCCACCCCCGGCCAGCCCGCGATCTCGGACTTGGCGATGAAGGACAGGGGCTGCTGCGAGCCGATCACGGAAATGTCGAGCCATGAGATGTGGTTCGCGACGACCAATGTACGCGAGAGCCTGGCCGGCGGCATGCCATCGACCACAAAGCGCACACCCATGATGCGGCAGACCATGCGGTGGAAAAGGCGCGGGATGACATGGCTGCGGCGCGGCATGGCCTTCGCCACCAGCATCTGCGCCGGGACCAGCGGCATGGCCGCAAGGCCGATGAGGCCGAGGCGCGCCACGGCCTTGGCGGTCCAGCGGCTGCCCGGCAGCACGGCCGGAGCGGGTCGCGCCTCGGCGGACAGATCGGAATGCGTCATGACCTCAACCCAGATCGCGGCGCATGATCAGCGCCAGCGCCCGTGACCCATCCGGGCGCGCATAATAGCCAGGCCTTTCACCCACCTGCACAAAGCCGAAGCGGCGGTAAAGCGCGAGGGCCGGCTTGTTGCCGGATTCGACTTCCAGGAACAGCCGCGCAATGCCGCGACGCTCGAGATTATGCAAGTGGCGGTCGAGAAGCATGCGCCCAAGGCCACGGCCGCGCTCGCTTGCATCGACGCAGATGGTGAGGACCTCGGCCTCGTCCGCCGCCAGGCGGGACAACACGAAGGCGCTGGGCTGGCGCGCATCGCCGGAGAACAAGCCGTCCCCCAGCGTCGCAGGATCGGTGAGCATGCGCGACAGTTCCGGCATGTCCCAACCATGCGCGAAGCTCTCGCCATGCAGGCGCGCCATGCCGGGCGCGTGCGCCGGTCCCAGCGCCTCGATGTTCAGCCGGGCTCGTCCGAACAGGCGTTCCAGCAGCTTCATCGGGTCACTGCCGCGCCAACCTGCCATTGTCCTGGGGCTGGGCGTCGGCGGCCCGCAGGTAAAGCGGGCGCGGCGCGGCCGTCGCTGGATCGGCCACCAGGCCCAGCCGGGCGACCCAGAGAATGCCCGGCCCTGGCGAGTTGTCCACCACAACGGCATCGAGCCCGATCGACCAGGCCGCCTGCGCCACCTGCGTGGCGCCCGAGCCGGCCAGGCTGACCGGGCCTGCGCCGATCAGCCGGACGGCGTCCCTGCAGCTGCACTGGCAGGCCGGGCCGAGCGCCACGCCGCCGGGCGCGATGGCCTGAAAATAGACAGTGCCGTGACGGGCGTCGATGGCGGCCGCAGCAATGCGCCCGGCCTCGCGCCCCATCATGGCCGCGCAATAGGCTGCCAGCGTGCTGACCCCCACCACCGGCAATGCGGCGGACAGGCCGATGGCCCGCGCCGCTGACAGGCCCACGCGCAATCCCGTGAAGCTGCCGGGACCGACCGTGACCGCCACGCGCGAGAGCGAGGAAAAGCCGCCATCGACGCGTTCCATCACCCGCGCCAGCATCGGCATCAGCGCTTCGGCATGGCCGCGCTCGAGAAGAAGCTGCTCGGCGGCGAGCGGCTCCGACGCGCCCGATTCCAGGACGCAGGCGGCGCAGGAGCCAAGCGCGGTGTCGATCGCCAGGATGCGCATCGGCCCGGGCCGCGGCTCAGATCTGCTGCACTTCGCGCACGTCCGGCAGGAAATGCTTCAGAAGGTTCTGGATGCCGTGCTTGAGCGTCGCCGTCGAGGAGGGACAACCCGCGCACGAGCCCTTCATCGCCAGAAAGACGATGCCATCCCTGAAGCCGCGGAAGGTGATGTCGCCGCCATCGCCCGCCACGGCAGGGCGGATGCGCGTCTCCAGCAGGTCCTTGATGGTTTCGACCGTCCTGGCGTCCTTCTCCTCGAAGAATTCGCCATCCTCCTCGGAGGTTTCCGGTGCGGCCCCGACCACGATGGGCTGGCCGGACATGAAATGCTCCATGATGGCGCCCAGAATGGCCGGCTTGAGATGCTGCCATTCGCCGGCCGCCTTGGTCACGGTCACGAAATCGGAGCCGAAGAAGACGCCGCTGACGCCGGGCACGCCGAAAAGGCGGATGGCCAGAGGGGAGCGCGCCGCGCTGCCCTCGTCGCGCATGTCGAGCGTGCCTTCGGCCATCACGGTGCGGCCTGGAATGAATTTGAGGGTCGCCGGATTCGGCGTGGCTTCCGTCTGGATGAACATGGTCTGATCTCCGTAGCGTCCAGCCGGTTCAAGGCCGGCGAAGCCCTCTGCGCCTGATATAAGCGCGCGCGCGCAGGCTTTCCAGCCAAAAGCGAACCGGGCCGGCCCGCATCGGCGATCGTCAGCGCTTCAGCGCGGCCAGCCGTTCGAGCGCGGCATCCAGTGTCTCGTCGCGCTTGGCAAAGCAGAAGCGCACGACGTTCGTGACGGCGCGCTCGGCGTAGAAGGCGCTGACCGGAATGGCGGCGACGCCATGGCGGGCCACAAGCCGCTCGCAGAAGGCCGTGTCGTCGCTCTCGCCCAGCGCATTGATGTCGATGTTGAGGAAATAGGTTCCCGCGCTGGGCAGCACATCGAAGCCAAGGCCCGCGAGACCAGCGGCGAAGCGGTCGCGCGAGCGCTGGAGGCCGGCGCGCATGTCTTCGAAATAGGTGTCGCCCTTGGCAAGCCCATAAGCCACCGCAGCCTGCAGGTTGGGCGGCGTCGTGAACGTGAGGAACTGGTGCGCCTTGGACAAAACGCGCATCAGCTCGGGCGCGGCCATGACAAAGCCGACCTTCCAGCCGGTGAGCGAAAAGATCTTGCCCGCCGAGGAGATCTTGATCGTGCGCTCGCGCATGCCCGGCCGCGCCATAACGGAGCGGTGGCGCGCGCCGTCAAAGACGACATGTTCCCAGACCTCGTCGCAGACGGCGATGGCGTCGCAGCGCTGGCACCAGGCGGCCAGAAGGTCGAGGTCCTCGTCGGGAAAGATCGTCGCTGTCGGATTGAGCGGGTTGTTGAACAGGCACAGGCGCGTTCGTGGGGAGAAGGCGGCAGCCAGGGCCTCCTCCGTCAGTCGAAAATGCGGCGGCTTGAGCGTGACGAAGCGCGGGATTCCTCCCGCGCGGCGCACCAGCGGCACGTAGGCGTCGTACATGGGCTCGAACAGCACCACCTCGTCGCCCGGCTCGATGAGCGCCATCAGCGCGCCTGCCAGAGCCTCGGTGGCGCCCGATGTCACCATCACCTCGCGCTCCGGGTCGAGATCGAGGCCCTGCCAGCGACGATAATGCGCGGCGATGGCCGCGCGCAGTTCGGGCAGGCCCATCATCGGTGGATACTGGTTCCAGCCCGACATCACGGCCTCGGCCGCCTTCGCTCGGACATCCTCGGGGCCCGGATCGTCGGGAAAGCCCTGGCCGAGGTTGACCGCGGCGTGCTCGCGGGCGAGGCGCGACATCACCTCGAAGACGGTGGTCGGCAGGTTCGCGAAGATCTGGTTCATCGGCCTCGTCCTCCTCTTGCCGGTCCAGCCGTCAGATCAGGCCGTTCTGGGCCGCGAGCTGGCGCAGGTTCTGCTCCGGCCGCGCCCCGATATGGGAGATGATCTCGGAAGCCGCGAGCGCGCCGAGGCGCAGGCAATCGCGCAGGTCGCGCCCGCCGGCATGGCCGAACAGGAAGCCGGCGGCGAACAGATCGCCGGCGCCGGTGGTGTCCACCAGCCGCTCCACCGGATAGGCCGGCACGGCGATGGTCTCGCCGCGCGTCACCGCCATGGCCCCGTCGGCGGAGCGGGTGACCACGCCAAGGATGTTCTCCGCGCGCAGCGCCGTGATCGCCGTGTCCATGTCGGCCGTCTGGTAAAGGCTGTGAAGCTCGTGCTCGTTCGCGAAGACGATGTCGACAACGCCGGTGCGGATCAGGCCGAGGAATTCGTCGCGCCAGCGATCGACGCAGAAGGCGTCGGACAGGGTGAGCGCCACCTTGCTTCCGGCCGAATGGGCGATCTGGGAGGCCTTGCGGAAAGCCTCCTTCGCGGCCGGCGGGTCCCACAGGTAGCCCTCGAGATAGACGATGGCGGAAGCGCGCACGAGATCGGCTTCGACATCCAATGTGCCGAGGCCCTGGCACGCGCCCAGATAGGTGCTCATCGAACGCTGCCCATCGGGCGTCACGGCGATGAGGCAGCGCGCCGTGGTCGGGCCCCCGGTTGCGTCCGGCGTATGGAAGGCGACGCCCGCAGCGGTGAGGTCATGGCGATAGAGCCGGCCAAGCTCGTCATTGCGCACCTTGCCGATGAAGGCGGCCGAACCGCCCAGCGAGGCGACGCCGGCGCTGGTGTTGGCGGCCGAGCCGCCCGAGACCACGCGGCCAGGTCCCATTGCGGCATAGAGCGCCTCGGCGCGGTCCTGGTCGATGAGCGTCATGCCGCCCTTGTGGATGGAATGGGCGACCAGGAAATCATCCTCGGCGGTGGCGATCACGTCGACAATGGCGTTGCCGAGCGCAAGGACGTCGTAGCGGTGGGAGTTCATGAGCGGCTCGCGGCAAGGGTGGCAGCTGGGATCGGCGCAAGGATGGGCGTTTGCCTGACCCGCCCTGTCGCATTCGCAGGCTTTGCGGTCAACAAGCGTGAATCAACCGCCCCGGTCGAGGGCGCGGAGCAGGCGGTCGATGGCGGCGGCGTCCAGGTCGCGGATTTCGCGCGCCAGCCGGTTGGCAAGCAAGGTGGCGGCAGGGTCAAGCCCGGCCGTGTCGATGACGATGCGCGGGTCAGACAGATCGGCCAGCCTGACGAGCTCATCCGCCTCGTCCCAGATCACGCCGAGCGCGTGGATCACGCCCTGGACCAGCGCAAAGCCGGGGCGTCCGCGCTTGCCATGCTCCAGTGCCGAGATGTAGGCGCTGGAGACGCCGAGGCGCGCGGCGAAATCCTGAAGGGAAAGGCCCTGCCGCTCGCGGATCTGGCGCACGCGCGCACCAAAAGGCGTCACGGGGCGTCATCCCTAAGCCGGCGCAGGCGCACATAGAGCGCACCCGATCCGCCATGGCCCAAAGCCGCATCCTCGAAGCCGAGCACCATGGGGCGCATGTCGGCCATCCGCAGCCAGTGAGGCACCATGCGCTTGAGCACACCCCGTTCCTCTCCGCCCGGCGTCGAGCCTGCCGCGCCCTTGCCGGTGATGACGAGCACCAGCCGAACGCCGCGGCGCTGCTCGCGCAGGAGAAAGCCGCGCAGGCGGTCATGTGCCTCGGCCTGCCGCAGGCCATGGAGATCCAGCACCGCCTCGAGCGGCTGGCGTCCGCGCCGCAGCGCGGTCAGCGTGCGCCGTTCGAGCGGGACCAGCGGGGCCAGAGCCGGTCTGGCGGGCGCCGGAGCCGCAGCGAGCCCGGGCGCTGGGGCAGCAGGCTGGGCAGCCTCGGGCGCAACTGACCTGGCGGGCGCCTCGGGCTGGGGCAGCGTGCGCCCGGACAGGGGCCTCACCGAGCGGGCCACATGGCTCCACAGGGCGATTTCCTCACCGGAGAGCGAACGATCCCGCCGCCTGCGCATCATGGCGCGTCCGTGCGTGGCCACAGCACATGGGCGGTCACGGCATGGCGCGTGAGCCCTGCGATGAAGCCGGCTTCATCGCCTGACCCATAGAACAGGTCGAAGCGGGCGGGGCCGAGAATGGCCGAGCCGGTGTCCTGGATGATGACGAGGCGGCGCAACGCCTCGCTTTCGCCGCGGCGCGGCGTGGGCGCCTCCCCATCCAGCCATGCCGGCAGCCCGTAAGGCCAAAGGCTGCGGTCGGCCGCGATGCTGCGATGGGGCGTCAGGGGAACGCCTGCCCCGCCGATGGGGCCCTCGGCCGGGTCAAGCTCATCGGCAAGGCGGAAGAAGACGAAGGACGGGTTGTTCCAGATCAGCGCGCGGCCCCAGCCGGCATCGGCCTTGAGGCGGGCAACGAGCCGGTCCATCGTCATCTGAGCCGGCGGAATGGCCTCGCGCTGCGACAGAAGGCGGCCGAGCGAGACGTAAGGGTGGCCGTTGCGGCCGGCATAGGCGATGCGCGCCACCTGCCCGTCAGGCAGGCTCAGCCGGGCAGAGCCCTGCACCTGCATGACGAAGCGGTCCACCGGATCGCGCAGCCAGGCGATGACGGGCCAGGCGGCGGAGACGGTGGTCTCGTCGATGTCCTGCCGGGTGGGCGCGGGCGAAAGCGTGCCGTCGCGCAGTCTCATAGCCGCCTGGAGCCCTTCGAGGGCGGGCGGGCGCGGCGCTCCCGGCTCGAGCGTCACCAGATCGGGCGGACGACCGTAGAGAGGGACGGGATAGCCAGGGGCGGGTTGCAGCGAGCCGGGAAACACGGGCTCGAAATAACCTGTGAGGAAGCCTTCCCCCTGGTTTGGGCGGATGAGCCAGGGCCTGAACCAGCGCTCGAAGAAGGCGCGCGCCTCGGCTGGCCCCGGGCGGGCCAGGGCGAGCGCGGCGTCGCAGATTCTTGACAGGGAGGGGGGCGGCGCAAGCGCGGTCCGCAAGGATGGCCGGGCGGCGCAACCCTTGCGGAAAGCGTCGAAGGCCAGATCATGGCGATCATCGGCCCAGCCGGGGAGGGCTTCGAAGGAGGCCTGAGCCAGGAGTGCGCCGGCAATCGCGGGCGGGGCTGCGTCAGCACTGGCAGCGCCGATCATGGCTGTCACGACCGCGCCTGCCAGCCACCGTCCGGTCACGCGCCGGATTCGGTCGCGACCAGCAGCCAGTTCGGATCGCGAGAGCCCAGCTGGCGCGAGAAGGTCCAGGTTTCGGTGACGTCGACCACGTTGTCCGAGCCCTCGACGATCTGGCCCGAGGCATCCTTCACCGAGCTGATCAGCTTGGGCGAGAAACGCATGGTGACGAAGGCCATCCTGCCCTTCAGCTCGGCTCCGATCATCTCGGCCTCGTCCATGGAGACGAAGGTGGTGTGCGCCACCTCGTTGCGCTTCTCGCGCTCGGCGATCGCCTGATCGAAGTCCTCGAAGACTTCCCTGGAAAGCAGGCCCTTCAGCGTCGTGCGGTCGCCCTTGGCGAAGCTCATGACGATCATCTCGTAGGCGGCCTTGGAGCCTTCGAGGAAGCCCTTCGCGTCGAAGCCGCGCTCCTCGCGCGTGAAGGCGTCGAGCCCGGCGGCCACGGCCGATCCGGGCGCCGCGACGCCGGCCCAGCGAAAAGCCGCCTCGGCGGCGGCGTCATTGGCGGCGGCGCCGGGCAGGCGGATGACATTGCCTTCGCTGGTGACTGGAGGCGTCTTCTTCTGGAAGACATCGGCCGGGGGCTGCTCATGGCCCGTCTTCTGGCCAAGCACGGACCGCAGCTTCCACGCGACGAAGACCGCCAGAGCCAGGAAGATCAGGGTGAAGACGTCGATGGAGCCTTGCATGTCGTTTTGATCCCGCCATCAGGTCGAACCGACATCGCCATCGGTCCCGGGCTTGTTGAAAGCCTCATATGGTGCGCCTGCCTCGTAACATCCACCGCCGATGGTCACAAGCCGAAGGGTGCGCGCGAGGGCTGCGTCACCTTGCATCCTGCTCGGGATTTCTTGTGGCGCTGGCCGTATCGTGCTAGCCGCGCTCGGCGACGGGTTGCGACGGGCGAGTCCCCACCGATCCGGATGCGATCAACCCCTTTCGTGACGGCGACACCCATGGCCAATGATGCAACCAACGGCGCGGCCCAGCAGGCTGGACCCACGCTTTCCGCGCTCGTGCAGTATGTAAAGGATCTGTCGTTCGAGAACCCCAACGCGCCGCGCGTGTTCGGCCAGCAGCAGCAGAGTCCGCAGATCCAGCTTCAGGTGAATGTGGGCGCCTCCCAGCTCAGCGACACCGACATCGAGTCGGTTCTGACGCTCGAAGGCAAGGCGGAGATCGCCGGCGAGACGCTGTTCATGTTCGAGCTGTCCTATGCCGGCGTGTTCCGCATCCTCGGCATACCGCCCGAGCACATGGGCGCGGTGGTCATGATCGAATGCCCGCGCCTTCTGTTCCCCTTCGCGCGCCAGATCGTGGCGGACGCCGTGCGCAATGGCGGCTTCCCGCCCCTCTACATCGATCCGGTCGATTTCGCGGCGCTCTATCAGCAGCGCATGGCCGAGATGCCGGCTCCGGGCGCTTCCGCCCATACGTCCTGAGGCCGAAACCTATCGGGCCTCCGCCTGGGGCGCGGGCTCCGCATAGTCGTTCCACAGCGCGGCCGGGCCGAGCGTCGCCACGAAGGCGGCATGGGCCGCGGCTTCCTGTTCGGTCAGGCGCGGCGCAAGCGGCGCAGCCCGCACGGGGCGCGCCTCCTGGGCGATCGCACCTTGCTCGTCGCCCTGTCGGCGCTGCGGCGCCGCAGCCAGCCCGAATGTGGCCTGCCGGCCGCCCATGAGCTCGATGTAGACATCGGACAGGATCTCGGCGTCGAGCAAGGCGCCGTGCTTGACGCGCCGGCTCGTGTCGATGCCATAGCGCGCGCACAGCGCATCGAGGCTGTTCGACGCGCCGGGATGGCGCCGACGCGCCATCACCAGCGTGTCGATGATGCGCTGCCCGTCGAGGCGCGGCAACCCGACACGGCCGAACTCCATGTCCAGGAAGCCCACATCGAAGGGCGCGTTGTGAATGACGAGCCGCGAATCCCCCAGAAAGGCCACGAGTTCGTGCGCCATGTCGGCGAAGACCGGCTTGTCGGCCAGGAAGGCATCCGACAGCCCATGCACGGCGAAGGCGCCCTCCGACATGGGCCGCTGCGGGTTGAGGTAGCAGTGGAAGCTGCGCCCCGTGATGCAGTGATTGACCAGCTCGACGCAGCCGATCTCGACGATGCGGTCGCCGTTGCGGGCATCGACCCCGGTCGTTTCCGTATCCAGCACCACTTCGCGGCTCATGGCCCGTCTCCCCGGCGCCGCGCGCCCTTCAGCTGATCGACGATAGCCTGAACCTGCCCGCGCGCGACATCCGGGCCCCTGCCCGCGTCCACAACGAAGTCCGCCCGGGCGCGCTTCTCGGCGTCGGGGATCTGCCGGGCCAGGATGCCGTCGAGCTTCGCCTCGGTCATGCCGGGCCGCGCCAGCACGCGGGCACGCTGCACCGTTTCAGGGGCGCTGACCACGACGACGCCGTCGCAGCGGCACTGGCCACCGGTCTCGTAAAGCAGCGGGATGTCGAGGATCACCAGCGGCTCGCCACGGGCGCGGGCTGCGGCAAGAAAAGCCTCCTCGCGCTTGCGCACCAGCGGATGGATGATGGCCTCCAGCGCCGCCAGCCGCGCCGGTTGGCCGATGACCTGACCTGCCAGGACGGCGCGGTCGATGCGTCCGTCCACCACAGCGTCGGGGTGCAGGGCCGCCACAGGCCCCACCGCCTCGCCTTCGTAAAGGTCATGGACTACGGCGTCGGCATCATGGACCGGGCAGCCCAGCTCCCGGAACATCGCGGCCGTCGTGGATTTGCCCATGCCGATAGAGCCGGTGAGGCCGAGCACATAGGTCTGCGGCGTCGTCACGGGCGCGCCGCCGCCTTCGGGGCGAGATCCGCCTCGATCAGCGCACGCAGGGCCGGGCTGACGGCCGGCACCGCGCCAAACCAGCGGCCAAAGGCCAGCGCCGCCTGATGCAACAGCATGCCAAGGCCATCGACGCCGAGGGCGCCGCGGGCGCGGGCTCCCGCCAGCAGCTCCGTCTCGAGGGGGGCGTAGACGATGTCGTTGACCACGACGCCATCGAGCCGCGCGGGCCAGTCCAGCGTCAGCGGCGGCTGGCCCTTCATGCCCAGAGAGGTGGTGTTGATGACGAGGCCGCAACGGGCGACGAGGGCGGCATCGGGCAGGCCGGCGATGGCGTCGGCAGGCGGCAGGCCCGGCCCGGCCAGCGACCGGATCAGCGCCTGCGCGCGCTCGAGCGAACGGTTGGCGATGATGATGCGCGAAACCTTGCGGCGCAGCAGGCCATAGACGATGGCGCGGGCCGCGCCGCCAGCGCCCAGCACCAGAACCTCCGGCGCCGCGCGATCCCAGCCGGGTGCGCTTTCATCGAGATGGGCGAAGAAGCCGGGCACATCGGTGTTGGCGCCGCAGAGCCGGCCGTCCTCCATCCAGATGGTGTTCACCGCGCCCATGGCGCCAGCCTCGGGCGTGATCTGGTCGAGCAGCGGCACCGCAGCCTGCTTGAGCGGTATGGTCAGGTTGCCGCCCACAAACTCGCCTTCACGGACGCGCTGGAGCAGCGCGGGCAATTGCTCAGGTTTCACCTCGATCGCCGAATAGCGGGCATCGAGGCCCTGTTCGGCGATCCAGAAGCCATGGATGGCCGGCGAGCGGGAGTGCGAAATGGGGAAACCGGCGACGAAGCACTGGCGGGTCATGTCTCAGCTCGTGTCATTGTTCAGCTCTCCAGCGCGCCGAGCGCCCGCAGCGCATCGAGCACCGCGAGCAGAGGCAGGCCCAGAATGGTGAAGTGGTCTCCTTCGACGCTTCTGAAGAGATGGGCGCCCAGCCGCTCGAGCTGATAGCCGCCGACGCTGGCGAGCGGCGCATCGCCCGCAGCGGCAAGACAAGCGTCGAGATAGGCGTCGAGAAAACCCGGCTTCAGGGGCCGCATCGTCAAATGGGCGATGGCGTGTCCGCTGGCGAGGAGATGGCCGTCGCGCACGAGCGCGTAGGCGGAGGCGAGGCTGTGCCGGCGTCCGGCCAGGGCTTCGAGCTGCGCGCGCGCTTCGGCGCCATTGGCGGGCTTGTGGAAGCGGCGACCTTCGCAGGACAGCGTCTGGTCAGCGCCGAGCACGATCCGGCCGGGCATCATCGCGGCGACGGCGCGCGCCTTGCCGGCGGCGAGCGCGGCAGCGACAGCTTCGGGCGCCGCGTCATGCCCGAGCGCGGCCTCAAGGGCGCGCTCATCTAAATCAGCCGGGCGCACATCGAGCGGCAAGCCGGCACTGTGCAGCATGTCGCGGCGGGTCGCGCTCCCGGAGGCGAGGACCATCGCGGCAGGCTCGCGCCAGAGGCCGGGGGATCGATTCGGAAGCGTCATGATCGGCAGACCCGTCACATCGCGATGAATTTGAGGCGGTGATCACGCAGCAGATCGAGGATCGCCGCCGCGGTCTCCTCGATCGACCGGCGGGTCACGTCGATGACAGGCCAGCCACGCCGGGCGAAGAGCTTGCGGGAGGTGGCGATTTCGGCGGCCACCGCGTCGTGATCGACATAGGAGCTGTCATCGCTGGCGTTGAGCGAGAGCAGCCGGTTCTGCCGGATCTGCACGATGCGCTCCGGCGCGGCGACGAGGCCGACGACCAGCGGCTTGCGCAAGGCCTCGAGCTGAGGCGGGGGCGGCACGCCCGGCACCAGGGGGATATTGGCGGTGCGCACGCCGCGATTGGCGAGATAGATGCTGGTTGGGGTCTTCGACGTGCGGCTGACCCCCAGCAGGACGATGTCGGCGCTCTCGAGATCATCGGTCATCTGCCCGTCATCGTGCAGCATGGTGAAGTTCATGGCGTCGATTCGTTTGAAGTATTCGGCGTTCAGCATGTGCTGTGCGCCGGGTCGGGCTGATGACGCCGCGCCAAGATAGGACTGGAACAGGTTCAGGATCGGGTTCAGGATCGACATGGACGGTGAGCCGACCTGCGCGCAGAAGATCTCGAGCCGCTCGGACAGGGCGGAATCAACCAGCGTGTAAAGCACGATGCCAGGCGCGGTCTCTATCTCGCTCAACACGCGCTCGAGCTGCGTGGTGGAGCGCACCAGCGGGTAGACATGTTCGATGGCGGATACGCCCTCATACTGGGCAGCAGCCGCGCGGCTGATGGCGATGAGGGTTTCGCCTGTCGCGTCAGAAACGAGGTGGAGGTGGAAATAGCTTCTCATGCCCGGCTCCCGCTGCCCCTCTGCCACCTGCGCATAAAGGGGCTCGGCTTTGTGGACAAGTGTGCAGTTCGGACCGGGGGGCGTCATGGCCTGTGCGTGAAGGTCCGGTTTCAGGCACAGGCGCGCTGTTGGGGATGAATCCATGGGCATTGCTGGGGTCAATCGCCAGATCGCCGGGGCGGCGAACCGACCCCGAGGGATTCACGCGGGGATTCACGCGGGTTAAGCGGCGATCGCCGTATCCGAAGAGTGGGTCCGGAACTGCCCTCGCTTGCCAGACAGGCTGTGGATGTGATGTGGACAGAGGCGGAGGAGCGATTGGAGCCCCTCCAGAAGAAACAACAGAAGAGTCCTAAAGAAGATTCCTTTTTAGGAAGGGCTCCGGGGATGACCGAATGACGACGACATTGATGCGCCTGTTCGCGGGCGAAACGCTCGCCACCCCGCCGATCTGGCTGATGCGCCAGGCTGGCCGGTATCTGCCCGAATATCGCGAGGTGCGCCGTCAGGCGGGGTCCTTCCTCGATCTGTGCTACAATACGGATCTGGCGACCGAGGTGACCCTGCAGCCGATCCGCCGCTTTGGCTTCGATGCATCGATCCTGTTCTCGGACATCCTGGTGGTGCCGCACGCCATGGGCCAGAAGGTCTGGTTCGAGGAGGGTGAAGGGCCGAGGCTCGAGCAGATCACCAGCGCGGCGGAGCTGGCGGCGCGACCGCTGCAGTTCGACCTCAACCGGCTTGCTCCGGTGATCCGCACTGTTGAACGATTGCGCCGGGAGTTGCCGGCGCAGACCACGCTGATCGGGTTTTGCGGGGCGCCATGGACCGTTGCGAGCTACATGATAGCCGGCAAGGGCACACCCGATCAGGCGCCGGCGCGGCTCGTCGCCTATCAGGATCCGTCTTTCCTTCAGGCGGTGATCGATCAGCTCGTCGAGGCCTCGATAACCTATCTCAGGGCGCAGCTCGCAGCCGGCGCGGAAGTCGTTCAGATCTTCGAGAGCTTTGCGAGCGCCTTGCCGCCGGCAGGGCTCGAGCGCTGGTCCATGGAGCCTGTCGGCCGGATCATCAGGGGCGTGAAGCAGGCTCATCCACACTGCAAGGTCATCGTCTTCGCACGTGGGGCGGCGCCGTTGCTGGGGCGTTACGCCGAGACGACAGGCGCCGACGGTTTCGGCATCGACTGGGGCAGCGATCTGGAGGACGCTGCGGCCCGTGTGCCCCAGGGGTTGGTCACCCAGGGCAACCTTGATCCGTTGGCGCTGGTCGCGGGCGGAGAAGCTCTGGATGAGGGGGTGGAGCGGATGATGAAGGTGGCGCGTCGCGGACGGCACATCGTCAATCTCGGCCACGGCATCGTGCAGCAGACACCTGTCGCGCATGTCGAGCGGTTGATGCAGTTGGTGCGCGGCAGGGGGTG
The DNA here is from genome assembly GCA_023910605.1 of Bosea sp. (in: a-proteobacteria). Taxonomy (NCBI): domain Bacteria; kingdom Pseudomonadati; phylum Pseudomonadota; class Alphaproteobacteria; order Hyphomicrobiales; family Alloboseaceae; genus Allobosea; species Allobosea sp. Next base: position 474,554 of record JAAVVV010000001.1, on the reverse strand, counting down.
ATCGGATGTATGAGTGGCTGAAGGCGTTGCATGTGGTCGCGATCATCTCGTGGATGGCGGCGCTGCTCTATCTGCCGCGGCTGTTCATCTATCACTGCGCTGCCGAGGCGGGCTCGGTCCAGTCCGAGACGTTCAAGGTGATGGAGCGGAGGCTTCTCAAGGCCATCATGACGCCAGCCATGTTCGTGAGCTGGGCTACGGGGCTGTATCTGGCATGGAGCGGGGGCTGGCTCGTCGCCGGCTGGTTCCATGTCAAGCTGGCTGCCGTGGCGGCGATGTCGGCGGCGCACGGTTTTCTGGCTGTCGAGGTCCGCAATTTCGCCGCAGACTCAAATCATCGTTCCGCTCGTTTCTTCCGTGTCGTCAACGAGGTCCCGACCCTTCTGATGCTGGTCATCGTGACGATGGTCATCGTGAAGCCGTTCTGAGAGGGTCCGCAAGCTGGCGCGGCTGCGGGGGTTGAGACTCAGCGGCAAACCGGATAGACGGTTTTTGCCTCACTGTTGCTGAACGATGCTGTCCGATGGTCGCACCGCGACGTCGATATCGCTCGGCCCCATCACGTTTCGTTAACCATATCAATTCCCATCTCCCTCCGATGGCCGCGTCCTCTTCCTGGATGTCGTCCGCCATGGACAACCGCCCGAACATCATCATGCGCGAAATCAAGCTCCAGGACCTCAAGTCCAAGTCGCCGACGGAACTCATGTCCTTCGCCGAGGAGGTCGAGGTGGAGAACGCGGGAACCCTGCGCAAGCAGGAGCTGATGTTCGCCATCCTCAAGCAGCTTGCGGCACGCGAGGTCGAGATCATCGGCGAGGGCGTTGTCGAGGTGCTGCTCGACGGCTTCGGTTTCCTGCGCTCTCCCGATTCGAATTATCTCGCCGGACCTGACGACATCTACATCTCGCCCTCGCAGATCCGCCGCTTTGGCCTCAGGACAGGCGACACGGTCGAAGGGCCGATCCGGAGCCCCAAGGACAGCGAGCGCTATTTCGCGCTGCTCAAGGTCAATCTGATCAACTTCGAGGATCCGGAGAAGACCAAGCACAAGGTCAATTTCGACAATCTGACGCCGCTCTATCCCGATGCGCGGCTCAAGATGGAGATCGGCGACCCGACACGGAAAGATTTCTCGGCGCGGGTGATCGACATCGTGTCACCCATCGGCAAGGGCCAGCGCGCGCTCATCGTGGCGCCTCCGCGGACAGGCAAGACGGTGCTGCTGCAGAACATCGCCCAGTCGATCGCGACCAACCACCCTGAATGCTACCTGATTGTGCTGCTGATCGACGAGCGGCCGGAGGAAGTCACCGACATGCAGCGCTCTGTGCGGGGCGAGGTTATCTCCTCGACCTTCGACGAGCCTGCCTCGCGCCATGTGCAGGTCGCCGAAATGGTGATCGAGAAAGCCAAGCGACTGGTGGAGCATAACCGTGACGTGGTGATCCTGCTCGACTCGATCACGCGCCTGGGCCGCGCCTACAACACCGTGGTGCCCTCGTCGGGAAAGGTGTTGACCGGCGGCGTGGACGCCAATGCGCTCCAGCGACCAAAGCGCTTCTTCGGCGCCGCGCGCAATATCGAGGAAGGCGGCTCGCTGACGATCATCGCCACGGCCCTGATCGACACCGGCAGCCGCATGGACGAAGTGATCTTCGAGGAGTTCAAGGGCACCGGCAACTCGGAAATCGTGCTGGACCGGAAGGTCGCGGACAAGCGCGTGTTCCCGGCCATCGACATCCTCAAATCCGGCACGCGCAAGGAAGAACTCATCACGCCGCGCGACCAGTTGCAGAAGACTTATGTGCTGCGCCGCATTCTCAACCCGATGGGCCCACAGGACGCCATCGAATTCCTGATCGACAAGCTGCGCCAGACAAAGCAGAACAGCGAGTTCTTTGAATCCATGAATACCTGATGGCTGCTGCGGCCGTCCAGGCCGCATAGCCGCACTCGATTCGGCAGCGTAGCAATGATCCACGCGCCTCCCGGCCCTTCTGAAACCATCGTGGCGCTATCGACAGGGCAGGGCCGCGCCGCGCTTGCCATCGTCAGGCTTTCGGGTCCGCATGTTCGATTCGTGATCGAAACGATGCTGGACCGCGCGCCAAAGCCTCGCATGGCGACGCTTGTCGCGCTGCGTGATCCTCCGACTGGTGATCTGATCGACCGCTGCGTGGCGCTGCTCTTCGAGGAGCCTGCGAGCGCCACTGGCGAGGATGTCCTGGAATTTCACCTCCATGGCTCACGGGCGGTGGTCGAGACTGCGCTGAGGGCCATCATGGCCGTAGATGATGGCATTCGTCTCGCCGAGCCAGGGGAGTTCACGCGCCGGGCTCTCGAGCACGGCAAAATTGGGCTCCTTGAGGTGGAGGCTCTCGGAGAATTGCTGGAAGCCGAGACGCCTTTGCAGCTCGCGCAGGCCCAGCGACAGCTGCACGGAGCATTGCAGCAGAAAGTCACGGCGTGGAATGACGCGATTACCGAGTTGAGAGCCCTGATCGAGGCTGAACTGGATTTTTCCGACGAGGGCGATGTCGGCGGTGATCTCGTGGCGAAGGTGCGTAGCGGCGCCCTGCTGTTGTCCGGCTCGGTTGCTGCGGTCCTCGGACAAGCCAGGCGCGGCGCCCGCGTCAAGGACGGCGCCACTGTCGTGATCACCGGCGGGCCCAATGCGGGGAAATCGGTCCTGATCAACGCGTTGAGTGGCCGGGAGGTCGCCATCGTTTCCGACCGCGCAGGCACCACGCGGGATGTTCTGGAGTGTGCCGGAGTGATCGACGGCTGGCCGGTGATCTTCATCGATACCGCAGGTCTCCGCGAGAGCAGCGATCCGGTCGAGCAGGAGGGCATCCGTCGAGCACGGGCCCGCATACAGGATGCTGACATCATTCTCTCCGTCTTCAGCCACGATGTCGAGCCTGTTGCAGTCGAGCACGAAGCCGCCGTCGTCATCCCGGTCATGACCAAATCCGATCGGCATAGCTGCACTCCGGCCGGAACATGCGTGGTCTCCGGCCTGACAGGCGCGGGCCTCGGCTCATTGAAAGAGGCTATCGCGGATACGCTCCGACGGAGCTTGGGTGGCGAACCTGCGCTCGTGTCTCGTGAGCGGCAGAGGGTGGCACTGGCGGCTTGCGTGGCAGCCCTTGACAGGGCAGGCTCCGTGCGTGATCCCGAACTCATGGCCGAGGATTTGCGCATCGCCCAAACAGCGCTGGCCCGGTTGGTTGGCCGTGTCGATGTCGAAACGGTGCTGGACCGCTTGTTCGCAGGCTTTTGCATCGGTAAGTGAGCCCATGTTTCACGTGAAACATTCTGGCAGGTGGCTTCATGACGAACTTTGACGTGTTGGTTGTGGGCGGTGGTCATGCTGGCGTGGAAGCCGCCACGGCGGCGGCCCGGGCGGGGGCGCGGGTCGCGCTGGTGACGCATGATCAAAGCCAGATCGGGGTCATGTCATGCAACCCGGCCATTGGGGGTTTGGGGAAAGGCCATCTTGTCCGTGAGATCGACGCTCTGGACGGGGTGATGCCGCGCGCAGCTGATCTTGGTGGCATCCAGTTCCGCCTCCTCAATCGGCGCAAGGGGCCTGCCGTCCGCGGTCCAAGAGCCCAGGCTGATCGCAGGGCTTACCGCGAAGCCGTTCAGTCGACCATTCGCAATACCAAGATCATGGTGATCGAGGGCGACGTGTATCGGCTCGATCTCCATGATGGCCGCGTAACGGGCGCGGCGCTCGCGGACGGACGTCGATTCGGATGCGGAACACTTGTGCTGACGACCGGAACTTTTCTGCGTGGGATGATTCACATCGGCGATCAGCGGATGCCGGCAGGGCGGCTGGGGCAAGCCCCCAGCCTTGGTCTGTCCGACCAGTTCACTGCGCTCAACCTGCCGCTGGGCCGCCTCAAGACTGGCACGCCAGCACGCCTGAGCAGTAAATCCATCCGGTGGCATGAGCTGGAGCTCCAGCATGGTGACGAATCGCCCGAGCCGTTCTCCCTGATGACGGATGCGCTTCCGCTGCGACAGCTGGCGTGTGGAATCACGCGGACGACCAACAGAACCCACCAGATCATCCGAGACAACATTGCGCTTTCTGCCGTCTATGGCGGCGCCATCGAAGGGCGAGGCCCGCGGTATTGTCCTTCGATCGAAGACAAGGTGGTCCGGTTTGGCGATCGCGATGGTCACCAGATCTTCCTCGAACCTGAAGGGCTTGATGACGATACGGTCTATCCGAACGGCATCTCGACAAGCCTGCCCGAGGAGGTGCAGCGCGCATTCATCCACACGATCCCCGGGCTGGAAGAGGCTGTCCTGCTGAAGCCGGGCTATGCGATCGAATATGACTATATCGATCCGCGTGCGCTGGCGCAGACGTTGGAACTGCGGGCCGTCAAAGGACTTTTTCTGGCCGGACAGATCAATGGCACCACAGGTTATGAAGAGGCGGCCGCCCAGGGCGTGGTCGCGGGGTTGAATGCGGCGTTGGTCAGCGGAGGAGGTGACGGCGTGATCTTCGACCGCACCGAGTCTTACATCGGCGTCATGATCGACGATCTCACGAGCCGCGGCGTCACAGAGCCATACCGGATGTTCACGTCGCGGTCGGAATTCAGGCTGTCCTTGCGGATTGACAATGCAGACGATCGCCTCGGAAGTCTCGCGGACCGCACCGGTTTGATAGGCGCGGCGCGGAGCCTCAGGCGCAATGAGCGGCAGGCAGCCATTGCGGCGTACCGGAAGCAGCTGGAGGCCTGCTCCCTGACGCCTGACCAGGCATTGAAACATGGCCTTCTCCTGAAACGCGATGGCGTGCGCCGCACCGCTTTCGATCTTCTCTCCCATCCGGATATCACGATGGCAGACATCCAGCGCATATGGCCCGAGTTTTGCGATGTCTCCCCGCAGATCGCCGAGAGGGTCAACAGTGATGCTGTCTATGCTGTCTATCTCGAACGACAGCTCAGCGACATTGAAGCCTATCGCCGGGATCAGTCCATCATGCTGCCGACCGATCTGGATCTTGACGCCATCGCAGGTTTGTCGAACGAGCTCAAAGCCCGGCTGGGTCAGGCCCGGCCAGAGACACTGGCACAGGCGGCGCGGATGGAAGGCATGACGCCAGCGGCTCTGACGCTTCTGGCAGTGCAGGTCAAGCGGCATCGGCGAGCTCATGCATAGTCAAAGTGGTTGCCGGCGATGAGGGCGTTCGACCGCGAAGCGACGTTACGCGCGTTCGATGTTTCACGTGAAGCATCCGAAAAGCTCGATGTTCTTGTAGCCGAGCTCAAGCGTTGGCAACCTGCGCAAAATCTGGTCAGTGCTGCGACCTTACCGGCTGTGTGGCATCGGCACATCGCTGATTCGGCACAGCTCCTGGATTTGGCCCCTCAGACCGGACATTGGCTCGATATCGGCTCTGGCGGCGGTTTTCCTGGTCTCGTCATTGCGATCCTGAGAAGTGAAGCCGGGCTCGGCGTCACCAGTCTGATGGAGAGCAATGGCCGAAAGTGTGCTTTCCTGCGCCATGTCATCCGATTGACCGGGACCTCTGGCGAGGTCCATCAAGACCGCATCGAGCGTGTTGCTCGACAGCTGCCGTTCAATGTCTCCGTTGTCAGCGCCCGCGCCGTGGCCTCGCTGGAGACGCTGCTTGCCTGGACAAACCCCTTGTTGAGAAAAGGGGCCGTGGGTATCTTTCCGAAAGGACAAGATGTAGAGATGGAACTGGATGCAGCCGCAAGATCTTGGATCTTCACCGCTGACATCCATAAAAGTCTGACAGATCGCGACGGTCGAATCCTCGCGATCCGCATGCCACGCGAGGAGAGCGCTTCTCATGACTTCCGGCGCGATTGATCCAACCCGGCCGATGATCGCCGCCCATGAGCCGCGCGTTCTGGCGCTTGCCAATCAGAAGGGCGGTGTGGGCAAGACCACGACGGCCATCAATCTGGGCACCGCACTGGCGGCGATCGGCGAGCGGGTGCTCATCCTCGACCTCGATCCTCAGGGCAACGCCTCCACAGGCCTGGGCATCGATCGCAAGAGCCGGCGTGCCTCCACCTATGACGTGATGGCCGGAGACAAGGCGCTTGTGGATGTGATCCAGCCAACGGCTGTGCCCAATCTGTGGGTGGCTCCGTCAACGCTCGACCTGCTCGGGGTGGAGCTTGAGATCGCAAGTGCCACGGATCGTGTGACGCGGCTGCGTGATGCCATCAATATCCTTTCGGCTGGGGAAGATCGATTCGGCTACGTGCTGATCGATTGCCCCCCATCGCTCAACCTGCTGACCATCAATGCGCTGACTGCGTCCAACGCCGTGCTGGTGCCGCTTCAGTGTGAATTCTTCGCTCTTGAGGGCCTCAGCCAGCTTCTGGCCACAGTCGATCAGGTCCGGCAGTCGCTCAACCCGAAGCTGACCATTCAGGGTGTGGTCATGACGATGTACGACCCGCGCAACAATCTGTCGGGCCAGGTCATGGCTGATGTCCGCCGTTTCATGGGCAAGAAGGTCTACGACACCGTGATTCCGCGTAATGTTCGCGTGTCTGAAGCGCCATCCTACGGCAAGCCGGTGTTGCTCTATGATCTCAAGTGCACCGGCTCGCAGGCGTATCTCAAGCTCGCGTCCGAGGTGATCCAGCGCGAGCAGCGCCTCAGGGCGCATTGATCGATCATCGCGGCGCATGCGCAAGCAGGAGAAAGCATGATGGCAGACGAAGCGGGGCGTTCGCGTCTGGGCCGGGGTCTAGCGGCCTTGATTGGCGATGTCGGGGACGAGGTTGGCGCCATCGACCGGGCGCGTGGCCAGCGTTTGGTGCCGGTAGAGTTTCTGCGCCCCAATAGCCGCAATCCACGCAAGAGTTTCGATGAGGCCGAACTCGAGGAGCTTGCCCAATCGATCCGCGAGCGGGGCATCATTCAGCCCATTCTCGTGCGCACGCTGCCGGGCCTCGTGGATGTGTACGAAATCATCGCCGGCGAGCGGCGCTGGCGCGCCGCGCAGCGGGCGGGACTGCATGAAGTGCCGGTCATCCTCGTCGAGGCCACCGACAAGGACGCGCTGGAAATCGCGATCGTCGAGAACGTTCAGCGCGCCGACCTGAACGCCATAGAGGAAGCGGGCGGTTACGAGCAGCTCATGACCGAGTTCGGCTACACGCAGCTCGATCTGTCGAAGATCATCGGCAAGAGCCGCAGCCATGTGGCAAACACCCTGCGGCTGATGAAGTTGCCCGAATCGGTGCGGCGGAGCCTTTCGGATGGGTCCCTTTCAGCCGGCCATGGCCGCGCGCTCCTGGCGTTTGAAGATCCCGAGGCGGTGGCGCGCAAGGTCGTCTCCGCAGGCCTGACAGTTCGCGATGTGGAACGCATGGCCCAGCAGGCGAATGCTGACGGCGCGGCGCCCGAGTCGAAGATGCAGCCGCAGAAAGACCCCGATACCCGCGCACTCGAACAGGCGCTCGAGGATGTTCTGGGCCTCAAGGTGGATATCCGCCACAAGAGCCATGGCGGCGGGCAGCTCCTGATCAGCTATGCCACGCTTGAACAGCTTGACGGGCTGTGCCGCCGGCTCAAGAGCTGATGCCTGCCGAGAGCGCATGCATCGGTTGAAACGCAGGCCCCTCGTCTCCTGCAAGACGGGCAAGTGCAAGATGGGCAAGCTCAAGACAGCAAAGTGTGCGGCGCCTCAGGCTCGTCCCGGGGACAAAGCCAGGTTCCAGAGCACCCGGGCGGCCAGCTCAGGCGCCAGCGGCGCATTGCGACGGGCCTGCACCATCGCCTGGTGCAGCGTCAGGATGCAGTGGTTCAGCGCCGGGCCGCTCCAGCGTGACAATGCGGCCTCAATCAGGCGGCGGCGAGGATAAGGGACGCCGCGCATTGCCTTGACCGCGTCGGCAATCGATTCGCTCCCGTAATCAACGGCATTGCGCGCCTGAAGCAGCGCCTGGGCATGACGCGACACGAAGCCGAGGAGAACAACAGGGTCCTCGCCGCTGGATACGAGGCGCGTGAAGGCGAGATCGACCTTGCCCAGTGTGCCGCTGAAGACGCCGTCCACGATGTCGTCAATCTCACGGGCCGCCGCGTCGCCGACAATGGCGTCGACATGGTCCATCTCGATGCGCTGGCCCTGCCCCGCATAGAGTGCGAGCTTCTCGACCTCGCGGCGAGACATGGCGCGGTCTGCGCCGAGGCGGGTGGCCAGCACTGCGCGCGCGTCACGATCGATCTGGTTCCCGAAATCACGCAACACGGCGTCGATCACCGCATCGAGGCTGCGCGCCTCGTCGGCATAGCATGGCACAGCCAGCCCATGACGGGCGCGCTCCACGGCGAGGCGCACAGGGTTGGTGCGCTGCATGTCGCCGCCTTCGATGATCACGATGGAATCGATCGGCGGCGTCGCCAGGAGCGGCTCTATGGCCGCCAGCGGCAGTCGCGCCGCGCCGGTCACGCGGATGGCGCGCTGGCCGCCGAACATGCCGATGGTGTTGGCCTCGTCCGTCAGGCGTGCCGGGTCGGAGGTGAGGTCGGCGCCATCGATGCGGACCATCTGAAACGGATCGGTGGCGTCGGTGACGCCTGCCGCAGCCAGCTGTGCGCCGCGCTCGGTGATCAGCCCTTGATCCGGGCCATACAGCAGCACGAGCCGAATGGCGCGATCGAGCGAGGCGAGCGCGCGATCGGCCTCGTGGGCCTTGACCGCGACCATGACGGATTACCCGCCCGCAGCGGTGAGCTTGGACGCAAGCTGGAGATGGATCTGCTCGGCGAGAGTCCGGGCCACGCGCTGCTGGGCATCGCGCGCCGCCCTCAGATTGGCGAAGCGCTGCGGCGTGCGCTCATAGGTGGCAAAGCCTGTGATCGAGCCAGCAGCGACCTCGCGCGAGTCGTCGATCTTGATCAGACGGTAATTGGCGCTGGCCTGTACGCTTGCGCTATCGGCGCGCTGGAACTGGCTGTTGACGATGGTGGTCTGCACCGTTTCGTTGGTCGAGACCAGCAAGCGGTAGCGCTTGGGCGTGCCGCTGTCGCGCGCGTCCAGCAAGAACACGAGCTCGTTGCGCAGCGTATGGCCGAGGCGGTCGGGAATCTCGGGAACATCGATCGCCGCAAGCGTGTTCCGAACGCTGTCGCCCTGCGACGAGAAGGTGGTGGGCGCGTAAAGCGGTCTGATGCAGCCGCCGAGACCCAGCGCCACAGTCATCGCCACGACGGCCACCCCGGTGCGCCGCCGCGCCGTGCCAGTGTTGGTTTCAACCGACGACATTCACGATCCTCCGGGGCACGATGATCACCTTCCTGATCGCACGCCCGTCCATGGCACGATCGACAAAATCGAGCGAGCGCACAGTGGCCTCGATCTGCGCGGCATCGGCGTCGGTGGGCACGCTCACGTCGCCGCGCTTCCTGCCGTTGACCTGGACAGGCAGGGTCAGTGTATCTTCCACCAGCAGTTCAGGATCGGCAACTGGCCAGGGGGCTGCCGCCACCATGCCGTGGCAGTGCAACGCCATCCAGCATTCCTCGCCCAGATGCGGCATCATCGGCGCCAGAAGCTGGACCATGACCTGCGCCGCCTCACGCAAGGCGAAGCGCATGTCTGCTGGAGGCTGGTCGGTGGGAAGGGCATCGATCGACTTCGAGATCTGGTTGGCGAGGGTGTAGATGTGCGCCACGCAGCGGTTGAAGGCCAGGCGCTCGAGGTCCTGGCCGACCGCATGCAAGGTGCGATGCGCCACACGGCGCAAGGCAAGCGCATCGTCCGACACGGATGCCGGCTTGTCCACGGGCGGGCCGGCCAGGGCCGCGATCTCGTTCACCAGGCGCCAGGCTCGCTGGACGAAGCGTGACGCCCCCTGCACCCCGTCCTCGGTCCAGATCACGTCGCGATCGGGGGGCGAATCGGACAGCACGAACCAGCGGGCGGTGTCGGCACCATAGGACGCGATGATCTCGTCTGGATCGACCACGTTCTTCTTCGACTTCGACATCTTCTCGATCGAGCCGATCGCGATGGGCGCGCCAGTCTCGACATGAACCGCGCGGCGCTCGCCGCCCTCGCTCTCGATCCGCACATCCGACGGCAGGACAAAGGCGCCGGACGCGTCCTGGTAGGTCTCGTGGACCACCATGCCTTGCGTGAACAACCCCTCGAAGGGCTCCTCGACCGTCGAGAGATGCCCCGTCGCCTTCATCGCGCGCGCGAAGAAGCGCGAATAGAGCAGGTGCAGGATCGCGTGCTCCACACCACCGATATACTGCTGCACAGGAAGCCAGCCGGCGGGGCCATCGACAGAGCCGGGCGTCGTCGGGCTTCCGGTGTTCGCCGGATCCGTGAAGCGGGCGAAATACCAGGACGAGTCCACGAAGGTGTCCATGGTGTCGGTCTCGCGACGGGCAGGCTTGCCGCAGGCGGGACAGGCGCAATGCTTCCAGCCGGGGTGATGATCAAGCGGGTTGCCGGGCCGCTCGAAGGAGACATCATCGGGCAGGCGCACGGGAAGCGAGGCCCTGGGCACGGGCACCGCGCCGCAATCATCGCAATGGATGACGGGAATCGGGCAGCCCCAGTAGCGCTGGCGCGAGATCAGCCAGTCGCGCAGGCGGAAATTGACCTTGCGCCTGGCGACAGGATGCCCGGCGAGGGTCAAACCGGCGAGATGGCCGGCCACCGCCTCGAAGGCCGCCGTGGTGGACAGCCCGTCGAGAAAGCGCGAATTGATCATCACGCCATCCTCGAGATAGGGGCCTTTCCCGAGCGAAAAGCCGGCTGCGTCACCCTCCGGAGGCTGCACCACCGGCGTGATCGGCAGGCCATACTTGCTGGCGAAGTCAAAGTCGCGCTGGTCATGGGCCGGGCATCCGAAGATGGCGCCCGTGCCGTAATCCATCAGGATGAAGTTCGCAACGTAGACCGGCACGCTCAGGTTCGGATCGAGCGGGTGGATGGCGCGGATGCCGGTGTCGAAGCCCAGCTTCTCGGCCGTCTCGATCTCCGCCGCCGAAGTGCCCATGCGCCGGCATGTCTCGCAGAAGGCGGCCAGATCGGTGTTGGTCTCGGCTGCGGCGCGGGCGAGCGGGTGATCGGGCGCCAGCGCCATGAAGGAGGCGCCGAAGAGCGTGTCTGGCCTCGTGGTGTAGATTTCCAGCTCGGACATGCCGGCTGGCATGGCGTCTTCGTCGAGCGCCCAGCGCACCAACAGGCCCTCGGAGCGGCCGATCCAGTTGCGCTGCATCAGCTTGACCTTGTCAGGCCAGCGCTCCAGCCGGTCGAGGCCGTCCAGCAACTCCTGTGAGTAACGCGTGATCTTGAAGAACCACTGTGTCAGGTCGCGCTGCTCGACAGGCGCGCCCGAGCGCCAGCCCTTGCCGTCGATGACCTGCTCATTGGCCAGCACGGTCATGTCGACCGGGTCCCAGTTGACCTTCGCCGAGCGGCGCTCGACCAGGCCAGCCTTCCAGAAATCGAGGAACATGGCCTGCTGATGACGATAATAATCGGCGTCGCAGGTGGCGATCTCGCGCGACCAGTCGAGCGAAAGGCCCATGCTCCTGAGCTGGCCCCGCATGGTCGCGATGTTGGCATAGGTCCACTCTCGCGGGTTCACCCTGTTGTCGCGCGCGGCATTCTCCGCAGGAAGGCCGAATGCGTCCCAGCCCATCGGATGCAGCACATTGAAGCCGCGGGCGCGCTTGTAGCGGGCCACCACGTCGCCCATCGTGTAGTTGCGGACATGGCCGATATGGATGCGCCCGGACGGATACGGAAACATTTCAAGGACATAGTACTTCGGGCGCGGATCATCGTTCCGGGTACGGTACAGATCCTGCTCGTCCCATGCCTTGCGCCAGCGCGGTTCGACATCCTTGGGGTTATAGCGTTCGATGGTCATTCGCCTGATCAGTGCCCAAACCTGGCCGCCAGAGGCAGCCAAACAAAACATGCCTCGCAAACGCCAGTTGCGTGCACGGTGAAGATCCGACTAGGACACGATCAGGCGCGCGCGGTCAACGTGGTTGGCCGTCCGCCATGCGCGGTTTTGCGGTGAGGAAGGCCAGAGGCATGGACGTGACGACCCGTTTCAGGGAGGTCGAGGCGCTTGTCGCAAGGGCGGCGCGCGATGCCGGGCGAAAGCCGCAGGATGTCGCGCTGGTGGCCGTCTCCAAGCTCTTCGACGCCGCCGCCATCACGCCGGTTCTCGAGGCCGGCCATCGCCGTTTCGGCGAGAACTACGTCCAGGAGGCGAGAGCCAAGTGGCCGGCGCTGCGCGAGGCCTTCGCCGGCGTGACCTTGCACCTGATCGGACCGCTGCAGTCCAACAAGGCGCGCGACGCGGTGGCGCTGTTCGACGTGATCGAGACGCTGGACCGCGAGAGCCTCGCGAAGGAACTCGCGCGCGAGATCGCGCGGCAGGGGCGCAGCCCGCGCCTTCTGGTGCAGGTCAACACCGGCGACGAGCCGCAGAAGGGCGGGGTAGGCCCCGCCGATGTCGATGATTTCATCGCACGCTGCAGGACCGGACACGGCCTCGCCATTGACGGGCTGATGTGCATTCCCCCGGCCGACCAGCCGCCTTCGCCGCATTTCGCGCTGCTCGCGGCCATCGCTGGCCGCCACCACCTGACGACGCTCTCCATGGGCATGAGCGCGGACTATGCCGCCGCGATCCAGCTAGGCGCGACGCATGTGCGGCTTGGCAGCGCGATCTTTGGCGCGCGCGCCTGATGGGGCCGGGCGCGCGCCCGCGACGATGAGCCTCGTGCCGCGGCCGAGGCGTGGCAACACCTTGAGGAAGACGGCGCGCGGCGTCGCCATGCATCCGGCGGTCGCGGTCAGGCCAGGACGCGGCAGGTGCCAGAAGATCGCGCTGCCATGGCCGCGGCGGATGGGGGCGTCGTTCCAGCCCAGTTCCACGATGAGGTCGTAAAGATGATCCTCGCGCCACAGGCGTTCCTCGGCCGGGCCGGGGGGACGTTGGATGAGGCGATTGTAGCGCCGGTCGCGGATGTCGTCGCACCAGGCGTCCTGCCGCGTCAGCCAACGGGCGGGCAAGGCGGAGGGCAGGCGCGGGCCCTTGTCCGGGCGCAGGAACAGGCGCCTGAGCGGCAGGATGGCGCGCGGGGTGCCGCCGTCACCCTCCCGCTTGCGGACGATGATGCCGCCCCGGCCGATCGCGCAGTCGAAGACCGAGGCGCCGGCGATGAGAAAGCCGCGTGTGCGGTTGCGCACAGACGGCACTAGCCGCAGCGACGCAATCGGATAACCGTTCATGTCCGCGCGGCGTTTCCGCCGCCCTCCTGCCGCTGCTCATGTGCTCGCCACAACGCTGCGCCAGCATGGACAGCCCAAGGCGGCGCCGCAACGCGGGCTTCGCCTTTCGGGCGAAAGGCGCTATCCTCACGATGCTTCGCTGTCCTTGTATAATGGTTTTCCGAACATGTCCCAGACCTACCGGCTCCTGCTTGTCGACGACGAAGACGTGCTGCGCGAGACGCTTGCCGAGCAACTGGGGCAGTATGCGGAGTTCGAGACGGTGCAGGCGGCCAATGCGCAGGGCGCGATCCAGACCGCCAAGAGCGAACGCATCGACCTTGCGGTGATGGATGTCGGCCTGCCCGACATGGACGGCCGCGACGCGGTGAAGCAGATGCGGCGCGGCGGCTTCAAGGCGCCGATCATCATGCTGACCGCCCAGGGCTCTGATGCCGATACGGTGCTGGGGCTGGAGGCGGGGGCGAATGATTATGTGGTCAAGCCGTTTCGCTTCGCGGTGCTGCTCGCGCGTATCCGCGCGCATCTCAGGCAGCATGAGGCGAGCGAGGATGCTGTCTTTCAGATCGGACCCTACACCTTCCATCCCGGCTCCAAGCTGCTTGTCTCGGGCAAGGGCTCGAAGCTCAAGCTCACCGAGAAGGAAACCGCAATCCTGCGCTTTCTCTACCGGGCGGGGCGCAAGCCCGTGCCGCGCGACGTGCTGCTGCAGGAGGTCTGGGGCTACAACGCCACCGTCACGACCCATACGCTCGAAACCCACATCTACCGCCTGCGCCAGAAGATCGAGCCCGATGTCGGCCGCGCCACGATCCTGATGACCGATCCTGGCGGATACCGGCTCGAACCCTGAGACCGAGGCGAGGGTAGAGCCATGGCACTGGACAAGGACATCGCCATCATGCAGTCGCAGCCATTGCTGGCCGTGCTGCCGCGGGAGGCCCTGCGCCTTCTCGCCTTCTCGGCGGAGACGCGCGTGATGCGGGTCGGAGACATCCTGTTCCGCAAGGGCGACCGCGCCGATGGCGGCTATATCGTCGTGACGGGGCTGCTGGCGCTGGATTCTCGGGCTGACGGATCGCCGGCAGTCGAGCTGGCGCGGCCTGGCTATCTCCTGGGCGAGACAGCGCTGTTCACAGAGGTCACCCGCCCTGCGACCGCGATCGCGCGAGAGCTGTCCACGGTGATGAAGCTGCCGCACAAGGTGATGATGCGCGTGCTCCTCGAGTTTCCCGAGGCGGCCGCCACGATTCGCGATCTCATGGCAGAGCGCGTGCGCGGGCTGACGGCCGAACTCTCAAACGTCAGGCGTGACCTGAGCGCGAGCGACCGCTGATCCTGCCTCGAGGTCCAGCCGGATCGTGACCGGCACATGGTCCGAGGGCCTGTCCCAGCCGCGCGCATCCTTCTCGATGGTCGCAGAGGCGAGGCGCGGGGCGAGGTCCGGCGACACCCAGACATGGTCGAGCCGGCGTCCACGGTCGGCGGCGCGCCAGTCCTGCGCGCGGTAGCTCCACCAGGTGTAGACCTTCTCCGGCTCCGGCCAGTGCTGGCGGATCGCATCCACCCAGCCATGTTCGCGCCGGAAGCGCTCGAGCGTCTCGGTCTCGATCGGGGTGTGGCTGACCACGTCGAGCAGCTGCCGGTGGCTCCAGACATCCGATTCGTAAGGCGCGATGTTGAGGTCGCCGACAAGGATGGCGGAGCGCCCGGTGGGCTTCGCGGCCCCGGCCCAGCGATTCATCTCGTCAAGGAAGGCAAGCTTGTGGGCAAACTTCTCGTTGATGGCGGGATCGGGCTCGTCGCCGCCGGCCGGCACATAGAAGTTGTGGATATCGACGTCGGCGACGAGGCCAGCCTCGGCGCCCAGCGTCACCGAGACATGCCGGGCATCGTTGCGACCGCACATCGCCATGGTGGCGCGGGCGGCGAAGGGCAGTCGGGACAGCACGGCCACGCCATTGTAGCCCTTGTTGCCGATGAAGGCCTGGTGGACGTAGCCGAGCGCTGCGAAATCAGCCGCGGGGAAACGATCATCCGGCGTCTTCGTCTCCTGAAGGCACAGAACGTCAGGCCGCGTCGTCTCCAGAAGCCCCTTCACGATCGGAAAGCGCAGGCGAACGGAATTGATGTTCCAGGTGGTGACGGAGAGCTTCATGGACGGGGCGTCGGAGACAAGGATGAGGGAGCGAAGGCTGTGCCGCTCATGCCCCCGTTGACACGGTTGTGCAAGCGCAAGGACGCCCGGGGCGAAAGCGGGCCCCGAAGCGGAGGCGCCCAACCCCGGGGGGAGGTTGGGCGCTTGCGCTGTGGGGCGCTGCCGGCAGGAGGGATGCCTCCCGGCGTGGGGCAGGGCCGTCTCCGAACGGGGGGGTCAAAAACGGCATTGTGGATCCCCGGAAGGGAAACTGGCGCGCTCATCAAACGATTCAAGCGCCCGGTTTCAGCATTTCAAGGCGCCGGCGGACAATGCGACCGTCAGACCCCGGCTCAGTTGTTGCTGGTCCGGTCATTGTTGATGGTGATCCGGAAGAGCGACGGGTCGGGCCGGCGATCCGTGTCCAGATTCGCCACCTGCACGCTGGTCTCGTATCCCTGCGGATCGATGATCACCCATTGCCTGAGCCGGTCGGCGCGCGGGTCGTAATGCAGGGTGATCCGTGAGGTGCCGCCAAGCGTCGCCCTGTCCTCCATGGTCACGCGGATGAGGTCAGGCCTTGAGGAGACGCCAAGGATCTTGACGTCGCGGCGCAGGTCGATGCGCTCCTTGAGCAGGAATTTGAGCGGCGTCTGGCCGATCAGGTAATTGTCCTGGGTTGCCAGACGCTTGTCGCGCACGGCCACGGTAGTGCCGTCCGAAATCACCTCGATGGTGGCTGGCGGGCGATATTCGAAGCGCATCCGGCCGGGACGGTGGATATAGAGCCGGCCTTCATATCTCCGCCCATCCCCGCCGAACTGCACGAAATCGGCGATGAGCGTGCGGAAGGAGTTCATGTAGTCGTTGACGCGGTCCAGCGCCGCATCCTCGCTCAGCGGACCCGTGGGGGCGGGCCTGACAGGCGTGGTCGCGGCGTCGGGCGTCAGGCGCATCGGTGCGGCGGCCGGGGTCAGCGGCTGGGACGGTGAGGCGGGCGTTGCGGCCGCAGGCGCGGGCGCTGGAGAACGCGCCGAACGCCCAAGTTCGGCCGGGCGGCGAGGCGGGAACGGCACCTGCTGCGCCATCGCGACCTCGGCCACGGGCACAAGCAGCAGGGCGGCCAGCGCGAGGGCTCGCGCGATCATGCTCAATCCTTCCCCTCGGGGTTCGAGGCCGGGCGGCGGTCAAGGATCACGGGACCAGAATGGCCAATATGGCCAAGTCTCGCAGATGCGTCACGCCTCTTCTTCACATGGCGATCCACGCGGCGAAATTCAATCGGATTCCGCCAGGCGCGCCAGGCGGGCGCCTCGAGCAGTCATTCACAAGCCTGTCACGGCGGCGCGGGCTGGCAGCCCCAGGGCCATCAATCCTCGTCACGGCGGCCTTGCGTCTCGACCAGGATCTCGCGCTTGCCGGCATGGTTGGCGGGACCGACGATGCCCTCGGTCTCCATGCGCTCCATGATCGAGGCCGCGCGGTTGTAGCCAATCTGCAGCCGCCGCTGGATGTAGGAGGTGGAGGCCTTGTTGTCGCGCAGGACAACCGCGACAGCCTGCTCATAAGGGTCTTCTGAGGCCGCCCCCATGTCCGACTTGTCGAACACCGCGCCGTCATCATCGGCAGCCGCGCCGGATTCAGTCTCGTCGGCGGTCACCGCGTCGAGATAGTCGGGCCGGCCCTGCGTCTTGAGGTGGGCGACGACCTTCTCGACCTCGCTGTCGGACACGAAGGGGCCGTGGACGCGCGTGATGCGTCCGCCGCCCGCCATGAAGAGCATGTCGCCCTGGCCCAGCAGCTGCTCCGCCCCCTGCTCGCCAAGGATGGTGCGTGAATCGATCTTCGAGGTGACCTGGAAGGAGATGCGGGTGGGGAAGTTGGCCTTGATGGTGCCGGTGATGACATCGACCGAGGGGCGCTGTGTGGCGAGCACGACATGGATGCCGGCGGCGCGCGCCATCTGGGCAAGCCGCTGGATGGTGCCCTCGATGTCCTTGCCTGCCACCATCATGAGGTCTGCCATCTCGTCGACGATCACGACGATGTAGGGCAGCGCCTCGAGATCCATGTCCTCCTGTTCGTAGATCGCTTCGCCGCTGTGGCGGTCGAAGCCGGTCTGGACCGTGCGGGTGATGATCTCGCCCTTGTCGCGCGCCTCGATGACGCGCTGGTTGAAGCCGTCGATGTTGCGCACGCCCAGCTTCGACATCTTCTTGTAGCGCTCCTCCATCTCACGCACCGCCCATTTGAGGGCCACCACAGCCTTCTTGGGGTCTGTCACGACGGGCGTGAGCAGATGCGGGATGCCGTCATAGACCGACAGCTCCAGCATCTTCGGGTCCACCATGATCAGCCGGCATTCCTCGGGCTTGAGCCGGTAGAGAATCGACAGGATCATGGTGTTGATGGCGACGGACTTGCCCGAGCCGGTGGTGCCAGCCACCAGAAGATGCGGCATCTTGGCAAGATCAGCGATCACCGGCTCGCCGCCGATGGTCTTGCCGAGGCACAGGGCCAGCCTGTGCTTGCTCTGCTCGAAATCGGCGGAGGCGAGCAGTTCGCGCAGATAGACTGTCTCGCGCTTGGCGTTGGGAAGCTCGACGCCGATGACATTGCGGCCCTGAACCACCGCCACGCGCGCCGAGACCGCGCTCATCGAGCGGGCGATGTCATCAGCAAGGCTGATGACGCGAGACGATTTGGTGCCGGGCGCAGGCTCGAGCTCGTAGAGCGTGACCACTGGGCCGGGACGGACCTGCACGATCTCGCCGCGCACGCCGAAATCCTCGAGCACGCCTTCGAGCAAGGTGGCGTTCTGCTCAAGCGCATCGGTGGAGATCTGGGGCGCGGCTGATGTCTTGGGTTCGGTGAGAAAGGTGAGGGCGGGCAGGGCGAAGCGGTCTGTGTCGAGCAGCGAGGGCTGGGCTTCGCGCTGCATGCGCTTGCCGGGCCTGGGCGGCGGTGGCGGCGCGGCGACGCGGTGGCTCACGGTCTCGTCATCCGCCTCGTCCTCGTCATCGAGGAAGGGCGCGGGGCTGGTCGGCATGGGTGCGACAGGTCGCGCGACGGAACGCGAGCCGGGCTTCAGGCCGCGCGCCTCGTCAGCGCCGCGCGGGAGCCTGTCCGCAGCCGGTTCATCATGATCGAGGTCTGGGGCGCGGCTGCGTTCAGGCCGCGCGGTGTGCGGAGAATCGCCGAAGCCGGGCTCGAGCCGTGCGCGCTGCGTGCGGCGGCTGCCGCCGTCGTCGGCATGGGCAAGGCCGGTCTGGCCTGCATAGGCCATGCGCTGGCCGCCCGTCCAGCGACGCAGGGCGCCGCGCACGGTCATCAGCATATGCGCGACGGCGCCGACCAGAATGACGCCAAGGCCGGGCTCGGAATCGGCCCGGATGCGGTCCTCATCCTCATCTTCCCCGGCCCAATCCTCCTCGTCGTCAGCATCGCGGGCGAAGGCGTAGCCGGCGGCGGCGGTCAACGAGAGCACGGCGATGGCGAGATAGACGAAGCCGACAAGACTGCCGAAGGCAGAGCCTGACAGGCCGAGCAGATTGCGCGCGCCCAGATGCAGCGTGTCGCCCACCACGCCGCCAAGGCCCGAAGGCAGCGGCCAGCGGCTGGATGGGGGCAGGGCGCTGGCCACGGCCGCGGCCGCCACGGCGCCCAGCAGCCAGAGCACGACCCTCAGGGCGAAACGCCCGAGAGAGCGGGTGCGCAGCAGCTTGAGCGCCCAGGCAAAGGGCGGAAGCAGAAGGCCGACGACGCCGAGCCCGAGCAACTGCATCAGCAGGTCGGCGAAGATGGCGCCCGGCATGCCCATGAGATTGCGGACAGCGCCGTCGGTGGCGTTGTTGAGGCTCGGATCGTCGACGGACCAGCTCGCCAGCGCCACCAGAAGCGCGATCACGGTCGCCAGAATCGCCAGGCCCGCCATCTCTGCGGCGCGGCGGTGGATGAAGTCCCGCAGCGCCGGCGGGAGATGGTCGCTCCAGGAGTGGCGTCTGATCATGCGCATGGTGTCGTCAAGCCCGTCCTCGAGCCATCGATCGTGGCCGATGAGCTGGCGGCGCCCGCCTCGGACGCGCCATCATCGCAAAGATTAGCCAGCGCCCGGTTAAGGCGCGCTTAACCTTGTGCGTCTTGCCAGCCGCGAAGTGCGAAAGCCGCCAGGCCAGAAGGCCGCAGCCAGCCGGACAGCCCCGGGCTCGACGAAAAACCCCGGCGCTGGAGGCGCCGGGGTGAAGGCCGATCAATCGGGACGGCGCTGGATCAGTAGTTGTAGGCGCGCTCGCCATGTTCGGCGATGTCGAGACCCTCGCGCTCCTGATCGGAGGTGACGCGCAGGCCGATGATGACATCGACGATCTTGAACAGGATGAGCGAGCCCATGCCGGTCCAGACGATCGTGAACAGCACAGCCTTGAGCTGGGCCCAGACCGCGATGCCGAGGGCATAGGCCCCGACGGCGAGCTCGCCAGGCTTGCTCTCGTAGTCTGGGATGCCGGCGCCGCCGAGGGCGGTGTTGACCAGAATGCCGGTGGCGATGGCGCCGATCATGCCGCCGACGGCATGAATGCCGAACACGTCGAGCGAGTCGTCGTAACCAAAGGCGTTCTTCACGGTCGAGCAGAAGACGAAGCAGACTGCGCCGGCCATGAGGCCCAGCATGATGCAGCCCATCGGGCCGGCGAAGCCGGCGGCCGGGGTGACCGCGACGAGGCCCGCCACAGCGCCCGACACCATGCCGAGCAGCGAGGGTTTGCCCTTGGCTGCCCACTCCGCGAACAGCCAGGCGACGGCCGCAGCGGCGGTAGCCACGAAGGTGTTGATCATGGCCAGGGCGGCGGTGCCGTTGGCCTCGAGGTTGGAGCCGGCGTTGAAGCCGAACCAGCCCACCCAGAGCAGGGCGGCGCCGATCATGGTCATGGTCAGCGAGTGCGGCGCCATCAGCTCCTTGCCGTAGCCGACGCGCTTGCCGATGAGCAGGCAGCCCACCAGGCCGGCAACGCCGGCATTGATGTGGACCACCGTGCCGCCGGCGAAGTCGAGCGCGCCCCACTGGAAGAGCAAGCCCGCATCGGCCTTGACGGCGTTCAGGGCAGCTTCGGCGGCGGCCTTCCTGGCGGCGTCAGAGCCAGCCTCGACCACGGCCCTGGCGGCGGCGGCGACGGCGTCCGGGCCGGCCCAGTACCAGACCATGTGGGCCATGGGCAGGTAAATGAAGGTGACCCAGAGGACCGAGAACAGCACAAGCGCCGAGAACTTCATGCGCTCGGCAAAGGCGCCGACGATGAGGGCGGGCGTGATGCAGGCGAAGGTCATCTGGAAGCAGACATAGACCAGCTCGGGGATGACGACTCCGTTGGAGAAGGTGGCGACTGTCGTGGTGGCGTCGACGCCGGAGAGGAAGGCCTTGGAGAAGCCGCCCACGAAGTCATTGAGGCCGCCGCCATTGGTGAAGGCGAGGGAGTAGCCGTAGACCACCCAGATCAGCATGGTGATGCAGACCACGGCGAAGACCTGGGTCAGCACCGAAAGCATGTTCTTGCTGCGCACGAGGCCGCCATAGAACAGGGCGAGGCCCGGAATGGTCATCAGAAGGACCAGCACCGTGGCTATCATCATGAAGGCGGTGTCGCCCTTGTTGGGCACGGGCGCGGCGGGCGCCTGGGCGAGCGCAGGCCCAGCCATCAGCGCCGCGATGAGGAGGGAGGCGCCGACGAGGCCCGCTCCCGAACGAAGTGACTTCAACATGGGGTTGGTCTCCGAAAAATGGGCAGCTGCGCTCAGAGCGCGTCCTGATCGGTTTCGCCGGTGCGGATGCGGACGGCACGCTCGATGGATGAGACAAAGATCTTGCCGTCGCCGATCTGTCCGGTGCGGGCTGCGCCGGTGATCGCGTCGATCACCTTGCCGACCAGATCATTGGCCACGGCCACCTCGATCTTGATCTTCGGCAGGAAGCTCACCGCATATTCGGCGCCGCGATAGATCTCGGTGTGACCCTTCTGGCGGCCGTAGCCCTTGACCTCGGTCACGGTCAGGCCGTGCACGCCCAGCGAGGTCAGCGCGTCGCGGACCTCCTCGAGCTTGAATGGCTTGATGATGGCCATCACGATTTTCATGTTGCTTCGCACCCCGTCTGTTTGCCGCTGCCGCGTTGTCGTCACGAGCTGCGGTCGATTGCTGGCCAGCGCGCGATCCACGCGCCTCGTGAGCAACGCTATCAAGGAGCGTGCCAATGGCGCGGGGACGGGGACAAGCCGCTTTCAGGCAGCAGAAAGGACGCGCAGGCGGGGCACGCAGCACTTCGTCCGCAGTTGTGCGTGGCGACAAAGAACCGGGTGCCCAAGAATGCTGCCGTTGCCCGGAAATTGTGCAGACAGCCGCGCTCAGTCGCGGTCGGGGCGCGGCCGGATGAGTCCTTCTTGGGCAACCGAGGCCACGAGACGGCCTTTCTGGTCGTAGATCAGCCCGCGCGCGAAACCGCGCGCGCCGGAGGTCGACGGGCTGTCCTGGGCGTAGAGCAGCCATTCATCGGCGCGGAAAGGACGATGGAACCACAGCGCATGGTCAAGGCTGGCGGCCTGGATGCCACGCTCGAAGACGCTGCGACCATGGGGAATGAGGGATGCGTCCAGCAGCGTCATGTCGGAGGCGTAGGCGAGCACGCACTGGTGCAGCACGGGATCATCGGGAAGGCGACGGGTCGCCCTGATCCAGGCCTGGAAGCGGGGCTCCATCGGCGTGCGGGTGGCGTAGCGCGAAAACTCGACAGGCCTCAGCTCGATGGGCCGCTCGCGCTCGAAATAGGCCCGCACCGGCGCGGGCATCCGGGGCAGGATGGTGGCCCGGACCTCGGCATCGTCGGGCAGATCCTCCGGCATGGGCACATCCGGCATCGGCATCTGGTGGTCCAGGCCGGGCTCCTCGGCATGAAAGGAGGCCGACATCGAGAAGATGGCCTCGCCATGCTGGATCGCGACCACGCGGCGCGTGGCGAAGGAGCGGCCATCACGGATACGGTCCACCTCGTAGATGATCGGGACCCTGGGGTCGCCCGGCAGCAGGAAGTAGGCGTGCAGCGAATGGGGCTTGCGGTCCTCGACCGTCCGGCAGGCGGCGACCAGGGCCTGGCCGATGACCTGGCCGCCGAAGACGCGCTGCCAGCCCACCTGCGGGCTGCGGCCTCGGAAAAGGTTGTGCTCCAGCGGCTCGAGATCGAGGGTATCGAGCAGGGCGTCGACGGCGCGGGCCATGGGGGTCTCCTTGAGGGGACAATCGGCCGCCGGGCCGCCGGCTTGTCAAGGCCATCGGCGCGGTTCACACAGAAGCGATCAGGCTTGCGGACCCGGGATGGGCCAACAGCCGGGGCGGAGGAATGAAACCGTGTCCATGCGAATCATCATCGCCGGCGCCGGGCTCGCGGGCCTCAGCCTTGCGCTCGCGCTGAAGCAGGGTCTGGGTCGCTCCCATGAGGTGCTGGTGGCCGACCCGATCCTCGCCGACCCGATCCTGGCCGACCCGATCCTGGCCGACCCGATCCTGGCCGACCCGCCGCGCACCGACGGCAGGGCCTATGCGATCTCGGCCGCCGGGCGACGCATGTTCGGGGCGCTGGGCGTGTGGGAGGCGATGGCGGCCGGGGCGGAGCCGATCACCGAGATGATCATCACCGACAGCCGCACGCGCGATGTGGTGCGGCCGGTCTACCTGACCTTCGCCGCGCGCGAGGCCGCCGACGGCCACGAGCCCTTCGCCCACATGGTGTGGGCGCGCACCATCGACCGCGTGCTGGCGGAAGCCTGCATCGCGGCGGGCGTGGTGATGCGGCCCGAGGCCGTGCGCACGGTCGATGCCGATCTTCACCGCGCCAGCGTGCGCTTCGCCGGCGGGGAGGAGATCGGCGCCGCGCTCGCGGTGGCGGCCGACGGCGCCCGCTCGCGCCTGCGCGAGGCGGCCGGAATCGGCTGGGTGGGCTGGGATTATCATCAGTCCGGCATTGTCGCGACGATCGGGCATGAACGCGATCATCAAGGCCGGGCGGTGGAGCATTTCCTGCCGGCGGGGCCGTTCGCGATGCTGCCTCTGCCTGACGCCGCCGATGGCGGCTTCCAGTCCTCGATCGTCTGGACCGAGGCCACGGCCGATGTGGCGGCGCTGCTCGCGCTCGCGCCGGAGGATCTGATGGAGGAGCTGGAAAGTCGCTTCGGCCTGCAGCTGGGCCCGATCCGCATGGCCTCGCCGCCAAAGGCCTATCCGCTGGCCTATGGCATGGCCCGCCGCTTCGTGGCGCGGCGGCTCGCGCTGGCGGGGGATGCGGCCCATCTCATCCATCCGATCGCCGGCCAGGGGCTCAATCTGGGTCTCAAGGATGTCGCAGCGCTCGCGGAGGCCGTGGTCGAGGCCGCGCGCCTCGGTCTCGACATCGGCTCGGCCGAGGCGCTGAAGCCCTACGAGACGGCGCGGCGGCACGACACGCTTGCCATGGGCGTGGTCACAGATGGGCTGAACCGCCTGTTCTCCAATGACGTCACGCCGATCCGCCTGGCGCGCGACCTCGGCATGGGGCTGGTCGACCGCATGCCCGGGCTCAAGAGCGCCTTCATCCGGCAGGCGGCAGGCTCCGGGGCGTCGCAGCCGCGGCTTCTGCGCGGCGAAGCGCTGTGAAGGCGGCGTCCTTCAATCGATGACGCGGGCTTCTTCGGGCAGCATGATCGGGATGCCGTCGCGGATCGGGTAGGCCAGCTTCGCGGCGTCGGAAATGAGCTCCTGCCGCGCCGCGTCGTAGCGCAGCGTGCTCTTGGTCACGGGGCAGACCAGCAGTTCGAGAAGCTTGGGGTCCACCTTCATCACGGGGCTGGGGGCCGCATCGTTGGTCTCGCTCGCCATGGCGCTTGTCCCTCGCATGTGTGACGCGTCGCGCGGCGCGGGCCGCGGGCTGTCCGGATAGACTGTTTGTCTATCCCAGCAGGCAGGGGCGGCGCCAGCGCCATTGCCAAGCGGGCCGTGGCTTCACAGCGGCTGGCTCGCCCGCGCCATGTCGTCCATCAGGCTGGCGCCTACGGCGAGCTTGGATGCGGTCATGCCGGTGTCGATGAGTTCGTCGAGCATGGCCCGAAGCTTCGCCGCCTCGCGCGGACGGCTCGCCGTCCAGGCGCGGAGGGCCTCGCCGCCGCCGCCATGGCTGCGGATGACCGCGACCGAAATCGCCCGCAGCGCCAGATCGCAGCGCTCCAGCGCGCGGTCGATCGCCAGACGCTCGAAGCGATCGGTCGCCTTGAGGGCCGCGCCCGCCTGCCGCAGCCGGTCCGCCCCCAATGCATCCGCCGCAGCGAAGAGCGTGGCGACGCCATCGGCGACGCTCGCGCCGCTGAGCTCGGCGATCAGCACGCCATCGGGCGCGGCCTGGAGGGCAGGCAGGTCCACGATGCGGCCGGCCAGCTCTGCCGGGACGCCGAGCGCCGCCAGCGCGTCGACCCGCCCCTGACGCTCCTGCGCCGAGCCGACGAGCGTGGCGCCGGCTGCGGAGATCGCCGCGACGCCGGCGCCGAAGCGGGCGATCTGCTCGTCGAGCGGGCGCGAGACATCGGCGTTCCGCAGGAACCAGACCATGCGGGCGACAAGCGTCTCCTGAACGGCGCCATAAAGCGCAAGCTGGCTTGCGCCGGGCAGACGGGAGTCGAGCGAGTCGATGGCGAGGTTGAGGTCGAGCAGGCCGAAGGCGTCGCGCGCCAGCACATAGGCGCGGGCGATCGCTGCCGCGTCGGCGCCCGTCTCTTCGGCCAGGCGTGCGGCCACGCCGGCGCCGCCGCGGTTGATCACCGCATTGGCAAGCTGGGTTGAGATGATCTCGCGGCGCAGTCGATGGTTCTGCAGCGCGTCGGGGAAGCGCTCGCGCAGCGCAGTCGGGAAATAGCGGGTGAGTTCTGCCGCCAGATAGGGCTCTTCCGGCAGCGAGCTCGCCAGAAGGTCGTCATACAGGGTGAGCTTGGCGTAGGCGAGCAGCACGGCAAGCTCGGGGCGGGTCATGCCCTCGCCGCGCGTGTCCCGCGCAGCCAGCACGGCATCGCTCGGCAGATGCTCGACAGCCCGGTCGAGGCGGCCCTCACGCTCGAGCCGGCGCATCTGGGTGCGGGCCAGGGACAGTTCGGCTGCGCCCCGTCGCTCAGCCAGCGAAACGGCGAGCGACTGAAGGTAGTTGTTGCGCAGCACGAGCGCGGCGACCTCGCCGGTCATGTCGGCGAGCAGCGCGTTGCGGGCGGCCTCAGCCAGGCGGCCATCGCGCTCGGGGGCCGTGAGCGCGATCTTGATGTTGACCTCGACGTCGGAGGTGTTGACGCCGGCCGAGTTGTCGATGGCGTCGGTGTTGAGCCTGACCCCAGCGCGGGCCGCCTCGATGCGCCCGCGCTGGGTCGCGCCAAGGTTCGCGCCTTCGCCAATCACCTTGGCGCGGAGGTCGAGGCCCGTGATGCGGATGGCGTCATTGGCGCGGTCGCCCACCTCGGCGTCGGTCTCGGTGGAGGCGCGGACATAGGTGCCGATGCCGCCGAACCAGAGCATGTCCACCCGCGCCTTCAGGATCGCCTGCATCACCTCCTGCGGGGTCGCCTCAGCCTTGTCGAGGTCAAGCAGCGCGCGCACCCGCGCCGTGAGGGGAATCGACTTGGCGGTGCGAGGGAAGACGCCGCCTCCGTCCGAGATCAGGCTCTTGTCATAATCCTGCCAGCTCGAGCGGGGCAGGGCGAAAAGCCGTTCGCGCTCCCGGAAGCTGGCGGCCAGGTCTGGCGCCGGATCGAGGAAGATGTCGCGGTGGTCAAAGGCGGCGACCAGCTCGATGACCGGCGACAGGAGCATGCCGTTGCCGAACACGTCCCCGGACATGTCGCCGACGCCCGCCACGGTGAAGGGCGCGGTCTGGATGTCGTGGTCCATTTCGCGGAAATGGCGCTTGACGGCTTCCCAGGCGCCGCGGGCGGTGATGCCCATCTTCTTGTGGTCGTAGCCCTGGCTGCCGCCGGAGGCGAAAGCGTCGCCCAGCCAGTGGCCCTTCTCGGCGGAAAGGGCGTTGGCGGTGTCGGAGAAGGTGGCCGTGCCCTTGTCGGCCGCCACGACGAGATAGGGGTCGTCGCCATCATGCCTGACGGTATTGGCCGGGGGCACGATGCGCTCGCCATCGAGATTGTCGGTCAGCTCCAGAAGCGTGCGCACAAAGATGCGGTAGCTCTCGGTGCCTTCCGCGAACCAGGCGGCGCGATCGGAGGCGGGCGGCAACTGCTTGGGCACGAAGCCGCCCTTGGCGCCGACCGGCACGATCACGGCATTCTTGACCTGCTGCGCCTTCACAAGGCCCAGCACCTCGGTGCGGAAATCCTGCGGCCGGTCCGACCAGCGCAGGCCGCCGCGCGCCACCTTGCCGAAGCGCAGGTGAACGCCCTCGACGCGGGGCGAATAGACGAAGATCTCGTAAAGCGGGCGCGGCGCGGGCAGGCCCTCGAGCCGTCCGCTGTCGAACTTGAACGCGATGACGGGGCGGCTGAAGCCATCAGGGCCGATCTGGAAGAAGTTGGTCCTGACGGCCGCAGCGATCAGATTGGCGAAGCGGCGCAAGATCCGGTCATCATCGAGGCTGGTGACGGAGGCAAGCTGCGCCTCGAGCCGGGCGTCGAGTTCGCCAGCCGCCGCTTCGCGCGCTGCGGCCCCGATCCGTGGGTCGAAGCGGTTGTGGAAGCTCTGCGCCAGCGTCGCGGCGATCTGCTTGTGCCGCGCCAGCGTGTTGGCGAGGTAATCCTGCCCGTATGGCACGCCGGCCTGCTGCAGGTAGCGCGCCAGCGCCCGCATCAGCGACGCTTCGCGCCAGGCCAACCCGGCCTCGAGCACCAGCGCGTCGAAGCGGTCCGATTCGGTGAGGCCCCTGAACTGGGCCATCAGCGCCGCCTCGATGGCGGGCTCGGCCGTCTCGATGTCGATGTCGCCGCCAGCGGAGCGCTCAAGCGCCATGTCATGGAGCCAGATGCGCTCATTGGCGCCGACGCCTGCCGGCACGATGCGGTAGGTGCGTTCGTTGACGACGGTGAAGCCCATGTTCTCCAGCATCGGCACGCGCTGCGAGAGCGGCATGGGCGCCGCGCGGGTGAAGACCTTGAGGTTCACGCGCGAGCCCGGATCGCCCTCGCGCCGGTAGAAGTCGACAGCCCTCGGCTTGTCGTCGGACAGCGTGTCGAGAATGGCGATGTCCTCGATCGCCTGCGCGGCCGAAAAGGCCTCGCGATAGGCCGCGCCGAAGGCATCGGCATAGCGCTCGGCGGAATGGCGCGCCCTGAGGCTGCCCCTGGCCATGGCGAGCGCATCCTTGAGCCCATCGGCCCAGGTGCGGACAATGGCGTTGATGCCGGTCTCGAGCGTGGCGCGGTCGACGCGCGGCGTCTCGCCGCCATCGCGGCCGATGATGAAGTGGGTGCGGGCGAGCGGTCCCTCGGGATAGGTCGGATAGGCCGCAGAGACACGGCCGGCGAAGACGCGGGCGAGGAATTCCCCGACCCGGCGGCGCACGGCGGTGTCGTAGCGATCCTTCGGGATGTAGACGAGCACGGAGACGAAGCGGTCGAATTCGTCGATGCGGGCAAGCGCCCTGATGCGCGGACGCTCGGTGAGCAGCAGGATCTCGAGCGCGAAGCGGTGAAGCGTCTCCACGCTGATCTGGAACAGCTCGTCGCGCGGATAGGAATCGAGCACGTTCATCAAGGAACGTCCCGAATAGCTGGCCTGATCGAAGCCGGCGAGCCTGGCCACCTGGGCGACCTTGAGCCTGAGGTAGGGAACGGAGGCCGCGGTGCCGGTATAGGCCGAGGAGGTCAGCAGACCCACGATGCGCAACTCGCCGGCGAGGCGGCCATCCGGCGTGAAGAGCTTGACCCCGACATAATCGAGGTGGACGCGCCGGTGCACCCTGCTCTTCACATTGGCCTTGGTGATGATGAGCGCCTGGGGCCGGTTGAGGAAGGCGCGAATCTCCGGCGTTGTCGACACGAGATCCCGGCCCCGGCGCAGCACCATGACCTTGGGATCGCGGAGGATGCCGAGGCCCGTGCCGCCGACCTCGTCGGGTGAGGCGTCGGCCTCGGCGAAGCTGTATTCGCGCATGCCGAGGAAGGTGAAGTTGTCAGCGCTGATCCAGTCGAGAAAGCGCATCGCCTCCGCAAGCTCGTCATCGGGCAAGGGCGGAGGGTTGTTGCGGTAGGCCTGCATGGCCGAGCCAAGGCGCATGCGCATCAACGACCAGTCATCGACCGCCACGCGCACATCGGCATAGACCCGTTCCAGCCCGGCGCACAACCGCTCGCGCGTCGCGGTGTCCGGAAGCCAGTCGATGTGGATATGAATCAGGCTCTCGCGCAAAGTGCCCTCGGGCGCCCGCGCCGAGGCGTCCCCCGCCATGCGGCCGAGCGCGCCATCGGCCGAGCGGGCGACGGCGACGATCGGATGAGCGACAAGATTGGGCTCGATGCCCTGGTCGGTCAGCTCCGCCAGGGTCGAATCGAGCAGGAACGGCATGTTGTCGTTCACCACCTCGATGATGGTCAGCTCGCGCCTGACGCCCGCCCGCTCCACGGCGTCGTCGCGTAGGCGCACCCGGGTCGCGCGCGGCAGGCGCGGGACCGCGAGATGTTCATAGGCGCCGCGGGCGAAGCGTGTCAGGTCCGCCATGTCATAGGAGGCGATGTCTTCCGCAGCGACATGGGCGAAGAGCAGATTGGTGAAGGTCGTGAGTGCGTCGGGGGGCAGTTCAGGAGCGGTTGCGGCGGCTTCCGGCGGCTTGCGTGCCATGGTCAACGTCTCCCCCACGGCGTCTTTGGGCCGAATCGTAGCATGAGCGATGGCACAAGCGCCCGCAGCGTGCAACTTTGGTAGCAGATGCCCGCCGCCTCGCAACCCACGGGGCCGGGCGTTGCAAGGCAGCGTGAAGCGGAGGCAACAGCCATGACAGATGACAGCAAGCCAGGGCCGTCAAGGCCGACATCCGGCGAAAAGCCGCTGCCGCAGGGGATAGACGGGCCGGCAATGGCGCTCGACCTGCCGCCGGCCGCCTTGTCCCCCGCCATGCAGGCCTATTTTGCCAAGTGCGAGGAGAAGATCGGCTTCGTGCCCAATGTGCTGAAGGCCCACGCCTTCGACAATGCCAAGCTCGAAGCCTTCGTGGCCTTTTACAATGAGCTGATGATGGCCCCTTCGGGCCTGTCGAAGCTGGAGCGTGAGATGATCGCGGTGGCGGTCTCGTCGGCCAATCGCTGCTACTACTGTCTTGCAGCCCACGGCGCGGCCGTGCGCCAGCTCTCGGGCGATCCGGCGCTGGGCGAACTCCTGGTGATGAACTGGCGCACGGCCGCGCTTTCGCCGCGGCACCAGACCATGCTGGACTTCGCGGACATGCTCACCGTCACGCCGCACCGCGTCGGTGAGGCGGAACGCGAGGCGCTGCGGAAGGCGGGCTTCTCGGAGCGGGACATCTGGGACATCGGCTCCGTGGCGGCCTTCTACAACATGTCGAACCGCCTCGCCTCCGCCACCGACATGCGCCCCAACAACGCCTATCACGCCATGGCGCGCTGAGCGCCGCCTGAAAAAGAAATGGCCGACCACCGAAGTGGCCGGCCAAGATCCCGGACGTTGGTGCCTGACCCGCTTACGCCCTGGGGGGCTGGGGGGCTGACGTGTCCAGACCGCATTCGGTGCAGGCCGTCGAGGGACGTGGATCATCATACGCCCCAACATGTCTTTGGATGGGCGTGAACCCGGCCAAAATGGGGCGCGTCAAAAACATGTGGTCAGGTGCAGGACGGCCAGGCAGCGGTGCCTGGCGTCGCGAATCGGGCAGCCTGGCAAAGAGCCGGGACGCGGCGATCTCCAGCGCTGCTTGCATGCGCGCCGCGCCGGCACCATCATCAGACAAGACGGCTGAGGCGGAGACGGCGGCATGAGCGATGCAGATGCGGAGGAGATTGCCGCCGTGATTCCCCTGCGCGGCGCGAGCGGGACAGCCGGCCCTACGCCGTCAGCCGCTGCCGGGTCCGTCGCAGGGGCAAAGGTCTCCTTCGACCGCCACGAGCTGCGCGCCATCCTCAATCTCTATGGACGCAAGGTCGCCGAGGGCGAGTGGCGCGACTATGCGATCGATTTCCTGAAGGACATGGCGGTGTTTTCCGTCTTCCGGCGCTCGTCCGAGATGCCGCTTTACCGGATCGTCAAGAACCCGTCGCTGGCCCGCCGGCAGGGCGCGTACAGCGTGACGACGGCCGGCGGCCTGACCATGAAGCGCGGGCATGAGCTCGAGCGCGTCCTGCAGGTGCTCGACAAGCCGCTGAAGCTGGTGCGCTGATCGCCCGCGTTGGGGTTCCACGCCTCAGGCGAAGGGTAAAGCCGGCCCCGATGATGGCGCGGCGGCGACGGCCATCTCGTCAAGGCCAGGCGGCTCGAACTCCCATGAGGCCGCATCATTGCACACGGAAACGGGCATAGATGCCCAGGATTGCGGGCAGTTCGGTCTCTGCGCAGGGGCGCGTGAGGATCTGCGGTGGGTCGACAAGGACGGTCATGGCGGCAAGGAGCAAGCGCGCGGGCCGGGGTGGAGTGTCAGGCCGGGAACACGCCCGTCATCGCGTTCGGACATTGCCTCTGTGCCGTCAACGGCAACGCGCCCGGGGAGACAGCCACAGACCGCTGCAAACAAAAACCCCGGCCTCACGGCCGGGGTTCGTTGTCTTCACGCCGGGTATGCGATCACTCGCGGTTGCCGAACAGCGACAGCAGCATCTGGAACATGTTGATGAAGTTCAGATACAGCGACAGCGCCCCGTTGATCGACAGGCGGGCCAGATCGTCGGCCGAGCCTTCGCCATGGATGTAGATTTCCTTCAGGCGCTGGGTGTCCCAGGCGGTGAGGCCGGCGAACACCAGCACGCCGATCGCCGAAATGGCGAACTGGATGGCGCTCGACTGAAGGAACAGGTTCACCAGCGAGGCGATGACCAGACCGATCAGGCCCATGATGAGGAACGAGCCCATGCCCGACAGCGACTTCTTGGTGGTGTAGCCGAACAGGCTCAGCCCGCCAAAGGCCGCAGCGGTCACGAAGAACATCTGCACGATCGACGCGCCGGTGAAGACCATCAGGATGGACGACATCGACAGGCCCATCACCGCCGCAAACGCATAGAACATGCCGCGGGCGGCCGATGGCGACATCTTGTCGGCGCGGAATGAGAACAGCAGGATGAACGCCAGCGGAGCCAGCATCACCACCCACTTGAGCGGGCTCAGATACAGCAGCTGGCCGAAAGGCGTCAGCGTGCGCAGGCTGCCGCCGGCGAGCATGTTGGCACCCATCGCGACAACGCCCGAGATGCCCAGGCCCGTGATCATGTGGTTGTAAACGCCGAGCATGAAGGACCGAAGGCCCTGATCGACCTCGGCGGCGCTCCGCGTCTGGACACGCGTGGTGCCCCAGGCGGAAGCGTTAGGATCGAAATTGCTCATGGAAAGCTCCAACTCCCTTTGGAAATCCCTGAAGGACGGCCAGTTTCCGCGGGATTGTTCAAAGCCCCGCAGCGTCGGCATCCGACGTCGGTGTAAAGTATGGGGATAACCAGGCAGTCTTGCAAGTGGTCGCTTGCCGCCGGCCGCGACTTGCGTCGCCGCGACCTTGGCGGTCCGGCGCTTCGCCGGCAAAATTACAGAACAAAAATGTTAAAAGACGCGCTCGCCAACTATAGCGAGCGCAAGTAACTCGCCGGTTTCTTCGCCAGTATTCGCATGGTTCCAATCAATCCAAAGCCAACGGCGATGCAAATCGTGACGCTGGCAAGAATAATGGCGCTTCCGGGTGCGAAGACAAAGTCGATGTTCATCGCCCGTGTCGTGACCGCCCAGCCCGCGCCCGCCCCTGCGACAAGGCCGAACAGCGCGGCGACACCCCCGGTCAACGCATATTCGAGCCCGTAGGACGCCATGATGCGCCTGCGCGTCGCGCCCAGCGTCTTGAGAATCATTGCGTCATAGAGCCGCGCGCGCTGGCCCGCCGCCAGCGCGCCGGCCAGCACCAGCAGCGAGGCCGCGACGGCGATGCCGCTCGCGACGCGGATGGCGAGGGTCAGCTTGCCCACCAGATCATTCGCGGCCTCGAGCGCATCCTTCACCCGCACTGCGGTGACGGCGGGGAAGCTGCGGCCAAGCTCGCGCAGCAGGGCTGCATCCTGCGTGGCGGCCTCCTGCGCCGAGAGGGGCCTGGTCTCAGCGGGGACGGTGAGCGTGGCCAGATGCGAGTGCGGCGCGCCGGCGAAGGCGTTGGGCGAGAACAGCATGACGAAGTTGATGCCGAGATTGCGCCATTCGACCTTGCGCGTGTTGGCCAGCCGCGCGGTGATGTTGCGGCCGAGCACATTGACGGTCACACGATCTCCCAGTCTCAGCCCGAGCCCGGTGGCGAGGTCATGGTCGAAGGACACAAGCGGCTCGCCGGAATGGTCGGGAGCCCACCACTCGCCGGTGACGAGGCGCGAATCGCGTGGCAGCGTGGCGGCGTAGCTCAGGCCGCGGTCGCCTTCGAGCACCCAGCCGAAGCGGTCCGCAGCCTTGACCTGCTCTGCGGGGGTATCGTTGAGCGCGACAAGCCGGCCGCGCATCAACGGCACCCGCTCGATCTCCGCGCCGGGAGCCTGACGCCTGATGAAGGCGTCGAACTCGGCCGTGCGCGTGTTCGGAATGTCGAGGAAGAAGAAGCTTGGCGCGCGGGCCGGCAGGTTCTGTGTCAGGGCGCGGTTGAGACTGACGTCGATGAAGGCGAGCGCGGAGAGCAGCGCAACGCCCAGCCCCAGCGACAGCACCAGGGCCGGCGTGAGCGCGCCGGGCCTGTGCATGTTGGCGATGGCCATGCGCAGCGACGGCGCCGCCGCGCGCGGCATGGCGGCCGCGACGCGCATGATGATGAAGCCGACCAAGCGCAGCAGCACGAAAGTCGCCGCGATCACGCCGATGTAGATCGTCGCGATGCGCGCATCATAGGCGAAAAGGATGGTGATGCCGATCATGGCGGCGAGGGCCGCGGCGAAGGCGACGAGATAGAGCGCGCGCGGGCGACGGTCCTGCGAATCGACGACATCGCGGAAGAGCGCCGAGACGGGGGTGTCATGCGCCTGGCCGAGCGGCAGCAGCGCGAAGACAAGGGCAGTCACGAGGCCATAGAGAGCGGCGACCCCAAGCTCTGTCCAGGCGATGGTCGGCGCCAGCGGCAAGGGCAGCACGTCAGCGAGCAGCCCTGCCAGGATGAAGGGCAGGCTGGCGCCGACGGCCACGCCGATGCTGACGCCGATGATCGCCACCAGCATGACCTCGACGAGATGGATGGCCACCACTTGCGAACCGGGCGCGCCCAGCGCCTTCAGCGTCGCGAAATCCAGCCGCTTGGCGTCGACGAAGCGGCGCACGGCGTTGGCCACGCCGACGCCGCCGACCAGAAGGGCCGTCAGCCCCACAAGCGTCAGAAACTGGCTGAAGCGATCGATGTTGCGCGAGAAGCGCGGATCGGCATTGGCGCGCGTCCGCACCTCCCAGCCCGCATCGGGCAGGGCGCGCCTGGCCTCGGCCTCCAGCGCGGCGAGCGGCGCGGCTGAAGCCGCCTCGTCGCCCGGCAGGTTCACGCGGTAGGTCCAGCGGATCAGGCTGCCGGGCTGCACCAGCCCGGTCTGGCGCAACGCGGCCTCGGTCATCAGCAGGCGCGGTCCAAGCCCGATCCCCGCCGCCACCTTGTCGGGCTCCGAGAGGATGGTGCCGGCGATGCGCACCTCTGCCTCGCCGACGCGGACCACATCGCCCGTGGCGAGGCCGAGCCGGCCGGGAATCAGAGGATCGACGAGCACGCCATGCAGCCCGTCGCGCGGGGCCAGAAGCGCGGAAAGAGCCGCTTGCGGCTCGCTGC
This sequence comes from Bosea sp. (in: a-proteobacteria), assembly GCA_023910605.1. Taxonomy (NCBI): domain Bacteria; kingdom Pseudomonadati; phylum Pseudomonadota; class Alphaproteobacteria; order Hyphomicrobiales; family Alloboseaceae; genus Allobosea; species Allobosea sp. The sequence goes on along the minus strand of JAAVVV010000001.1, from coordinate 440,150 downwards.
GGATGTCGCCGATGGTGGGATAGGCTGAGTCGACGGCCTTGATCTCGACCAGCGCCGTGCCCTTGTCGCCGGCGTTCACCATCGCGCGCATGGTGGCCATCACCGAGACAGCGCCACGCGCGGCGAGGAAGGCGCGCTCGCTTTCGGTCGCCTCGCGGTGCACGAGGGCGAAGGCGGCGTCACCCCCGAGAATGCGTTTGCCCTCACGGCCAAGCCCTTCGCCGACGCCGCGCGCGACGGAGGTTACGGCAGCGATTGCGGCGACGCCCAGCGCGAGACAGGCGATGAACACCCCAAAGCCGCGCAGGCCGCCGCGCAGATCGCGCCAGGCGAGGCTCAGGGCGAGGCGCGACAGTGCGATCATGCCCTGAGGCCGGCGGATCGGGGGAATCTGTCCGTGCATGGGCTCAGGCCATCGCGTTGCTGACGGAGGCCAGATGCGAGATCTGGCCGGACCGCAGACGGATAGTGCGGTCGCACCTGGCTGCGAGCGAGGCATCATGCGTGACAAGGACGAGGGTCGAGCCGCGCTCGCGCTTGAGCGCAAAGAGCAGGTCGACGATTGAGGCGCCCGTCGCCTCGTCGAGATTGCCGGTGGGTTCGTCCGCGACGAGGATGGCCGGGTCGGGGGCGATGGCGCGGGCGATGGCCACGCGCTGCTGCTCGCCGCCCGAAAGCTGCGCGGGATAATGATGCAGGCGCTCGCCAAGGCCGACGGCGGCGAGCTCGCGCTCCGCCCTCTCGAAGGCGTCCTTGCGTCCCGCCAGCTCGAGCGGCAGCGCCACATTCTCGCGCGCCGTCATGGTCGGCACGAGATGGAAGGACTGGAAGACAATGCCGATGCGCCGGCCGCGGAAAATGGCGAGCTCATCCTCGCCGAGGGTCGAGAGGTCCGCGCCCTCGATGACGACAGAGCCCTTGTCGGCCCGCTCGAGGCCGGCCATGACCATGAGCAGGCTGGACTTGCCCGAGCCCGACGGGCCGACAAGGCCCACGGCCTCGCCAGTCTCGATGGACAGCGAAATGCCCTTCAGGATGTGGACGCGGGCAACCTCGCGCCCCAGACTGAGTTCGACATTCTTGAGTTCGATCTGGGCGTTCTGTCTGGCGGACATCGGCTGAACAACATCTTTCCAAGGAGCGCGAGGCGTGAGGCAGGGCGTTACGGCAATGGCGGCGTGGCGAAGAAGGCGTCTGGCTTACGCGCGCCAGTGGTTCCCAGATGGCATCCGGGGCCTGCTTTCGGTAGGGGCGATCATCACAATGCTTGCAGCCTGCCTGCCTGCCGGCGCCGCGCAGGCGCAGAACAGGCCGATGCGGATCGCCGCCTTCGGCGACAGCCTCACCGCTGGCTATGGTCTTCCGGCCTCCGCCGCCTTTCCGGCGCAACTCCAGAGGGCGCTGGCCGCGCGCGGTCGCACGATCGTGATCGAGAATGCCGGCGTCTCGGGCGACACCACGCAGGCGGGGCTGGACCGGCTGGACTGGTCCATCGGGGATAGCATCGACGGGGTCATCCTGGAGCTTGGCGCCAATGACGCGCTGCGCGGGCTCGACCCGGCGCAGACACGCTCGGCGCTGGACGCCATCATCACCCGCCTCAAGGCGCGCAACATCCCCGTGCTGCTCACCGGCATGCTCGCCCCGCCCAATATGGGGCCAGCCTATCGCGAGCGCTTCGACGCCATCTTTCCCGAACTGGCCGCCAAGCATGGGCTGATGCTGTATCCATTCTTCCTCGATGGGGTTGCGGGCCGGCGCGAACTCAATCTAAACGATGGCATCCATCCCACTGCGGACGGCGTGAAAACGATCGTCGACCGCATCCTTCCCACCGTTGAAGGCTTCCTCGACACGCTGAGGCGACCGGGGTAGCCGCGCCTTCGCCGCACCGGAGCCTCCCATGCAATATCGCCCGCTCGGCCGCACCGATCTCAAGGTGTCGGAAATCTGCCTCGGCACCATGACCTGGGGGCAGCAGAACACCGAGGCCGAAGGCCATGCGCAGATGGATTATGCCCTCGACCAGGGCATCAGCTTCTTCGACACGGCGGAGCTCTACTCGATCCCGCCCAAGGCCGAGACGCAAGGCTCGACCGAGCGCATCATCGGCAGCTGGTTCAAGTCGCGGGGCAAGCGCGACAAGGTGATCCTCGCGAGCAAGGTCATCGGCCGCTCGCAGATGACCTGGTTCCGCGACCCCCCGCAGGAGGGCCGGCTCGACAAGGCGCAGATGACCTATGCGCTCGACCAGTCGCTCAAGCGGCTGCAGACGGACTACATCGATCTTTACCAGCTCCACTGGCCGGAGAGGCCTGCGTCCTGGGGCTCCAACCCGATCCGCTTCAGCATGGCCGGGTTCAAGCCGGCGGCCGACGAAACCAGCATCGAGGAGCAGCTCGAGGTGCTGGCGGGCTTCATCAAGGCCGGGAAGATCCGGCATGTGGGCCTCTCCAACGAGAGCGCCTGGGGCACGATGCGCTTCCTCTTCGCGGCGGAGACGAAGGGCCTGCCCCGCGTGGTCACGGTGCAGAACGCCTACAACCTGCTCAACCGCACCTATGACGTGGCGATGGCCGAGATCTTCGTGCGGGATCAGGTGGGGCTGATGGCCTATTCGCCGCTGGCGCAGGGCTTTCTCTCCGGCAAGTATCTCAATGGCGCGCGGCCGCCGGGCGCCCGCACCACGCTGTTCGACCGGGGCCAGCGCTACCAGACCCCGGGCGCGGAGGACGCCATCGCCGATTATCTGGCCGTGGCCCGCAAGCACGGCCTCGATCCCTCGGCCATGGCGGTGGCCTTCGTCACCAGCCGGCCCTTCACCACAGCCAACATCATCGGCGCGACCTCGATGGAGCAGCTCAAGGTCTGCGTGGAAGGCTCGCGGGCGGTGAAGATGACGCCTGAGCTGGAGGCTGACATCGATGCCGTCCACCAGCGCCGCGGCAATCCCTGTCCCTGAGCAGCCTGATCAATCCCTTGTGAACAGAGGCGCGCGGGCGCCGCGCGCCATCTCGCCATCGACCCCGGTTTGGGCCAGTCTTGGCCCATGCCAAGGCTATTCACCGGACTGGAAATCCCGCCCGACATCGCCCTGCAGCTCTCCTTGCACCGGGGTGGGCTGGCCGGAGCGCGCTGGCTCGAGCCTGCCGATTATCACATCACCTTGCGCTTTCTCGGCGATGTCGACCGCCATGTCGCGCTGGAGGCGGCCGAGGGCCTCGCCGAGACGGTACGCGCGCCCTTCACGGTGACGCTTGACGGCCTCGGCAGCTTCGGCGGGGACAAGCCGCATTCGGTCCATGCGCATGTTGCGGCGGAGCCGGGCCTCATGGAGCTTCAGGCCGAGCATGAGCGCATCATGCGCCGCATCGGCCTGCCGCCCGAGACGCGGCGCTTTCGGCCCCATGTCACGCTGGGGCGGATCAAGGGCGCCTCCACCCTCGCCGTGGCCGACTATCTGTCGGGCCGGGCCATCCTGCGTCCCATCAGCTTCACCGCCCGGCGCTTCGTGCTCTACTCGTCGCGCGCCTCGACCGGAGGCGGCCCCTATGTGGTCGAGGCCGTGTATCCGCTGGACGCGCGCGCGCTGCGCGCCATCTGAGGACAACAAACCCGCCCCAACACCCGCCCTTGCGCAAGCGGCCGCCAGACCAGAACGCCACCCCCTGAGAGACACCATCATGGCCGAACGCCTCGATCCAGCCGCCCGCGCCGCCGCGCTTGCAACCTTGCCCCGATGGGCAGAGGTGGAGGCGCGCGACGCGATCGCGCGGCGCTTCACCTTCGGCGATTTCAACGAGGCCTTCGGCTGGATGACCCGTGTCGCGCTGCTGGCCGAGAAGATGGACCATCATCCGGAATGGTCGAATGTCCACCGCACCGTGGACGTGACCTTGTCCACCCATGATGCAGGCGGGCTTTCGGAGCTCGACATAGCCATGGCGAGGGCCATGGATGCGATGGCGGCCTGAGGGCCGGGCGCCGGCCTCAGCCCTCGCGCCAGCCGCAGGCCGACAACCGCTCGCGCATGCGCTCAGGGGCGGGGGCTTCGACATGCACGGGCGGCTTCTTCGGGTGAAGGGGCACGGTGATGGACCGGGCGTGCAGATGCAGTCCCGGGCCGCCGAAGCGCGGAGCCGCGCCATAGATCGGATCGCCCAGAATGGGCCAGCCCATGGCCTGGCAATGGACCCGGAGCTGATGGGTGCGCCCGGTGAGCGGCTCTAGCGACAGCCAGGCCAGGTCGCGGGCGGCGCTGCGGCCAAGCACCCGCCAGAGCGTCGCCGAAGGCAGGCCGTCCCCGGCCACCTTCATCCACCAGCCGCGCCCGGGGTCCAGCCTGGCGAGCGGCAGGTCGATGCGGCCCTCATCGGCGGGGTCGCCCTCGACCACCGCCCAGTAGGTCTTGGCGATGCTGCCCGCCTTGAACAGCTCCCCCAGCCGGGCCAGCGCCTGCCGGTGGCGGCCCAGCACGAGGCAGCCCGATGTGTCGCGGTCGAGCCGGTGAGCCAGCTCCGGAGGCCGTGGCAACCCGAAGCGCAGCGCCGGGAAATAGCTGTCGAGAGGCCTGTCGGCCTGCGGCGCGTTGCGGCTGTGGGCATTCTGCGGCCCGCGATGGACCGGCATGCCGGCGGGCTTGTCGATGACCAGCATCAGCGCGTCGCGGTGCAGCACGCGCGCCAGCATCGCCTCCGGCGTCGGCGCGGCGTCGGCGCGGGCTTGCGGGGCGCGCGCCGCAGCGCCATCTGCGATCCACTCTTCCGATGTCATGGCGAACCGGGTAACGAAGCGGGACGCAGGCCGCAAGCACGGCGGGGCCCGGGGCCGAAGGATCATCCGCGACGATGAGCGACGACAGCAAGAAGCCGGGCCTGCTGGCGCGCCTGTTCGGGCGTGGCGGCAAGGCTGCGTCTGAGCCGGAACCGGCGCCCCAGCCCCCCGTCGGCAGGGTGGACCAGCCCGAGGCCGTCGTGCTGCCGACCGGGCTCGCGCCGCTGCCCTCGACCGATCCTGCCGCGCTGGCGCTCGCCGAGCCGGCGCCGCCCGTGGCGATGCCGCCCGCGCCGCGCAGCTGGTGGAGCCGGCTGAGCGGGGGGCTGTCGCGCACCTCGTCGGCCCTCACCACGGGCATCACGGACCTGTTCACCAAGCGCAAGCTGGATGCAGGCACGCTTGAAGACCTCGAGGACATCCTGATCCAGGCCGATCTGGGCCTCGACACCGCCAGCCGCGTGGCGAAGGCCGTGGGCGCGGCGCGCTACGAGAAAGGCATCTCCGGCGAGGCGGTCCGGACCATCCTGGCGAGCGAGGTCGGCGACATCCTCGCTCCCGTGGCGAAGCCTCTGGTGATCGCGGAGGCGCGCAAGCCCTTCGTCCTGCTGATGGTCGGCGTCAACGGCTCGGGCAAGACCACCACCATCGGCAAGCTGGCCTCGAAGTTCAAGGCCGAGGGGCGCTCGGTGATGCTGGCGGCAGGCGACACCTTCCGCGCCGCCGCCATCGAGCAGCTCAAGGTCTGGGGCGAGCGCACCGGAGCGAGCGTGATCGCCCGCGAACAGGGCTCGGACGCGGCGGGCCTCGCCTTCGATGCGCTGACGCAGGCGAAGGCGGCGGGCACCGACGTGCTGCTCATCGACACGGCCGGCCGGCTGCAGAACAAGGCCGAGCTGATGGCCGAACTCGCCAAGGTGGTGCGCGTGATCCGGAAGGTGGACGCAGAGGCGCCCCATGCGGTGCTGCTGGTGCTCGACGCCACGGTGGGCCAGAACGCGGTGGCGCAGGTCGAGGCCTTCCGTGACATCGCCGGCGTGACCGGCCTCGTCATGACAAAGCTCGACGGCACGGCGCGCGGCGGAATCCTCGTGGCGCTCGCGGCGAAGTTCGGCCTGCCCGTGCATTTCATCGGCGTGGGCGAGGGGGTCGACGATCTCGAGCCCTTTGATGCAACGGATTTCGCCCGCGCCGTGGCCGGGCTGGAGAGGGCCACATGAGCACTGTTCAGATCAAGACGGCCGCGAAGCCGGTCAATCCCCTGCTCAAGCTGGCGCTGGAGTTCGGGCCGCTCGCCATCTTCTTCTTCGTCAATTCCTATGGCGAACGCTGGTTCGGCGTCGCCTCCGGCCAGCGCATCTTTCTTGCGACAGGCGTCTTCATCGCCGCGTCGCTGATCTCGCTGACGCTGTCCAGGCTGCTGCTCCGCCATCTGCCGCGCATGGCCATCATCAATGCGGCGGTCGTGACGGTGTTCGGCGGGCTGACGCTCGCGCTTCAGGACGAGCTTTTCATCAAGCTCAAGCCGACAATCGTCAACACCATGTTCGGCGCCATCCTGCTCGGCGGGCTGGCGATGGGGCGGCCCCTGCTGCCCTTCGTGCTCGACAGCGTCATGAGCCTGACCACGGAAGGCTGGCGCAAGCTCACCTTCCGCTGGGGCCTGTTCTTCTTCGTGCTCGCCATCCTCAATGAGGTGGTTTGGCGCAATTTCTCGACCGATTTCTGGGTCGGGTTCAAGGTCTGGGGCGTCATGCCCATCACCCTCGCCTTCGCGCTGGCGCAGACGCCGCTGATCCTGAAGCACGAGTTCAAGGATGAGGCGCCCGCTGGCGAGGCCCCCGCGCAAGGTCTGCCGAAGTAAGTGAGCAGGGCGGCCTGGCTGCCCCGGCGCGTGTTCAGGGCCTGCTTGCCGCCACGGCCTCGGCCAGAAGCGCCCTGGCGCTGTCCTGGGTGAGCTGGCCGATATGCTTCTTCAGGATCGTGCCGTCACGGCCGACGAGGAAGGTCTCGGGCACGCCATAGACGCCCCACTCTATGGCGGAGCGGCCGCTGCGATCCGTGCCGACCGCGCTGTAGGGGTTTCCCAGCGCACCGAGAAAGCGGCGGGCGTTCTCGGGCTCGTCCTTGTAGTTGAGCCCCAGCACCTGCACCTTGCCCGCGCGCACGGCCTCATGGCCCGCCATCTCGACCAGGAAGGGGTGCTCCAGGCGGCATGGGGCGCACCATGACGCAAAGACGTTGAGGATGGTGACACGGCCGTCGCGCAGGTCGGCCGGAACGATGCCGGGCACGGGCCGGAAATCACGCTGCAGCCCTTCCAGCGAGGGCAGGGCCATCTGCGGCGCGGGCTTGCCGATCAGGGCCGAGGGCACGCGCGAGGCGTCGCCCGCGAACAGGCGGAACAGGAAGAGCAGCGCCAGCAACGCGAAGAAGCCGAGCGGGGCGAGAAAAAGCCAGTTCCGGCGGGGCCGGGGCGCGGCGGGCGCGTCGCTCATGATCTGTCCTTGCCCGCGCCGCCCGGATCGAGGGCGGCCAGCTCGCGCCGGCGGGCGCGGTTGTCCGCCCATGTGTAGGCGGTCAGCCCGCCCAGGACGGCGATCGCCGCCACATAGGAGAAGATGATGAAGGCTGCATGGGGACCCAGAGCGCTCATTGGGCAGGGCTCCCCAGCGCCGCGGCGGACCGATCGGCCCGGTCAGCGGCCAGAATTGTCAGGGTCCTGATGCGCCGGCGCATGATTTCGGTGCGCATCGCCAGAAGATGCAGCCAGATCGAGAACAGCGAGAAGGCGAGCGCGCAGACCAGAAGCGGCCAGAGCATCGAGGGGTGGATGGTGGGGCCGTCCATGCGGAACACCGAGGCCGGCTGATGGAGCGTGTTCCACCAGTCGACCGAGAATTTGATGATGGGAATGTTGACGAAGCCAACCAGGGTGAGGATCGAGACGGCCCGACCCGCCTGTCCGGGCTCGTCGATGGTGCGCCACAGCGCGATGATCGCCAGATAGATCAGCAGCAGCACCAGCATCGAGGTGAGCCGGGCATCCCAGACCCAGTAGGTTCCCCACATCGGCCGGCCCCAGAGCGCGCCCGTCACCAGGCAGACCAGCGCAAAGGCGGCGCCGATGGGCGCGGCGGCCTTCTGCGCCACCTCCGCGAGCGGGTGGCGCCAGACCAGCGCCCCGATCGCGGAGATGCTCATCAACGTGTAGAAGAACATGGCCAGCCAGGCGGACGGGACATGGATGTACATGATGCGGATGGTCTGGCCCTGCTGGTAATCGGGCGGTGCGGTGAAGAATGCGCCGTAGAAGCCGATGATGAAGAGCAGCACTGCCAGCCCGAGCGTCCAGGGCAGCAGCAGGCCGGAGAGCGACATGAAGCGTGTCGGATTGGCGAGCTGGTTGATGAGCGTCATGGCCGGTCGTGATGTGTCCCTGCCCGTGATTTACGCGCCGCGGGGCGCGGGCGCAATCCGCGGGGTTTTCCCAAGCGCGCTTTTGCAGCAGCAGCAGCAGCGGCGGCGTGCGTGCCCTTCAATCGCTCTGGCGCAGCCCGGCCGCCGCGCCCACGATGCCGATGACGGCGAAGACGAGCGTGAGCGCCGCCAGGATGGCGAGCGGCGTGAGGAATGGCACGGTGCCGCCCACCGCCGCATTGCAGGCCGCCACGCCGAAGATCAGCGTGGGGATCATGAGCGGCAGCGCCATGATGGCGATGAGCACGCCGCCGCGCCGGATGCCGGCCGTCAGCGCCGCGCCCACCGCTCCGATGAAGGTCAGCGCCGGCGTGCCGATGAGCAGGCTCAGCGAGGCCGCGGCCATGCCGGCCGGTTCCATGGCCAGCAGCAGTCCGAAGAACGGAGCAGCCAGGGCCAGAGGCAGGCCGGTGGTCAGCCAGTGCGCGATGCATTTGGCGAGGACCACGCCCTCAAGCGGCAGCGCGCCGGCCTTCAGCAGATCCAGCGTGCCATCCTCCGCATCGGCCTGAAAGAGACGGTCGAGCCCTATCAGCGTCGCCAGCACCGCGCCGAGCCAGAGGATGGCGGGCGCTATCCGGGACAGGAGGTTGAGATCGGGGCCGATGGCGAAGGGCGTCAGCGTCACGATCATCAGAAAGAAGACCAGCGCAAAGGAGGCGCCGCCGCCAATGCGCAGCGCCAGCGCGAGATCGCGCCGGATCAGGGCGAGGAACGCGTTCACCCCGCCGCTCCGGCCTGGGCTCTCCCAGCGCGGTGCAGCCCGAGATCCAGCGTGGCCAGATCCGGCCATTCGAGCGGATCGTGGGTGGCGGCGATGACGAGGCCGCCTTGCGCCCTGTGGCGCGCCACCACCGCCGCCAGACGACGGCGTGCGGCGGCGTCGAGGGCGTTGGTCGGCTCATCGAGCAGCCAGAGCGGGCGACGCCCCGCATCATCGAGCAGCAGCCGCGCCAGCGAGACGCGGCGCCGCTGGCCGGATGACAGATAGGCGCAGGGCACATGGGCGAGCCCGGCGAGATCGAAGGCGTCAAGCGCTGCCTCGACCGCGCCCTGAGGCGAGGCTGCGAAGACCATGGCCCGCCACCCGGACAGCAGTTCGCGCACCGTGAGCGAGCCCTTGAGCGGATCGCGGCTCGATATGAAGATGGATCGGGAGGCGAGCTCCGCATCGGGCACGGCAGGCTTCAGCGACACCGCGCCCTCATCGATGCGCAGGAGCCCGGCCAGCATCCGCAGCAGCGAGGTCTTGCCGACCCCGTTCGGCCCCACCAGGGCCAGGGCCTCGCCGGAGGCGACCGGGAATGACAGGGCCGAGAACAGGATGCGTTCATTGCGGCGGCAGCTCAGTCGCTCGACGAGGAGCTGGGCGCGGAAGGAGGAGTCAATCATGCGGCAAGCATCTGAAAGCCGGTGCGCGCTGCGCGTCAAGCGCGGCTTTGCGTCTTTCGACTGTGTAGCGCATCGTTTCAAAATCGTCTAAGGAGCGCTCGGCTGTGCCGCGCGCTTTTATCCGGCGCGGGCGCCTGGGCACCCCCGGGGCGGCGCGCATTCATATGCCCGATCATCGGCGCCGTGAGGCACGATGGCCGGGGCCTTCAGCACCGGTCCGGCATGCGCCCGGATCGTCAGTTCGAACCTTGCTGTGAACGCCTGCCCCAAAAGGATTTTGCCCGATGGCTTCTGTCGACTCCTTCACCTGCGCCACCGAACTCAAGGTCGGCGACAAGTCCTATCGCGTGTATTCGCTCGCCGCAGCCGAGAAGAACGGGCTGGAAGGCATCTCCGCGCTGCCCTACTCCATGAAGGTGATGCTGGAGAACCTGCTTCGCTTCGAGGATGGCAGGACCGTCACCAAGGCCGACATCCTCGCCTTCCGGGACTGGCTGGAAGCCCGCGGCAAGGTGGACAAGGAAATCGGCTTTCGTCCCGCCCGGGTGCTGATGCAGGACTTCACGGGCGTTCCGGCCGTGGTCGACCTCGCGGCCATGCGCGATGGCATGACGCAGCTCGGCGGCGACCCTGCGAAGATCAACCCTCTGGTGCCCGTCGATCTCGTCATCGACCACTCGGTGGTGGTCGATTACTTCGGCACTCCCCGGTCGCTCGAACAGAACGTCAAGCGCGAGTACGAGCAGAATGGCGAGCGCTACAACTTCCTGAAATGGGGCCAGGGCGCCTTCGACAATTTCCGCGTCGTGCCGCCCGGCACCGGCATCTGCCATCAGGTCAACCTGGAGTATCTCGCGCAGACCGTGTGGACCGGCACCGAGACCATCGACGGCAAGAGCGTCGAGGTCGCCTATCCCGACACGCTGGTCGGCACCGATTCGCACACTACCATGGTCAACGGGCTTGGCGTGCTGGGCTGGGGCGTCGGCGGCATCGAGGCGGAGGCGGCCATGCTCGGCCAGCCGCAGTCCATGCTGCTGCCCGAAGTGATCGGCTTCAAGCTGGTGGGCCGCATGATGGAGGGCGTCACCGCCACCGACCTCGTGCTCACCGTGACCCAGATGCTGCGCAAGAAGGGCGTGGTCGGCAAGTTCGTCGAGTTCTATGGTCCGGGCCTCGGCAACCTGACCCTCGCCGACCGGGCCACCATCGCCAACATGGGCCCCGAATACGGCGCGACCTGCGGGTTCTTCCCCGTGGACAGCGAAACGCTCGCCTATCTCGACATGACCGGCCGCAGCGCCGATCGCGTCGCGCTGGTCGAGGCCTATTGCCGCCATCAGGGCCTGTTCCGCACCGAAGCCTCGCCTGATCCAGTGTTCACCGACACGATCGAGCTGGACCTGTCCACGGTCGTGCCCTCTCTCGCAGGCCCCAAGCGTCCCGAAGGCCGCGTGTCGCTCAGCGACGCCAAGGCCGGCTTCATCGCGGCCATGGACAGCGAATACAGGAAGGCCGCCGACATCGGCTCGCGCTACAAGGTCGAGGGCCGCAACTTCGACATCGGCCATGGCGACGTGGTCATCGCGGCGATCACCTCCTGCACCAACACCTCGAACCCGTCGGTGCTGATGGCGGCGGGGCTGCTGGCCAAGAAGGCGAACGAGAAGGGCCTCAAGGTCAAGCCCTGGGTGAAGCCCTCGCTCGCGCCCGGGTCGCAGGTGGTGTCGGAATATCTCAACGCCTCGGGCCTGCAGGCCGAGCTCGACAAGCTGGGCTTCTATCTCGTCGGCTATGGCTGCACGACCTGCATCGGCAATTCCGGTCCGCTGCCGGCCGAAATCTCACAGGCCATCAACGACAATGGCGTGATCGCCTCCGCGGTGCTCTCGGGCAACCGCAACTTCGAGGGCCGCGTCTCGCCCGACGTGCAGGCCAATTATCTCGCCTCGCCGCCGCTGGTCGTCGCCTACGCCATCGCCGGCTCGACGATGATCGACCTGTCCACCGAGCCGCTCGGCGCCGGATCGGACGGCAAGCCCGTCTATCTGCGCGACATCTGGCCCTCCAACAAGGAGATCCAGAGCTTCATCGAGAAGAACGTGACCAAGACCATGTTCCGCTCGAAATATGCGGACGTGTTCAAGGGTGACGTGAACTGGCAGAAGGTCGAGGTCGCCGGCGGCAAGACCTATCAGTGGAACATGAGCTCCACCTATGTGCAGAACCCGCCCTATTTCGATGGCATGACCAGGACGCCCAAGCCGATCACCGATCTCGTCGGCGCGCGCATCCTCGGCCTTCTCGGCGACAAGATCACGACCGACCACATCTCGCCGGCCGGCTCGATCAAGGTCAATTCGCCGGCAGGGCGCTATCTCACCGAGCGCCAGGTCGCGGTGCCGGACTTCAACCAGTACGGCACGCGCCGCGGCAACCACGAGATCATGATGCGCGGCACCTTCGCCAACATCCGGATCCGCAACTACATGGTGCGCGAGGCGGACGGCTCGACCAAGGAAGGCAGCTACGCCATCCATTACCCGTCGGGCGAGAAGATGTTCATCTACGACGCCGCGATGCGCTACCAGGAGGAGGGCGTGCCGCTGGTGATCTTCGCCGGCATCGAATACGGCAACGGCTCGTCGCGCGACTGGGCGGCCAAGGGCACCAAGCTGCTCGGCGTGCGCGCCGTGATCGCGCAGTCCTATGAGCGCATCCACCGCTCGAACCTCGTGGGCATGGGCGTCGTGCCTTTCGTCTTTGCCGAAGAGGGCATGAGCTGGCAGAAGCTGGGCCTCAAGGGCGACGAGCTGGTGTCGATCACCGGCCTGGCCGAGGTCACGCCCAAGCAGCGCATGGAGGTCAGCATCACCGCAGCCGATGGCTCCGTGCGCCATGTGCCGGTGATCTGCCGCATCGATACCCTCGACGAGATCGACTACGTCAAGCATGGCGGCATCCTGCACTACGTGCTGCGCCAGCTCGCGGCCTGAGCCTCTCCCATCATCAGAAAAGCCGGGCAGCGATGCCCGGCTTTCTTCACGTCTGCTGCACGGCTTGCAGGGGATGGACCGTTCAGCCCCTGCGCGGCATCCGGCCCGGTCCGGGCTGGTCGGGAATGCCGTCGCCATCCGGGTCCGGCAGGCGGCCTTCGGGCGTGTAGCGGTCAACAGCGTCAGCCAGCTCCCGCGAAAGCCGAGCGATCAGTTCCTCGCGCGGCAAGCCGGTCCGGGCAGAGAGTTCCGCCAGCGTGTCCTCGCCGATGGCCTGCTGGAGCTGCCGGGGGTCGATTGGCAGGTTGGGACCGGCGCCGACCCAGGAATCAGCGGTTTCGCGGTGGCCGGTCTGCTGGAAGCGTTCCATCAACTCGCCAAGGCCGCGACTGAGAAGGCCGCCTGCCCCGGCGCCGCCGAGCGAGCCCAGCAGCCCGCCAAGCCCGCCTGTCTGAGCACCTGGCCTGTCCGGCTCATGGCCGCCAGAGGGTTCGCCGGAGCCGGAGCCCTGCGCCGAACCCTGGTTGCCGCGCAGCATCCCGCTGATCCTGTCGCGGTTCTGGTAGCCGGCGACGGCGAGAAGCCCCAGAAGGACCGTCATGGAGGGGAATCCGCGTGACGCCATGGCAGTCACTCCTGGAAGATGGCGATGTGGGATGGAAGACGCCGTCACAGACGGGTGGGGCCGCTTCGCCGCGACAACGCGCTCCAGATCACGAGCACGATGATCGCCCCGACCGTGGCGCCGATAAGACCAGCGCCTTCTCCAGCCCGATACCAGCCGATCTGCTGGCCAAGGAAGGTCGCCACGAAGGCCCCGATGACGCCGAGGACCGTGGTCAGGATGAAGCCGGAGGGCTCGTTGCCGCCAGGGGTGATGAGCTTGGCGATGACGCCCGCCACGAAGCCGATGATGACGGTCCAGATGATGCCCATGTAACCTCTCCGCCGCGTCCGAGCCGGGCGTCCGATCCGCCTGCACAACACGAGAGCCGAACAAGAGGTTCCCGCCGGCCCCCCAGGCTGCGAGGCCCCTGGCCTGTCCTGTGAAGCCGGTTGCCGCCGACCCCCCTCATCGTGTAGGGAAGCCTCCAGTTTGGAGGCGGGAGCCCGGACTGTGCCGGCATGCCCCGATCCCGCGCCCTGCGGGACCATGACGACGGAACCGGGCTGAACCGCTGAAACCCGCATTGACGAAAGAATCGCCCATGTCCTCCACCTTCGAGACCGTCGCCGGCATCATTTCCGAAACCTGCGACATCCCTCGCGACAAGATCACGCCGTCATCACATGCGATCGACGATCTGGGCATCGATTCGCTGGCCTTCCTCGACATCGCCTTCGCTGTGGACAAGGCCTTCGGCATCAAGCTGCCGCTCGAGCAGTGGACGCAGGAGGTGAACGAGGGCAAGGCGCCGGCCGAGCAGTATTTCGTGCTCGATAACCTGTGCTCGCGAATCGACGGGCTCGTCGCCGCCAAGAGCGCGTGATCGCCTGGGGCCAGCTGCCGCCCTGGCTGCTGCGCTGCGCATCGGCCGGGCTTGCCCGGCCTTTTTCTTGGGCGAACGCTTCGGGCGGCCGCGGCGTGAGCCGCCCCATGCCGGTGTTTGCCAGCGGTGTTTGCCAGCGGTGTTTGCCACTTGGGCAAGGTTTGCGCTAAACGGGGCGTCCGCACCGGCGCGGGCCCCTTCAACGGACTTCTGGTTTCACGCATGCGGCTCGAATATTTCGAGATGATCGACAAGGTGGCGCTGTTCGACGCCGCCGCGAAACGGATCGTGGCCGAGGCCAGGGTGCCGTCCGCCTCGCCGGTGTTCGAGGGGCATTTTCCAGGCCATCCGCTGGTTCCCGGCGTGCTGCTGACCGAGACCATGGCCCAGGCCTCGGGTTATCTCGTGCTGGGCCTCAACGGGCTGAGCCAGATGCCGTTCCTCATGGCCGTTGACAAGGCCCGCTTCCGCAGCTTTGTCGAGCCCGATGCTGACCTGGTCATCGAGGCCGAGATCACGGTCGAGGGCTCGGGCTATGCCGCGACACGCGCAAGGATCGCGGCGAATGGCAAGCCGGTCTGCGACGCCGAGCTGCGCTTCAGGCTGATGCCCTTCCCGGCCGCGCTGGGCGAGCTCATGCGCCAGCGCACTGCCGCCATCGGCCTCGTGCCCGAGCAGGCCGGGGCTGCCGCTTCATGAAGCAGGATGTCGTCATCACGGGGATCGGGCTTCTCTCCAGCCTTGGCGAAGGGCTCGGGGCGCATTGCGATGCGGCGCGCGGCAAGCTTGCGCCCCGGATCGACCGCGAGGCCTTCGCGCCTTATCCGGTTCACCTGCTTGGCGCGGTCGAGCTCGACCGGCAGATACCCAAGAAGTCCGACCAGCGCCAGATGGAGCCCTGGCAGCGCATCGGCGTCTATGCTGCTGGGCTCGCGCTCGACAGCGCCGGCGTCAAGGATGACAGCGCTGCCAAGGACCGGCTTCAGGTCATCGTGGCCGCAGGCGGCGGCGAGCGTGACCATGCGGTGGACGGGCAGATCCTGAGCGGGCTCAAGAGCGCGGCGGACCCTGGCGTCTTCCTCAATGAGCGGCTGATGGGCGATCTCAGGCCCACGCTGTTCCTGGCCCAGCTGTCGAACCTGCTGGCCGGCAACATCTCGATCGTGCACGGCGTCACCGGCCCGTCGCGAACCTTCATGGGCGAGGAGCAGGCGGGCGTCGACGCCATCCGCATCGCTCATGCGCGCATTGCGGCCGGCCAGGCCGACATGATCCTGGTCGGCGGCTCCTACAACGCCGAGCGGCGCGACATGCTGCTGCTGCTGGAGCTTGGCGGCATGGCCTTCAAGGGCGAGCCAACGCCAACCTTCGGACGCAGCACGGAGCGTGACGGACTTCTGACGGGAAGCCTGGGCGCCTTTATCGTGCTTGAATCCGCCGCCAGCGCCGCGGCACGGGGCGCTGTGGTCCATGCGCGCCTGAATCATGTCAGCGCCGGCCATGCCAGGCGCGAACCCGGCGCGGTCACCGCCTCGCTTCTGGCGCAGGCCGCGCATCTGGGCCCCATCGGGCCAAACGATCTTGTGGTCTCCGCAGCCTCCGGCGCCTGCGCGCCCACCGCAGAGGAGCGGATCGCCCTTGCCCAGATCGCGCCTGGCGCCGCGCCCATCGCGGTGGCGGATCTGGCCGGACACGGGCTTGAAGCCGCCTTTCCTGCCGCGCTCGCCCTGGCGGCCGCGCTGGTGTCGGCGGGCGATGGCCCGGCCGCGCTGGTCAGCGGGGTCGGCCATCACCGTGGCGAGGGCCTCGCGCGCCTCGTGGCGGCCTGAAGGGAGGAGCCGATGACGATTCCCTATCACGACGCCCATGGGCGTCCTCTCGTGGCCGTGACAGGCATGGGCCTCGTCACCTCGCTCGGGCGCGGCAAGGCCGACAACTGGGCTCGCCTGACGGCCGGGCAGTCGGGCATTCACAGGATCACGCGCTTTCCGGTGGCGGGGCTGCGCACCACGATCGCCGGCACGGTGGATGACCTGTTCGAGGGCAGCTTCGCCGCGCCGGAGCTGTCCGAGCGCCTGGCCGTGCTGGCGGCTGAAGAGGCGATCGCCCAGTCCGGGCTCGGCCAGCCGGGCGACTTCCCCGGAGCGCTGTTCATGGCTGTGCCGCCGGTCGAGCTTGAATGGCCCCACAAGCAGATCCTGGCGGCGGCCTGCGGCGAGGCCGTGACCTATGACGGGCTCCTCGCTGAAGCCGCGCGGGGCCGGCATCCCGATTATCACGCCCTGTTCCTGTTCGGATCGGTGGCGGACAAGGTGGCCGACAGGTTCGGGACAAAGGGCTCGCCGATCTCGCTCTCCACCGCCTGCTCATCGGGCGCGACCGCGATACAGATGGGGGTGGAGGCGATCCGCCGCGGCGAGACCAGCGCCGCGCTGTGCATCGGCACGGATGGCTCTGTTCATGCCGAGGCGCTGATCCGCTTCTCGCTGCTGTCGGCGCTCTCCACGCAGAATGATCCGCCCGAAGCGGCCTCAAAGCCATTCTCGAAGAACCGCGACGGCTTCGTGATGGGCGAGGGCGGAGCGGCGCTGGTGCTCGAGGATTATGCCAGCGCGAAGGCGCGGGGCGCCACGATCCTCGGCTTCGTGCTCGGCTGCGGCGAGAAGGGCGACGGGTTCCACCGCACGCGCTCATCGCCGGATGGCCGGCCCGCGATCATCGCCATGCAGGACGCGCTGGCGGATGCAGGGTTGCAGCCGGACCAGATCGACTATGTCAACGCACACGGCACCTCCACGCCGGAGAACGACAAGATGGAAGCGATGAGCTGCGCCGCCGTGTTCGGCCCGCGCATGGCCAGCCTGCCGATCTCCTCCAACAAGTCGATGGTCGGCCACACGCTCACCGCCGCCGGCGCGGTGGAGGCTGTGTTCTCGATGCTGACGATCGCCAACGGGCGCATCCCGCCCACCATCAACTATCGCGAGCCGGATCCCAACATTCCGCTCGACGTGGTGCCCAACACGGCCCGCGATGCGGCGGTGAGGCGCGTGATCTCGAACTCGTTCGGGTTCGGCGGCCAGAACACCTGCCTCGTCTTCGCCGACGAGCCGGCCTGAGCCATGAGCCGCGTTCTCGTGACAGGCGGAGCCAAGGGCATCGGCGCGGGCGTGGTGCGCGCGCTGGTGCTGGCTGGCCATGACGTGGTCTTCACCTATCGCTCATCGGGCGAGCAGGCTGCGGCGCTGGCGGGCGAGCTTTCCGCTGCGGGGGGGCGCACGGTCGAGGCGGTGCCGCTCGATCTCGCCGACAAGGCGGCCGTGGCCGCGTTCTGCGCCGGGGCGGACTCGCTCGGCGAGATGTCCGGCCTCGTGCACAATGCCGGCCAGTCCTACGACACGCTGTCGATGATGTTGGCGCAGGACAAGGCCGAGGCCGCGATGCAGGTGAATTTCTGGTCGTTCACCCAGGTCGTCAACGCCGTCCTGCGTCCGATGATGGCGCGCCGCTCCGGCCGCGTCATCGCGATCGGCTCGGTGACCGCGGCCCGGGCCAACCAGGGCAATGCCGCCTATGCCGCCTCGAAGGCCGCGCTGGAGGCCTACATGCGCACGCTCTCGCTGGAGACCGCGAAGCGCGGCATCACCGCCAACACCATCGCGCCGGGATTCGTCGACACCGACATGATGGGCAAGTATGCCGCCTACCGTGCGGGCATGGAGAAGCAGATTCCCGCAGGGCGCTTCGCGCGGCCCGAGGAAATCGGCGCGCTCGCGGCCTTCCTGATGAGCCCGTCGGCCGCCTACATCACTGGCGCCACCATTCCCGTCGATGGCGGGCTGATGGCGTCCATGGGCCTGCAGCGCTGAGCGCGGAAGAGGGACAAAGCTGCCATGCGCGCATTGATGCTCCACGGGGACCGCGACCTGAGGCTCGAGGACATCGCTCCGCCGCCGCCCCCCGCCCCGGGCGAGGTGCAGGTGCGCATCCGCGCCCTGGGCCTCAACTTCCTCGATGTCTGGGGTTTCCGCGGCATGGCCTTCGCCAAGCGCAAGATGCCCCAGGCTGCGGGCGTCGAGGCGTCGGGCGAGGTGGTGGCGCTGGGCGAGGGCGTGTCGCGCTTCAGGCTGGGGCAGAAGGTGACCATGTATGGCGCCGACACCTGCGGCCACTGCAAGCCCTGCCGGGAGGGCCGGGACAATCTGTGCGAGAACGTCGCGGGAATCATGGGCTTCCACATCGACGGATTCGGGCGCGAGCTCCTCAACCGCAGCGAGCGGCTTTGCGTTGCGGTGCCTGATCCCGTTTCATTCGAACACGCGGCCTGCGCGCCGATCGGGTTCGGCACCGTGCAGCACATGCTGTTCGACAATGCCAGGCTCGAGCCGGGCGAGAGCATACTGGTCCACGCGGCCGGCTCAGGCATCGGCACCGCCGCGATCAAGATGGCGAAGGCAATCGGCTGCACCGTCTACACCACCGTCGGCGACGATGCGAAGGCCAGGAAGGCGCTGGAGCTCGGCGCCGACCACGTCATCAACTACAAGACAGAGCGCTTCGAGGGCGAGGTCAGACGGCTGACGAAGCGCAAGGGCGTGGACGTCGTGTTCGAGCATGTCGGGGCCGACACCTGGAACGGCTCGCTGCTCTGCCTCAAGCGCGGGGGACGGCTGGTGACCTGCGGCGCCACCTCGGGCGCGAGCGCGACCATCAATCTGATGCAGCTCTTCCAGCAGCAATACCGCATCTTCGGCTCGTTTGGCTGCGCCATGCGCAATATCGCCGACTCGCTCGACAAGATGGCGGGCGGACTGACTCCGGTGATCGATTCGGTGTTCGAGCTGGCCGATTTCGAGCAAGGACTGGCGCGCCTCGAAGGGCGGCAGGTCTTTGGCAAGGTGATCATCACGCTCTAGCAGACCCGTTGCACACGCCTTTCCTTGTGGAAAAGGGTTGACCTTGCCACACGTGGCCGCCATGAGCGCGGCGGGCCAGCGGGCTGCTGGGACGCTTATCAAGGCTGGCGATCGTGCTCAGACTGCGCAAGATGATGTCGAAGGCGGCCGCGTTCGCAATGGTCCGGGCCGTGCGGGCCGTGTTCGCGCTGTCGCGCTCGCTCGGGGCCTCGCGCGCCAGCGCCACCGGCGGCTGGCTCCTGCGCAAGCTTGGCCCGCTCACCCCGCAACAGCGCATAGCCCGCGCCAACCTGGCTGCCGCCTTTCCCGAACGCGGCGAGGCCGAGCGCGCCGCCATCCTGAGCGAGGCCTGGGACAACCTTGGCCGCACGGCGGGGGAATATGCGCACCTCGCCACGATCTTCGACTATGATGAGGCCAACCCTGACCCCAGCGGGCGGATCGAGGTCTCGGGCATCGAGCATTTCATCGCGCTGCGCGATGATGGCAGGCCCGGCATCATCTTCTCTGCCCATCTGGCGAACTGGGAACTGCCGGCGATCTGCGCCGAGCGATTTGGCCTCGACGCCACGGCCGTTTTCCGTCCGCCGAATGATCCGGCCGTGGCGGCGGTGATCCACGAGATCCGTTCTGGCACCATGGGCGGGCTGGCCGCCTCGATGCGAGGCGCTGCCTTCTCGATGCACGGCGTGCTGGAGAACGGCGGACATTTGGGCATGCTCATCGACCAGCACTTCACGCGGGGCGTCGTGGTGGAGTTCTTCGGCCAGCCCGTGCTGGCCAATCCGGTGCTGGCGAAGTTCGCCCGGCATTTCGATTGCCCGGTCCATGGCGTGAGGGTGATCCGCCTGCCCCATCACAGGTTCCGGCTCGAGCTCACCCCTCCGCTGGACCTGCCGCGTGACGCTGAAGGCGCGATCGATGTCGAAGGCGCGGTGCAGGCGATGACGCGGGTCGTCGAGGGCTGGGTGCGCGAGAATCCGGGCCAGTGGCTGTGGATGCACCGGCGCTGGCGCCCCGCCCTGGTCAAGCAGGCGCTTGCGCTCAAGCGGCGGATGGCTACGTGATTCAAACGATTTTCAAGCTAACGTGATTTTCCGCGAGGATCGAAATCGGTTTCAGTGCGGCATGATTTCAAGGCGTATGACAAGCGGGTTTCTGGGCGTCGGCATCGGGCTGTTGTGGACCGTTGCCGCCCTCGCGCAAAGCGCGGCCGTGGCGGAGCCCAAACCGGAAGCTGCTGGCGTGAAACCCCGCGCCGTGCTGGAGCTTTTCACCAGCCAGGGCTGTTCGTCCTGCCCTGCGGCGGATGCGCTCTTCGTGGAGCTGGCACGCGATCCCAGCCTGCTCGTGCTGACCTTGCCCGTCGATTACTGGGACTATCTGGGCTGGAAGGACACGCTGGCGCATGCGGCCTTTTCGCAACGGCAACGGCTTTACGCCAAGACGCGCGGCGACGGGCAGATCTACACGCCGCAGGCCGTGATCGACGGCGCGGCGCATACGGTCGGCTCGGACCGCCATGCCATGGAGCAGATCCTCATTGCCCATCGAGCCACGCCGCTGCCGCTCGACGTGGCCGTCACCGAACATGGCGACCAGATGCGCGTGACGATCTCCGGGACTGCGCGGGCTGGCTCCATATGGGTGCTGCCGGTGGCGCGCTCGCGCACTGTGTCCATCCCGCGCGGCGAGAATCGCGGGCGGGAGGTCGCTTACGCCAATGTCGTGCGCGGCAAGATGCGGGTGGGCGACTGGCGCGGCGAGGCTATGGTGCTGGATCTGCCGCGCAGCTTGCTCCAGCAGGCCGACGCCGACACCTTCGCCGTGCTGGTCCACGGCGACAATGGCAAGATCGGCCGCATCCTCGGGGCCGCGAAGGCGCCGCGCTTCTGAGGCGGCCCCGTCGCGGCGCTGCGCTGGGCGGCCTCAGATCACGATCACCTTGTTGGGGATCTCGTCCCTGTCCCCGGAGCGCGGCGGAAACAGCGGCGCGAGGATGTCTGCTGCGCCATCGGCCGTGCGCACGAGGCCGCCTGCCAGATCATCCTGCCTGATCGCCCCGATCAGCGCCTCGATGAGCCCGCGCCAGGCCTTGTCGTCGATGCGGGCCGTCAGGGCGGTGTCGGTGACGATCTCGGCATAGCGCTCCGCCAGCGCCACATAGATCAGCAGGCCCGTGCGCCCTTCGGTCACGCTCAGGCCGCGGGCCGTGAACTCTCGCAGCGCCGCCTCATGGCCCTTGCGCCGCATCAGGAGGCGCGGCACCAGCTTCAAGCGCATGGACTGGGGCTGGAAGGCAAGGATGAGCCCAAGCGCCAGCGCCACCTGGACCATGAAGATGGTGCGGGTGCTCAGCTGCGTCAGCTCGATCAGGGGCCAGGGCAGCAAGAGCGCCAGCAGCAGCGCGACCGCGATGGACCAGCTGCGCCAGCTGCCCGCGATCCGGTCCACCACCACCACGATCTCTGCGGCGGTGCGCGTCTCGGCCCGCCTGATGGCCTCAACGACCCTCTCCCTGTCATCGCCCGGCAGTCCGCTTCCAAGCCCGATCATCGCACTCTCCTCTTGCGCATCCGCCTCACCAGTCGCCCGAGGCGCCGCCGCCGCCGGACGAGCCCCCGCCGCCAGAAAATCCGCCGCCAGAAAATCCGCCGCCGGAGCTCCAGCCGCCCGATGAGCCTGAACCCCATGAGCCTGAACCTGAGGAACCTGAACCTGAGGAGCCTGATGATCCGCCAGTGGGCGGCAGCACGATCCATCGCCCGTTGCGCGTGCGGTGGGCCCGCGCCGGCCCCTTGCGCATCGCGCTTCGCGCCTGCAGCAGGAGGATGACCGCAAGCAGCAGCACGAACAGGAAGATGGCGAGGCCCGCCATCCCGGCTTCGCCGTCGCTCCGGATTTCAGGCTTGCGCTGCCATTGTTCCGCATCGCCCTTGAGGATGTCGAGGATGGCGTTGACGCCGGCCTCGATGCCTCCGGCGAAATCGCCGCTGCGGAACCGGGGCGCGATCGCCGTGGTGATGATGGTCTTCGACAGGGCATCGGTGAGGGCGCCCTCGAGCCCGTATCCCACCTCGATCCTGACCCTGCGCTCGGCCGGCGCAACCAAGAGCAGCGCCCCGTTGTTCCGGGCCCTGGTTCCGAGGCCCCAGCTGCGATGGAGCCGGTTGGCGTAATCCTCGATGGCGAGCCCGCCAAGGCCGGGCACGGTCGCGACCACGACCTGATCGCTGCTCGCCGCTTCATGGGCGGCGAGCTTCGCTTCGATCCGGGCGACGGCCGCCGCGTCGAGCAGCCTGGCCGCATCGACGACTCGGCCGGTCAGGGCGGGGAAAGGGGGGTCTGCGGCGCGTGCGGTAAGCCCGACGATCAGACCGAGCCAAAGCGTCAGGATGGCGGCGGGCCAGAGCAGAGCGCCCGCTCCGCGGCAAGCTCGCGCAACGCAATGGCGTGTCATCGCGCAAGCCTCCTGCGGGCGCTCAGAACTTCACCGCGGGCGGCCGCTCGGCTCCCGCCGTTGCCGTGAAGGTCTCCATCGGCCTGGCGCCCCAGAACAGGCGGGCCCAGATCACCCCCGGAAAGGTGCGGACCTCCGTGTTGTAGGCGCGGACCGCCTCTATGTAGTCGCGCCGCGCCACGGTGATGCGGTTCTCGGTGCCTTCGAGCTGTGATTGCAGCGCGAGGAAGTTCTGGTTCGACTTGAGCTCAGGATAGCGTTCAGCGACCACCAGCAGCCGCCCGAGCGCGCCGGACAGGCCGGCCTGCGCCTCCTGGAACTCCCTGAAGCGGGCCGGATCGCTGATGGTCGAGGCGTCGACCCGCATCTGGGTCGCCCTGGCGCGGGCCTCGACGACCTGGGTCAGCACCTCGCGTTCCTGCTAGGCGAAGCCCTTCACGGTCTCGACGAGGTTGGGGATGAGATCGGCGCGCCGCTGATACTGGTTCTGCACCTCGCTGAAGGCGCCCCTGGCCCGTTCCTCGAGCGTCGGCACGTTGTTGTAGCCGCAGCCCGCGAGCGCAGCGGCTGCGAAGGTCAGGATCAAGGCCAGCGCGATGGAGCGGATCCGGCCGCGGCCAGTGCCGGGCAAGGCGAAGTGGTCGGGGGCCATGCGAGACATTCCTTGTTTCGGAGGGCCCAGATGACCCTGCAGGCGGCTTCAGTCACGGATCAGGGCGCACAATATCCGCAGCTTGGGGCAGACGGAAGGCGCAACTGCCTTGCCTTCGCCTTGCCGGTTGCGCCGCATCGGGCGAAAGTCCAGAGTGGGGGTCATCCGCTAGTCGCCTTACTGGAGCGCCCACCATGATCCGCCTTGCCACCGTGTTCGCCGCGTCGTTGATCAGTCTTTGCGCGCACCCGTCGTTCAGGGGCCCCGTCTTGGCGCAAGGCGCGCCGCCTGCGCCGCCCGCCGCGCTCGCGCCCGAGGGCGCCACCGGGCGCATGCAGAAGGCCATGGGCTATGCGCAGCGCCACATGGTGGCGGCCGCAAACCCTCTCGCAGCCGAGGCCGGCCGGCAGATCCTGCGCGATGGCGGCAGCGCTGTCGACGCCGCCATCACCGTGCAGCTCGTGCTCAACCTCGTCGAGCCGCAAAGCTCGGGCATCGGCGGCGGCGCTTTCCTGGTCCACTGGAGCCAGTCGGCCCGGAAGGTGACGACGCTCGACGGCCGCGAGACAGCCCCCGCCGCCGCCAAGCCAGAGCGATTCATCGGAGCGGACGGCAAGCCTCTGGGCTTCATGGCCGCGGTCGTGGGCGGCCGGTCGGTCGGCGTGCCCGGAACGCTGAAGCTGCTCGAGGATGCGCACAAGCGCTGGGGCAAGCTGCCCTGGGCCAGGGTGATCGCGCCCGCCGTGAAGCTGGCCGAGGACGGCTTCGCCGTGTCGCCCCGCCTCAACGGGCTGCTCTCGCGCGAGACGGCGCTGAAGGCAGACCCCGTCGCGCGCGCCTATTTCTATGACGAGGCGGGCGCGGCGCGGGCTGTCGGCCATACGCTGAAGAACCCTGCCTTTGCGGAGACGCTGAAGCGGGTGGCGGCGGAAGGCGCGGCGGCCTTCTATGCGGGGCCGGTCGCTGCCGACATCGTGGCGACCGTGACCGGCCATCCGACCAATCCCGGTGACATCACACTGGCTGACCTCGCCGGCTACCGCGTGGTCGAGCGCGAGGCGCAGTGCGGCCGCTACCGGGTCTACACGATCTGCGGCATGGGCCCGCCCAGCTCCGGCGCGCTGGCCGTGCAGCAGATCCTCGGGATCGTCGAGCGATTCGATCTCTCCCGGATGGGCCCCGGCCCGCAGGCCGCCCACTGGATCGCGGAAGCGGGGCGCCTCGCCTTCGCCGACCGCAACCTGTTCGTGGGCGACCCCGCCTTCGTCGATGTGCCTGCAAGCGGCATGATCGACCCGGCCTATCTTGGCAGCCGGGCGAACCTGATGAGCGAGGAGCGCTCGCTGGGAACGGCCCGCGCAGGCGAGCCGCCGCGGCGCAGGGCGCAGCTTCTGGCGCCAGCCGATGACCAGATCGAATATGGAACCAGCCATATCTCGATCATCGACGGTCAGGGCGATGCGATCTCGATGACCACGACCATCGAGGACGGCTTCGGCGCACGGATCATGACCAAGGGCGGCTTCCTGCTCAACAACGAGCTGACCGACTTCAACTTCGTGCCGAGCGTTAACGGCGTGCCTGTGGCGAATCGCGTCGAGCCCGGCAAGCGGCCGCGCTCGTCCATGGCCCCCACGCTGGTCTTCGACGCGTTCGGGCGGCTGCACGCGGTGGTGGGCTCGCCCGGCGGCAGCCAGATCATCGGCTATGTGGCCAAGACGCTGATCGGCATCCTCGACTGGCGGCTTGATCCGCAGCAGGCGGTGGACTTTCCCAATTTCGGCAGCCGCAACGGCCCCACCGAGATCGAGCGCGGCACCGAAGCCGAAGGCTGGACCGCGGCGCTCCAGGCCAAGGGCCACGAGGTGCGTCCCATCGAGATGACGTCGGGCATCCAGGCCATCGTCGTGTCGCCCATCGGTTATCTGGGCGGCGCTGATTCGCGACGCGAAGGCGTCGCGATCGGCGATTGAGCGGGATCGCACCGCGTCATGACCTTCCTGCCGGACGGGCAGATCCTGATCGCCTACACCTTGGCCTGTCTCGTCCTGTTCATCACGCCGGGCCCCGACATGAGCCTGTTCCTGTCGAAGACCCTCAGCGGGGGACGCAGCCACGGCATGGCGGCGATGGCGGGGGCCATGGCCGGCTCGGTGCTGCACTCCGCGCTCGCCGCGCTCGGCCTCTCGGCGCTGCTTAATGCTTCCGAGACGGCCTTCATCATCCTCAAGATGATCGGCGCGATCTATCTGGGCTGGATGGCGTTTGACGCGATCCGCAATGGCTCGTCCCTCAGCGTCAAGGCCGGGGCCGATCCGGCCCTGCAGCGGCGCGGAGTGTGGCGCACCTTCCTGATGGGGATCGGCATCAACCTCTCCAACCCGAAGGTGGTGCTCTTCTACGTGACCTTCCTGCCGCAGTTCGTGAGCGCGGGAGATCCGCACGCGCCGGCCAAGATGCTGTTTATGGGCCTCTACCTCGTGGCAATCTCCATCCCGCTCGCGATTCTGATGATTCTCGGGGCAGAACGCCTGATCGGATACCTCACGGCGCGACCGAAGGCGCTGCGGGCCATCGATTACGTCTTTGGCGGAATCTTCGGCCTGTTCGCGGTCAAGATCCTGCTGACGCAGGCGGGGCGCTGACCTCGCGCGAGATCGGGGCCCGCGCCCCGCGCCCGGCGATCAGCCAGTAGACCGCGCCGGTGACGACGCCGGTCAGGAACAGAGCCGCCAGCACCTGGCTTTCGGCGCTGCTGGGAAGGCGGTTCAGCCCGATCACGGCGGCGGGCAGGGCGGCGGCCAGCAAGCCGCACAGGCTCATCTGCACGAGGCCGCCTCCGATGCGAAAGATCTCGCTGGCGAGCGCCGTGATCAGAACAGGCGCGACGAGGGTGGCGGCAGCCAGCTTCAAGAGCAGCAGGCTGGCGGAGCCAGCCAGCGCCGTCGGGTCCTGGCCTTCCATGGCCAGCCCGAACACCACCTCGGCGAAGGCGTTGAGCATGCCGAAGACCAGTTCTGCCAGCGGGGCCGAAACCACGGTGGCCAACATCAGGAACAAACTGCCCGCGCCGAAGGCGATCAGAAGGCCCAGCGGGATGATCAGCAGGATCCGGGCAACGCCGTGCATGGCCGGGCTCAGGCGGCTGCGCCGGGCGCCGCCTGGGGGGTGGCGGACAGATCATCGTGCTGCATCAGGCGCGCCCGGGCCGAGAGCTTCTCGGTTTCGCTCTTGAGCTGGCCGCAGGCGGCGAGGATGTCACGGCCGCGCGGGGTGCGGACGGGCGAGGCATAGCCCGCACGGAACACGATGTCGGAAAAGCGCTCGATGCGGTCCCAATCCGAGCAGGCGTATCTCGTGCCCGGCCAGGGATTGAACGGGATGAGGTTGATCTTGGCCGGGATGCCCTTGAGCAGGCGCACAAGCTCGCGCGCCTCGGCGTCCGAATCATTCACGCCCTTGAGCATGACATATTCGAAGGTGATGCGCCGCGCGTTTGACAGGCCGGGGTAGGCCCGGCAGGCATCGAGCAGCTCCGCGATCGGGTATTTGCGATTGAGCGGCACAAGCTCGTTGCGCAGATCATCGCGCACGGCATGCAGCGAGATCGCCAGCATCGCATTGGTGCGCGCTCCAAGCGGGCCGATCTCCGGCGCCACGCCGGAGGTCGAGACAGTGATCCGGCGCCGGCCGAGCGAAAGCCCATCCCCGTCGGAGATCGTGTCGATGGCGTCGGACACGGCGTCGAGATTGTAGAGCGGCTCGCCCATCCCCATGAAGACGATGTTGGTGATGAAGCGGCCGCCATCATCCGGCACGAAGCCGTCGGTGGGCCGGGGCCGGCCGGGAAAATCGCCGATCTGGTCGCGCGCCACCAGCAGCTGCGCGACGATTTCCCCTGCGCTCAGATTGCGCACCAGCCGCTGGGTGCCCGTGTGGCAGAAGGTGCAGGTCAGCGTGCAACCGACCTGGCTCGACACGCACAGGGTCCCGCGGTCGTTCTCGGGAATGTAGACGCACTCGATTTCCACGCCGGCGCCGCCCCTGATGCCATCCCGCGCCCCTGTCGAAGGCATGCGCAGCAGCCATTTGCGGGTGCCGTCGCGCGAGACCTGCGCTGCGGTCACCTCGGGGCGGGCCAGGGTGAAGCTTGCCTCGAGGGCGGACTTCAGGTCCTTGCCGACATTCCGGATCTCGGAGAAATCCCGCACGCCGTGATGGTAGATCCAGTTCCAGATCTGCCCGGTGCGCATGCGCTGCTCCTTGAGCGGCACGCCGATCTCCGCCAGCGCCTGCGTGATGCCGGCGCGGGTGCGGCCCGCCAGGCTCGGGCGGGTCGCGGAAGCCGCTTCGGATGCAGGCGACGGGACAGTCGCAGGCGAGGCTTCGGCCAGTCCGCCTTGAAGCTCGGTCGTCTCAGATGTGGCGATGGACATCGGGTCTGGCCTTCGGGTTCCTGCACGGCTCTGGCCTGCAAAGCGCCAATGCTGCGACGCCGCGCCGCGCTTGGCTCCGGCGATCTGCCGTGTTGCACGCGGCCCTAGCATATTGCGCCCGGAAAGCCGAATCGGAAGCCCGGGGGACTCCAGCTTCGCTCGATGCCGGCGGCAGATTCCGGATCAGGCTGAACCGATCACGGGCACTCGCGGCGCATCCGCTCCAGCGCCTGGGTCAGCCCCGCCAGCGAAAAGCGGTCGGTGCTGAGGTTGCCGCGGCCGGAGGTGACCTTGACGCTGAGCGTCTGGCCGCGCCGTGCCGCCTCGATGAAGGCGGTCTCCTCGGCTGCATTGGCGATCCAGGCGTTGCGGCCCTTGGGCGCCAGCGCGAAATTGGCGGTGCCGATCGTCGCTTCGCCCGGCGTCGTCTCGCGCGCGGCGAAGCCGAGCACGAAGCTGACCTCGTTGCGCACCTGCTCGGCCGGGCGGCTGGTGATGAACAGATAGCCCGGATCGCGGGTCAGCGTCCGGGGCAGGCGCTCCTTCGGCCTGGTCAGGATGTAGCAGACCTTGTTGCGGCCGCTCTGCGAGGCATAGGCCGCCCATTCGCCGAAGGTGCCGAGCTCGAGGGCCTGCCCCTGTCCCGCCGGCGCGGCGGCCGGCCGGGCCGGCTGCTGGGCCCGCTGCTGCGCCGAGGCGGGAGCAGCCATGGTCAGGGCCGGGATCAGGAGCATGGTCGCAAAGGCGAGGATCTTCGTCATGTCGGCATTTCTTGAGGTCAGGTCGAGGGGACGGGTCTGGCGAGGGGAAAAGGTCCGGACAGCGCGGCGCGATGCAGCGGGCCGCAGCGCCGCGTTCTCAATGCCACGAAGCAGGCAAAATTGCGAGACCGGTTATGTGGGTTCCGTTCCCGGGGGAAACGTGTCAATGTTGATCGGTGCATGATGGCCACGGGGGTCGTAGGCCGCATGCGCTGATCGGGGATGTCGAGAGCGGACGCCGTCAAGGGCCGTTTCAGGTCCACGATCCGACGAGGGATCAACGGTGTCGAACCCGGCAGAGTTTGCGGCATGGGTTGCGGACGTGGCTGAGCGCCGCGACCGTGCCGCGTTCACGCGGCTGTTCGATCATTTCGCGCCGCGCCTCAACGCGTATCTGATGCGCCTGGGGACCGATTCCGCGCTTGCCGAGGAGATCGTGCAGGATGCGATGTCGACGCTCTGGCGCAAGGCGTCGTTGTTCGACCCCGCCAAGTCGTCGCTCTCCACCTGGCTTTACCGCATCGCGCGCAACCGGCGCATCGATCTGGCGCGCCGCGAACGGGGCGAGTTCGATCCGGACGAGCCGATGCTCCAGCCCGCCGCAAGCCCTGATCTCGACAAGCTGCTCGACATCCAGCAGCGCGAGGAAGTGGTGCGCGGGGCCCTGGTCACGCTGCCGCCCGAGCAGCTCGAGCTCGTGAAGCTGGCTTTCTTCGAAGGGCTATCCCACAGCCAGATCGCAGAAACGACAGGGTTGCCGCTGGGCACCGTGAAATCGCGCATCCGCCTTGCCTTCACCCGCCTCAGGCGCATGCTTGAAGCCGAAGGGGTGGTCGAGGCCACCTGAGGCCCGGACCTGTGAGGCCCGGACCTGTAGGGCCCGACCTGCCCGGAGCCGGTCGTTCACAAACCGGCGAGGGTCTCGCGCGCCTTGTCGCGATGCTCGGGCCGCAGATGCGTCGCCACTGCCGCCAGCGCAGCTGCGATCACGGCCGCATCGTCGGTGAAGCCGAGGAAGGGCAGCAGGTCCGGCACGGCATCGATCGGCAGGACGAAATAGGCCACCGCCGACATCAGAATCATCCGCACGCGCGAGGGCGT
This sequence comes from Bosea sp. (in: a-proteobacteria), assembly GCA_023910605.1. Classification (NCBI taxonomy): domain Bacteria; kingdom Pseudomonadati; phylum Pseudomonadota; class Alphaproteobacteria; order Hyphomicrobiales; family Alloboseaceae; genus Allobosea; species Allobosea sp. Next base: position 410,693 of record JAAVVV010000001.1, on the reverse strand, counting down.
CGCAGGATCGCGCGCGCAATACCAGGCGGCCAGCGCATCCTCGGCAAAGGGCACGGACCGCGCGGCGCGGCGGATGAGGTCGAGGAGGCGGCTGCCGAGGCCGTCTTCGTCGGCGGCGAGCTTGCGCATGGCCTTGATCTCCTGCGGGCTGAAGCGCGTGTTGAACGAGCTGGACAATCGACCCCCCAATCTGGCGTAGCGAACGCGGCCCCCCCGCGAAACGATGGAAAGATGGCCCGGCCGCCGACCCTGCGCAAGAGCCGGTGCGCCGGATGAGCATCTGCGCACGCAGGCCGCAGCTCCCGCGCCCCCGCTTTTGTGGTAGCGCTGCCAATGCATGATGGGAGGACTTCATGAAGCTTGTCGAAGGCATGGCCGCCGTGGTGACTGGCGCGGCCTCGGGGCTGGGCGAGGCGACCGCCCGGATGCTGGCGGGGCAAGGCGTCAAGGTCGCGGCGCTCGACCTCAATGCGGAACGGGGAGCGGCGATCGCGGCCGAGATCGGCGGCGTGTTCTGCGCCTGCGACGTGACCTCCGACGCTTCGGTCGATGCGGCGCTCCTCGCTGCCCGGGCGGCGCATGGACCCGAGCGCATCCTTGTCAATTGCGCGGGCGTGGCGCCGGGCAAGCGCGTCGTCTCGCGCAAGCGCGACACGGGCGAACTCATGGCCCATGACATGGCCAGTTTCGAGAAGACCGTGGCGATCAACCTCGTCGGCACCTTCCGCATGATCGCGCGCTGCGCGGTTTCGATGGCGGCGCTCGCGCCGGTCACCGAGGATGGCTCGCGTGGCGTCATCATCAACACGGCCTCGGTGGCGGCCGAGGACGGCCAGATCGGGCAGGCGGCCTATGCGGCGTCCAAGGGGGGCGTCGCGTCGTTGACGCTGCCGGTGGCGCGCGACCTCGCCTCTTCGGGGATCAGGGTCGTCACCATCCTGCCAGGCCTGTTCGAGACGCCCATGTTCGCGTCCATTGCCGATGATTACCGCAAGGCGCTCGAGCAATCCGTGCCGCACCCATCGCGGCTGGGCAAGCCGGCTGAATACGCAGCTCTCGCGCGCTCGATCATCGAGAACGACATGCTCAACGGCGCGACGATCCGGCTCGACGGCGCCATCCGGCTGGCGCCGAAGTGATCAGGCGGCCCGACGGCCCATGAGGCTGTCGAACAGGCCGCGGCCATCGGTGCCGCCCACAAGCGTCTCGATCAGGTTCTCGGGGTGGGGCATCATTCCCAGCACGTTGAGCTTGTCGGAATAGATGCCGGCGATGCCGTTGAGCGAGCCGTTTGGGTTGGCCGCCGCCGTGACCTCGGCCTCGGCGTTGCAATAGCGGAAGGCCACCAGACCGTCGCCCTCGATCCTCGCCAGCGTGTCCGCATCGCAGATGTAGTTGCCTTCGCCATGGGCGATGCAGACATCGATGGCCTGACCGGCGCTGTAGGCGCGGGTGAAGGCGGTGTCGGCGCGCTCGACGCGCAGATGCTGGCGCCTGCACACGAAACGGAGGTTGGCGTTGCGCACCAGAACGCCCGGCAGCAGGCCTGACTCGCAAGCGATCTGGAAGCCGTTGCAGATCGCCAGAACGTAGCCGCCGCCGGCGGCATGGGCGCGCACCGCATCCATGATCGCCGCGCGGGCGGCGATGGCGCCTGTCCTGAGATAGTCGCCATAGGAAAAGCCGCCCGGCAGCACGACGAGATCGGTGGCGTCGGGCAGGGCGCTGTCGGCGTGCCAGGCATGGCTGACGGTCGCGCCAGCCGAGGCCAGCGCCCGCGCCACGTCGCCCTCGCGATTGGAGCCCGGAAAGGTGATGACCGCCGCACGCATGCCGTTCTCCGATCAGCCCAGGATTTCGATGCGGTAGTTCTCGATGACCGTGTTGGCGAGGAGCCTCTCACAGGCGGCCGACAGCGCCGCCTCGGCTGATTCACGCCCCGATGCGTTCAGCTCGATGTCGAAGACCTTGCCCTGACGCACCGATTCGACCCCGGCGATGCCGAGCGAGCCGAGCGCACCCTCGATGGCCTTGCCTTGCGGGTCGAGCACCCCGGTCTTCAAGGTCACGATGACGCGCGCTTTCATGGCAGGACTCCCTGGGGCGCGGCGTGGGTCAGGACCGGCCGCAGACTCTGGCGCCGTCAAACCTCATCGGGCGGCGCGGTGCAAGGGCGGACCCGTCCCGGGCGCGGATTTTTCGCGCGCGCCGTCATGGCCGCGCCTTCACCACACCGCCTGGCCCGCAAGGCGCCGCGCGGCATCCGCGCTTGGCGCGACCGTGACCATCAGCTCCGCGCCGATGGCGAGGCGACGGCCGAGTATGACGAGATGGGCGGCGCGCGCGCCCGGCGCGGTCGATCCGATCTCGACCGATGCGCCGCGCCAGGCGCCCACGGCTAGGGGAACGATCTGAAGCGCGCGGCGCTGCGGCCTGAGCGGCGGGTGGCTGGGCCTTGCACGCGAGAGCAGATGGGCGGGGTCGGCGGCAAGCTGGTCCACGAACCCGGCCTCGTGCGCCGAAAGCGCGATGCGCGTCACCAGCGCAGGGTCGCCGCACATCTCGGGCCGGCACAGGAAGGTGTCCGTCGGTTCGATGCCGGCTTCCGCGAGCATGCTTGCGGTGGGCAGCTGCGCCCAGCCCTCCGCAGCGGAGAAGGGAAGCGTGCCGGCGCTGTAGTGGTTGCGCGGCGGGAACTGGCAGCCCGTCATCGTCAGCGCAAGCGCGCCAAGGGCGACGAGCGCGATAAATCGGCGGCTCTGCGGCAGCCTTCAAGGTCACGATGACGCGCGCTTTCATGGCAGGACTCCCTGGGGCGCGGCGTGGGTCAGGACCGGCCGCAGACTCTGGCGCCGTCAAACCTCATCGGGCGGCGCGGTGCAAGGGCGGACCCGTCCCGGGCGCGGATTTTTCGCGCGCGCCGTCATGGCCGCGCCTTCACCACACCGCCTGGCCCGCAAGGCGCCGCGCGGCATCCGCGCTTGGCGCGACCGTGACCATCAGCTCCGCGCCGATGGCGAGGCGACGGCCGAGTATGACGAGATGGGCGGCGCGCGCGCCCGGCGCGGTCGATCCGATCTCGACCGATGCGCCGCGCCAGGCGCCCACGGCTAGGGGAACGATCTGAAGCGCGCGGCGCTGCGGCCTGAGCGGCGGGTGGCTGGGCCTTGCACGCGAGAGCAGATGGGCGGGGTCGGCGGCAAGCTGGTCCACGAACCCGGCCTCGTGCGCCGAAAGCGCGATGCGCGTCACCAGCGCAGGGTCGCCGCACATCTCGGGCCGGCACAGGAAGGTGTCCGTCGGTTCGATGCCGGCTTCCGCGAGCATGCTTGCGGTGGGCAGCTGCGCCCAGCCCTCCGCAGCGGGGAAGGGAAGCGTGCCGGCGCTGTAGTGGTTGCGCGGCGGGAACTGGCAGCCCGTCATCGTCAGCGCAAGCGCGCCAAGGGCGACGAGCGCGATAAATCGGCGGCTCTGCGGCAGCCCATGGCGCGTCGCGGCCCCCTGCGTCAGGCGCATCGGGCAGGCCATGGCGCCACCGCCAGGGGCCGGGGGCTCACTGCACCAGACGCGGGCCGTTGCTGACCGGGCGCTCGCCCTCGACGATGATTCCGAGCCGGCGCGCAACTTCCGTGTAGGCCTCGATCAAACCGCCCAGATCCTTCCGGAAGCGGTCCTTGTCCATCTTGTCCTTGGTCTTGATGTCCCAAAGGCGGCATGAATCGGGGCTGATCTCGTCGGCGATGACAATGCGCATCAATTCGCCCTCCCAGAGGCGGCCGCACTCGATCTTGAAGTCGACGAGACGGATGCCGGCGCCCAGGAACAGGCCCGAGAGGAAATCATTGACGCGGATTGCCAGCGCCATGATGTCGTCGATCTCCTGCGGGGTCGCCCAGCCGAAGGCGGTGATGTGCTCTTCGGAGACCATCGGATCGCCGAGCGCGTCATTCTTGTAGTAGAATTCGATGATCGAGCGGGGCAGCTGCGTGCCTTCCTCGATGCCGAGCTTCTTGGCGAGCGAGCCGGCGGCGATGTTGCGCACCACAACCTCAAGCGGGATGATCTCGACCTCGCGGATCAGCTGCTCGCGCATGTTGAGCCGGCGGATGAAATGGGTCGGAACGCCCATGTCATTGAGGTTCTGAAACAGAAACTCGCTGATGCGGTTGTTGAGCACGCCCTTGCCGTCGATGACCTCGTGCTTCTGGGCATTGAAGGCGGTGGCGTCGTCCTTGAAGTGCTGGATCAGCGTGCCGGGCTCCGGACCTTCATAAAGGACCTTGGCCTTGCCCTCGTAGATGCGACGGCGACGGGTCATAGGAAACATCCGCAGTTTGAGGAAATCCATGGAAGGCGCGACCTTTGGTTTGGGGGTCTGCCTGTCATGCGTGAGAGTTGTCCAGAGCGCCATATGGCGGTTTCGCCGCCCAAGCGCAAGTTTTCGCGGCGCACGCCACGTCCGGGCCGAATGGCCGCTGGCGAAATGGCCGGCCTGCCATTATATCGCCGAAGATGTCCGGAGCGCTTGTCTCCGCACGCGATTTGACCCCCGAGGAGTTTTGCCATGGCCGGCATGGATGACCGCAAGGACGCATTTGAGAAGAAGTTCGCCCATGACGAGGAACTCCTGTTCAAGGCAACGGCCCGGCGCAACAAGATGCTCGGCCTGTGGGTCGCAGAAAAGCTCGGCAAGACCGATGCCGAGGCCGAGGCCTATGCACGAAGCGTGGTGGCCGCCGACTTCGAGGAAGCAGGCGATGACGACGTGATGCGCAAGGTCAAGGCCGACCTCGCCGCCGGCGGCGTCGAGCAGAGCGACCATCAGATCCGCCGCACCATGGACGAGATGATGGCGCAGGCGATCGAATCGATTCGCGCCAGGGGCTGAGCGAGCGCGCAACGCGCTGGCCCCTTTCGCCGCGCCCTGCCAAAGCTGCATGACGCCCGGCCCCTGGCCGGGCGTTTCCTTTTGCGCGCGCGGCTGCTTTGATGGCGCGACAAGCACCGCTTTTGGGGAAACCGCCATGTCCAACGTCTTTACCAGCTTCGCCGCCTCGCTGCGTGGCGGCACACCGGCTTTCGCGGCCTTCATCGGGCTCGCCGAGCCGCTGGTGACGGAAAGCATGATGCGCGACGGCTTCGACACGGCGATCATCGACATGCAGCACGGGCTGCACACGACGCAGTCGGCGATCCTGGCCATCGGGGCAGCCGCCGTGGCCGGAAAGGCCGTGTTCGTGCGCCCGCCTGTGGGGGATTTCCCGGCCGCATCGCGCATGCTGGATGCCGGCGCGGTCGGCATCGTCGCCCCGATGATCAACACCATCGAGGACGCCCGCAAGCTGGCGGCCTACACCAAGTATCCGCCCCTCGGCGAGCGCAGCTGGGGACCCTACCGGGCGACGGGCCTGACGGGGCTCGATGGCGTGGCCTACCTCAAGGCGGCGAACGACATCACGCTCACCATCGCGATGATCGAGACGCGCGAGGCGCTCGGCATCCTCGACGACATCCTCGCCGTGCCGGGCATCGATGGCGTGTTCGTCGGACCGTCCGATCTCTCGATCGCGCTGACGCGCGGTGAGACGGTGGACCAGTTCCATCCGGAGGTGGACGCCGCGCTCACCCATGTCGCGGCCCGGGCCCGGGCCCATGGCAAGATTGCAAGCTGCTTTGCCATGACGGGCGCCAGGGCTGCGGAAATGATCGCGCGCGGCTTCCACATGAGCTCGATCGCGACCGATCAGGTGATGCTCAAGACCATCGTCAAGGCCGAGCTTGCCGTCGCCAGGGCGGGGGGCGCTGCCTCAGGCGGCGCGAGGACCTACTGACCACCGCGCGCCTGTCTGCGCATCAACGTGCGACGCCCTCGCGCTGCCTGAGCCGCGCGTAGTAGGCCCAGAGCAGGCGTGCGGCCACCGCGCGCCAGGGCGACCAGCGCTCCGCAAGCGCGGCTATGGCCCGGGCATCGGGCCGCGCCGGCAGTGCAAGTCCGATTCGCGCGGCCTCCTGCAAGGCCAGATCGCCGGGCGCGAACACATCAGGGCGGCCGAGATGGATGATGAGGTAGATGTCAGCCGTCCAGGGGCCGATGCCGCTCACCGCCGTAAGCATGGCGCGGACGTCCTGATCGGGCGCGCCGATCGCGGCCTCGAGGTCGAGCCGGCCTGCCAGCGCCGCCAGAGCGGCGGCGCGCAGGGCCCTGATCTTGGGACCGGAGAGCCCGCAGGCGCGCATCTCGACCTCGCTGGCCGAGCAGACCGCCTGCGCGTCAAGCTCGGGGAAGCGCTCTGTCACCCGCCGCCAGATGGCCTGGGCCGAGGCGACCGAGACCTGCTGGCCGATGATGACCTGCGCAAGCCCGGCCCAGCCGCCGGCAGCGCGCCGCAGCGGCACGGGCCCCGCGGCGGCGATGATCGGGCCAAGGGCCGGGTCGAGCCGGGCGAGGGCGGCAAGTCCCTCGCCAATGTCGGCTTCATTCATGATGATCCGGACAGGATCGGCTCGCATCGGTGACCCCGGGGCTTTACAGGCGGCCAAACCCCAACCACAGCTTTGTCCATGACGCCACCCGTTCTGCGCTTCGCGCCCAGCCCCAATGGCGCGCTCCACCTTGGTCATGCCCTGTCCGCGCTCCAGAACGAAGCGGAGGCGAGACGGCTGGGAGGGCGGCTTTTGCTGCGGCTGGAGGATATCGACCCCGTGCGCTGCACGCCAGCGCTGGCGGAAGCGGTCATGCACGATCTGAGGTGGCTGGGCATCGCCTTCGAGCCGGAGGTGAGGCGTCAGTCGGCCCGGATGCCGGCCTATGCGGACGCGCTGGCGCGGCTGCGGGGGGAGGGCCTGATCTATGCCTGCGACTGCTCGCGCAGCCGGATCAGGGTCGATGCCGAGGCGCTTGCGCGGCGACAGGGCACGCCTCCGCTCCGCGATCCTGATGGCGCGCTGGTCTATGCCGGCGCCTGCCGGGGACAGGCCACGGCTTCGGGCCTGCCGGCGCCGCGCGCCCAGCGCCTCGACATGCCCAAGGCCATCGCCGCCGCGCCGCGCGATCTCGGCTTCTGGCATTTCGGCCCCAAGGGCGCGGAAACCTGGGTCCAGGTCAACCCTGCGCGCTGGGGCGATGTCGTGCTGGCGCGCAAGGAGACGCCCACGAGCTATCATCTGGCCGTTGTGATGGATGATGCCGACCAGGGCGTGACGCATGTGGTGCGCGGTCAGGATCTGGAGGCGCAGACGGATATCCATGTGCTGCTGCAGGCCTTGCTGAGCCTTCCCACGCCGCGCTACCAGTTTCATCCGCTGCTGCGCGACGCAGAAGGCCAGAAACTGTCCAAGAGCCGAAGCTCCCCATCGCTGGCGATGTTGCGGGCGGAGGGCATCAGCGCGGGCGATGTGCGCCGCCGGCTCGGGTTCGGCAGTTGAGCTGCCGGGGCTGTCGGCTCAGGGACTGACGCCCAGGATGGCGAGCCAGGCGATCATGGTCACGACCGAGAGCAGCGTCGAGAGAGCGATTGCGGTCGAGGCTTCCGCCATGCCGTCCTTGTAGCGTTCGGCGAACAGATAGGCGTTGATGCCGCAGGGGCAGGCCGCGAACATCACCGCGACGCCAGCCCAGGCGGGAGGCATGCTGAAAACCTGCGTCGCCAGCACGAAGACGATGAGCGGATGCAGGCCCAGCTTCAGCGCGCTCAGGATGAGCGGCAGCTTCAGCCCGCTCTCGAGCCCGTAGCGATACAACGCGATGCCGAGGCAGATCAGCGCGCAGGGCACGGCAGCCCCCGCCAGCATGTCGACCACGGTCCACAACGGCTGGGGCGTGAGCCCGACGAAAGGCCGGACGGCTGAGCCGAGCACGATGCCGATGATGATGGGGTGGGTAGCGAGCTTGAGGCCGATCTGCCGCAAGGAGGCATTGCGGCCTTCCGCCAGCAGCGTCGCCGCCGTCATGGTCACAGGCAGATGCACCGCCAGCAGCAGGGCCAGAGGCACGGCGCCGGCATCGCCGAAGGCCTTGAGGATGATGGGAATGCCGACCAGCACGGTGTTGGATTGCGCTGCTGAAAAGCCGCAGGCCACGGCGGCGGGGCCGGAGCGGCCGAAGAACCGTGTCGCGACCAGCATGGCTATGGTCCAGCACACGAGCACGCCGACGAAATAGGAGATCCAGTAGCCCCAGGGCTGCACTGCCGGAACCTCGGCCGTGGCCAGCGTGCGGAAGAGCAGGCAGGGGACGGCGAGGGTGAAGACGAAATCGGTGAGGCCATCGCCGGTGCGGTCCGAGACGATGGCGTAGCGGCGCGTGACATAGCCGATCGCGATCAGCACGAAGACTGGCAGCACGATGAGCAGCAGAGAAGTCATGACGTGATGGACATGGCGCGAGCCGCCTCGCGCTTCAGTTCTGACGCGCGGATGCAACGATGCGGGCACCGCCGCCGCGCTCGATCAACTCGTCGATCGCCTGGCGCTGGCGCTCGAACTCCGCAAGGATGCGGCCCTCGAGTTCGCGCCCGCGGGGCAGACGGATCTTCATCGGGTTGACGAAGCTGCCGTTGACGATGACCTCGTAATGCAGATGCGGGCCGGTCGACAGCCCGGTGTTGCCGATGGTGCCGATGACCTGGCCCTGACGGACGCGCGCGCCCTCCTCGATGCCGCGGGCGAAGCTCGCCATGTGCGAGTAGGTTGTAACGTAGCCATTGGCATGCTGGATCTCGACACGCCGGCCATAACCGGTGTCCCAGCCGGCCTTGATGACCGTTCCGTGTCCTGCCGAGATGATCGGTGTGCCGACCCGGCCATTGGCCCAGTCCACGCCCGTGTGCATCTTCGAATAGCGCAGGATCGGGTGCGAGCGCATTCCGAAACCCGAACGCATCTCGACATCGCCCGCAACGGGCTTGCGCAGCAGGAACTTCTTGAGCGAGCGGCCCTCTTCGTCGAAGAAGTCGATGATGCCGTCGTCGGGCGCGTGGAAGCGATAGACGCGGCGCGTGTCGCCGCCGACCGACAGGCTGGCGAACAGGAGCTCTGTGCGGCTGCCCTCGCCATCATCCTCATCGGTGAAGATCACCTCGAGGCTGTCGCCGCCGCTGACCCGCCGCTGGAAGTCCATGTCATGGGCGAAGATGCGCACCATCTCGTCGATGAGCGGGCGAGGCATCTCGTAGCGCAGCGCCGTTTCGTAGAGGCTGTCATAGAGCCGTGCGCCCGTGCCTTCGTCCTCGGCGTCATCATCGCTCGCAGCGGCGCGGCCGCGCACCGTGCGCCGGGCGCGCGGCTCTTCCTCCTCGCGCGCCAGCGCCACGGGCACGAAGGCGCCGGCATCGTTCTGCGCCACCATCGAATCGATGCGGCCCTCGCTGACCAGCGCAACCCTGACGATCTGGCGCGGCTCGCCGGGGCGGGCGGGCGCGAGCGTGGTGAGCTGCAGCACCTGGCCCTCGGGCAGGGCCGCGACGCGGACGCGGCCGCCCAGCGCCGTAACCATGGTGCGCGCCTGTTCCGCAGTGGCGCCGGCGCTGCGCATGGCGGCGTCGAAGGTCTCGCCGCGCCGTATCAGAACAAGGCGCTCCTCGACCGGGGCCTCGCGCGTCGCCTCGGGCCGCTGCTTGGCGAGCTCGGTCAGGTTCTCGGGCACGACGCGCACATCGATGTTCGAAAAGCTCGTGTCGGTGGCGGGCGCATAGGCCAGAGGGCCGAGCGCCTCGCCCGGGGTGCGCAGCGTGCGGCTGAGCATGAGCTGCGGCGGAATGGGCAGAACCGCACGACGACCGGCCGCGGCGAGGTTGGCGCGCTCCTCATCCAGCTGCGCGATCACCTCGGCATCGGAGAGGCCCGGGCCCGCCGCGTTGAAGGGAATCGCGCCGAGATCGCGCTTGACCAGCGCGACATCCGCATCGGGCACATCAGCCGGCTGGTCGGCGATGCGCTCGGTTCCCGGCCCGCCTTCCGAGAACAGGCGCAGCGGGTTGAAGGCAGGGATGCCGGCCGACAAGGTCCCGGCCGTGAGGGACAGGCCGGCGGACAGGCGCACGAAGGGGCGGTTCTTGATGACCTCGCGGTCGCCAACGCGCTGGGAGAAGGGCGCGCGGATCACCTGGCGGGCGGTCGGCAGGGCAGCCTGATGCACAAGCTTGTCGCCCTTGCGCGCCGAGGGAAGGCCGGCGGGGATCGTGCCGGCCGCGCTTGGCACGGGCTCCGGGGCCTCGGCGAAGATCGTGTCGCCCTGCACGGCTATGTACACCGCTCCGCCGAGCAGCGCCGACCCGCACAGACCGACCAGCAGGCTCGCCACCAGCCAGCGATAGGAGAAACCATGCCGCTCCGTGGAAGGATGAGCCTCGGCCCCCAGGCTGATCGCGGGTTCGTCGCCCATATAGGGATGACTGCCCTGCCCTGCCGGGGCCGGGCGCCGGGGGGCGACCCCGCCAGCGGCGTCCAAGCCGCCGCCCGACGCGCCCACTAACGCCAGGCCTGCCTTGGGCAGAGCTGTCTGGGTCAGAGCTGCGTGGACCGGGAAGGCGGTGTGGCTGTTCATGCGAGGCCGAAAACTCCATGCCCTGGCGTGGCGCGACACACAGACCGGCGTTCCGGGCTCCGACGCGCAGGCGCGGGAGACGAGCGCGGCGGCCAACGCTGCGAGGCGCAGACCATGCCTGCATGCGCGGACATAATCAATCAGCCAGCGTATGGGGCTTGAAAATGCGAATTCCGGCCAAATCAGGGCCGCACGCAGGATTTGGCGACAGGCCGATGACGGAGAGACAAACAAAAATCCAGAAAATCGAAAAAAGTTCCAGATCGGTGTTGACACCCGGACCCGGCGCCGACTATATCCGCTCCACACCGACGGCAACGCCACACGGCGACGCCGCGACCGCGCTTCTCTTGAGAAACGGTTGCCCAAGGCTCCGAATCACTTTCGGGCCTCAGGCAAAAGTTGTCCCTGAAGCGCCGCTCTTTGACAAGTGCAGACAGAAAGAGAAACGTGGACGGCGATGTTCTTGCGGACTGGCCTTCGGGCCGGTCGTTAGATGAGACATGGCGGTCTTGCGTTTTTCGAGCTCACTATTTGGTTGCGAAAGCAATCAAGTGTGAACTCCGTCAATACGCAGTGACCAGCCACATCAAATCTCTCCAACTTGAGAGTTTGATCCTGGCTCAGAGCGAACGCTGGCGGCAGGCTTAACACATGCAAGTCGAACGGGCATCTTCGGATGTCAGTGGCAGACGGGTGAGGAACACGTGGGAACATGCCCTTCGGTTCGGAATAACTCAGGGAAACTTGAGCTAATACCGGATACGCCCCCAGGGGGAAAGATTTATCGCCGAAGGATTGGCCCGCGTCTGATTAGCTAGTTGGTGAGGTAATGGCTCACCAAGGCGACGATCAGTAGCTGGTCTGAGAGGATGATCAGCCACATTGGGACTGAGACACGGCCCAAACTCCTACGGGAGGCAGCAGTGGGGAATATTGGACAATGGGCGAAAGCCTGATCCAGCCATGCCGCGTGAGTGATGAAGGCCTTAGGGTTGTAAAGCTCTTTTATCCGGGAAGATAATGACTGTACCGGAAGAATAAGCCCCGGCTAACTTCGTGCCAGCAGCCGCGGTAATACGAAGGGGGCTAGCGTTGCTCGGAATCACTGGGCGTAAAGGGCGCGTAGGCGGATGATTAAGTCGGAGGTGAAAGCCCAGGGCTCAACCCTGGAATTGCCTTCGATACTGATCGTCTTGAGAATGGAAGAGGTAAGTGGAATACCGAGTGTAGAGGTGAAATTCGTAGATATTCGGTGGAACACCAGTGGCGAAGGCGACTTACTGGTCCATTTCTGACGCTGAGGCGCGAAAGCGTGGGGATCAAACAGGATTAGATACCCTGGTAGTCCACGCCGTAAACGATGAATGCCAGCCGTTGGGCAGCTTGCTGCTCAGTGGCGCAGCTAACGCTTTAAGCATTCCGCCTGGGGAGTACGGTCGCAAGATTAAAACTCAAAGGAATTGACGGGGGCCCGCACAAGCGGTGGAGCATGTGGTTTAATTCGAAGCAACGCGCAGAACCTTACCAGCTTTTGACATGTCACGTTTGGTCGTCAGAGATGACTTCCTTCAGTTCGGCTGGCGTGAACACAGGTGCTGCATGGCTGTCGTCAGCTCGTGTCGTGAGATGTTGGGTTAAGTCCCGCAACGAGCGCAACCCTCGCCTCTAGTTGCCATCATTCAGTTGGGAACTCTAGAGGGACTGCCGGTGATAAGCCGGAGGAAGGTGGGGATGACGTCAAGTCCTCATGGCCCTTACAGGCTGGGCTACACACGTGCTACAATGGTGGTGACAATGGGCAGCGAAGGGGCGACCCCGAGCTAATCTCCAAAAGCCATCTCAGTTCAGATTGCACTCTGCAACTCGAGTGCATGAAGGTGGAATCGCTAGTAATCGTGGATCAGCATGCCACGGTGAATACGTTCCCGGGCCTTGTACACACCGCCCGTCACACCATGGGAGTTGGGTTTACCCGAAGGCAGTGCGCCAACCGCAAGGAGGCAGCTGACCACGGTAGGCTCAGCGACTGGGGTGAAGTCGTAACAAGGTAGCCGTAGGGGAACCTGCGGCTGGATCACCTCCTTTCTAAGGTAGTTCCCTCAGGGTTTCGGCTCTATCGGAACTCTTCAGAACAAAGAAGCTTCGGCTTCGAATTGCGGAATGTCGCCGTCTTCGTTTCTCTTTCTTTCCGGGTCGTCATCATGGCGCCGGGCGTAAGCCCAGGCCTGCCGCATGACGGCGTGATCTCGGGCTTGTAGCTCAGTTGGTTAGAGCGCGCGCTTGATAAGCGTGAGGTCGGAGGTTCAAGTCCTCCCAGGCCCACCAAAGTTCGCGTGTTGACCTGTTGGGGGCCTTAGCTCAGCTGGGAGAGCGCGTGCTTTGCAAGCATGAGGTCATCGGTTCGATCCCGATAGGCTCCACCAGTCACATTCCGGAAATAAAGTCGCAAGTTTCGATGCATTGCAGCCTCCAGCGAGGTGTGCGGTCATCGTTGAGCTGTTTGTCATCGTGAAGAGAGAATGTAGCCGCAAGACGGTCCCCCAGGGCCGCTGCTTCGGAAAGCCATGCAAATGGTTGTTCGGGTGAGAGGGGTTATATTCGACATGCAAACTGGTCTTTCTAATCATGAAAGCCGTCTTCGGATGGC